>NZ_JBNCLZ010000031.1:0-208 GCF_049844935.1 Agrococcus sp. DT81.2 | reverse complement strand
GTCTCGTGGGACACGTGCATCTCCAGATCATCCGGGTGCTCGCGCCGCAGCCGGTGCGCGATCTGCTGCGGCGAATGACGGGCCTCGAGGCCCGCCTGGACAGCCTCCCGCAACCGGGCGCTGCGGGCGAGCTTGCCCCGCTTGGGCCGGTGCTTCCGCTCCCGCGCCCGCCAATCCGCGGAGGAGGCGCGGTAGCGGCCGCCGGCGG
>NZ_JBNCLZ010000030.1:0-209 GCF_049844935.1 Agrococcus sp. DT81.2 | reverse complement strand
GCGCGGCGGGCGGGGTTCGGGCAGCCGGGGCAGCGGCACCAGCCGTCCCTGGCCTGCAGCCACAGCTTCTGCGCGACGGTCTGCCGGCGGGAGTCGACGGCGACCACGGTGCCGGTGACCGGGTCGGTGAACGGGGGTGTCAGATGGTCTGTGTAAGCGGGTGGGTCGCCGTTCGAAGGAGAACAGACTGTGACCATGACGAAGCCGAA
>NZ_JBNCLZ010000029.1:0-212 GCF_049844935.1 Agrococcus sp. DT81.2 | reverse complement strand
TACCGGAGCCTCTACGTGCAGGGCCGCGGCGAGCTGCGCCGCGAGCTGACCCGGGCGCTGCGCAGCGGCCGCGCGCTCCGCAAGCCGCGCAAGCCCGGCGGGCCCTCCTCGACCCATCACCTGCGGGACGCGCCCCGGATCAGCGAGCGGCCGGCCGAGGCCGCCGACCGGGCCGTGCCGGGGCATTGGGAGGGCGACCTGATCATCGGCGC
>NZ_JBNCLZ010000028.1:0-220 GCF_049844935.1 Agrococcus sp. DT81.2 | reverse complement strand
CTGCTGGCGACGGTCGCGCGGGCGTGGCTGCAGGCGTTCGACCCGGACGGGGCGGAGCCGCGCGAGGAGCAGCAGCTGCAGGAGCGGTCGTTCACGCTCAAGCAGTGCGGCGACGGCATGTTCCGCGGCCGGATCGTCCTCCCGGGGGGTGTCAGATGGTCTGTGTAAGCGGGTGGGTCGCCGTTCGAAGGAGAACAGACTGTGACCATGACGAAGCCGA
>NZ_JBNCLZ010000027.1:0-254 GCF_049844935.1 Agrococcus sp. DT81.2 | reverse complement strand
CGCATGGCGATGCCCGAGCTGCCCGGTCCGGCCGAGTCGGAGGCTGCCGCGTGGCTGCGCCGCGAGGAGGAGTTCACGGGCGGGGTGAAGGCGCTGCAGGCGCAGCGAGCACGGCTCGAGGCGGAGGAGCGGGAGCTGCTGGCCGCCCGCTTCGCGCGGGTGCAGCAGGAGCCGGGCCCGGCGGTGGCGGGGCTGCGGGAGGCGGCGTCGGTGCTGGCGGCGGAGCTGCGGCAGTCCGATCGGGGCGTGGAGCG
>NZ_JBNCLZ010000026.1:0-259 GCF_049844935.1 Agrococcus sp. DT81.2 | reverse complement strand
GTCGAACACGACAGACTAGACGCCTGCCGCCTTGGCGCGCTCGCGGTTCCCGCCGTACTTGCCGGTGAGGGTCACCGTCGTGCCTGTCTCTTATACACATCTCGCAGGGGATAGTCAGATGACGCTGCCGACGACGATGCGGTTGTGTAGATCTCGGTGGTCGCCGTATCATTAAAAAAATTTTTTTTTTTTAAACACAACGCGGGCCTCGGCGGTGGGGTGTTGGTGGTGGTGGGGGGGGGGGGTGTTTTATAGGGGG
>NZ_JBNCLZ010000025.1:0-259 GCF_049844935.1 Agrococcus sp. DT81.2 | reverse complement strand
GGGCTGCGGGAGGCGGCGTCGGTGCTGGCGGCGGAGCTGCGGCAGTCCGATCGGGGCGTGGAGCGGCGGATGGCCGACGCGTGGACGATCGTCACGCAGCTGCCCGCGACCCACGCCGCCCACAAGGCGGGTCGGATCGGCGGCGGCCACCTGCGGGTGATCGAGCAGGCCACGCATGCGCTGGGGGGTGTCAGATGGTCTGTGTAAGCGGGTGGGTCGCCGTTCGAAGGAGAACAGACTGTGACCATGACGAAGCCGA
>NZ_JBNCLZ010000024.1:0-265 GCF_049844935.1 Agrococcus sp. DT81.2 | reverse complement strand
CTCAAGCACGACTCCCGCTGGACCGTGCGGCAGCTGCCCGGCGGGGTGCTCGAGTGGACGTCCGGGATCGGGCAGGTGATCCGCGACCAGCCCGAACCCATCGGCCCCGTCTTCACCGACCTGCCCCGCCGCGGCCGCGACCCCGCACCGCCCACGCCCGCCGAGAAGCGCCGCCGCCGCAAAGCCGTCGCCGAGCAGATGCGCGCCGAGACCGAGCTCTGGCGCAACCCCGACACCCGACCCGACCCGCAGCCGCCCGACACCA
>NZ_JBNCLZ010000023.1:0-291 GCF_049844935.1 Agrococcus sp. DT81.2 | reverse complement strand
ACCATCCCGTCGCCGGCGTCGACCATCCACACCGACCGCTGCTCCATCGCCCGGTCGTGCCGCTGCTGCAGCGGCGCGGTCAGCACCCGGTTGACGACGAGCTTGGCGCGGGCGCGGAGCCGGCCGGGCGTGGTCGTCTCCGCGATCGCGACGAGCTCCCGCTCGACCTTCGCGGCCTCGGCCGGGTCGGCGCCGATGTCGGTGCGCAGCGCATGAGCGTGTCAAGTCTTCTGTGTAAGCGGTGCGGTCATGGTCAGAGGTGGGGGTTGATGCGGTCGGGGTAGGCGAGGG
>NZ_JBNCLZ010000022.1:0-293 GCF_049844935.1 Agrococcus sp. DT81.2 | reverse complement strand
GCGCCGATGATCAGGTCGCCCTCCCAATGCCCCGGCACGGCCCGGTCGGCGGCCTCGGCCGGCCGCTCGCTGATCCGCGGCGCGTCCCGCAGGTGATGGGTCGAGGAGGGCCCGCCGGGCTTGCGCGGCTTGCGCAGCGCGCGGCCGCTGCGCAGCGCCCGGGTCAGCTCGCGGCGCAGCTCGCCGCGGCCCTGCACGTAGAGGCTCCGGTAGATCGTCTCGTGGGACACGTGCATCTCCAGATCATCCGGGTGCTCGCGCCGCAGCCGGTGCGCGATCTGCTGCGGCGAATG
>NZ_JBNCLZ010000021.1:0-336 GCF_049844935.1 Agrococcus sp. DT81.2 | reverse complement strand
GGCTGGCCGGCGGCGTGCGCGGCGAGGTCGGCGAGCGTGACCGCCACCAGCAGCGTCGGCGACGCCTTCCCCGGCCGGGGCGCGTCGCCGGAGCGGGCGTGCGCGCCGAACAGGCCGGTGAGCACGTCCGCGGCGCGCTGCTCGTCGGTGCGGTGGTCGTCGTCGACCGGTCGGGCGCCCTCGAGGTCGATCCTCGTGCGCGGCGAGCGGTACGCGTTGACCACCGCGTGCACCGCCGCCCCGTCGATGGGCGGGAGGAGAGCGTGTCAAGTCTTCTGTGTAAGCGGTGCGGTCATGGTCAGAGGTGGGGGTTGATGCGGTCGGGGTAGGCGAGGG
>NZ_JBNCLZ010000020.1:0-411 GCF_049844935.1 Agrococcus sp. DT81.2 | reverse complement strand
ATCTTCGACCGGCTCACGCAGGCCGCGCGCGGCAAGCCGAAGGACGAGCCGCGCACCTTCGACCAGTTCCGCTGCGACGCGGCGCAGGAGCTGCTGCTGGCCGGCGTGGTGCCGGAGGACCTGCACGGCATCTCCGCGATCCGGGCGACGGTCGGGATCCTGATCCCCGCGACCACGCTGCTGCACGACGCGGATGGTGCCGGCGGCGGCGAGCAGGACCCGGCCCTGCAGGGGTTGGACCTGCCGGCGTCGCTCGACGGGCGGGTGCTGGTCGATCGCGACACGGCGCGGCGGATCGCGGCGGCGACGGCGACCTGGGAGCGGCTGTTCACCGGAGCGTGTCAAGTCTTCTGTGTAAGCGGTGCGGTCATGGTCAGAGGTGGGGGTTGATGCGGTCGGGGTAGGCGAGGG
>NZ_JBNCLZ010000019.1:0-424 GCF_049844935.1 Agrococcus sp. DT81.2 | reverse complement strand
AGACCGCGTATCGCTGGTTCAGCGACGCTGGCGGCGTGAAGCCGAAGCGGCAGCAGCAGCGCCCGGACGGCCGACGGAGCGCGTACGCGCGGCTGTCGGCGCTCGAGCGGGACGAGATCATGGCCGGGATCGCGGCCGGTGAGACGCAGGCGTCGATCGCGGCCCGGCTGGGCCGCAATCCGGGGACGATCTCGCGGGAGATCGCCCGGAACTCGGCCGCCAGCGGCCGCTACCGCGCCTCCTCCGCGGACTGGCGGGCGCGGGAGCGGAAACACCGGCCCAAGCGGGGCAAGATCGCCCGCAGCGCCCGATTGCGGGAGGCTGTCCAGGCGGGCCTCGAGGCCCGCCATTCGCCGCAGCAGATCGCGCACCGGCTGCGGCGCGAGCACCCGGATGATCTGGAGATGCACGTGTCCCACGAGAC
>NZ_JBNCLZ010000018.1:0-473 GCF_049844935.1 Agrococcus sp. DT81.2 | reverse complement strand
GCTGGGGTCTCGTAGTCGTGGCGTCTGCGGGGTCTGGCGTTGAGCTCGTCGGCGACGTTGTCGAGCAGGCCTGGGCCGTGGAAGGACAGGTCGGTGCCCTTGGGGAAGTACTGGCGCAGCAGCCCGTTGGTGTTCTCGTTCGAGCCGCGCTGCCAGGGCGAGTGGGGGTCGCAGAAGTAGACGCCCATGTCGAGCTCGAGCCGGATGCGTTCCCAGTGCGCCATCTCGCTCCCGCGGTCCCAGGTGAGGGAGCGGCGCAGCCGCTCGGGCAGGTCGCGCATCTTCGCGATCATCGCGGCCGCGACGGTGTCGGCGGTGTGATCGCCGGGCAGGTGCAGCAGCAGCACGAAGCCGGTGCTGCGCTCGACCAGCGTGCCGATCGCGGAGCCGGAGTCGGCGCCGATGATCAGGTCGCCCTCCCAATGCCCCGGCACGGCCCGGTCGGCGGCCTCGGCCGGCCGCTCGCTGATCCG
>NZ_JBNCLZ010000017.1:0-488 GCF_049844935.1 Agrococcus sp. DT81.2 | reverse complement strand
CCGCGGGTGCGGGAGCTGGCGTCGTTCGCGGCGGTCGAGCTGGGCCTGTCGGGGGCGGGCATGGAGCGGCGGATGACCGAGGCGTGGACGATCGTCACCGAGCTGCCCGCCGCGCATCAGGCCGCCGCCGAGGGGCGGATCACGACCGGGCATCTGCGGGTGATCGAGTCGGAGACGCGCGCGGTGCGGCTCGACCCGGGCGTCGACACGGCGCAGCGCGACGAGGTGGTGGCGGCGCTGGTCGCGATCGCGGAGACGACCAGCCCTGGCCGGTTGCGGAAGCGGGCGAAGTTCGTCGTCAACGAGGTGCTGTCCGAGCCGCTGCAGGTGCGGCACGACACCGCCCGGCAGCGGCGGCGGGTGGAGCTGTTCGACGCCGGTGACGGGATGTCGGATCTGCTCGTGCATGGGCCGTCGTTGGAGCTGTCGGCGATCTTCGACCGGCTCACGCAGGCCGCGCGCGGCAAGCCGAAGGACGAGCCGCGCAC
>NZ_JBNCLZ010000016.1:0-560 GCF_049844935.1 Agrococcus sp. DT81.2 | reverse complement strand
CGACAGGCCCAGCTCGACCGCCGCGAACGACGCCAGCTCCCGCACCCGCGGACCCGCGTCGCCGGCCATGTCGATCACCCGCTGCAGGTGTGCCGCCATCAGCGCCCGCCGCTCACCCTCCACCCGCGCCGAGCGCGACTCGACCGCCCGCATCCGCGCCGCGAACTCCGCATCGAGCCGCTGCCGCTCCTGCGCCGCGGACTCCGGCTCCCGCAGCAGCGGCGGCAGCTGCGCACCCGCCTCCACCTCCGCCTCGGTCATCGCCATCAGCTGGGCGGTCGACTCCCGATCGAACGCGTCGAGCGACGCCTGCAGCTCCTCCGCCGACGCCCCGTACGGGTCGAACGCACCGGCGCGGACGGCCTCGATGTAGGCCTCCGCATCGATGCCCCACTCGTCCATGACCGCATCCCACCACAGGCCACTGACACGCGACCGGGGCTGTGGACAACCACGGAGCGGGTTGGTTTCGACACGGTCAGGGCGCTTGGCTTCAGGGGGTTAGTGCAACGCCTGGTTGAGGGGTGGTGGTTGCGTTGGCTCGTCCGGGGTTCTCGGGG
>NZ_JBNCLZ010000015.1:0-567 GCF_049844935.1 Agrococcus sp. DT81.2 | reverse complement strand
CCTTGGCTTCAGGGGGTTAGTGCAACGCCTGGTTGAGGGGTGGTGGTTGCGTTGGCTCGTCCGGGGTTCTCGGGGCAGGTTCGGGAGGCGTTCTGGGAGGGGATCCGGGACGGCTGCAGCGTGGAGGTCGCGGGTGCCGCGGTCCGCGTGTCGCGGAAGACCGCGTATCGCTGGTTCAGCGACGCTGGCGGCGTGAAGCCGAAGCGGCAGCAGCAGCGCCCGGACGGCCGACGGTGCGCGTACGCGCGGCTGTCGGCGCTCGAGCGGGACGAGATCATGGTCGGGATCGCGGCCGGTGAGACGCAGGCGTCGATCGCGGCTCGGCTGGGCCGCAATCCGGGGACGATCTCGCGGGAGATCGCCCGGAACTCGGCCGCCGGCGGCCGCTACCGCGCCTCCTCCGCGGATTGGCGGGCGCGGGAGCGGAAGCACCGGCCCAAGCGGGGCAAGCTCGCCCGCAGCGCCCGGTTGCGGGAGGCTGTCCAGGCGGGGGGGTGTCAGATGGTCTGTGTAAGCGGGTGGGTCGCCGTTCGAAGGAGAACAGACTGTGACCATGACGAAGCCGAA
>NZ_JBNCLZ010000014.1:0-1452 GCF_049844935.1 Agrococcus sp. DT81.2 | reverse complement strand
GGGGGTGTCAGATGGTCTGTGTAAGCGGGTGGGTCGCCGTTCGAAGGAGAACAGACTGTGACCATGACGAAGCCGAACCCGGAGCGCGAGGAGCGTCGCCGGCAGCAGAAGGAGATCGCGGACCGGTTGAGGTCCTCGGGCGCGCTGGATGAGATCTTCGCGAAGATCGACGCGGGCGAGCCGCTCACCGGTGAGGGCGGGCTGATCGGCGGGATGCTGAAGGCCGCGCTCGAGCGTGGCCTGGATGCGGAGCTGACCGAGCATGTCGGCTACGAGCGCGGCGACCCGGAGGCGTCGCTGTTCGAGAACTCCCGCAACGGCACGACGCCGAAGACGGTCGCGACCGAGATCGGCGACATCGATCTCGCGGTCCCGCGCGACCGGAACGGCACGTTCACGCCGATGCTGGTGCCGAAGGGGCAGCGGCGCCTCGACGGGCTCGACGGGATGATCATCTCGCTCTACGCCGGCGGGATGACGCTGCGCGACATCCAGCACCACCTCGTCTCCACGATCGGCACGGAGCTCTCCCACGAGACGATCTCGAAGATCGTCGACCAGGTCGGCGACGAGGTGCTCGCATGGCAGTCGCGGCCGCTGGAGGCGCTCTACCCGGTGATCTTCCTCGACGCGATCATCGTCAAGATCCGTGACGGCGGGCACGTGCGCAACAAGGCCGCCCATATCGCCGTGGGCGTGGACATGGACGGCATCAAGCACGTGCTGGGCATCTGGGTGCAGGCGACCGAGGGCGCGAAGTTCTGGGCGTCCGTCTGCGCCGAGCTCGCCAACCGCGGCGTCCGGGACGTGCTGATCGTCTGCTGCGACGGCCTCACCGGCTTCCCCGAAGCGGTCGAGGCGACCTGGCCGCAGGCGACCGTGCAGACGTGCGTCGTGCACCTGATCCGCGCCGCCATGCGGTTCGTCTCCTACGGCGACCGCAAGGCCGTCGCCGCCGCGCTGAAACCGATCTACCAGGCCGCGACCGCCGACGCGGCTCGCGACGCGCTCGAGGCGTTCGAGGCGAGCGAGCTCGGGCAGCGGCACCCGTCCGCGGTGCGGACGTTCCGTGACGCGTGGGAGCGGTTCACGCCCTTCCTCGCGTTCCCGCCGGAGCTGCGCCGGGTGATCTACACGACCAACTCGATCGAGTCGCTGAACTTCCAGCTGCGGAAGGTCACCAAGAACCGCGGCCACTTCCCCAACGACCAAGCCGTCGTGAAGCTGCTCTGGCTGGCGATCTGCGACATCGAGGACAAGCGCGCCAGAGACCGGCAGAAGGAACGAGGGCTCCGCTCAGAGCAGCGCAAAGCCAGCGGCCGCCTCGTCGAAGGCCAAGTCACCACGAACTGGAAACAAGCGCTCGAGCAGCTCTCCCTCGCCTACCCCGACCGCATCAACCCCCACCTCTGACCATGACCGCACCGCTTACACAGAAGACTTGACACGCTC
>NZ_JBNCLZ010000013.1:0-3608 GCF_049844935.1 Agrococcus sp. DT81.2 | reverse complement strand
ACCCTGTGGGAGAGTAGGACACCGCCGGACTTACCTTGGAAAGGGGCCCCAGATTCATCTGGGGCCCCTTTTTTCATTTGTACGACCCTGATGGGAGCATGGGGCCATGAACGACAAGGCAGAGCGCAGCTCCGATCGGAACGACGACCGCCGCCGGCCCGCCGGCGACCGAGGCCGTCCCCAGCGCGACTCGCGCCCGCAGCGTGACGGTGACCGTCCGCAGCGTGATGGAGCCCGCCGCTTCGGCGACCGCGACGCTCGCCCCCAGGGCGATCGCAAGCCGCTGCGCCCCGGCGACACCGGCTACCGTGCCGGTGGAGATGCCCGCCCGTCGCGCGATGGCGACCGTCGTCCGCCTCGTGACGGCGACCGCCGGCCGCAGCGCGACGGCGACCGCCGCCCGCCGCAGCGTGACGGCGAGCGTCGCTTCGGTGACCGCGACTCGCGCCCGCAGCGCGACGGCGACCGCCGCCCGCCGCAGCGTGATGGTGAGCGTCGCTTCGGTGGCCGCGACGCGCGTCCGCAGCGCGACGGCGAGCGTCGCTCCGGCGAGCGCGACTCCCGTCCCCAGCGCGACGGCGAGCGTCGTTTCGGCGACCGCGACTCCCGTCCCCAGCGCGACGGCGACCGCCGCCCGCCGCAGCGTGACGGAGAGCGTCGCTTCGGTGACCGCGACTCGCGTCCGCAGCGCGACGGCGACCGCCGTCCGCCTCGCGACGGCGATCGCCGCCCGCCGCAGCGCGACGGAGAGCGTCGCTTCGGCGACCGCGACTCGCGCCCGCCTCGCGATGGGGACCGCCGTCCGCCTCGCGACGGCGACCGCCGGCCGCCGCAGCGCGACGGTCAGCGTCGCTTCGGCGATCGCGACTCGCGCCCGCAGCCCGAGCGGAAGCCGCTGCGCCCCGGCGATACCGGCTACCGCGCCGGCGGGGGAGACGCCCGCCCGCAGCGTGACGGTGACGACCGGTTCGGCCGGGACGACCAGCGCCGCCGCGATACGCAGCGGGACCGCAACCAGGGTCCCCAGCGTGACGCCGCGCGCCCGGGCCGCGACTTCGAGCGCCGTGGCGAGGGCTCGGGCGAGAGCTTCAAGCAGGCGCGCGACGAGGACTTCGTGTCGCCGCCGCTGCCCGACGATGTCGTGGCCGAGGATCTCGACATCGGCGCCCGGGCACAGCTGAAGACACTGACGAAGGACAACGCCGAGTTCGTGGCCAAGCACATGGCCATGGCATCGCGCTACATCGACGACGACCCCGAGCTGGCACATCAGCACGCCCTGACGGCCGCTCGACGCGCGGGACGCATCGGCGTCGTGCGCGAGACGCTCGCGATCACTGCCTACCAGCTGGGCGACTTCGCGCTCGCGCTGCGCGAGCTGCGCACCTACCGTCGCATCACGGGCCGCGACGATCAGCTGCCCCTCATGGCCGACTGCGAGCGCGGTCTCGGCCGCCCGGAGAAGGCGCTCGAGCTGGCGAGGTCCGTCGAGTCGTCGACGCTGGACACGCCCGTGCGCGTCGAGCTCGCCATCGTCAAGTCGGGCGCACGGCTCGACCTCGGCCAGACCGAGGCGGCGCTCGAGGAGCTCCGCATCCCCGAGCTGCGCAAGGACAAGGCGTTCGAGTACAGCCCGGCGCTGTTCGCGAGCTATGCCGGCGTGCTCGAGGAGCTCGGCCGCACCGACGAGGCGGCGGAGTGGTCGGAGCTCGCTGAGCGCGCGATCGATGCGCTCGAGGCGGCACTCGCGCCCGGCGAGCTCGAGGCGGTCTCGATCATCACCGAGCGCATCGAGACCGAGGACGTCCCGGAAGCTGTCGAGTCGGTTGATGCCGCAGAGGTCGAGTCCGTTGATGCTGCTGAGGTCGAGTCGGTTGATGCTGCTGAGGTCGAGTCGGTTGATGCCGGTGAGGTCGAGTCGGTTGATGCTGCTGAGGTCGAGTCGGCTGATGCCGGTGAGGTCGAGTCGGCTGATGCCGGTGAGGTCGAGTCGGTTGATGCCGGTGAGGTCGAGTCGGCTGATGCCGGTGAGGTCGAGTCGGTTGATGCTGATGGAGTCGAGTCGTCTGATGCTGATGGAGTCGAGTCGTCTGATGTCGGTGAGGTCGAGTCGTCTGATGTCGGCGAGGTCGAGTCGGCTGATGCTGGCGAGGTCGAGTCGGCTGATGCTGGCGAGGTCGAGTCGGCTGATGCTGGCGAGGTCGAGTCGGCTGATGCTGGCGAGGTCGAGTCGGCTGGCGACGACGAGCAGGAGGTCGCTGCGGCACCGTCTGCCGCGCCCGCGCCCCACGGCGACGCGCTGTTCGGCGACGCGCTCTTCGGTGATGAGCTGATCGAGCGGCGGGACGACGAGCGCTGATGGCGCTGTTCCGCAAGAGCGCCGTGCCCACGCCGCTCGACGGCATCGACTGCCTCTACGTCGATCTCGACGGCGTGGTCTACAAGGGCGCTGACGCGATCCCGCACGCCGTCGAGAGCATCCGCGGCACGGGGCTGCCGACCGCCTACCTGACGAACAACGCGTCGCGAACCGATGCCGAGGTCGCCGAGCACCTGTCGTCCTTCGGCCTCGAGGTGCGGGCCGAGCAGGTCGTCACGAGTCCGCAGGCAGCCATGCGGTTGCTGGCCCCGCACCTCGAGCCCGGCGATCCCGTGCTCGTCGTCGGCGGCGCAGGCATCGTCGTCGAGATCGAGGCACGCGGGTGGCGCGTGGTGCGCACTGCCGCCGAGCAGCCGAAGGCCGTGGTGCAGGGATTCCACCCGTCCGTCGGCTGGAAGGACCTCGCGGAGGCCTCGTTCGCGCTGCACACCGGGATCCCCTGGATCGCGACGAACGGCGACTGGACGATCCCGGTCGCGGGCGGCATCGCTCCGGGCAACGGGACCCTCGTGTCGGCCGTGCACACCGCGGTGGGAAGGCTCGCCGAGTTCGCCGGCAAGCCCGAGACGCCGATGTTCGAGCTCGCGACCGACCGGTTCAACGCCAAGGCGCCGGCGATGATCGGCGACCGCCTCGACACCGACATCCTCGGGGCACGTCGCACCGGCATCCGCTCGATCCTCGTCCTCACCGGCATCGACCGTGGCGCGAGCCTGCTCGCCGCGGACGCATCGATGCGGCCGGACCACGTGATCCAGGACCTGCGCGGTCTCACGGAACCCATCGTCCCCGTGCGCGAGACGCTCGAGACGTCGACGGGTGACGTCTACTTCGAGGTCGGGACCGCCGCGGTGCGGCGATCGGGCATCGACCTGACGCTCGTGCGCCACGGCGAGCGACCAGTGGACACGATCCGCGCTGCGTGCGCTGCGGTGTGGACGGCCGATCGCCCGGTGCTCGGACTGCGCGTGGCACCGGAGCTGCTCGCACTCTGATACGCTGACATCCCACTTCGAAGACGAAGGTGCGGAGCGCACAGCGCGTCGGACAGCAGAAGCTGCCGGTGCGACACGCCGGTTTGACGGCGCCTCCCGATCGTGTAACCTAGACAGGTTGCCACGAGCCAGGACTGGAAGTCTGGTGTGAGCTTCGCTCCGCACGGTGTGTCGATTTGACACCGTTCGAGAAGTGGTTACGATAGAGAAGTTGCCCCGGCGCTGATCCAGAG
>NZ_JBNCLZ010000012.1:0-40611 GCF_049844935.1 Agrococcus sp. DT81.2 | reverse complement strand
GGGTGAGTAACGGGACTTGAACCAGTGACTTCCAGTGTGACACATTGGGCCGTTTTCCGCTAGATGACGCGGAATATTAGCCCACCTGACCACTAGCGGTTACCCCTCGAAAGGGGCGCGACACGCCGCGAAATGTTGGCGCGCCAACACCAGATGACGCGGCGTTACCTGATCGACACCTGGGAGACGCCGCGCGCCGTCAGTGGCTACGACTACCGTTAGCGGACGTACCCCGACACAGAGGTGACCAACGATGGACGCAACGACGCAGTACGCACAGCCCGACACGCCCTCCGAAGACGGACAGGCTTATACGGTCACGCACGCGGCCCGCACCGCACATCTCTGCGGCATGCGACCCTCAGTGCTTCTGCGAGCCTTCCTCCGCGCGCTCGAAGATGACCGTAGGGGAAACGCCCAGCGCTGAGCACAACTCGAAGAACGCGGGGAGCGGGATCGCGCGCCTCGCGTTGAGGTAGTGCATCACCGCGGTCTTCGACAGCCCCGCAGACTCGGCCAGCTCAGCGAACGTGATCCGGGTGCGAGCGCGCTCCGCTCGAAGCTCTGCTGCGACCCTGGCCGCAAATCCCTCGGTTGCCATACGTGGACTTTAGCGCCGCTTTGACGACCCCAACCTAGGCGCGCGCTTCGGATTGGCCCCCTACCTCAGCGCCACCCCAAGATTGCGACACGCCGACGCAAACTTGCAGGGTCGCCAAATGGCGACCTATGGTCGTCACATGACTACCAACCACGACACCGTCGCAGGACGAGTCGTCGCCGCGATGACCGCAGGCGAGTGGTCGATCAAGGGAACAGCAGAAGCCGCGGGCATCCCCGCAACGACGTTCCGGCGCAAGATCGCCGGCCACGCCGACTTCACCGTCACCGAGATCGGCCGCATCGCCACCGCGCTCAACATCGCGCCCGCCGACCTACTGCCGACCCGCTTCAAGAGCGCAGCATGACCGCCCTCACCGCCGAGCAACTCGCCGAACACCTCGGCGTCACCGCCGAAACGATCCGCATCAAGGCCAACGCCGACGAGATCCCCGGCATGCGCATCGGACGCCTCTGGCGCTTCGACCTCGCCGAAGTCACGGCGGCACTCAAGCCGTCCACCGACTCGTGGGCACAGCCCGCGCAGTCCAAGCGCGCCAAGCGCAAGCACTAGAAGACAGATGCCCCTCCAAGCCGTTGCAGCGGCCGGAGGGGCGAGACAACTAGGAGAACACCCGATGTCCAACTTGATCGTATCCGACGCCCCTGTGGCGCGGAACACCGACCCGCTGACCTCCGTGTTGGCTGGCGAGAACCAGCCCGCCCGTGAGGCATCCGAGCGCGAAGTCCTCGCGATCCTCGCCCTCGGTGGCGGCGTCACCGACAGCACCATCTACCGCATCCACCTCACCCGCGCCGCGAACAAGGGCGGCATCCCCTTCACCGAGCAGCGCATCCGCACCGCACGCGCCCAGCTCGTCACGAAGCAGCACGTCGAGGCCGCTGGTGTCGTCCCCCACGGCTCCCCCACCGGACGCGCCGCAACCATGTGGAAGCTGGTGACGTCGTGAACGCGCACTCGATGTACGTCCTCCACTTCCCCAACATGGGCGGCTTCCAGTCGAAGTGCGCATGCGGCGAGTTCGAGTCCGACCCGCAGCCCACCCGGCCCGAAGCGATCCGCGAGCACACCGTTCACATCGCATCCATCGGGGTCTACGCATGAGCGCCATCTACGGCCCGAAGCGTCCGATGGGTGAGACGTACTCGCTCATCACCATCGACCGGGCAGGCATCTACTCCGCCACCACTGACGGCACCTCCGATGCTCTCGCCGGCATGCTCCGTGACATCGCGGACCAACTCGAGCAGGTGGCACGGTGAGCGCGTTGTGGGTCACGATCGCCGTCTTGGTCGGCAACGTGCTCTCGGTCGGTATCGCGTTCTGGGCTGGCCGCATGGCCGGCTACGAGGACTCCCTGTGTGGTCGGCGATGAGCCGCGGTGAGGCGCAGCGGGTCGCGTTCCCGGACGGCTACTCGACCGTCGACGTGATGGTCGAGGTTGAGCGTGCACTCGACGAGGCCGCTTCTGCCGCCTATGTGGACATGAAGCGCCGCGAGTACGAGGACGCGCAGGAGAACCACCTCCTCCACTACGGCTACGACCGCCCCGACCTGATGGGGGTCGACTCGTGAGCTCGTTCGCTGAGGAGTCCGCTGCCCGTTTCGATGCCGCGGTCGTCGAGATGGCCGCCCGGTTCGAAGCCGCATTCGACGACGAGGTATTCGCATGAGCATCGAGCCGGAAGCAGTCTTCGAGTTCGACTTCGGGGCGATGCGCTGGACCGCTGCCCTCACCGACTGGAACACGCGGACCGACGACTTCGAGTTCGAAACCGTCCACATCGTGCCCGACTCTCGGTTCGCCGAAGTCAAGCGCCTGTCCGGTGGCGGCTCGCAGTCCGAGGCGATCTTCGCTGACGACTGGCCCGCCTGGCTGGTCCGCGCGTACGACCGCGCCAAGCGTCAGGCGGGCATCAAGTGACTGGTTGGGAGGCGTGTGAGTACGCCGCCGACCTGCAACGCGAACACGACCGCGCTACCCGACTCAAGCAGCGACGCGAAACCCGATTCTGGCCGCCCATCGCGGTCCTCATCATCCTCGGCGGCTTCATGCTCGCCGGCCTCATCGAGAACGGATACATCCAATGAACACAGACACCAAATGGGAAGCCGCGCTCTTCTCCGACCTCAAGCCCGCCGACACGGTTCGCCTGACCCGCGAAGACGGCGACACCATCCACGCGCAGGTCTCCATGAACGGCTACGGGGTTGCCGCTTCGTTCGGGTACGTACCGTTCACCGCGTTCAGTGACACGGGCTACATCGTCGAGCGTGCCGTGCCTGAGCGGACGCTGCCGACCGAGCCCGGTGTCTACGCAAGTCAGACCGAGATCGACAGGGCGAGCGGGAACCTCGTCAACTGCGATATCTACGCCACCAGCCCTACCGGATGGCACGACCTGTGGGTCAACGGCGATGTACCCGACTCCGACGTGCCCGCCGATCTCGTCCGTCTCGTCCCGGTCACTGAGGTCGAGGAAGCCGAGAAGCGCGGCCGTGACGCTGGCATCCGCGAGGTGCACGAGCGTTACCGGAGCCTCGGCCACACCTGCACTGCCGTCGAGATCAGCAGCGCCTACCCCGACGTGTTCGAGGCGGTGCGCAATGTCTGACGCGCAGATTATCTACCTCCCGCGCCTCGACCTCCCCAAGCCCCCCAACACCAACCCCGCCTACTACATCGAAGGCGAAACTATCCGCGGACTCGCCTCCATCTACATGCAGACACCCAAGGGCGACTGGTGGCGCGGCGGCAGACCCGTCGCACGCAAAGACATCCCCACCGGACTACGCGAGCTGGGAGTGACCGAATGACCGCCATGCACCCGTTCACGGCAGCCACGATCGCCGCTAGGCAGTCCGCCCTCCACGTCCTCGCAGACGGTGGCCCCGTCGTCATCGACGTCGAGAAGCGCATCGGCACCCACCTGTCCGACAAGCAGTACGCCGACCTCAACGCCGCACTCGAAACCCTCCGCTGCGAGTTCCGCGACATCCACGCAGCCGACACCGCCGAAGCCATGCGCGTCCTCACCGACCACGCATACGAGGCACAAGAAGCAATCGAGGTGGACGCCAAGTGAGGTTCTTCGTCGCCGGCACCGCCGCACCCCAAGGATCCAAGCGCGGCTTCTCCCGCGCAGGCTCCACATCCGTCCAGATGGTCGAGTCCTCCAAGAACGTCAAGCCCTGGCGCGAAGACGTCCGACAAGGCGCACTCGCAGCCATGACCGAACACGACTGGACCGCGCCCGACGCAGTCCGACTAGGCCTCACCTTCTGGATGCCCCGCCCCAAGTCGCACCCCAAGACGCGACGCACTATCCCGAGCACACGCCCCGACCTCGACAAGTTGATCAGGGCGGTGGGCGATGCGCTCACCTCATCCGGCGCAGTACGCGACGACTCAACCATCGTCAAGATCTCCGCCTCCAAGGCATACATCCACCCCGACAACCTCCGCTGGGACGGCGAACCGCAGCTCCCCGGAGTCGACATTCACATCCAGACAGCCAACGACGGGGAGATGCCCGATGTGTGACCAGATCCCCGCCGACGAGTGCCCTGAGTGCTCGTACGTGCTGCCCGACGAATACGACTACGACGACGGCTACGAGCTCATCAACGACGACTTGTGGTACGCGGCAAAGGAAGGCCCCCTGTGAGCATCGAACTGATCTACGACGAGTTCCTGTACCACCAGCACCACGCGCTGTCCTCGACGCAGGCACGCCAGATCCTCGAGTCGCCGGCCCGCTACAAGTGGGCACTCACGCAGCCCGCACGCACGTCGGACGCGTTCGACATCGGGCACGCCGTACACGCGAAGGTGCTCGGCGTCGGCATGGCAACCACCGTCCTCGACTTCGACAACTACTTGACGAAGGCCGCGAAGGAAGCACGCGACCAGGCACGCGCAGACGGCACCACGCCACTGCTGCGGAAGGACGCTCTGCAGGTCGATGCGATGAGTGAGGCAGTCCTCGCACACCCCGAGGCACGCCGACTGTTCGAGCAGCCCGGCAACCCCGAGGCATCCGTGTTCGCCACGTGCGATGAAACGGCCATCGAGATGCGGGCACGGTTCGACTACCTGCCCGGGCTCGACACGGCCGACCCCATCGCCGTGGACCTGAAGACGACCGGCACCAAGGCGACCGCCCGCGAGTTCGGCAAGTCGATCAGCACGTACGGCTATCACATCCAGTCCGGCCACTACCTCGACGCGCTCCGCCTCGAGACGGCCCGCGACGACATCGGGTTCAGGTTCGTCGTCGTCGAGAAGGCGGCCCCCCACTTCGTCGCCGTCCACCAGCTCGACGACCTCTACAGCCACATCGGCATCGACTCCGCCCGCGACGCACGCCGCACCCTCCGCGAATGCCTCGACACCGACACCTGGCCCACCCGCCTCGAAGACATCCAATACATCGACGCGCCGAACTGGTTGATCGAGGACGTCGAGGTGAGCATCTAATGGCAACCGAACAGTGGCTCGCGGTTCCGGGCTACCCCAACCACGAGGTATCCAACCTCGGGCGCGTCCGCTCCATCGACCACCTCAACACGCGAGGACACCGCATCCCGGGCCGGATGCTACGTCTCTGGCAGAACAGCAACGGATGCCTGCGTGTGCGTGTGCAGTTCGAGGGCAAGAGCCGAGTCGTGCGCGTGCACCACCTCGTCCTCGAGGCATTCGTCGGCCCGCGCCCGGACGGGATGTTCGGCTGCCACTGGAACGACGACCCATACGACAACCGGCTCGAGAACCTGCGGTGGGCCACTCCTAGCGCGAACTCCCTCGACTCGGTGCGGAACCGCACGCATGCCGCCGCTACGCGCACCGCATGCCCGCGGGGCCACGAGTACACGCCCAGCAACACCTACGTCTACACGAACCGTGACGGACGCCAGACGAGGAGCTGCCGCGCGTGCAAGACAACTTCCTCGCGCGAGTGGGCTCGCCGCCGAAACCAAGCCAAGACCAGCGAGGGACAGCAGTGAGCATCTACTACCAGGACGAACTTGTGACGCTCTACCACGGCGACTGCCTCTCGGAGCACACGGAGTGGCTCGCGGCGGAGTCGCTCGTCACGGACCCACCGTATGGCATGGCCTACTCGTCGGGGTGGGTGAAGGGGCGACCCGAGCGCGCCATCGCTGGCGACGGTGACCTGCAGGCGCGAGACAAGGCGTTGGCGCTCTGGGGTAAGGACCGGCCTGCAATCGTCTTCGGGACGTGGCGGGTTGCGAAGCCAGCCGGTGTGCGACAGACGGGCATCTGGGACAAGGGTGACGATCCGGGCATGGGCGACCTGAGCCTGCCGTGGGGGTCATCGTTCGAGGAGTTCTACATCCTCGGTAGCGGGTTCGTTGGAAAGCGCGGAGGCGCAGTAATCCGCGCGAACAAGCCGCCCGTGAACACCCGCCCGGACCACCCGACGCCGAAGCCTGTCGGCCTCATGGAGAAGCTCATCGAGCACACCGTGGGAGTAGTGGCCGACCCGTTCGCGGGGTCAGGAGCGACGCTCCTCGCGGCACGGAACCTCGGCCGACCCGTGGTCGGCGTGGAAGTCGAAGAGGCGTACTGCGAACTGATCGCCAAGCGGCTCGCAAACACGCCGATGAGCCTGTTCGACCTCGCGGGAGATGTCGCATGACGTGTCCCGATAGCCACAAGCACGCTGACTCGACCACCTGCTACAAGCACCACGGCTGCAGGTGCATCGACTGCGTAGACGAGATGCGGTTCCGCTGGAACGACAGCTACGCCGCCGCACACGGGCACAAGGCCGAACCCCTGCCCTGCGGCACCACAGCCGCCGCGAAACGCCACTACAGGGCCAGAGAGCGCGTCTGCGAGTCGTGCCGACAAGCCGAAGCCCGCGCATGGCAAGACCGCATCCGCACACGAACTCAGAAAGCAGCATGAACATGGACATCAGCAACACCACCGCCCCCAAGTCGGACCAGCAGAATTTCGACGATTACATCTCGGGCCCGAAGACCGTCAGTGTCTCCGAGGTTCGCGCCGGTACCGCCGAGCAGCCCGTCGAGATCCACCTGCACGAGTTCCCCGGACGCCCGTTCAAGCCGTCGAAGACCGCACGCCGCGTCCTGGTGGCCGCATGGGGCTCTGACGCGTCCGAGTACGTCGGCCGGCGCATGACCCTCTACGGCGACCCGACCGTCCGATTCGGTGGAGCCGTCGTGGGTGGGATCCGCATCTCGCACCTCTCGCACCTCGACAAGCCCCTCACCCTCAGCCTCACAACCACCCGAGGCAAGCGCGCACCCGTCACGATCCAGCCGCTCCCTGACGTCGACCCCGCCATCACCCGCCACCTCGACGCCATCGCCAACGCGGACAGCATGGACGCGCTCAAGACCGCATGGGAGAACGCGGGCAGCAACGACCCACGCATCCTCGCAGCCACCAACGCGAAGAAGGCCGAGCTCACGAAGGCGGCCGGCCAGTGAGCGCCGCCTACTGCCCCCGCTGCGGCATCGACTCCATCCGCAACAACATCTGCACCGACCCCGCCTGCGCATACCCGGAAGTGAGGCGCGCATGACTACGCGCGCTGATCTCGAGCGTGCAATCGACATCGCCCAGTCGAGCCATGTTGACCGCGGCTACGGCTGGGAGCGGATCACGTCGTATGGCCGGCGACACGTACACGTCATGCCCATGTTCGGGACCACGCCGGTACGCGTCCCATACGCGGCGATCGTCAGGGCCGCACTCATCACGCCATTCGAAGTGGAGGAGTACGAGTGAACAGGTTATCCACCGCGTATTCCACAACGAAGATGAGCGATGCTCAGCGAATTGCGGTAGAATTGGAACGGCCCCGAGGAGTGCGTCAACACTCAACTCGGAGCCTGACCAAAGCCACATCCGTACTAGGGAGAATGTGAAATTGGCTACCGACATCATAACGCAGACCGACACAGAGGCGGTAGACGCGCAGCCGCACGGCTGCTACGTCGGCCCCGGTATCTCAATCTGCTACGGCCCACGCATGGTCGAAGTGAAGAACGAGAAGGATGGCGACGACCGCTGGTGCTTCAGGTGCCGCAAGGTCCGCGAGTTCCGGTTCATCATCACCAGCCCAATCGAGCGCAGCTACTACGGGCCGTCCGCAAACGTCCAGTGCGGCACCTGCAACGCGAGCGACGGCGACCTGTTCCCCGGCAGATACCGAATGTGGGGAGAGGACTGATGCGCCCCCGCAAGGACACTCGCCTATTCGCGCGACTCGACCTCGACTACGCCGACCACCCCAAGATCGCCGGCCTCTCAGACGGAGCGTTCCGCGCTCACGTCGAGATGATCCTCTACTCGCGCAAGTACCTCACGGACGGGCGGATCGCTAAGCGAGTCGCTAACCGACTGGGTTCCGAGTGGGTTAGCGAGTTGCTGAGCAACGACGCAGAGAACCCGTCGCTCATCGAACTCCCGGACGGCGACTACCTGCTGCACGGTTACGCCGACATGCAGGAGACGAAGGCCGAAGTTGCTGACCGTTCCGCGAAGAATCGGGCGAACGGGCTCAAGGGTGGACGCAAACCGCTAACCGAGTCGGTAACCCAGTCGGTTAGCGAAACCGAAGCCACTCGTGTTGCAGAGACAGAGACAGAGACAGAGACAGAGACAACAACACCTAACGGTGTTGTATCCGTCGAAATCGACACCGTCGCCATCGCATTCGAATCCGCATGGTCGCACTGGCCGAAGAAGGACAAGAAGAAGCCCGCCCTCGCGAAGTTCCGGGCAGCAGTCAAGAAGCGCGGACTCGACCAGCTCACCGCCGACGTCATCCGCTACGGGGACGCCTACGCAGCGGCTGGCACAGAGACGCGGTTCATCCCCGGTCTCGAGACGTGGATCAACCAGGAGCGGTGGACGGACCCACTGCCGCAACCGGTCACGGCACAGTCCACCGGCCACGAACGCGCCGCTGCCAGGCAGGCCGCGAACATGGCCGTCGTCGAACACTTCCGCAACCTCGAAGCCGCCCACACCGACACCATCTGGGAGATCGAAGCATGAACCAGGCAGAAGCGTCACAGCTCCTCACGATCGCCGCCACGCTCGACAACCGGGCAGTGACGACCGAAGCGGTGCAGGTGTGGGCGGGACTCCTCGACGACATCGACTACGTGGATGCGGTTGCGGCTCTCAAGGCTCACTACCGGGAGTCGACGAAGTGGATGATGCCCGCGAACGTCCGCGAGCGTGTGGCGGCGGCGCAGTCCGAGGCGCGCAAGGCACCGTGGAAGGATCTCGCGGCACGCAGGCAGGCGCTCCTCGACGCGGGCATCGACTACCTGGCCGTTGAGGCTGGCGACCCGGCAGCGATCGAAGCGGCCGCACGTCTCGGGAAGGCCGCGGCATGAGGCTCGCGTATGCAGACCCGCCCTACTACGGCCACGGGAACCTCTACAACGACACAGCCGCCGCCGCGACCCGTGAGTACGACGACATCGAAGCATGGGAGCGGCTGTTCACGACGCTCGACGGCTACGACGGATGGGCGCTGTCCATGACGTCCGGGAACCTGCACGACATCCTCCCCCTCGCCCCCCGTAACGCCCGCATCGCCTCATGGGTCAAGCCGTTCGCAGCGTTCAAGCGGAACGTGCGGATCGCCTACACCTGGGAACCCGTGCTGTTCGTCCCCGGACGCGACAGGTCAACCGAGGGCGCACCAGTCGGCCGCGATCACCTCGCCGAGTCGATCACCATGCGGAAGGGACTGACCGGGGCTAAGCCCGAACGGTTCTGCGGCTGGGTGCTCGACCTCATGGGCTGGACGGCCGGCGACGACGTAGACGACCTGTTCCCTGGAACCGGCGTCATGGGCGGGGTAGTGCGTCGGCGTGAGCAGGTAGCAGCTGAGCAAACCGCCCAGAGCCCGCTGTTCGACGTGGAGGTCCCGGCATGACCCGGCTGCAGACGCCGGCCCGCACAGGCTGGGACGGACCCGACGACACCTGGCGCGAATCGGACATCGGCTTCGAACTGTTCCTCAAGTCGTTCGACCAGGACGACAAGCAGCGACTCCTAGCCGAGACGCGCGTCTACAAGGAGTCCAGCGAGACGCCCGCACGCCGCCTCACCGCCAAAACCATCCAAGACGCACTACTCCACCCAACCCCGCGCCGGATCAAGACCCTGCGCGCCTACACCGACCGCGAGCTGGCAGACGCACTCGCATCAATCAACCACTACGAGGAGAACCACGCATGACCGCAACCATCACCGTCTCTGGCGGCATCACCAACACCCCCGAGATCAAGCAGGTCGGCAACGGCACGCTCGCATCGTTCACCGTCGCATCCACCGAGCGTTACAAGAAGGACGATGTTTGGGTCGACGGGAAGAAGCTTTGGCTCCGCTGCAGCGCGTGGCGCGACGTTGCTGCTGGCATCCAGGGGTCGCTGTCGTCGCTCGAGAAGGGCACGCAGGTGACCGTCACTGGCAAGCTCTACACCCGCGAGTGGGAGCAGGACGGGCAGAAGCGGTCGTCGACCGAGCTCGAGGTGACCGACTTCGCGGTGTCCGTCAAGCGGGCGACCGTGCAGGTGACGAAGACGAGCGGTAACAGCGCCGGCCCGTCGCAGCAGTACGCCGCACCCGCCCAGCAGCAGTCGTTCCAGCCCCCGCAGCAGGACGTGTGGGGCGCACCCGGCCAGGCATACCCCGACTCTGAGCTTCCCTTCTAGGCGATGACCGCTCAGTCGGAGTCTGCGCAGGACGAGGCGCAGCAGTACGCGGAACAGGCCGAGGAGAAGGATGCGCTCGCGGACCTGCAACGCCGCTACGGGAACGGACCAACACGACGAGGAGGGACCGCATGAGCGTGCGAGACGAGATCGCCGAGGAGGTTGAGCGGAAGCTCGATGCCGAAACCCACGACGACCTGTGCGCGTGCGTGTCCACCCCGTGCGTCACGTACGGGACGCGCATCCCGTGGACGCACTCGGACGTGCACCAGATCGTGACCGAGGCATACGACGCGATCCTTGCCCGGTTCCCGTACATGTCCGCTGACCGGTCCCTGTACGACTACGCGGACAGCCTCCGCACACAACTGAACGCCGCCAACAAGAAGCTCGAGAAGGAGACATCGTGACTGCTCTCGTTGATGCGTGCCAGGCGCTCACTGAACCGTGGGCGGAGATCCTGCCACCAGACGACGACCGCCAGGGTTATCAGGTCATCGAGCACAAGCCGCGGATCCTGATGCTCGCGGACATGATCGGGTCCAACAGTGGACGCAGCACGGCCGGCGGATCCCTCGCAGCGGAACGGAACCTCATCAACTCCGCCGCATTTGACCTGTGGCAGAAGATCGACTCGCAGGCGAAGGAGGCTCTCAACCTCATGGGGCGCAACCCTCACCGCGAGCTGATCGACACGTTGCGACTCGTCGGCATCGAGGGAGACGCGCTCAGGGCCACGAACGCGATGACCGAGATCGCGCACTCCCGACTGACAGGCCGAGTCGAGAAGTGGCGGGCCGACATCGAACTGCTCCTCGACCCGCCCACCAAGAAGGAGATCATCGGCGCATGCCCCGGCTGCGGGGAGTCGCGCGTCTACACGCCAGAAGGGGAGATGCACGCGCTCATCGCCTACTACTGGCCGGGTAAGGATCTCGCCGCAGACTGCCACGCGTGCGGGGAGCGATGGCAGGGCGTCGATCTGCTGAGGGCGCTCGGCAGTCACCTTGGGGCGGAGGCTGACTACGTCGAGTTGAGGGCGCTCGGAGTGGGTTAGCGACCACCTCGCGACACGCTGGAAGAATCTTCGGCAAGATGTTGAGGATTCCTCAAATCCGTGTTACCCTGAAGTACGCGATAGAAGTGTCTCTACTTCCAGAAGGCCCCGGTCAAGACGACGGGGCCTTCCGCGTTCCACGACTTCCCCGGCTTGCGTGCTCCACAACACACCAACAGCCAGCACGGCAACTGTCCGGGGAACAAGCATTGGCCTCCTGTCTCTGACGGTCGAGGTCGACCGGCTGGCACCCGGTAACCAACTGCCCCCTAATCGTGTGCGGCTCGACCCGCCGGCCCGTTGGTCGAGCCGCACACCCCTTTTCCTTGGCCGGAAGGACAGCCCGCATGACCATGCAAGCCGAAGACCTCGCACGCAACGACCGATTCAAAGCAGACGTGGTCGCCGGCCTCACCACGGGATACCTCGCAGCGAAGTACGCGACCGGCGAGACGCGCGCGAAGGTCGCAGCCCGGCTCGTCAGGTTCGCGCTCGAAGCTCACGTCCCCACCGTCACGACCACCACCGAGGAAGCATCGGACGGCACCCGCACAGTCGAAGCCATCCGCGACCGTCCCGTCACCCTCGCCGACGCGCGTGCATGGATACAGGCATCCGGCGACGACCCCGACGACTACAAGCTTTCCATCCGCGCCATCGCCTACGGGCAAGACATGTTCTCCAACCGCATGTCCGCCACACCCATCCCCGGCGCACGCAAGCTCGAGAACCCCATCACACCCGCCGACATTCAGCGGCTCTCGTCGATGCTCTGGGACACGCCCGCACAGGCGCACCCCGTCACGACCAGCACGCCCGTCGCAGCGATCCTCAACCTCTCGGACATCCAGTACGGCAAGGGATCGCCCGAGGCCACGCTCAAGCGCATCCGCAACGGTGTCGCCAAGTTCATCGCCTACGTCGCACGTCAGCGTGCAGCAGGCGTCAACATCGACGAGATCGTCGTCGTCAACAACGGCGACCCGTTCGAAGGCATCGCAGGGAACTACGCCAACCAGACGGCCACCGTCATGCGTGGCGGACTGCGCGCGCAGATGAAGGGCGTCCTCGAACTGTGGACATGGGTAGCGGGCCAAGTGTTCCCGCTCGCACCCAAGGGCCAGTTCGTGACCGTCCTCTGCAACCACACCCAGTTCGGCCGTCAGGGTGGCGCTAAGGACTCCATCACCTCCGACAGCGACAACGGGTCAGCGTTCCTCGCCGAAGCGTTGCAGATGATCGTCGCCGACAAGCTCCCCCACGTCACCTTCACCATCCCCCACGACGAATTCAATGTCTACGCGGATGTCGCCGGCGTCAAGGTCGGGTTCAACCACGGGCACAAGATCCCCGGTAGCGGCGAAGTGTCGTTCGTCAAGTGGCTCGGCGGTCAAGTCCGCTACGACCCCCGCGCCTACGAGGCAAAGGTGTGGGTCACAGCTCACCGCCATCACTACGCGGCATATGACGTCGGCTCAGCCTTCGTCTACCAGTGCCCGTCCTGCGACGACGGATCGAAGTGGCTCACAGACACGACCGGCATCCACGCCCGGTCGGGCCTCTTGGCATTCCTCATCGGGAACCACGACCCGCTGCACACGTCAGACGCGGTGTTCCTCTAGCGAAGGGCCGGCTATGCGTGACCAAGCGGACGACCTCGACGACGCCATCAACGACGTCTTCAAGAAGCACAACGCCGACGCCTGGGTCACCGAATGGGTACTCGTCGCCACCACACGCACACCCGACGACCAACCCGGCACCAGCGGATACGTAACCCTCAACCGCACCGGCATGCTCCACCACCACATCCGCGGCCTACTCGACACCGCAGACGCATCCACCGCACTCGACCTGCTCGCCGATTACGACGACGAGCTTGACGACTGACACGTACGCGCGCTGGCGATGCGACTACTGCGGCACACTCTGCGCCGTCCCATCACTCGCCCGCGAACACTGCAAGGAGTAGCCATGAGCGGCATCGGCAACAAGATCAGCCTTCGCGACGAGCTCGCCAAGATCCGCGAGCGAGCAGAACGCCACAGCCCAGCCGAGAAGGCACAGGCCGCGATGATGGCGCACCGGCTCCGAGCATTCAGCACCAAGCCCGAAGACGTCGCCGCCGTTCGCTCGCGCGACTACTGGGAGTGACCATGTGTGACGTCGACCTCGAGACATGTCCGCACGGCTGCGACTGCTGCGCACAACGAGGCAACAACTAGCCAAGCAAGACCGCTCGTCCTGTCGGGGACGAGTGCCCTCGGACGGACTGATCCCCGTCGCGGAGGGCTTTTCGTATGCCCACCGACAGGGGAACCACATGCACACGTGTACCGAATGTGGCCACGAGTTCACGCCCAAGCACCGCAGCCGCAAGGTCTGCAGCGACACCTGCTACAAAGCACGCGACATCCGCCGCTCACGCGAAACATACGCGCGCACCCGAGAGCAGCGCCTCGCAACATGGCGAGCCAAGTCCCTCGAGGAGCGCAAGCAGCGCCCACCCGTGACCTGCGGACGATGCGCCTCCACCTTCTGCTACATCGGCGTCGGCGCGATCAAGAAGTTCTGCGACCCGTGCGCACGCGAACGCCAGCGCGAGCTGAACAGAGGCCACCGCTTCACCAAGAAGCCCGCGCCCTGCAAGCACGCCGGATGCGACCGCTCGGTCAACTCCCGCGGCATGTGCGCCATGCACTACCGCCAGTGGATGAAGGCCAACGGGCTCTGGAAGCCAGCGCCATCAGACGGATGGACCGACGCGCGCAAGGCACAGCACGCGCGACGCAAGGCACTCAAGCGCGGCGCGGCCGGAGCAGTCACCTTCAAGCGCGAAGACATCTTCAAGCGCGACGGCCACATGTGCATGCTGTGCTGGTGCCCGCTCGACATGGAAGCGACCTACCCGGATCCGAAGTCGCCGACCATCGACCACATCGTCCCGCTCGCCAAGGGCGGATCGCACACGCCTGAGAACGTCCAAGCGGCTTGCGCACGATGCAACGTACGCAAGTCCGACCGGCTCGACTGGTCACTCGCGGACGTGCTCACTGGTGCCGCCTGATGGCATGGCACACCAGTGACAGGCGCGACCGGCTACCCGATGACTGGTACAAGCTCCGAGCGCAAACCAAGAAGCGCGCAGCAGGCAAGTGTGAAGCGCCAGTGCACCACATCAAGTGCGACGGCATCGGGACAGACGCCGACCACATCAGGCCAGGCGACGACCACCGGCTCACCAACCTCCAGTGGCTATCTGGCCCATGCCACCGCGCCAAGACCGCACGCGAGTCAGCCCAACGCAACACCGACAAGGCGCGACTCAGACTCCGCCCACCCGAGACACACCCCGGAAGGATCCAGCCATGAGCAAGATCACCTTCACCCGCAACGCCGGCAGCCACAAGCAGGGCGACACCACCGACGTCAGCCAGTCCATCGCGGACCGGCTCATCGAAGCGGGAGTCGCCGAGCCCGTCAAGGCACCGACCAAGCGTGCCCCGAAGAGTGGCGGCGACGAGGGCTGACCGACCCCCTGGGGTCACCTCCCCCTCCCCGGCCGGTATGCCGCTGGGCATAGCAGTTCCGGATCAGCGTGCGACCGAGCTGTGTTTTTTGGAGGGTGCTGGGAGCCTCTGGGCGGCCCCCTGGGCGCGTTTCGGAGCGTCGGTGGGCTCGCCCTACTGGCCCCGGATTCCGGCCCTCCTGCGGGAACCCACTCTTAGCCGATCGCGCTGATTCCGCTGGCTTGCTGGCTTTATCCGTAACACCCGCTAGACTGGTCGCATGAGCGATCGTCGATGCGAGCAGTGTGGAGCGGGCCTGTCGCTGGCTCGTGCTGGCGCGCGGTTCTGCACGACGGCTTGCCGCGTGTACTGGCATCGTGCGCAGAAGCGTGTCGGCCTGCCGCTCGAGATGACGACCCGCGACCGCTGGATGCGGTGGGTGCTCGTCAACCGAGGCAAGAAGCCGACGAAGCGCCCGGTCACTTGCGCCGGCCGGTCCGCTTCCTCGACCAATCCGGCGACCTGGACTTCCTACGGTGAGGCTTTGGCCTCTCCGGTCGGGCTGGGCCTCGGCTTCGCTCTTGGTGAGGGCATCGGCTGCATCGACCTTGATGGCTGCATCCGTCCAGATGGGAGCCTCGAGGCGTGGGCTGAGCCGGTTGTCGCGGCTGCTGCTGGCACCTTCATGGAGGTGTCGCAGTCGGGTACTGGGATTCACATCTTCGGTCTGCTCGAGGAAGCGCCTGGCCGGAACCTGCGGTCGGTCGGTACGACGGTGGAGGTTTACTCGGCCGGTCGTTACATCGCGGTCACGGGCAAGCGGTTCCGTGGCGCACCTGCTCGGCTCGCTGACATCTCTGGCGTCGTCGCTTCGCTTACTTAGTCGCCCCTGGTGGGCGCGCTGCGTCCCAGGAGGACACCCGATGGCTAAGTCAACTGTCCCGTCCGGTCTCGGTGAGGCTGGCGCGCGCCTTTGGTCGCAGACGGTCGAGTCGTACACGCTTCGCGCGGACGAGCTTGAGGTTCTTCGCGCGGCGTGTGCTGAGGCTGATCTGATCGTTCGGCTTGAGGATGCGCTCGCTGGTGAGCCGTTGACGACGTCGGGGTCGATGGGTCAGATTGTGGCGCATCCGCTGATTTCCGAGCTTCGGCAGCACCGTTCGACGCTCGCGTCGCTGGTGCGTGGCTTGAAGCTTCCGGACGAGTCGGGTGGCGAGGCGAACCAGCAGCGGGAGGCGGCGCAGACTCGCTGGGCGGCCGCTTACGGTAAGTAGCGGTGGCTGTCCCGAAGGCAGCGCCGGCCGTCCACCTGTCTCATTCCGCTGAACTGCGTGAGATCGAGGCTTGGTATAGGCGTGAGCTTGCCCGCGTGACGCCTCCCGCGCATCGTTGGCAGCCTGTGAGGGTTGGGCCGACATGGCAGTGGGACGGCGACTGGTCGCTCCCTGAGGCGACGCTGGGCTGGGAGTTCCTGTCGTGGTGCGGGCTGTGGCTTCGGAATCGTTCGGAGCCGTGGCAGTTCACGATGGAACAGGCCCGTTTCCTCCTCTGGTACTACGCGGTCGACTCGTCTGGTGAGCTCCTGTCGCACTCTGCGGTCCTGCAACGGCTCAAGGGCTGGGGTAAGGATCCGATCGCGGCTACCGTCTCGGTCGGTTCGATGCTCGCGCCGACGCTGTTCGATCGCTGGGATGGGGATCGTCCTGTGGGGCGTGACCATGAGGCGGCGTGGGTGCAGGTCGCGGCGGTGTCGCTGGACCAGACGCGTAACACGTTCAAGCTGTTCCCGTCGCTGATTAGCCGTGAGGCTCGGACCCGGTTCGGTATCCAGATCGGTAAGGAGAACCTGTGGGCGATGGGCGATTCGCGGCAGGTGCAGGCGGTCACGTCTAACCCGATGGCGCTTGAGGGTGCTCGTCCGTCGCAGGTGATCCGTAACGAGACGCAGAACTGGCTCGAGACTAACGGCGGGCACGCTATGGCTGGTGTCATCGACGGTAACGCGGCGAAGGCTGAGGTTGGCTATCCGGCGCGTGTGCTGGACATCTGCAACGCGTACCGGCCTGGTCAGGATTCGGTGGCGCAGCGGATGCGTGAGGGGTTTGAGGACACTCTGGGCGACCCGGACGCGGAGGACGCGTCGGACCGTCCGAAGATCATCGACTTTGGTGTCCTGTACGACTCGCTTGAGGCTCCGCCTGACGCTCCGATGTCGCTTGATGCGGCTGGTGAGGTGCTCGAGGCGGTGCGTGGGGATGCTGTGTGGTTGAACACGGAGCGCATCAAGAAGTCGATCGCGTCACCGTCCAACCCTGTGTCTGAGTCTCGCCGCAAGTGGTACAACCAGATCGTTGCGGCTGAGGATTCGTGGCTGTCGCCGGCGGAGATTGATCCGCTCATCGACCGTGAGCTGGTGGTTGATGATGGCGAAGAGATCACGTTGTTCTTCGACGGCTCGAAGTCGGATGATGCGACGGTCCTGGTCGGTTGCCGCATGTCTGACGGGCATGTGTTCCCGCTGGGCATGTGGCAGCGCCCTCCTGGCCGCCGTGGGGACGGTTGGACGTCGCCTCGGACGGAGATTGATGCGGCCGTTGACCACGCGTTCGCGAAGTACCGCCCGGTTGGGTTCTTCGCTGATCCGTCGCATGTGCTGGACGACGAGACGATGGAACGTTACTGGGATCCGCTGATCGAGAAGTGGCACCTGAAGTATGGGCGTCGCTTGAAGGTGTGGCCTTCGGGTTCGCGTGGCGGGAAGGGTTCGTCTGTGATGTTCGACATGACGGCCCGTGATCGTTCTCGGCAGTTCGCGGAGGCGGTCGCGTTCACGCGCGAGGAGATCCTCTCTGGGGATCTCACTTGGGATGGTGACCCGCGTATGCGCAGGCACCTGCTGAATGCCCGCCGTTACCCGGTGCAGGGCGTTGTGTCCATCGCGAAGGAATCGCGCGAATCGAAGCAGAAGATCGACCTTGCGGTTGGTCTGGTTGGGGCTCGCATGGTGCGACGGCTCGTGATGACTACGACGAAGAAGGGCGGCTCGGTGTGGTGATGAAGCAGAACAGCGTCGTCGAGCTCGCCAATGATCTTCTGATCCCTGGCTTGAACGCTGAGCGCAGCGGGCTCGACAAGATCGACGCGTGGTACCGGTGGGATCCTGAGCACATCGACCTTCCTCGGAAGGCGGGCCTCGAGCAGCAGGCGCTTCGTGGCCTGTCTGAGACGCCTTGGCTGGGCCTGGTGGTTACGACGATCGCTCAGCAGCTTGTCGCTGAGCTGGTGCGTTCGTCTGAGGTGACGGACACGTCTGCGATCTGGCAGCCGTGGCTGCGGAACCGGATGCAGTCGCGTCAGCGTGCGATCCACCGTGCCGCGCTGGCCTACGGGTACGCGTACACGACGGTCATGCCTGGCGATCAGGGTGCTGTGATCCGTGGCTACTCGCCGCGCGACATGTACGCGGTCTACCAGGATCCGGTGGTCGACGAGTACCCGATGTACTACGTCCGCAAGATCGGGAACCGTTACGTGGTCGTCGACGATACGGCCGCCTACACGCTGGTTGAGACGCAGGGCACGTCGGGTCCGCGCATGCAGTACGTGTCGTATGAGGAGCATGGTGTCGGTGTTGCGCCGGCGATCCGCTACTCGAACCAGATCGACCTTGAGGGGCGCACGCCTGGCGAGGTTGAGCCGTTCATCGACATGGCGAAGCGCATCAACAAGACGTCCTTCGACCGGATGCTCGCTCAGCACTTCAACTCGTGGAAGGTTCGGACGGCCACTGGCCTGGACGAGCCTGGCACGCCTGAGGAGCAGGACGCGCAGAAGCTGATCCTGCGCCAGAACGACATCCTCGTGGGCGGTGAGGGCGTCACGTTCGGGAGCCTGCCTGAGACGAGCCTTGACGGGTTCATCAAGGCGTGGGAGTCGGATGTTGAGGCTCTGGCTGCGGTTTCGCAGACGCCGGCGCACTCGCTGACGGGCAAGATGATCAACCTGTCCGCGGATGCGATCACTGAGGCGCGGTCGATCCTGGACCTGAAGGCCAATGAGCGGAAGCTCGGGTTCGGGGACTCGCACGCGCAGACGCTTCGACTGGCTTCGCATGTCGAGGGGCGTGAGCGGGACGCTGCGGACTTCACTCTGTCGATTCAGTGGGCTGATCTCGGTTCGCGGTCGCTGTCGCAGGCGGCTGACGCGCTGGGCAAGATCGCGTCGCAGCTTGGCGTTCCGGCGGAGAAACTGTGGGATCGGATCCCTGGCGTCTCGGCTGAGGATGTGACTGTCTGGCTGAAGTGGCGTGAGGCGCACCCGCCCGAGGAGACGGTGATCGCGTCCGCTTTGAGGGCTCAGATCAGTGGCTCTGACAGCGCAGGGTAGGCGGCTCACGGAGGCTCACCGTCGCGCTCAGATCGCTCTTGCCTCTGAGGCTGAGGCGGTCATGCGGGAGATGTGGGCTGAACTGGACCCAGTCCGGATTCAGTCGACTCGTGACCGGTGGCTGGCCGCTTCGTTGATCGGTGCTGTCGCGTATCACGACGCTTCGGCGGAGCTCGCGGCCGACTACGTCGCGTCGTACCGTCTGGCTGAGGCTGAGGGCGTGACGGGGCCGATCGTCCGTCCTGTGGTGGATCGTGCGCGGGTGGTGACGTCGCTGTCTTTGACTGGCCCTGCTGCTCTGTATCTCGAGCAGCAGGCCGGTCTTGACCCGGTCGAGGCGCACCGTAAGGCGGGTAACAAGGTGGCGGGCGCGTACCGGCGGCATGTGCAGCAGGGCGGGCGGTCGCTGGTCGACCTCACTGCTCGCGCGGACAGGTCGGTCGTCGGGTGGCGTCGTGTCACTGATGGCAGCCCGTGTGCGTTCTGCGCGATGCTCGCGACTCGCGGACCTGTGTACGGGTCGGAGTCGTCGGCACGGTCCTCGACTAACGGATCCCGTTACCACGACCGGTGCGGCTGTTCGGCTGAGCTCGTCTATGGCGAGTGGCAGCCGAACGAGACGGAGCAGCGGTGGATCGACGACTACCAGGCGGCCGCTGAAGAGGCGACCGCTACTGAGGGTGTCCGGCGTGCACCGTACTCCCGTGACGGTGTCCGGCATGACGAGGACACGATCCTGCATCGTTTGCGCGAGCAGGGCTACCGATAAGACTTCCCGCGTCAAGCGGGGAACCGCCCCTGGTGGGCGGGCAACTCACACGCCCCAGGAAGGGCACCAACCATGACTGAGCAGAACGTGGAAGAGACGCTGGACGCCCTGGAGGCATCCGAGTCCGACGAGCAGAACGAGAGCGTTGAGGCCGCGCCCCAGGAGGGCGCTGTGTTCGACGCGGATCAGGCTCGGGAGAAGATCCGCAAGCTGAACTCTGAGGCGCGCAATCTGCGCGAGCGGGCCAAGAAGGCCGACGAGGCAGAGAAGGCCGCCGGCGAGTCCGGTAAGCGGGTCACTGACCTCGAGGCGGAGAACCTTCGACTGAAGGTCGCGATCAGGGCAAGCCTGCCTCCTGAGCTGGCTGAGCGCCTGCGCGGCTCGACGGAAGAGGAGCTCCTCGAGGACGCCGACAAGCTGCTGACGCTCGTCACTTCGAAGCGCCCTCCGTCGCAGCAGCCGCGTGAGCAGCTCCGTGGCGGTGGCGACCCGACAGTCCCGGTCGAAGAGGCCGATCTCGACAAGCTCGCGGAGCGAATGTTCCGCAAGTAACGCACTGCCACTGGTGGTGCTCACTACCCCATTTCTATTAGGAGGCCCACCGTGGCAAACACCCTTTACACCCCGGAGCAGGCGGCGCGTTCGACGCTCGCCGCGCTCCGTCACCGTTCGCTCCTGCCTCGTACGGTCCGTCAGGACTTCTCGCAGGAGTTCGTCGCCGGTCGTGGCCAGACGGTCAACGTGCTCGCGCCGGTTTCGGCTGGTGAGGCGAAGGTCTACACCAAGGCCAACCGTGACGCTCGCGCTGCGATCCAGTTCAACGAGCTGGAGCAGACGTGGATTCCGGTCACGCTCGACAACCAGGTCTACAACGCGCTCCGTCTGCCGGATGACTTCGCTACGTTCACGCTGACGTCGCTCGAGCAGCAGGTTCTTCGCCCGCAGGCTGAGTCGGTCGTTGACGCGCTCGCCGCGCCGCTGATCACTGAGATGTCGGCTATCGCGACGGACGCTTCGATCCCGGCTGTTGCGGCGGATGGCTCGAACATCCTGCAGGTGCTGATCAAGGCTCGTCAGGTGCTCAACACGCGTAAGGTGCCGGCCGATGGTCGCACGTTCGCTGTGGGTGCTGAGATCGAGGCGCACCTGCTGGGCCTGTCGCAGCTCCAGAAGGTGAACGAGGCTGGCACGTCGGAGACGCTCCGCAACGCCACCATCGGTCGCCTGTTTGGCTTCGACATCATCGCCGCGTCGGAGCTCGCTGACGACTTCGGTATCGCGTACCACCGTGACGCGTTCGCTCACGTCACGCGCCCGTCGCGTCAGCCGGAGGGTGCCGCGAAGTCGGCGACCGTCGCTGAGGATGGCTTCGCGCTCCGTTGGATCCAGCACTACAACCCGCTGCAGCTCGAGGACCAGAGCATCGTCGACACCTTCTACGGTGCCGCCACGCTCGACGCCAACCGCGCTGTGTCGGTCACGGCTTCGGGGGTCTGAGATGGCTGAGCCGGAGACGCTAGCAGATGTGTCGGACCTCGCCGACTGGATCGGTGAGCCTATCGCCGCCGGGACGGTTGACGAGAAGCGCGCCCTGCTGTGTCTCCGGCTCGCTTCCTCGCTCGTCCGGGTCGAGGTTGGTCGTGACTGGCTGACCGAGACGGGTGTCCTTGACGGGGCCGTGCCTGACGCGGCCCGCATGGTCACCCTGTACTGCGCTTCCCGTGTGTACGAGAACCGTGAGGCGCAGACGCGCGGCTCGATTGATGACTTCGATCAGGGCTGGAAGGTCGACGAGGCCGGCGCGTATCTGACGGCTTCTGAGCGTCGGATGCTGTCGGGCCTGAAGCGGTCGACGACGGGTGGCCTGTACACGGTCGCGACGACTCGTGGCGAGCGTCATGCGCCAGGTGTGTGGGTTCCGACTGACACGCCGAACGTGTACTTCCCCTGGGCTTAGGAGGCTGGCATGCGCGTTCTGCGTAACGGTCGCCGCCTCGCTGAGAAGCTGATGGTGGATCGGTGGCGTTGCACGCGCGGCTCTGCGCCGGTGTTTGACGACGAGACGGGCGAGTGGACGGCCCCGGCCGGGGAGGTCGTCTACGACGGTCCTGGCCGCCTCCGTGACCTGGATGTGGACTCGCCGCGGGCGGAAACGCAGGGCGAGACGACAATCGTGTCCGCCCTGCGTCTCTGGCTGCCGTGGGATGCGTCTGCGGGCCTGCGGGTCGATGACGTGCTCGAGTGCACGGCTGCGGGTGAGGATCCCGCGCTGGTCGGCACGAAGGTTCGTATCACTGACCTGCACTTGCAGACGCACTCCACCGCCCGCCGCTTCTCTGTGGAGGTGGACTCGTGGCCGACAGCGACCTGACGAAGCTCGCCCATGACCTGTCGAACGCGCCGGTTGAGGCTTGGGATGGGATCAAGAAGGCGGTCGGGGATTCGGCGCTCGCGATTAAGGACACGTGGGCCGAGAACTTGGGCGGCAAGGTCAATGAGGGGTCGGCGTTCAAGTGGATCGGCGGCTCGATCGACTACGACCTGAACGTTACCGGCGCATCACTCGCTCGAGAGGCGTTGGGTATCGGTGGGGGCGGGACCGGCTATCAAGCGGAGATCGGCCCCAATCTGGCTAGGCGTCAGGGTGCGATGGCTGGCTGGTGGGAAGAGGGCATGCGGAATATCCCTGCTCTTCACCCTGGCTATGACGCGATGAAGAAGGAAGAGCCGCGGTTCGAGTTCTGGGTCGGTGTCGCGGTGGACGAGGCGCTGAGGAAGTCGGGTCTCTAGCCGATTGCGCGGATTGCGCGCATGACTTCCTCTGCCATCTGCTTTGGCGTCATCGGTTCGGGCTGTTCGACGCGCGGCTTGTGCGCGTAGTCGTCTAGTGCGTTGCGGACGATGGAGGACAGGGTTGTCCCTTCCTCTTCCGCCCGCTCTTTGGCTGCGAAGTAGATGCGGTCGGGGATGCGGAAGGGGCGGGTCGGCATGGGGCCGTTCTCGGGGTCAACGGCCACGGCGGAACGCGTTCGGGTTGCTGAGCGGTTCGCCCGGGATGCCCTTGCGGATCTCGTTCTCGACAGCGCGACGGTTCGCGTCAAGTCGCTCGGATGGTGACAGGTCACCCCACGCCACGCTCAGGTCGCAGGCGGTCGCATCCCAGTCAGCTTGCATGGCTTCCATGTCCTCTACCCACGGCGCAATGCGTTCGCGCCAAGCTCGATTGTCTTGGCGAACCCTGTGCAGGTGGTGCAGGTACACGGCGACGACCACCGCGATGCTGAGCGCGACCGTATAAAGCAGCCACCACCCGATCGGCTCGCTCATGCCTGCGCCTCCCCGCCAGCGGCGACGGCACGGATCGCGGCGAGCACCTTCCCTGCCGCCTCGTTGATGAGCCGCATGTCGGTGCCCGCGTGATCGGACAGCCTCGTCATCACGAGCGCGTCGGTCAGATGGTCGGCCATGCTGTCGTCGGTTAAGCGGGCGAGCGCGGCCTCGGCGCGGTCGCGCTCATCTTCGACATCGTGGAGGGCCGCAGCGCACTTCCGCCACCCCTCCATGCCCTCGCGGCGCTTCTGCTCGACCGTGGCAACTGTGGCCGTGAGGTCTTCACCCTGCTCGCGTAGCCGCTCAACCTCGGCCAGCAGGTCGGGCACGTCGTCTGCGAGCACGTCTGCGTCGGACTCATGGCGTGCCCGTTCGCGCATCTCGGCCAGGCGCTCGGCGGGGATCGGTTCGGTCATATTGCCTCCTGAGGTTACCTCAATTCTACCGTTTGTAGATACGAAACGGAAGCCCAAATGGACACAAACACTCAGGATCGGGGACCGTAGATGTCGTCTCGGGAACACACGAAGGCGCTCCTCGCCTACCTGCGAGACGCGCCCGATCTCGCGTCGATCGTCTTCGATGGCGCTGTCGACGGCCAGGCACCTCCCCGTTACGTGCTGGTGTTCTCGCAGTCGATGGATCACGAGGTTGATCGGATGGCTGGCCGTCAGCGTCCTCTTGTCGCGCGTCACACGATCCACTGCATCGGTTCGGTGCCGGATGAGGCTCAGTGGCTTGCGGACAAGGTTTCGACCCGCCTGGTCGGTGCGCGTATCCCGGTCCCTGGTCGTTCGTCGTCGCCCGTGAAGCACACGGGCGGCGATCCTATGCGGCTCGATTCTTCCGTCCCGCCGGCCGTCTACTTCCTGGCCGATGACTACGAGTGGGCTTCTGGCCCGTAAGGAGCAGCCCACATGGCTGAACTGATCCGAGCGCGTGACCGCGACACCGGCAAGGTGGGCGAGTTCACGCGCGAGTTCCTGGATGCATGGCCGAACGGCTACTTCATCCTCGGCCCTGCAGAGGGCGCTAAGACTAAGAAGCAGGCCGCCCGGTCCGCCTCTACCGCCCCGACTGGGGCTAACCCGGAAGGAGGCGCGTGATTATGGCGCGTACTGTCAACATTCCCCGCAACGTTGATGTGGATGAGAACCTCGCGATCGTCGTGATCCCGAAGGCTGATCTTCCCGACCCGTCCGCACCGTCTGCGGCTGCTCTGAATGGGGCGACTGATGTCACGTATGAGCACACGACGGACGGTCTGAACGCGACGTCGTCGCAGGCTACGGTCACGGACCCGCGCCTGTCGCTGCGTGATGTTCCTGAGGCTCCTGGCACGATCTCTCACTCGCTTGAGGTGACGTACTTCTACGGCGATGACGAGCTGGTGCTGGACACGCTGCTGGTTGAGGGCGATGAGGTGTTCTACGTGATCCGCGATTCGGTGCGGGTTGAGGAGGACTTCGCTGCTGACCAGAAGGTTGACGTGTATTCGGCGGTTGTGGGTGAGCCTCGTAAGAACCGTGCGACTGGTGGCAAGCAGACGAAGACGACGACGCTGTTTGTGCAGCGCAAGTACACGGACGTTCTGGTCGCGGCCTGACGTCTGATTATGGCTCCCTGGTCGGGGTTTGTCCCGCCCCGGCCAGGGTCATCACCAATGGGGCGAAGTAAACAAAATAAACACGGTTTGCAAGGGGACAACATTGACTGATCTTGATGCTCTGCTGGATGAGGCGACGCCTGCGTTCGAGGATGTGCGTATTTGCCTTGATGGGGCGCGTCGTGCTGAGTGGAATGCGCTTGCTGAGCAGGCGATGTCGAAGGACGATGCTGATGGGCGTCTGGGCGCGAAGTCGCCGGCGGCTGTCGCGAAGAAGAAGCTGGACGCGCTCGCTGATGAGCTGCGTGAGCGGATGCTGACGATCCGTGTGTTTGCGGTGCCTGGTACGCAGTGGGCGGCGCTCAAGAGCAAGAATCCGCCGCGTAAGGGTGATCGTCAGGATGAGGCGCAGGGCTACAACCTTGAGGCTGTGGCGCGGCAGGCGCTCATCACTCACGGCAAGCGGGTCAGCGGCGACAAGGTCGAGGACATCAACGCGGGCCAGTGGGGGAAGATCCTCGAGAAGATCGGTGGCGGTGACTTCCAGACGCTGATTTATGCCGTGATTGGTGTGAATCAGCTTGTGGGTCAGCAGTTTGTTGGGCTCCTGGTAAAAGGCTCGCCGGCGACCAGCAACTCCGCCGGGAAGTAACTGCGGCGACCAGGCTTGGCGTCTCTCATAAGCGGTTTACCGGCTGGGAGGCGACCGAGCGGGTCGCGTACGAGTATGACGATGCTGGGCTGCTGGTCGCCTCCGTCGTCACTCGTGAATGTGAATGGGATGAGTGGCAGAGGTCGCTCGCCCTGGCTGCGATCGACCTTGACAACTCGATTGAGCACAACGGCGTCCCGCGCTGGGACGCGTACAACGACACCGCCGAGAACCCCGATGGGGACTTCCGGTGGGAGTTCGACGAGGTCATCAACTACGTCGACATCGCTAAGGCACGCCACGAGAACGCTTGGCGCGCCAAGAACGGCGGCGACAAGGCCGACATGACCGGTATCGCCTTCCACGCGCGGAAGGTTCCTGCCCGCGACATCTAGACATTGAGGGGGCGTGATGGCCGACCGTACCGTCTCCGTCAAGCTGATCGCTGACGCTAAGCAGTACATCCAGGGACTCGACGAGGCGGCGCGGAAGACTCGCGACGCTTCGCAGACGGTCGAGCAGGGGCTCGCGGCCCAGCGTGACGCGTTCAACCAGGTGGGTGCTGCGGCGACGACTGTCGGTGTGCTGGCTCTGGCTGGTGTGACGGCGGCTGTTGCGGCGTTCGCGCAGTTCGATGCGGCGATGTCTGGTGTGCAGGCGGCGACGCACGAGTCTGCGGAGAACATGCAGCTCCTGTCGGATGCGGCGCTCGAGGCTGGTCAGCGGACGGTGTTCTCGGCGACTGAGTCTGCTGCGGCGATCGAGAACCTGGCGCGTGCTGGTATTTCGACGGCTGATGTGCTGGGTGGCGCGCTTGATGGTGCGCTGGATCTGGCGGCGGCTGGTGAGATTGAGGTGGCTGACGCTGCGGAGATCGCGGCGTCGGCGATGACTCAGTTCGGGAAGTCCGGGTCTGATGTCACGCACATCGCTGATCTGCTCGCTGCGGGTGCTGGTAAGGCGCAGGGTGGTGTCGCGGATCTCGCGGCTGGTCTGAACCAGTCGGGTCTTGTGGCGGCGCAGATGGGCCTGTCGATTGAGGAGACGGTCGGCTCTTTGACGGCGTTCGCGTCGGCTGGTCTGATCGGTTCGGACGCTGGTACGTCGTTCCGGTCGATGCTGCTGAGGCTCGCGAACCCGACCAAGGAGTCCGCTGCGCTCATGGATGAGCTCGGCCTGTCGTTCTACAACGCGCAGGGCGACTTCATCGGTGTTGAGGGCATGGCCGGCCAGTTGCAGGAGCGGCTGGCGGATCTGACGCAGGAGCAGCGGAACCAGGCTCTCGCGCAGATTTTCGGTCAGGACGCTATTCGTACGTCGGCGATCCTGTATGAGCAGGGCGCTGAGGGTGTGCGTGAGTGGACTGAGGCTGTTGATGAGCAGGGGTATGCGGCTGAGACTGCCGCGCTCCGTCTCGACAACCTGAAGGGCGACATTGAGCAGCTTGGTGGCGCGTTCGAGACGTTGATGATCAACCTGGGTGCGGCGGGCGATGGTCCTCTGCGGGGGATGACGCAGTCGCTGACGGGGATCGTCGAGATGCTGGGCGACATGGACCCTGTGGCGCAGTCGGCGCTGCTGGGGCTGGGTGCTCTGGTTGGCGTGGTGGGGCTGGTTGGTGGCGCGGCGCTCCTTGCTGTCCCGAAGATCGCGGAGTTCCGTGTCGCGCTTGGCACGCTTGGCGTCTCTGCTGGGGTGGCGTCTGGAGCGCTTACGGCGCTGAGTGTCGCTGGTGTCGCTGGGCTCGCTATTGGTGGGCTGGTTGCGTTGGGTATCGCGTTCGAGAACACGCGGCCTAAGGCGTCGGAGTTCTCTGCGGCGATTCAGGATGGCGCGAACGCGATCGACCTGCTGCGTCTCGCTAACGAGGGGTTCGCTAACACGGTCGATGGGTTCGAGTTCGATGTGGGGAACGCGGGCGCGCTGCTTGAGCAGAACACGCGCCTGTCGGAGAACTTCTTCGCATCGTTCGACCCGTCGAACTGGGAAGCGTACTTCTCGGACTTCAACTCGCGGATCACGCAGGTTGGTGAGGGGCTCGGGGATCTCGCAGCGACGGACCTGAACGCGGCGGTTGAGGCGTTCATTCACTTCGGTGAGACGCTGGGTTACAACGACGAGCAGATGGCTGTGTTGCTCGAGTCGATGCCTGAGCTTCGGGATGCGTGGGCTGCGGCTTCGGATGAGGCTGGCGAGTCCGTGTCGGTCCTGGGTCTGGTGCGTGATGCTCAGGCTGGCGTGGGCCTCACCGCTGAGGATGCGGCTGAGGCTGTCGAGACGGTCGCTACGGCGTTTGGCGAGGCGACCGAGGAAGCCGCCAGCTTGTACGAGGCGACGAAGGCGATCACGGATCTGTTCTTCAGCGCGCAGGATGCGATGTCTGCGTTCGAGCAGTCGATCGACGACATCGCTGAGGCGATGACTGGCGAGGACGCGCTTGTCCCGGCGATCGACGCCATGACGGGCGGATTCGACCTGGGCGAGCAGGCCGGACGTGACGCTGACGCGATGCTTCAGGCGCTTGCGGAGAACGCGCAGGCTGCGGCTGAGGCGATGGCGAACAACGGCAAGTCTGCCGAGGAGGTCGCGGCGTTCCAGGACCGTGCTCGTGCAGAGATCGAGCGTGTCGCGGGCAGCATGAAGCTCGCCGAGGACCAGGCGCGGCTCTACACAGATGCGATTGTCGACATCCCGGCTGAGGCGTCGACGGATGTGACGCTGAACACTGCGGCGGCTGAGGCGGCACTCCTCGCTTTCATCACGAAGCGTCGCGTGCTCGCCGTCGATGTGGATGTGAACGGGATGCCTTCGGGCACGATCGTCCGTCCGGGCCAGATTGGCCGGTTCGCGGATGGTGGCCGTATCCCCGGCTATGCGCCTGGCTATGACGACCGGCTGGGCTTCCTGTCGAACGGGTCCGTGGTCGGCCTCGGTGGTGGCGAGTACATCATGCCGACGCGGATGACGGATAAGTATCTGGACATTCTTGAGCAGATGCGGGTTGGTGCGTTCCCTGGGTATGCGTCGGGTGGTCGTGTGGCTATGCCGTCGCAGTCGCCGTCGTTCCGTCCGGTGATCAATGTGGCCGCGCCGGCTCCGGCTGGTGGTGGTGCTCAGGTTCAGATTGATGTGCGTCCTGCTCCTGGCATGTCGGAGGCGGCGTTCGCGGATAAGGCTGCTGCGGCGTTCGGTTGGGCGCTCAGGTAATGGGAGAGGGAGGGTCGCGTGCATATTCGGATCGCTGATTTCGTGTTTCATGGCGGCGACCTTCCTTCCCCGACCGGGTTCACTGTCTCGTCGCTCACTGGTTGGACTGGTGGGCCTGGTGTGAAGCGCGGGACGATCGCGCGTCAGGGTGGGCCTGGTTCGTTCAGCATCAAGGGTTATGCGACGGATCGTGTGGTCGTGTTCCGTGGCCGCTATCACGGGTCGTCGATCGCTGACGTGCAGTACATGAACGATGCGCTGTCGGGCCTCGAGTCGTTGGAGCAGAGGGCGACGGTTGCGTGGCCGGAGTCGCGGTGGGTGAACGCTCACGTCGATAAGGTTCGGTTCGATCCGCAGGGTGCGCTCCCGTGGGCTGACTATCAGGTCGAGCTGTGGGTGCCGGATTCGGTGAAGTTCGGTGACTTGCACACGGTTGGGCCGGTCGCGGCGAATGTGCCGGCGACTCTGCACCACTACGGCAACACTCCCGCTTATCCGCGGTTCGTCGTGTCGGGTCCGCAGCCGTCTGGTTATTCGATCTTCGCGACGGGTAAGCCGTCGTTCCAGGTCAACTCGCCGCTCGCGTCTGGGTCCACGGATGTCGTGGATTTCGCGACGGGTCGCGTGTACCGGAATGGGTCGCTGCTGGTTGGCGGTGTGTCGTTCCCGCGTACATGGTCGGTGCCTGGCGGTGTTACCCAGCCGTGGTCGTTTGGCGGGACTGGTTCGGGTACGTGCACGGGCGAGATCCCCGACACATACAAGTAGACATCGGAGGCGTCATGCCGCAGTGGACGCACCAGATCGTCGATACGAAGTCCGGTACACGACTGACGAACGTGGATGTCGCGGATTGGCCGTATCAGACGCTCGCGAACACCGCCGGCCAGGGCACCTGCGATGTTGTGGTTCGCGGTTCGGGCCTGACGAAGTCTGACTGGGATGACCTGCTGCGGCCGCGTGACCGGACGATCGTCCACTCGCTCGACGGCTTCGCGATGTATGCGGGCCTCATCGAGCGGGAGACGTGGGACGGGGCAAGCGGGGTATCGAAGGTCGCGTCCATCGAGATGCGCGCGATGGCGTCACGCCGCTACCCGTTCTCGGTCCCGACGTACAACGCGGGGTTCGCGTTCGACGTGTCGGGGAAGTCGTGGCGGGGTATCGCTCGCGCGATCGTCAAGGCGGGCTTCCACTCCATCCCCGGCGACAGTTTCCACCTGCCGATCATCCTCCCCGCGGACGAGGCGGGTACGCAGTCGAAGCATGAGCCGTGGAACGAGTTCAAGCTCGTTGAGGATCTGCTGCGTGAGGTGCAGGACCGTGACGGCGGCCCGGACATCTACTTCGATCCGGTGTGGTCGTCGTCGGGGAAGCTCGAGTGGTGGCTGAAGATCGGTAGTCCGCGTCTGGATGGGCCGACGTTCGAGTCGCGCGCTACGGGCTCGTACATTGACGGGCTGAAGGTGATCGTCGATGGGTCGAAGCAGTTGACGGGCGTGTTCGGGATCGGTTCGGGTCAGGGTCATCGACGGGTTGTGGGCAAGGCGGGCAGTATTGCTGGCCCGTCGATCCCGGACATGGATGCTCCGGTGTCGTTCACGAAGGTGGATGTGCAGTCGGAGGCTGACTCGCTCGCGATGGCGCACTTGAAGGCGCACCGGACGGCAACTACGGCTTGGTCGTTCGACATGGTCATGGACGGTTCGTGGGCTCCTCACGAGCTGCGTCCTGGTTCGACGGTGCGCATCTGGCATGACGGGGATGAGCGGGTCGCGGCTGGTTGGCGTGACGAGTATGTGACGTCCGTGTCGGGTGGTCCTTCTGAGGTGATGAGGGTAGGTGTTCGGTGAAGATCGACAACCTCGCTGATCCGATGCAGGAGATCCGTGACCTGAAGCGACGCATCTACGACCTGGAGACGTCGAACGGGTTGGCTAACTCGTCGATCTCTGCGGGGACGCTTGAGGTTGTGGATGGGTCCGGGAACCCGATCGCCGGCATTGGCGTGTCGGGTGGTAAGTCGGGGCTTCTGATCCGTAGCGGCGGCTCGTGGGTGACGGTGCAGGAGGACGTCGACACGAAGCTCGCGGGTACTGAGGAGCGGCTCGCGTACGCGTCGAACCGCATTGACGACGTGACGGGACGTGTCGGCAGGCTCGAGCCGCGCATGGCCGCGACCGAGGGTGTAGCGAACGCTGCGAAGTCGGCTACGGACAACCTGTGGCCGCGCATGTCGTCGGTCGAGGGTGTCGCGTCTTCGGCGCAGTCGGATGCGACGTCGGCGCTTGCTGTGGGTTGGGCGGCGAAGAACGCTGTCGATAACCACGCGCCACGGATTGCTGCGCTTGAGGGTTCGGGTGGGCCGACTGCGAGTGAGTGGTCGGCGTTCACGTCGCAGTTCTACGCGCTGCGTACGGCGTTCTACAACCACACAACGCACCCGCCGCAAATGCCGGGTGGCTGATAGGGGATGGTCATGCAGGTCACGACTGCACAGTTCGTCGCGGCGGCGGAAGCTCTGGGCCTGAACCCGGACACGACGTTGTCGTTCAATCTCAGCCCGTACCTGTTACGGGTGGTGCACACGGATCAGGCGGTCACGACGACCCCCGTCGAGGATTCCGCCTAGCGGTCGATCTCGCAGACGTGGGCTTCCGCGGCGGCCACGACGACCTCGTTGTTGTGTGCGTGGTCGCGGACGACGCGCGGGTCGATGCCGCCGATGATCTGTTTGCAGGTGAGCATCGCGGCGGTGTCGATCCAGCGTTCGTCGGGCCGGTCGGTGCCGTCCCAGTTCTGCCAGACGGCCTCGTAGATGTTCGAGTGCGTCGGGGCGGGGCTGGCTTTCGCGATGGAGACGCTGGCGGCGTTGGCGCTCGCGCATCCGGTGAGCGCGAGTGCTGCGACTAGCGCGGCTGCCGCGTACTTCCTCATGGTCCCGTGTCTCCCGACTAGTGGCCAGATTGTGCCCGATCTGGGTCTTTCATGGCCTGATGTGTCCATATTGTGCCCCTTATGGGCCGTCCTGTCTAGACCCAAGGGGGTACAACGTGGCGCTCGTCACTGGTAACTACGTCACGATCTCGGGCGCACCCGTCCCCGCAGGCGCACAACCACGGGTACAGATCCACCCCTCGACGTCGGCGACGACTTTGACCGGATCCGCAATATCGCAGGAACCGCAAACCGTCACGCCCGACGCTACCACCGGCGCGTTCACGTTCGACGTCATCCCCACCACCGACGTCCTGCAACGCGGCTTCCACTACATCATCACCGGCTACTACCTGACCCCCACCGGCTACGGGTCGACGGGTCACACCCGGCATGACGCGTTCACCGTCAAGGTGTTCGTCCCCGCAGACGGCGGGAGCATCGGCGACATCGCCGTAGTCGACACGGCATGGGGACTCGCATGGCAGGGTCCGACACCCCCAGCCTCGACGATGCTGTGGCTCTACACAGAACCCACGTTCGACCCCGACAGCGGCGCACCACTGCCCGTCTACACCGCCCCCGATGGCACAACAGTCGAGCACGGTGAGCTCGTGGAATGGAGCGCGTAATGGCTGGAGTTCGCAAGCGGCTCGGATCGCTGCTGGGGCCGAAGGGCATCAAGGGCAACGACGTCGTCAACCCGCGGGTCGTCGGCGACAACCTGCTGCTCGACGAGATCACCCGCACCGACAGTGGGACCGCGACGACGACGAAGACGGTCGGTAACGTGCGCGGGCCGCAGGGGCTTCCGGGCACGAACGGCGTCCCCACAGCCGAAGCAATCGCACAGAACCTCACCCTCCCAGGGCCTGCACGCACCGCGCTCACAGCGGAGCTCGCCGCCCGTTCCAACAGCGTCAACGTGAAGCAGTACGGCGCGAAGGGCGACGGCGTCACGGACGATACGGCCGCGTTCCAGGCGGCGATCAACGCGGCCGGTGTCGGCGGGCGCGTCTCCCTCGGGGATGCGTTCGGCCTCGGCAACTACAAGCTCGGCCCGCTCACCACCCTCGATCACCAGACGATCGAGGGGCCGACGCAGATGCTGGGCACGGGCGGCACGCCCCGCGTCCGCCTCAACTTCACCGGCCTCACCGGTGCGCAGGTGGGGCTCGCGCTCGGCGTGAACGTCACCCTCCGCAACCTGCTCGTGTGGGGTCCGGGATTCAGTACCGGAACGTGCGTGGGCGTCCAGACGGGCACGTCGGAGTCGAGCAGCCACCCCCGCTTCGAGAACGTCGGCTTCTACCAGTGGGCGACCGCCGTGCACCTCACGCGCGCCTACTACTCCACGTTCATCAACTGCGAGTGGTCGTATTGCGCGGTCGGGCTGCGGAACACGAACTGCTACAACATCTCCCTCGTCACGCCGCGCTTCAACATGTCCAACAGCGACGGGACGGTCCTGGGCAGGGCGATCCAGGGTGCCGCACGGTCACTGAACATCTACGGCGGGTCGATCGAGAAGTACTCGGTCGGGATCGGCGTGGGCGACAACCAGGGCCTCAACATCTTCGGCACCTACTTCGAGTCGTCGATGCCCGCGTCCGCGAACTGCATCGGCATCGAAGCGTCCGGGCGTACCGGCTTCTCCATCAACCTGTTCGGCGCGATGGTGTACCTCAACGAGCACTTCCGGTTCGTGAACCTCTCGAGCTCGGTCAACGCGACGTTCAACGCGCAGGGCAACAAGTACATCTGCCCGGTCGAATCCACGACGACACCGACCGCGTACGTCGTCGGCAACGGCACGACCATTGACGGGGACATCTCGGGCGACTCCTGGGGCGAAGTCCTCAAGGGCAACTACATGGACCAGGTCAACAACTGGGGTGGTGCTGGTGTCGCGAACCTGCACGTCCGGCAGCCGAAGGAGCTGGTGGAGCACGGCCGTCGCGAGTACTTCGGACGCAATCTGGTGATCGGGAAGCCGAACACGGTGCGGACGGGCGCTGGGACGACGGCGGAGCGGCCCGTGGCCTCGTCGGTGCCGGCTGGTGCTCAGTGGTTCGACACGACGTTGGGTAAGCCGATCTGGTCGTCGGGGTCGGTGTGGAAGGACGCTGCGGGGGCGACGGTCTAGCGATGGTCTGTCATTGCATTCGTGAGGTTGGGGACGTGCGAGAGATCGCCGTCCCCGACCCTCACTGCCCTGTCCACCGCCGATGACCTGCACCTTCCCTGGCCCGTGCGTGTGCGTCGACTGCGTCACCCGATACATCGACCAGCAACAACGGATCGGAGGCGGACATGGCCTATCCAGTCAGCCGTAAACTCACCCGCCAATCGGGCATGTTCGGGCCGCGCACACCGATCCCCCTCGGCAACGGGCGGTGGTCGCCGGCGTTCCACGGTGGCGTCGACTTCACGCCCATCGTCAAGGGATCACGCATCCCCGCCTACGCGGTCGGCGCGGGCACCATCACCGGCATCAACCTCGGCGGTGGCGCTGCAGGACTCAACGTCATGCTCCGCCTCGACAGTGACGGGTCGCTCTGGTGGTACGGGCACCTCTCCCGCGTGGACGTGAAGCGCGGCGACCGTGTCCGCGACGGCCAACAGATCGGCCTCATCGGAGCAACCGGCAACACCACCGGCGTACACCTCCACCTCGAACGCCACTGGCCCCGCATCGACATCGAAACCGATCCGTGGCCGCACATCAAAGACGCCCGCGACATCGACGGCAACACGTCGTCATGGCAGACAGGCAACCCCACAGTCGCGGTCGGTGACAGCGGATCGACAGGAAGGCAGTTCCTCATGGCACTCGACTCGAACGAGCAGGAAGAGCTGCTCGCACTAGCGCGCGCGATCCGCGCATCCCAGGTCACGTCGGACGGGTACACGTACGACCAGGCGATCCTCTCGCTCGTCCAGGGACTCTACGGACGCACAGGCGGCGGCACGGTCGACGCAGGCGCACTCGCATCCGCGCTCGCCGACATCATGCAGTCCCTGTCCGACGACGACGTGCAACGCATCGCCGTAGCCGTCAACGACGAAGCGCACCGCCGCTCCGCCGACTAAGAGGAGCCGCGCATGCCCGAATGGCTCGCACCGCTCGCAGCAGTCGGCGAGAACTGGGAGCGAGTACTACTCGGGCTCGCAGTCGCACTCATCCTCACCGGCCGAATCGTCCCCAAGTTCCGGCTAGACGAAGCACGCATCGACCGCGACAACTGGCGGGCCGCTCATGAGAAAGAGCACGAGGCGCGCATGGAGCACGAGAAGAACACCTCCGAACTGATCCGCTCCTTGGACCTCGTGAAGCGCGCGCTCGACTCGATGACCCCTCCAAAGGAGGGACGGCATGAGGCTACGTGACTGGTTCCGCCGGCCACCGGCAGACACCGACGCGCTCGACGCGATCGCTGACGCCGAGATCGCACGCGACCGGGCCGTCGAGCAGCGCGCTCACATCATGCGCGAGAACGACCACATCGAGGGCCGCGTGATCCGTAACCACTTCGGGGAAGCGATCGTCCACGCGTGGGCGCAGAGGAGGGCGTGATGGGAGGCTTCACCATCGCCATCGCGCCGTGGACAGCATGGGTCGGCGAGCTCATCGGACTGTCCGCGCTCATCGCGGTCGTCCTGTTCGCTGCGACATACCAGGCGAACGCCGACTGGAAGTCGACCCGCCCGGGCAGGGCGATCATGTACCTCGCCCGCGGCCTCGCAGCGACGATCACCCTCCTCATCCTCACCGGCTTCATCCACTTCGGAGAGTGGCGGTGGGTTGCCGAGGTCGTCGTCTACACGCCGATGGCTTGGGCGTGCTGGAACCTCTACTTCTCACTCCGCCACCAGCTCGGCATGGAACCGCGCTACCTGTTCCGGGTGCGCCCGAAAGACATCTCCGACCTGTTCGACACCCAGCCGTAGGAGGCACCATGAAGACCGCACTCGACGCATTCTTCGCCAGCGTCACCCGCACGTTCGTCCCCATCGTGGCCGGCGCGCTCATCTCGTGGCTGACGACCGCGAACATCGCCCTCGATGCGGAGTTCGAGGCGACGCTCACGATCCTCATCACGGCCGCGTTCACTGGCGCGTACTACCTGCTGTTCCGGCTCCTCGAGCGTTACGTCAGTCCCAAGTTCGGCTGGCTCCTGGGCCTGGCTCAGCAGCCGACGTCGTACCGTCCCGACCCGCCCGCAGGCACCTGATAATGGCGTCGTATCAGTTCCTCGCTGATGTGCGCCGACGTGACCCGCTCTGGTATCGCATCTGCGAGGTGACGGTGGCGCTCGCGATCATCGGGTCGAACTGGCTGTCCGACACGATCGAAGACGCAGCAGGACGCGTCTGGAAGCACATGCACCGGCACTGAACGAAGCACCGCCCCATCGCCTAGAGCGGTGGGGCGGTTTCGTCGTTATGGCGCAACGATAGGCAAAGCCTGTGCCTATCGAGTCACGGGGTGGCTTCGGGTCGGTAGGGGTTCTTCCGCCAGTATCCGGCGGCGTGCCCCTCGTCCCACACATCCGCCAGCACGCTCTGCAGGTCAGCCGCGACACGGTGCGCGGCGAGGTCTCCGAGGCTCGTGCTGGTGTGCTTGAAGACGGACTCATCCAGCTTCTCTGCTAGGCCACCGACACTCATCGGCTCGCTCATAGCCCGTGCCTGGGCGTCAGCGCATGGCGTCGGTCGCTGGAAATGTCGGGGTGGTCAGGGCCGAGCCGGGCGGCGACCGACAGTGCCTCGGCCTGCGTGAAGAAGGTGCGATGCCTCACCCAGTACCAGCCGCGAGCAAGTTCGATCTCCCACTCCCGTTCCCCGCAGTCGCAGGCCCTGTCGTACGCGTCGGAGTGCAGGTAGACGAACGGCTTCGTCCACTCGGCCGCCTCGACCGGCGCGAATCCGGGGAATCCGGCTGGCGGGTCGGCACGCCTGATCAGCGGTGGCAGTCCCATGCGCGACGCGACCTCATCGATCTGCGCTGTGCTCACTCGTGTTTCCACGTCAGTTCTCTCCACCGATTACGGCGCGGATCGTGGCGCACGGCCACCAGGCACCTTCGAGATCCACGCATTTCTTGCAGAAGCCCAACTCGCCGTCGTATACCTCGGCCCGTTCGTGAATCGCTTCCACGCGAGCGAGTGCACCGCGGAGCCGGTCCACCTCGGCCAGCAGTTCCTCGGCGTCGCTGGTGAACACTCGGTGCTCACCAACCCAGTGGCGGATCTCAGCAAGTCGCTCGTCACTAATCGGCTCGGTCATGTCAGTCCTCCTGCCGGCGGTGGCGCGCTCCGAGGATACGGAGGTCGCTGTCCGCGTGCTCGATCACCGCGGCCACTAGCGCCTCGTAGGTGACCCCCAGCGCTTCGGCAACGGCCGCGGCCTTCGGGTTCCGTGTCGCTGATGCCGTGGCTTCCTTGCTCGGCAGCAGCCCCTCGGCCCGGGCGGCGGCGATGTAGCGGGTGGCCGTCGAGCCAGAGACGCCAAGTTCGTCGCGGACAGCGGCGACATGCCCTCTGCCTTCGGCTATGGAAGCGAAGGCGATCTCTGCGACCCTGCTCAGGTCGACTCTTGGGGAGGTGGTCATGTGTCAAGCGTACCGCACTTGTGCCCATATGGGTAGTGTTTGTGCCACTTATGGGACAAAGCTAGCCGGATGTGGCTACCAGTACATCGAGTACCCGCGTTCGAACTCGGCCCGGATCTGCCTCAACGTGTTCGTCGGGTAGTCGGCACGCGACACATCACCCATCACGGCGCGCCACAGCTCATCTGCGGACGGGGCACGCGGGATCGGCAACGGTTCGCCCTTGTGTTCGGCCTCCGCGACATCGCCGCCAAGGTCACGGGCACGAGCGTATGCGTCAAGGATGTCCATGAGGGCGACCGTAGCGGCGGCCACAGACGCTAGCGTGCCAGCCAGGCACGGAACCGGCGCATGAGGCGGCGTTGCGGCTTGTCCCGCGCAAGCCGCTCGTATTCGCCGCGGCGCGCGCGGTACGCGAGGTCGGCCTTCGCCTGCTCGATCGACTTCTGCATCTCGGGACTGGGGTCCAGGCTCTCGAGGATGCTGAAGTAGTCCCGCTGGGAATCGGTCAGCCCGTCGACCATCGGTTCGCTCAACGCGCGCTCTCCCGCGCGAATGCCGACATCGACTGGCGCAGCAGACGACTCATCAGCGGCTCGTAGTCGTCCGTGTTGAGGGTGCGGACACGAGCGGCGTACTCAGCCTCCGTCTCCGCGTACTCGACGTGCACGGTGGGGCGCGGCTCCTCGACGAACAGTTCGTAGTCGTAGCCGTGAACCTGGAAGTACGGGTTCGCTTCGAGCTTCTTGAGCAGGTCGACGGCCTCCCGGTACAGCGCCCATTCCGCCTCGGTCGGTGGCGTCTCGGTGCGCGACTTGACCTTGCGCGCGAAGTCGCCGCCGTACTTCATCGCGAGCGAGTCGAGCCACATCTCCTCGCTCAGATGCATCGTCATGGCGTACTTGCCTGCGCTCATCGGTTCGCTCATGCGGTGCCTCCCGGCCTACGTGTGCCCCTAGTCTACCGCGAATGTGGCCATATGTGGCCTAAATGTGCTACATCTGGGACGCTCACCACCCGCGGATCCCCGCCCCATCATCCCCCGGCTTCGGCTCGAGCGGCCCCTCAACCAGCGCCGGCACCCAACCACACGACGGACACACACCATCACGCATGACGTGACGGCACCTCCCACAGACGTCTACTCCGAGATCGTCCACCACGGCCCCTAAGTGGTGACCCAGTCAGCCGACGCCACACGATACGGGCCTAACGTGTGGCCTACTCGCTGATCGTCCACCACGGCGCAGTACCCGCATTCAGCCACAGCTCAGTCGTCGCCTCGTCCTCGTGCATCGGGATACGCACGAGTCGGGCGGTCATCACTGATTGCCTCAGCGTCTCCGCATTGAAGTCGTCGGGCAGCCTGAAGGTGACGCCACTGGGGCCGAGGGTGAGGTGGGGCATGCGTGTGACTCTATGCCGGGGGAGTGCCACGACACGCCGCGTCAGGATTGCTTGACAAGGGCGCGCCTGTCAGGACAGACTGACACCATGAGCAGCCCCACCACCTTCCCCACCATCACCCGCTACGACATCGGCCCCCGCGGCGAGTCCCGCCCCATCACCACCTACATCGACGCACTCATCCCGGCCCACGCATGAGCGCCGACAGCAACGCCTACCAGGTCGTTCGCGACTTCGCGTGGCACGCCGGCGACACCGACGAGCAACCCGCCATCAACCGCATCAAGGATCTCGCCGCACTCCGCGCCGCCGTCGAAGAACAGATCGGCTGGGCCGTCGACAACCGCGAGGCAGACGGGCTGACCTGGCAACAGGTCGCCGACGCGCTCGGGGTCACCCGGCAATCAGCACACGCGCGTTACTCCAAGCGCACACGATAGACGAGACAGCCCCTCACGCGACGATGCGTGAGGGGCTGTCTTTGTGCGTCTACGCCTCGAGAGCGAGCGGCGACGACAGCGCACCCGCGAGCGTGTCCTGCATGATCGCCGACATCTGCACATGAGCGTCGGGTAGCAGGTGCCCGTACGTGTCCACGGTCGTCGTGATCTTCTCGTGACCGAGCCGTGCCTGCACAAACGGCAGGGGAGCGCCCGCAGCGATCAGCCACGACGCGTGCGTGTGTCGCAGGTCGTGGATCGTGGGCGTCTTCTCCATCCCGGCATCGTTCGCGGCCTTCACTGTGGGCCGCCACGTCGAGTCGTGGAACCGTCCAGGCCAGAGCTTCCCGCCCTTGTCGGCGGCGAACACGAGCGACTTGGCTGGGCCAGGTGTGCCGAGCGCATCGACGAGCTCGGGCCATAGGGACACGGTACGTCGAGACTTGGACGACTTGGGGATGCCGAGCACGGCTGGCCCGCCGGCGGTCTTCTTCCACGCCTTGTCGATGCGGACGGTCGGGGGAGTGGTGTGCAGGTTGATGTCGCCCCATGTGAGGGCGGTCGCTTCACCCCAGCGCACACCGGTTCCGGCGAGGAATAGCACGAACCCTCTGTAGCGGTCTGGGACGCGCTCTAGGAGTGTCTGGAACTCTGGGCGGGACAGGAACACGCCTTCACGTTTGCCGCCCTTAGAGAGCCGCGTACGGTGCGCGGCGTTCGAGTCCGAGTATTTCGCTTCGACGGCTGCGGTGAGGATCGACGAGAGAAGCCCGTGGTAGTTGCGGACGGTCTTCGCTGCCATCGTCGCGCCCTTGACGCGCCCGGACGGCTGCCGCTCCTGCCATTCGATCCACCTGCCGATGTCTGGCTTCTCGATCGCGTTGACGGGCATGTCTCCGAGGATGGGGAGGAAGGAGCGTTCGGCGATGCGCTGATAGTCGCGGCGCGTGCCGGGTTCGATGCCGGTGAGGAGCCCGGACGTCGGGTCGAGGTAGCGGGCGGTCCACTCGCGGAGTGTTGGCACGCCAGCGTTCTCGCGGCGAGCTTCGAGTGTGCGGCGTGCAGCGTCACCACCGACGCGGTCGACGAGGGCGATGAACTCGAGCGCGCCCTTCTCGTGGTTGAACGTTTCTTGCGCTTGCTTGCCGCCGATGCGGAACAGCACACGCCAAGACACGTCGCCGTTGGCGCGTCGGCGGGGGTGGAGGGATGCCATGCGGGCTCTCTTTCTTGGAGGTTCGAGCCCGATGTTGGCGGAAGTGTTGGCACGTGGCCTTCGCTTCCGCCAACTTCCGCGTGTTTCCGCGGGTTATTCGAGGGTGAGTAACGGGACTTGAACC
>NZ_JBNCLZ010000011.1:0-46270 GCF_049844935.1 Agrococcus sp. DT81.2 | reverse complement strand
GCCCCTCGAAGCCCGCCAGCAGCGCCTCGATCCCGTCCTGCACGCCATCGAGCGCCGCCCGCAGCGCCGCCGCATCCCGCGACCTGCCCCGCACCAGCTCCCCCATCGGAACCCCCTCAGCGCCACCCCCACCGGCGGCCTTCGATGACTCCGATTCTACCAAGCCAGTCGAACGTGTGTTCGAACGATCGACGGCCTGTGGAGAACTCGCCTCAGACCCCCAGCAGCCCCGCCAGCCGGTCGATCGACGCGAGCAGATTCGCCGGCTGCGTGCGCCGAGCGCGCTGCAGCCGCGTCTCGTCGTGCAGCTGCGTCCAGTCATACGTGTGCGTGACGCGCGTCCCCTCGCCCTCGGGCTCCAGCTCCCACCGCCAGAGGTGCCCGATGGGCGGCTTGCCCTGCTCGGCCGGCTTCCAGGCGATGCGCCGACCCTCCTCGAACTCGACGACATGGTTCTCGCGCACCGCACCATCGCCGGTGAGCGTCATCGAGAAGATGTCGCCGACCGCGCGCACGCGCTGGCCGTCGGCGGCCTCGGCGAGGTTGTCGTTGCCATCCCACGCGGGCTGCTTCGCCGGGTCGGCGATGTGCTCGAAGATGACGTCGGCAGGCGCCGCGATGAAGCGGCTCGCCTGCACGACACGGACAGCGTCGGTCTCACTCATGCCGCCATCAAAGCATCCGCGCCCCACGGCGTCACTCGATCGGCCGCGGGCCCCCTCCATTGAGTCCCCTCCTGAACCGGAGTAGACATGGGGCACGACGGAGGGGAGCTCGACATGTCCGCTGACGCTTCACGCAAGCACCCGATCTTCCCGGCGTTCAATGAGTGGGTCGACGCCTTCGCCCTCATGGGCGGTTGGGATGGCAAGGGGCCGCTGCCGGGCATCCGCGTCGAGGAGGTCGTCGAGGACGACGCCTTCGTCGTGCACGCCGAGCTGCCCGGGCTCAACCCCGCGCGTGACATCGACGTCAAGGTCGAGCACGGTGTGCTGACGATCCACGCGGAGCGCCACCCCGACCCGCGCGAGAAGCAGCGGTCGGAGTTCCGCTACGGCGCTCTCGCGCGCTCCGTCCGGCTGCCGCTGGGCGCGAAGGACGACGAGATCACCGCCGTCTACGAGGACGGCATGCTGACGGTGCGCGTGGCCCTCGACCCCGTACCGGCGAAGGCGCGGCACATCCCGATCGAGCGGCGCTAGGCGGCATGCGGGAGACCCAGCGCACCGACGACGGCAGGTGGATCGTCGTGGACGGCCGTCGCTGGCGGGCCGAGGATCCGTCCTTGCCCACGGATGCGGCGACGCGGCTGCGATCGCACCTCGGGCGTGCGCGGGCGGCTGTGCGGAACGCGCCGAGCGATCGCGAGCGCGAGGCCGCTCGCGCCCGGGTGCAGCTCGCGAAGGAGGGGCTCGGCGAGCGAGGCGACGCCTGGTGGGAGCTGACCGAGGACGAGCGTGCCGCACGCGCCGCGGACCGGTTGGCCGGGCTCGACGAGCTCGCGCCACCGGCCTGAGGCCGCTCATCACACCAGCAGGGACAGCGCTGCAGCGGCCGCGAAGCCCACGACCGTCGCGAGGCCCGCGACGTCCTTCCCCTTCTCGCGAGCCTCGGGGATCATCGCGTCGACGAGCATGACCAGGAGCGCCCCGGCCGCGAAACCGTCGACGACTCCGGTGAGCGTGGGCGACGCGACCTCGGCGATCGCACGGCCCGCCACCGCGGCGACCGTGCACACCCCCGCGACGCCGAGCCAGAGCAGCAGGACGAAGCGACGCGACCTGCCGGCCGAGAGCATGTCGGCGGAGGACCCCACCGACTCCGGCAGGTTCGAGACGAACACCGCTACCAGCAGCGCGAGGCTCACGCCGTCGCCGGTTGCGAGCCCGATGCCGAGCACCGCCTGCTCTGGCACGCCGTCGAGGAGCGCGCCGACGGCGAGCGGCACTCCCGCCGCACCGCCACCGCTTCGGCCCGACCGCGCCTCCACCGCGCGATCGGCGAAGAAGTACACCATCGCGCCCGCCGCGAGCCCGATGCCCACCGCGAGCGGCCCGCCCTCCGCGACACCCGCCTCGGCGAGCTCGAACGAGACGCCCGCGATGAGCGCACCCGCACCGAAGGCGAGCACGTTGCCGACGACAGCGTCCGACCAGCGGCGCACGGTCGCGAGCACCGCGCCCAGCACGAGCGACGACGACGCGATCGCACCCCAGAGCAGCGCCTCGAGCATGCTCAGTCCAGTCCCGCGCTCGCAGCTCGGTTCTCCACGGCGGCAGGCTATGCCCCGATCCACCCTCATGCCATCGTGGAGACCGTCGACGAGGAGGCACCATGTCCGAGCTCACGGTCCATCCGGCGACGCACGCGCGCTTCGACGACCTGGCCGCGGTGATCGGGCCGAAGCGGCCCGACGCATCCGTTTGCTGGTGCTTGAGCCACCGCATCGACGCCAAGACGAACACGCAGCTGCGCGGCCCCGAGCGCGGCGCCTACATGGAGGCGCTCACGCGCAAGCGGGTCGCGCCCGGCGTGCTCGCGTACGACGGCGACGAGGTCGTCGGATGGGCCGCGGTCGCGCCGCGCTCCGACACGCCGTTCGACCGCTCCACCAGGATCCCGCACGTCGACGACCAGCCAGTGTGGTCGATCTGGTGCATCCGGGTGCGGCCGGGGCATCGCGGCGAGGGCATCTCGCACGTGTTGCTCGACGGTGCCGTCGAGTACGCGGCGTCGCACGGAGCGCCGGCAGTCGAGGGCTACCCGGTCGACAACCGGGGCGAGCGAGTCGATCTGACGATGGCGTTCGTCGGCACCCGCGCGCTCTTCGAGCGGGCCGGCTTCGAGCTCGCCGCGGCGACCGACGCGGTCGCGGGCGGGTTCCCACGCGTGCTCATGCGCAAGCAGCTCGCGCGGCGCTGACCTTGAGCCGGCCGCGGCGCTGACCTCAGCCGGCGGCGATGCGGCGCAGCTCGTCGAGCGCCTTCTCGAGCCGTCGCTCCTTCGTCTCGGGCGCCTTCGCCTCCGCGATGCCGCGTGCGATCTCCTTGCGGCGCGACGGGGCGAGCCCCTCGAACGCCGTCTTCGCTGCCGGATCCTGCGCGAACGCCGCGTCGAGCTCAGACGGCAGCTCGATCGCGCGCTCCGCCTCGTCGAGAGCGATCACCGCCTCGACCTCGTCGCCCGCCTCGACGCCGAGCGCGACGCGACGCTCCTTCGAGAGGCCGAGCGCGACGCGACGCTCCTTCGAGAGGCCGAGCAGGTTCTCTCCACCCATCCGCCCGATCCGGGTGCGCACCGTCGCCCCACCGATCGTCAGGGTGACTGGCGCGTTCTTGGCGCCGCCGAGCGATGCGACCTGGTCGTCGTCGAGGACGATCGCCGCAGCCGGGCCTCGCTGCTGGATCGTGGTGCGGATGCGGAGTTCGCTCATGCGCGCCAGGCTATGCGGGCGTCGCGCCCGCGCGCCAGGGTCAGGAGCGCTTGCGGAGCGCGGACTCCTTGTGCGCGGCCTTCGCCCCCGTCTTCTCCGATTCGACGACGTAGTACGGCTCGTCGTCGGAGGCGCGGAACTGCTGCCCGGCGAACGTGAAGTCGCGCACCCGCCGCTGCTGCACCGTGCCGTGCGTCTCTCCCTGGCTGGTGTTCCAGCTCACCCGGTCGCCCCTCCGGAATCCCATCGCCGCTCCCCTCGCCGCCGTTGGCCGGAACTGTACCCCGGTCCAGGCGAGCGGGCGTAGTGTCCCTGCATGGGTCGGCGGATGTTCGTTGCAGTGGTGCCGCCGGAGGACGTGCGGGAGGACCTCGCGACGTTCCTCGAGCCACGCGAGGGGCTGCGCTGGACGCCGTCCGACCGCCTGCACCTCACGCTCGGCTTCCTGCCCGACGTGCCTGAGCGCGTCCTCGAGCCGCTCGACGAGCGCCTGCGTGCCGCGCTGCTCGACCTGCCGCCCTTCACCTGCAGGCTCGGAGGCGCCGGCGCGTTCCCCGATCCGGATCGCCCTGCCGTGGTGTGGCTCGGCGTCGACCGCGGGCACGCCGAGCTGGAGCACTTGGCGCAGCGCGTGCGGAACGCCGCGAGCGCCGCCGGCGCCTCCACCGACGGCCAGCGCTTCGTGCCGCACCTCACGCTCGCGAGGCCCCCGCGGCATCGCAGCGCGATCCGCTGGCTCCGCGTGCTCGACACCTACTCGTCGCGCGCGTGGACCGTCGACGAGGTCGTGCTGATCGAGTCGCAGCTGCTCGGCCGAGGGCACCGGCCGCGGCATGCGCTGGTCTCGGTGCTGCCGCTCGGCGGCTGAGGCCCGACCGCCGGTCGCCTCAGCCGCGCACCTGCCGCCACGCGCGGTGCAGTCGCTCGACGCCCTCGACGAGGCGCTCGACCGGCTGCTCGCTGAACGACAGCCGCATCGTGCCGCGGAGGTGCGCGTCGTCGTCGACCGCGAACCACTCGCCCCGCTGGAAGAAGACGCCCTCGTCCTGGGCGGTTTCGTGCAGGCGCGCGAAGTCGGCGTCGCCGACCAATCGCGCCCACAGGAAGAAGCCGCCCGACGGATCCGTGATCTCGATGTCGTCGCCGAAGCGGGCCCCGAGCGCCTGCTGCAGCGCGCGCGCCTTCCGCGCGTAGCCGAGACCGGCATCGGCGAGCACCCGCGGGTACTCCGGGCGCTGCACGATGCGCAGCACGAGCTCCTGCAGCGTGCCGCTCGTCAGCCCGTCGAGCCGGTTCCGCAGCCGCACGAAGCGCTCCGAGAGCGCCTCGGGCACCACCATCCACCCGACCCGCAGCGCCGGCCCGAGGGTCTTCGAGAAGGTGTTCACGGCGATGACGCGATCGGAGTCGAGCAGCCGCGACCGCACGTCGACTGCGCCGGGCTCGAAGCCGACCTCGCGGTAGGGGTCGTCGAGGATCAGCGTGAAGCCGTAGCGGTCGGCGAGCTCGGCGAGCCGTCGTGCCCTGTCGTCGGGGAGCGTGCCGCCCGAGGGGTTGTGGAAGGTCGGCACGGTGAACAGCGCCTTCGGGCGCAGCCCTTCCTCGAGCCGCCGCTCCAGCTCGTCGACGTCGATGCCGTCGGCGCCGACCCGCACGGGCACCGGATGCGCGCCGACGAGATCGAGCGTGCGCAGGAACAGCGGGTACACCGGATCGTCGACGACGATCGCGTCGCCCGCGTCGAGGGTGCCCAGCACCGCGAGCGCCAGCCCGTGCGCGCCACCGGTCGTGACGATGACGCGCTCCGCGTCGACGCCCTCGCGCTCGGCGATCCACGCGCGCAGCGCCGGGATGCCGGGCGCCGGGACGTAGCGGAGCGAGGCCGCGAAGCCGTCGCTCTCGGTGAGGTCACGAGCGGCGTCGCGGTAGAGCGCCGTGGGCAGCGCCGCGACGTCCGGATTGCCGCCGCCGAGATCGATGCTGCCGGGACGGTGCCGGATGAGCGTGGCGTCGCCGAATCCCTGCCGTGCGGGGAGCTGCTCGAGCAGCCGGCTCGCCATGCGCGAATCAGTGGCCATGGGTGTGCTCCTTGCCATGGGTGTGCTCCTTCTGGCTGTGGTTCGGGACGCTACCGGGTGGCCGGCAGCGCTGCAGTTCGGGCTGGGGCTCGCCGCCGAGCTCGGCGACCACGAGGCGACCGAGGGCGGGCGCGAGCGTCACGCCGCTGTGCGCGACGACGGCGTAGACCCGTTCGGCCGCCCAACCGGCGATGGGCAGCCCGTCGGGCGGCAGCGGGCGGTGGGCGAAGCGCAGCTCGAGCAGGTCGTCGTCGCCGAGCGGCAGCCCGTGGCGCTGCGCGAGCTCGCGCAGCCGCCGCCAGGCGGCTCGCTCGTCGAGCGGCAGCGCCTCGTCGACGAGCGCCCGCTCGAGCGACAGCGACTGCAGCAGCAGCCGGTCGTCGCCGTCCGGGCGCACGCTCAGCTCGTCGCCCAGCACGAGTCCGCCCGCCCACCCGCTCGGCCAGCGCACTCGGGCGAGCGCGCCGATCGGTCCGAGCACAGCCAAGCGCTGCGCCGTGCCGAGACCGTCGAGGAGCGCGGGCGTGGCGACGCCCGCAGCCAGCACGACCGTGTCGGCGACGACGGGCTCGCCGGAGTCGAGGACGACGCGAGCACCGTCCGCATCCGTGTCGACGCGCACGACGGACGCGCCGGTGCGGACGACGCCACCGTGGTCGCGGATCGCGCGGGCGTGCGCGCGAGCGAACGCGGCCACATCGACGGCGCCGCCCTCGACCACCCGCGTGCCCCACGCATCCGCCGCCATCGCGGTGAACCACGGCTCCGACCCGGTCGCGGATGCTTCGGCGTGACGCCGCAGACCCGCTCGGCTGAGCGCGGCGTACGACGCGGGTCGCTTCGCGTGCGCGTTCGCCCAGGCGAAGCTCGCGCCGCTCGCGACGCGGCACAGCGCCGGCTCGCGCTCGAGCAGGGTCACCCGCCAGCCCGCCTTCACCGCGTCGGCGGCCACGGCGAGCCCGAGCACGCCGCCTCCCACCACGCACAGTCGGGCACCCACGACCGAAAGCCGCGCCCCGGCCGCGCGCATCTAGAGGAACCTGCGCGCGAGCCGGTTGCCGAGCACCTGCACGAGCTGCACGAGCGTGATGAGGACGACGACGATGAGCAGCATGATCGGGTAGTCGAAGCGCTGGTAGCCGTAGGTGAGCGCCAGGTTGCCCAGGCCGCCGCCGCCCACGGCGCCGGCGACGGCGGTCGCGTCGATCAGCGCGACGAAGATGAAGGTGAGCGAGAGGATGAGCGGCCCGAACGCCTCGCGCACCACGAAGCCGAAGAGGATGTGCAGTGGCTTCGCGCCCACCGCGGTCGCGGCCTCGACCACGCTCGGGTCGACGCCGACGAGGTTCGACTCGGCGACCCGGGCGATGCCGACGCCCGCCGCGATCGTGAGCGGCAGGATCGCGGCCGACGGCCCGATGCTCGTGCCGATGAGCGCGCGCGTCACGGGGGTGAGCGCGATGAGCAGGATGATGAACGGGATCGGGCGCAGCGTGTTGACGACGAGGTTCAGCACGAAGTGCGCGGCCCGGTTCTGCAGCAGCTGCCCCTTGCGCGTCGCGAACAGGAAGATGCCGAGCAGCAGCCCGAGGATCGAGGCGAAGAAGAACGACACGGTGACCATGTAGAGGGTCTCCCCGAGCGCCGTCGCGACGCGGGGCACGTCGCTGTCGAAATCGATCAGCGCGGTCACCACTGCGAGACCTCCGCGCGCTGCGAGAGCCCGGCGACGAACCGGTCGATGTCGCCGTCCGCCCCGTGCAGGGCCAGGCTCAGCTGCCCGTACGGGCGCCGCTTCACCCGTTCGACGCCGCCTTGGATCACGGCGAAGTCGACACCGTGCTCCCTCGCGAGGCGGCTGAGCACCGGGTCGTGCACGAGCGAGTCGTCGATCACCACCGAGATGCGGCGGCTGCCGTGCTCGACCCGAAGCGCCTGCCGCTCCGCGTCGGTCAGCGCGGTGCGGGCGTACGGCGCGACGAGCGCGGCCGTCTCGGCGTGCTGCGGACGGGCGAGGATCTGGTGGATGTCCCCGCTCTCGACGACCGCGCCGTGGCTCAGGATCGACACGCGGTCCGCGAGGCGCGAGATGACGTCCATCTCGTGGCTGACCACCACGATCGTGATGCCGAGCTCCTCGTTGATCGAACGCAGCAGCGCCACGATGTCGCCCGTCGTCTGCGGGTCGAGGGCGCTCGTCGCCTCATCGGCGAGCAGGATCGACGGGCGGTTCGCGATCGCCCGCGCGATGCCGACGCGCTGCTTCTGGCCGCCCGAGAGCTGTCTGGGCCGCGCGAACGCCTTGCCGCCCAGGCCGACGAAGTCGAGCAGCTCGGCGACGCGGGAGCGGATCGCCTCCTGCTTCCAGCCCGCGAGCTTGAGGGGCGTCGCGATGTTGTCGTAGACCGAGCGGGAGTTCCAGAGCCCGAACTGCTGGAACACCATCCCGATCTTGTGGCGGAGCCGCCGCAGCTCCTCCGCGCCCAGCCCGCCGACGTCGACCCCATCGACGAGCACCTCGCCCGACGTCGGCCGCTCGAGCGCGTTGATGGTGCGCAGCAGTGTCGACTTGCCGGCCCCGGAGCGGCCGATCAGCCCGTAGATCTCGCCGGCCCGCACCGAGAGGTCGATGCCGTCGAGCGCGAGCGCCCCGCCCGCCTTCGAGTCGAACTGCTTCGTGACGCCGGTGAGGCGGATGCGGTCGGTCATGGTTCCTTCACAGGCATGGTGCGTGGGCGCCCGGGAGGGCGCCCACGCAGGGGTCGATCAGGGCTGCACTGGAGCCGCTACTGCGCGACGAGCTCGTCGAGCGCGCTCCGCAGGTCGTCGACCGGCAGCTCGACGATGGTCGCCTCGCCCCGCTTCTCCTCCTCGAGCGCAGCCTCCACCCGAGCGTCGCGGTACGTCTGCTCGAGCAGCGGCCACGCTGCGTTGTCGAGGTTCTCGGGCGTCGTGGCGGCGATGAGCACGTAGGGGCTCGCGGACGGCGACGACGCGTCCTCGAGCTGCAGCGCATCGTCGCTCGTGATCGCCAGCGCCGGGTCGAAGTCGTCGACCGCGATCACGACGGCGGCGATCGACGGGTCGGCGTAGGCGGTCTGCACCGACTCGTGGGCGATGCGCACGAGCTCGAGGCCCCGGTCGTTCGCGGTGATGTCCTCCTCGCCCGGGAAGACGCCGGCGTCATCGGCGACCTCGATCAGGCCGGCGTGCTCGAGGATGAAGAGCGCGCGCGAGAAGTTCGACGGGTCGTCGGGCACCGCGATGCGCGCGCCGTCGGCGATCTCGTCGACGCTCGCGTGGTCCTCCGAGAACAGCCCCCAAGCGGTGACGACGGTCGAGAAGAGCGGGGTGATCTCGGCGTCGTTCTCGCGGTTGAACTGGCTCAGCCACGCGACGTGCTGGAAGACGTTGGCGTCGAGCTCGCCCGCCACGAGGGCGGTGTTCGGCAGGTAGGGGTCATCGAAGTTGACGAACTCGATGTCGAGCCCGTTCTCGCGACCGACCTCGACGATCGTGTCCTGGAAGTCGCTCTGCGCGGTGTCGCCGATGCGCAGCGGGATGAGCTCGTCGGCGCCCGCCCCGTTGCCCTGCTGCACGGCGACCGCTGTCGCGGCTCCTCCCGCGACCACGACGGCAGCGGTCACTGCGGCGATGATGCCGACCCTGCGTCGCGAACCGCGCTTCGCCAGGTGCTCGTCGATCTCCGAGCGGCTGGATTCGTTCGTCATGGGTCCTCCTGGGCCGGGGCGCTCCGCGCCGTGAACTCCATAACCCTACATATTGCCCACTACAACGCCGCATTCTGCTGTCGCGGCGCGTAACACTGCGCGCCACAATGCAGCAAGGGCGAGGAGGACCGGATGGGCATGGTCACGTGCGACGTAGGAGTCTCGGTGGATGGGTTCGTCGCCGGTGTCGAGCAGAGCGAGGAGGACCCGCTCGGGATCGGCGCGGAGCATCTGCACCGGTGGATGTTCGAGACTGAGGAGGAGAACGCCGCGGAGATCGCCGCGATCCTCGGTCACGGCGCCTACATCATGGGCCGCAACATGTTCGGCCCTGTCCGCGGCGAGTGGGACCGGCCCTGGCGCGGCTGGTGGGGCGACGAGCCGCCGTACCGAGCGCCGGTGTTCGTGCTCACCCATTTCGAGCACGAGCCGATCGAGATGGAGGGCGGCACGACGTTCCACTTCGTCACCGACGGCCCGGCTGCCGCGATGGAGCGCGCCAGGGAGGCGGCCGGTGATGCGAGCATCTCCGTCGCCGGCGGCGCGAGCACGATCGACCAGTTCCTCTCCCTCGGTCTCATCGACGAGCTGCGGCTCCACATCGCGCCCCTCGTGCTGGGCGCCGGCGAGCGGCTCTTCGCGGCATCGGGGCCGGTGGAGCTGCAGCCGATCGCGTCGCGCACGGCATCGCTCGTGACCCACGTGACCTACGGCGTAGGAGGCCGCGCGACCTGAGGCGGCACCTCGCCAGCCCCTGGCGCCCGCCGATGAGCTGCGGTAGAACCGCTGCATGACACCTGCGCAGCGCTGGCTCGACGGCTACATCCGCGCATGGGAGTCGAAGGACCCGGACGACGTGCGCGCGATCTTCACCGACGACGCCGAGTACTGGTTCCGCCCGAACGACCCCGAGCCCACACGAGGCATCGACGCGATCGTCGAGATGTGGAGCGAGCCGGAGTCGCCCGACCCGCAGCACGATCTGCGCGTGCTCATCGAGGACGAGCAGCTGGCCATCATCAAGGCCTCGATCGTGTATCCCGGGCACGAGTCGTACGCGAACCTGTGGGAGGTCTACCTCGCGCCGGACGGCCGGGCGCACCGCTTCGTCGAGTGGTACATGACGCCGCGGAAGCCCCACGACGCCTGAACGGAGGACGACACAGCGCCGACGACGACGCAGAACGGCGGACGACGCCGAGCGGGCCGTCAGTCCTGCGGAACCTCCATCTGCCCCCACGGGCTGCCGTACTCCTCGAGCTTGTCGAGGAACGGCTTCGGCGGCATCGCCTCCGGCCCGAGCACGCCGGCACCCGACCACACCCCGGTCGCGATGAGCTCGAGCGCGATGACCGGGTTGATCGCCGTCTGCCACACCACGCACTGGTGCCCGTACTCCGCCATCGACCACGCGTTGTCCACGACGTGGTACAGGTACGTCGACCGCGGCTGACCGTCCTTGCCCGTGCCGCGCACCCAGACACCGGCGCAGGTCTTGCCCGTCATGACCGGACCGATGGATGCGGGATCCGGCAGGCAGGCGGCCACGACATCGCGCGGCGAGACCTCGACACCGCCGACCCGGATCTTCTCGGTGCGGTCGAGGCCGAGCGTGTGCAGCGTCTGCAGCACGCCGATGAACTCGGACCCGAGCCCGTACTTGAACGTCACGCGGTCGGCCTCGATCCAGCGCGGCATCATCAGCACCTCCTCATGCTCGACGTTGACGCACTCCACCGGGCCGATACCCTCCGGGAAGTCGAAGACCTCCGGCTCGCTGAACGGCTCGGTCGTGTACCAGCCGCCGTCCTCGTGGGCCCGCGAGCGCTCCCAGATGACGGGCGGGTTCAGGCACTCCTCGATGGTCGTCCAGATCGAGAACGACGGCGCGAAGATCTCGTTGCCCTCGTCGTCGTGCACGGCCAGGTTCGCGCCGTCGCGCGTGCCGAGCTCTTCGATGTGGTCGAAGAGCTCGTCCGCCGCGTAGCGCGCGAAGACGTTCGACATGCCCGGCTCGACGCCGATGCCCACGAGCGCGAGCTGCCCCGCCGCCTCCCACTCGCCGGCCTTCGCGAACTGCTCGTCGCCGAGCTTCAGCCCGACCTTGCGGTACGGCTCCTCGGCATGCCGCTTCGACAGGCTCATCGCCATGTCGAGGTAGCCCGCCCCAGCCGCGAGCGCGCCATCGAAGATCGGCATCACGAAGCGGGGGTCGACTGCGTTCATGACGTGGGTGATCGCGTGCTCCCGGCACAGTGCCGCGACCGACTCGGGGTCGGATGCGTCGACCTGCGCGGCCGCGAAGCGCGGATCGACCGCCGCCGCCTTCTGCGCGCGCGCCTCGTCGTAGTCGGCGATCACCACGGCCTCGAAGAAGTCGCGCCTCGCCGCGATGGCAGCGAACGCCCCTCCGACACCTCCGGCACCCACCAGCAGGATCCGCATCGACGTCGCTCCTCTCGCACGGCCCCGGCCGCGCCGGTCGCGCGGCTCCTGAGGCCGAATGAGCGAGACTCTAGTGCAGCGACGACGGAATCAGTAGTGTCTGCGGTCAAGGGGGACGGATGCAGCACCTCACCGACGGTCGCGGCACGGTATCCGCCGAATTGAGCATCACTCTGGCACAAAGGGAGCCGTCGTGACCGACCATCGCACCACCCCCGCGACCGTGGACCACCCGGGGCTCAAGCCGAACGCGATCGGCTTCTTCGACGCCATGGTCATCGGGCTCGCGTCGACGTCCCCCGCGTACACGATCGCCGCCATCATCGGCGGGCTCGTGCTCTACAGCGGCGTCCACGCGCCCGGCATCATGCTCGCGAGCTTCATCCCGATGCTGCTCATCGCGTCGGCCTTCTACTACCTCAACACCGTCGACCAGGACTGCGGCACGACCTTCTCGTGGGTGACGCGCGCGATGGGGCCGTGGTTCGGCTGGATCGGTGGATGGGCCATCGCCATGACCGGCGTGCTGATCGTCGGCTCGCTCGCGGAGGTCGGCGTGCGGTACTCGCTGCTCACCTTCGGGCTCGAGGATCTCGCCTACGACCCGGTGGTCATCCGCATCCTCACCGTCGTGCTCATCCTCGTGATGACCGCGATCTGCGTGTGGGGGACCGAGATCTCGGCGCGACTGCAGAACGTGCTCATCGTCTTCCAGGTGCTGTCGCTGCTCGCCTTCGCGGTGGTGGCGTTCGTGCTCGTCTTCTCGGGCTCCTCGCCGCTCGACTCCCTCACCCCGTCATGGGAGTGGCTCAACCCCTTCGGCGGCGGCTGGGAGGGCGTGACCGCGGGGCTGCTGCTCGGCGTCTTCGCCTACTGGGGCTGGGAGTCGGCGGTCAACCTCACCGAGGAGACGACGAATTCGTCGCAGTCGCCCGGCAAGGCCGCGATCTGGTCGACGATCGTGCTGCTCGTCACCTACCTGTCGGTGACGATCGCGGTGGTCGCGCTCGCCGGCGACACGTTCCTGGCCGAGAACGCCGACGAGGAGGACGCGATCTTCCAGATCCTGGCGAGCGAGACGATGGGCCCGTGGGCGTGGGTCGTGATGCTCTCGGTCGCAACCTCGGCGATCGCGTCGACGCAGACGACGATCATCCCCGCCTCCCGCACCGGCCTCAGCATGGCCCGCCGCGGCGCGTTCCCGAAGATGTTCGGCCGCATCCACCCGCGCTTCCGCACTCCGGATGTCTCGACCTGGTGGGTCGCGGGCATCGCGATCGCGTACTACCTGGTCGTGGGCCTGCTGAGCGAGACGGCGCTGTGGGACACGCTCACCGCGCTCGGCCTGCTGATCGCCTTCTACTACGCGCTCACCGGCATCGCGTGCGCGATCTACTTCCGCAAGCGGCTGACGAAGAGCGTGAAGAGCTTCCTGCTGATCGGCGTCGGGCCGGTGCTCGGCTCGCTGCTGCTCATCTGGCTGCTCGTCGCCGCGATCATCGACTACGGGAACCCCGAGAACGCCTACACCGAGACGCCCTGGTTCGGGGTCGGGCCGCCCCTCGTCATCGGCGTCGGCATCTTCCTCACCGGCGTCGTGCTGATGATCATCTGGTACTTCCGCGACCGTGGCTTCTGGAACGAGCGGCCCAGCACCGCGGAGCAGCCGATCGTGCGGATCGACGTGACGACCGGCGGCGGGGAGCCACGCGCATGACCATCGTGCTCGGCTACGACGAGTCGCCCGGCGCGCGGGCGGCACTGGCCACCGCGATCGACGTCGCGAGCCGCTTTGGCGAGCAGCTCGTCATCGTCTACGGCACGGAGCCGCCCGGCACCCTCGGCGAGGAGCGCCGCACGCACGAGGCCGCGCTGCAGCAGCTCGGCGGCGAAGCGGTGAGCCACGCGCTCGAGGCTGCGGCAGCGGCGGGCGTCGACGCGGTCTCCGAGCTCGTGTCGGCCAGACCGGTGGATGCGCTGCTCGAGCAGGCGGACGCCCACGACGCGCGCCTCATCGTCGTCGGCACGTGGGGCGAGAGCCCCATGCGCGGCGCCATCCTCGGCTCCACGCCGCACAAGCTGCTGCATCTCAGCCGCCGGCCGGTGCTCTGCGTGCCCGTGCGCGCCTGACGCACACCGACCATCCGACCCGACCGACAGGAGCACCATGCCCTCCCCCGCCGACCACCTGTGGATGCACTTCACTCGCATGGCGAACGCCGATCAGGCGCCCGTCATCGTGCGGGGCGAGGGCGCGTACATCTGGGACGACCGCGGGAAGCGCTACCTCGACGGGCTGGCCGGGCTCTTCGTCAACCAGCTCGGCCACGGCCGCACCGACCTCGCCGCCGTGGCGGCCGAGCAGGCGTCGACGCTCGCCTTCTTCCCGCTCTGGTCGTACACGCACCCGAGCGCGATCGAGCTGGCCGACAGGCTCGCGACGCTCGCGCCCGGCGAGCTGAACCGGGTGTTCTTCACGAGCGGCGGCAGCGAGGCGGTCGAGAGCGCCTGGAAGCTCGCGAAGAACTACTTCAAGCTCACCGGCAAGCCGCAGAAGCACAAGGTGATCAGCCGCGCGATCGCCTATCACGGCACCACCCACGGCGCCCTGTCGATCACCGGGCTGCCGCCGCTCAAGGAGATGTTCGAGCCGCTCGTGCCGTCGACGTTCCGGGTGCCGAACACGAACATCTACCGTGCACCCATCCACCGCGACGACCCGGAGGCGTTCGGGCGCTGGGCCGCCGACCAGATCGCGGTCGCGATCGAGCAGGAGGGCCCCGACACGGTCGCTGCGGTGTTCCTCGAGCCCGTGCAGAACGCCGGCGGATGCTTCCCTCCCCCGCCCGGATACTTCGAGCGGGTGCGGGAGATCTGCGACGAGTACGACGTGCTGCTCGTCTCCGACGAGGTCATCTGCGCCTTCGGGCGGCTCGGCACGATGTTCGGGGCAGAGCGCTACGGCTACCAGCCCGACATCATCACGTGCGCGAAGGGGCTCACCTCGGGCTACGCGCCGCTCGGCGCGATGATCGCGAGCGACCGGCTCTTCGAGCCCTTCGCGCAGCCGGGCGCGATGTTCGCGCACGGCTACACGTTCGGCGGGCATCCGGTGGCGACCGCCGTCGGGCTCGCGAACCTCGAGATCTTCGAGCGGGAGGGCGTGCTCGAGCACGTGCGCGCCAACGAGGGCGCCTTCCGCGGCACGCTCGAGCGGCTGCTCGACCTGCCGATCGTCGGCGACGTGCGCGGCGACGGCTACTTCTACGGCATCGAGCTCGTGAAGGACAAGCACACCCGCGAGTCCTTCGATGACGACGAGAGCGAGCGGCTGCTGCGCGGCTACCTCTCGCACGCGCTGTTCGACGCCGGCCTCTACTGCCGCGCCGACGACCGGGGCGACCCCGTCATCCAGCTCTCGCCACCCCTCATCTGCGATCAGCGACACTTCGACGAGATCGAGCAGATCCTGCGCGGCACGCTCAGCGAAGCGTGGTCGCGGCTGTGAGCCTTCCCGACGCCCACGACAAGGCGATCATCGCCGAGCTGCAGCGCGACGGCCGGGCGCCGTACTCGGCGATCGCCGAGACGGTCGGGCTCAGCGAGACGGCGGTGCGGAACCGGGTGAAGCGGCTCACCGACTCGGGCGTCATGCAGATCGTCGCCGTCACCGACCCCACCCAGCTGGGCTTCGCGCGTCAGGCCATGATCGGCATCCGCGCATCCGGGGCGCTCGAGCCGGTCGCCGAGGCGCTCGCCGCGCTGCCTGAGGTCGACTACGTCGTCATCACCGCCGGCAGCTACGACATCCTCGTCGAGGTGGTGTGCGAGAGCGACGCCCACCTGCTCGAGCTGGTGTCGCAGCGCATCCGCAGCATCGACGGCGTGCGCGAGACCGACACGCTGCTCTACCTCAAGCTGCAGCAGCAGAGCTACGCGTGGGGCGTGCGCTAGCGGCGATCGGGCCGCGCCGGACCTACTCCTGCTGCTTCCGCAGCCGGTCGATGTGCTGGGACGCCTCGGCCTTGTTCAGGTCGGCCGGCAGCTCCTCCCCCGCCTGTCGAGCGAGGGTGTCGAGGTAGGAGCGCTGCGCCTCCGTCATCGGGTCATCGCCGCTGACCCAGTCGGCTGGGTCCTTCTCGAGCCCCGGGTCCTGCGCGTCGCTCGTCGCGCCGATCGTCTCGGGCTGGTCGCCGGGCGCGGTGGTGTCGGTCATGATCGCCTCCTCAAGCGTGTTGGCCGCACGCTACTCCCCGACACCGACACGCTCCTGCGAGCCGCGATCGAGGCGACCGCCGGCGCTGTGCCTCAGCTGAAGCGGTGCCGCACCCGCTCCGACTGCTCGGGGGTCAGCCGCCACGGGGTCCAGAACCTGTGGCCCTCGAAGGGGCCGTACCCGTCGTCCGGGTTGCGCAGGAAGACGCGGATGGCACGCCCCGAATCGGTGTGACCGAGTTCGTTGGCGAGCTCGGCCACACTGATCGATTCGTCCATCGATTTCACCGTAACTCGACCGGCTCGAAGCGCTGCTCGGATCGGCCCCTCGGTGCCCGACGCTTGGCCCAGAGGACGCCCAGCCGCTGAGCAAGGGCGCAAGCGCAACACAGGACCTGCTCAGTCCATGCCGCCCGGCGTTCCAGAACGCTGTTGGGCCAGCCGGGTGCTGTACATGTAGACGCAGTCCGGCATGTGTGCTCACAGGCGCGGGCTGGGCGAGCGCCCCGGCAGCCGTGTGCAACGGCCACCGGGGCGTCTTCGCGTGGCGAGCGGTTCTCGGCCGGGACTGATCCTCGGGCTCGCGATCGGGCTATGGTCCCGCCATGAGAGTCGTCTTCTTCGCGTGCCTCGCAGTGATCGCGATCGGGCTCGTCATCATGATCGCCGTGCCGCTGACGGGACGGTGATCACGATGCGCAACCACGGTCTGACGATCGGTTTCGGCGTCCTCTTCCTGCTGGCGCTCGTCGGCCAATCGGTCGCCGGCTTCTTCGTCTTCAACGACGAGCAGACGTCGCACGGCCAGCCGCCCGCGACGTTCACCGACTTCGTCTCCTCGTCGCACTTCCTCGTCGATGTCGCCGAGAACTGGCAGTCGGAGTACCTCCAGTTCTTCCTCTTCATCCTCGCCACGATCTGGCTCGTGCAGCGCGGCTCCCCCGAGTCGAAGAAGCCCGGCGACGAGGGGCTCGGGAGCGACGAGGAGCAGCTCGTGCACGAGCACGCGCAGGACGACTCACCCGCGTGGGCGAAGGTGCGGGGCTGGCGCCACACGCTCTTCTCCAACTCGCTGCTGCTGGTGATGGGAGCGATCTTCCTGCTCTCCTGGCTCGCGCAGTCCCTCGCCGGCGTCGTCGTCTACAACGACGAGCAGGCGCAGCACGGCGAGGAGGCCTTCGGCTGGCTCGAGTACGTCGTTTCGGCAGACTTCTGGAACCGCACGCTGCAGAACTGGCAGTCGGAGTTCCTCGCCGTCGGCAGCATGATCGCGCTCTCGATCTTCCTGCGGCAGCGCGGATCGCCCGAGTCGAAGCCCGTCGGGGCGCCGCACGACGAGAGCCACGCGAGCGGCTGACTCGAGAGCGGCGCCCGCGCGCGAGCTCAGAGCTCGGCGACCCGGCCCGCCTCGACGTGCCAGCGACGGTCCGTGTTGACGGTGGCGAGCATCCGCCGGTCGTGCGTCACGAGCAGCAGCGTGCCGTCGTAGGACTCGAGTGCCTGCTCGAGCTGCTCGATGGCGGCCAGGTCGAGGTGGTTGGTGGGCTCGTCGAGCACCAGCACGTTGACGCCGCGGGCTTGCAGCAGGGCGAGCCCGGCGCGGGTGCGCTCGCCCGGTGAGAGCTCGTCGACGGGACGGTGCACGTGATCGCCGCGGAGCCCGAACTTCGCGAGCAGCGTGCGCACCTCGCCAGACGCCAGCTCCGGCACGAGCGCCTCGAATGCCGCAGCGAGCGGCTGGGAGCCGGCCAGCAGCGACCGTGCCTGGTCGATCTCGCCGACCTGCACGCTCGCGCCGATGCTCGCCGAGCCCTCGGCGGGCGCCTGGTGCCCGAGCAGGGCGCGCAGCAGCGTCGACTTGCCGGCGCCGTTCGGGCCGGTGATGCCGATGCGCTCCCCCGCGTTGACCTGCAGCGACACCGGACCGAGCGCGAACGCTCCCTGCCGGAAGACCGCGCCGCTGAGCGTCGAGACGACGGTGCTCGAGCGGGGTGCCGTCCCGATCGTGAATTCGAGCTGCCACTCCTTGCGGGGCTCCTCGACCTCGTCGAGCCTGGCGATGCGGCTCTCCATCTGCCGCACCTTCTGCGCCTGCTTCTCGCTCGACTCCGTCGACGCCTTGCGGCGGATCTTGTCGTTGTCGGGCGCCTTCTTCATGGCGTTGCGCACGCCCTGGCTCGACCACTCGCGCTGCGTCCGCGCCCGCGCGACGAGGTCGGCCTTCTTCTCGGCGAACTCGTCGTACTGCTCGCGAGCGTGGCGGCGGATGGTCGCGCGCTCCTCGAGGTAGGAGTCGTAGCCGCCGCCGTAGATGCGGTTGGAGCTCTGCGCGAGGTCGAGCTCGAGCACGCGGGTCACGCAGCGGGCGAGGAACTCGCGGTCGTGGCTGACCAGCACGACGCCGCCGCGGAGGCCCTGCACGAACGCCTCGAGCCGCTCGAGCCCGTCGAGGTCGAGGTCGTTCGTCGGCTCATCGAGCAGCACGATGTCGAACCGCGACAGCAGCAGGGCCGCGAGCCCGACGCGCGCCGCCTGGCCGCCGGAGAGCGACGTCATGAGCGCCTGCTCGATGGGGGCGTCGCGCAGCTCGAGCCCGAGCTCGGCCAGCACGATCGGGATGCGCTCCTCGAGGTCGGCGGCTCCGCTCGCGAGCCAGCGCTCGAGCGCGGTCGAGTATGCGTCGGCCGGGTCGACACCAGCAGGCGCGAGCGACGGGTCTCCGAGCGCCGCGGCAGCCGCATCCATGTCGCGCGTCGCCTCGGCGCATCCCGTGCGACGCGCGATGTGGTCGGCGACCGTCTCCCCCGGCACGCGCTCGTGCTCCTGCGGCAGCCAGCCGACGAACGCGTCGGCCGGGGCGAGCGACACCGTGCCGGCCTGCGGCTCGTCGATGCCGGCCAGCAGCTGCAGCAGCGTCGACTTGCCTGCGCCGTTCGCGCCCACGATTCCCACGACGTCGCCCGGGGCGACCGTCAGGTCGAGGGAGTCGAAGAGGGTGCGGTGGCCGTAGCCGCCAGCGAGGCCATTGGCCACGAGGGTTGCGGTCATCCTGCCATTGTCTCAGCAGCCGAGGAGCCCCGGCACCCGGCGGCGGCCTCAGCGCGACGAGCGCTCCGCAGCGATCCCCAGTTCGACGGCATGCGCGCTGATCGCCCTCGCGAGCCGGATGTCGCGGCTGGTGATGCCGCCGACGTCATGGCTGGAGAGCGTGACGACGACGGCCGCATAGGTGAGGGTGATGTCTGGGTGGTGGTTCGCGGCTTCGGCGGAGGCGCCGATCCGGTTCACCAAGTCGAGGCCGGCGGCGAACCTCCGCGAGCGGAACCGAGCGATCAGCGTGCCGTCGTCGTGGCGCCAGTCGGCCAGCTCGGCGTCGACGATGTCGGAGTCGGTCAGCCGCGCCTTCGGATCGCTCATGCCACCATCCTGAGCCCTCTCCGGGCAGCAGACCAGCGTTCCTTGGCGACTTCGGCCTGGCGCAGCTCGACGGTTCCGCAGCCGCCGCCGGTTCGAGGGGGACCACTCGGCCGCCGGCGCCCCCAGGGTCGCTGCACCGCCGATCCGCGCGCCCGCGAGGCGCCCTCGTACCCTGGAGGTGGAGAGCCGGGAAGCCTGGTCAGCATGCCGCTGAGCGAATCGCGCCAGCGGCGTCGAGAGGAGACCCATGGACGCCGCCACCACACCGATCGGTGTTCACCGAGCCAGGCTAGGCCGCATCCTCCGCCTCGAGACGACGAGCGGCTTGCTCCTGCTGGTCGCCGCGGCTCTCGCCCTGTGCTGGGCGAACTCGCCGTGGCACGAGGCCTACGCCGCGCTCATGCAGACGCGGATCGGCCCCGCAGCCCTGCACCTCGACCTCAGCATCGCCTCGTGGGCCGCGGACGGCCTGCTCGCCGTCTTCTTCTTCGTCGTCGGCGTCGAGCTCAAGCATGAGATCGTCGCCGGCAGCCTGCGCGACAAGCGCCGAGCAGCCGTGCCCGTGCTCGCGGCGCTCGGCGGCATGGCGCTTCCTGCGCTCGTCTACGTCGGCATCGTGCTCATTGCAGGCGATGCGGGTGCGCTGACCGGCTGGGCCATCCCCGCGGCGACCGACATCGCCTTCGCGCTGGCTGTCCTCGCGATCTTCGGGCGCGGGCTGCCGGCGGGGCTCCGCACCTTCCTGCTGACGCTCGCGGTCGTGGACGACCTGCTCGCGATCGTCGTCATCGCCGTCTTCTACACCGCTGGCGTGCAGCTGCTCGCGCTCATCGGTTCGCTCGCGGCCGTGGCGGCGTTCGCGATCGTCGTGCGGTCGCGCCGGCTCCGGTGGTGGCTCCTCATCCCGATCGCGCTCGTCGCCTGGTGGCTGATGCATGAAGCAGGCGTGCACGCGACGGTCGCCGGTGTGCTGCTCGGCGCCGTCGTGCCGGCGACACGCGTCCACGGCGAGCGGGAGCCCCGCACCCATCGTCTCGAGTCCGCCCTGCGGCCCTGGTCGACGGCCATCGCACTCCCGATCTTCGCGTTCTGCTCGGCGGGCGTCTCGGTCGCAGCGGGTGGCGGCGTCGCCGAGCTCGCTGCCCAGCCGGTGCTGCTCGCGGTCGCGGCCGGTCTGGTGCTGGGCAAGCTGCTGGGCGTCCTCGGGGTGACCGCCATCGTGACTCGATGGACACCCCTGCGGCTCCCGGACGGCATCGGCGTGCGAGACCTGCTTCCCGTAGCGCTGCTCACGGGCATCGGCTTCACCGTCTCGCTGCTCATCACCGAGCTCTCGTTCGACGATGCCGCTCGTACCGACGCTGCGAAGCTCGCCGTGCTCGTCGGCTCGGGCGTGGCGGCGCTGCTCGCGGCTCCGCTGCTCCGGTGGGATGCGCGCCGCGCGCGGAGCATCGATGAGAACCGCGACGGCGTGGCCGACGCGCCTCAGGCGCGGATCGGCGAATGAGCGCAGGCGAGATCAGCTGCCCTGCTCCTCGGCCTTCTCGAGCGGGATCGCGCCGGAACGGATGCCGCGCAGCACCCGGAGCGTGCGCGCGACGCGCGGCAACGAGATGATGAGGAGTCCGCCCAGCATGTTGCACGGGATGACGATCGCGAACCACTGCAGGAAGTCACCGATCGAGATGTCGGCACCGGCGAGCATCGCGCCGAAGATGATGATGGCGTTGAGTGCTCCGTGCAGCATGCCGAACCCGATGACGAGCAGCCCCGAGATCATGCACGTGATCGCCGTGACGACGTCGTCCGAGGAGCCCTGCTGCATGCGCGTCGAGAGCGTGATCGTCGCCCCAGCGAGCACGGCGAGCGCGATCATCACCGCGAGCGACGGCTGGTCGAGGTAGGCGATCGCCGAATCGATGAGCGTCTGGTGGTAGTCCGGCAGGCCGATCACGACGACCGCCATGAACGCGAGCCCGCCGAGCAGGTTGGTGACGAGGGTGACGGCCCACAGGCGCACCATCTGCATCCACGTGCCCTGCCCCGCGATGACGGCGTTGAGCGGAAGCAGGAACTCCTCGGTGAAGAGCTCCGAGTGCGCGAGCTTGAGCGCCAGCAGCCCCACACCGAAAGCCATGCCGGCGAGGATGTCGGACCCGGTGGCCTGCTTGACGAGCATCATGGCGAGGATGCCGAGGCCCACGTCGACGCCGCCGAAGAGACCGGTGACGATGAGCTCCGGCCACTTCCGGTTCAGTCGCTCACCGCCCTTGATCACGGTCGTGACGGCCTCGTCGAGCAGCGCGTCCTCGATGTCGACATCGCTCTCGCCGAGCTTGCGGCGCTGCTCGCCCTCATCCATGCGCTCAGCGTACGGATGCGCGCGGCCGGGCGCCCTATGCTCCTCGCATGGACGACACCTCCCCCGACCCCATCGAACGACTGACCCAGATCGCCGGCATGCTGCGCGACGGCGATGCGCTGGCGCGCGACGAACTGGTCACGATCGCGGACGAGCTCGTCGTCATCGCGGAGGGCTTGAACGCGCAGCGCAATCCGCAGTGAGCGGCGCCGCCGCGCGTCACGCCCGCTCGACAGGCATCCAGAGCTCGCAGTCGGCGTACGACTCGGTGAGCTCGAGGTAGCGCAGGATCGTCGGGCCCGGTCGCAGCCGCCAGGGGTTCGACGGGAACCACTCCGCCGCCGTCGCTGCCCAGAGCCGCTGCAGCGCATCCGGGAACGGGCCGCGCGACGAGAACACCGCCCACGCGCCCGCTTCGACGCGGATGGCGTCCAGGTCATCCGGCACTGGGGTGTCGGCGGTGACCGCGACGCCGTGCAGGTAGGTGAGCTCTGACCCCTCCGGTGCGTCGGGCTCCAGTCCTGCGGTGACGGCCAGGATGCCGGCCGGCTCCGCGTTGCCGAGCGCCTTGAGGCGCGCGTGCTCCTCGACCGGAATCTCGGCGATGTGCCGCTGGATGTGCGGGTTGACGCCCTCGTGCATCAGCGGGACGCGCGCGGCGTGACCCACGAGCACGAGCTCGGGCCGGTCGGTGATGGTGACGTCCATCGGGGTGCTCCCTTCGACGATCAGGCGGAACCTGATCATGGGTTGTGTGCTGAGCGGGCCGCCGTCGCGACGCACGTCGGCCGGGCTCGAGCCGTGCACCGAGCGGAATGCACGACCGAACGCCTCGACCGAGCCGTAGCCGTATCGCACCGCGACAGCGAGGAGATCGGCTTCGCCGGCCGCGAGGTCGGCCCCCGCGAGCGTCATCCGCCGGCGCCGGATGTACTCGGACACCGGCATCCGCGCGAGCGACGAGAACATCCGGCGCAGGTGGTACTCGGTCGTGCCGTGCTCGCGCGCGAACGCCGCGACATCGAGCTGCTCGTCGAGCGAGCGCTCGACGAGGTCGACGAGTGCGTTCAGCGTGCCGATCATGACGCCCTCCTTCTGCCCACGATCCTCCAGGACCGATGAGGGCCGCGCCCGATCATCGTGGCCGGATGCGATCGGTCGATAGCGTGGCGGCATGGTCCCGTCCCGTGCCGACAGCATCGCCGCGCGCCGCTCAGAGGTGCTGGCGCAGCTCCAGGAGGTGCAGCGCGAGCTGACCGAGCTGCGCGCGCTCCGCGAGCGCGTGCACGACGACGACGAGCACGACCCGGACGGCGTCTCGCTGTCGTCGGAGTGGTCGCGACTCGAGGGGCTCAAGCAGACGCGGCTCGATGCGCTTGCCGCCATCGACGAGGCAGCGGCCCGGCTCGAGCGGGGCGAGGGCGCGACCTGCAGCGTGTGCGGCCGCCCGATCGCGCCCGAGCGGCTCGAAGCCCGCCCGGACGCGACGACGTGCATCCATTGCGCCCGATGAAGCCGCGCTGACGACTCACACGCGCAAGCGAGTCGCGACCGCGCGCGCGGCGCGATCGCCCGAGACGAGCGCACCCTGGATGGAGCCGGTCGCACGATGGTCGCCCGCGACGACCACGCGATCGCCGGCCCACGTGTACGCCCTGTCGGCGAGCGGGGGTGGCTGCGCCGGCAGCGTGTGCTCGACGACGTGGTGCGCGACCACCTCCCAGCGGTCGGTCGGTGTGGCGTAGAGCCGCGCGAGGTCCTGGCGCACCTCGGCCTCTGTCGCTCGGCCGTCCGGCCGGTCGAGCAGCGTCGTCGCCTGCACCAGGTGCCTGCCGTCGGGCGCGTACGACGGCGCCGCCTCCGAGATGACCGCGCTGTTCCAGATCGGTCCCGCGGGGCCGCCCCCGGGGCGTGAGGCGTCGAGCAGCAGGAACGGCCCGGTGCGAGGCTCCCCCGTCGCCCGGAACCACCAGGTGGTCAGGCCGTGCGTCTCGGGCGCGAGCAGCGCCGTGAGCCCCGCGACGTCCTGCGGGCCGACGGCGACGATGACCGCTCGAGCGCTGAGCGAGCCCGTGTCGGTCGTGACTCGCACGCCGTCTGCGGTGTCGCGCAGCTCCCGTGCCGCCGTGCCGAGCCGGATCCCGCCGACCAGCGCGGCGGCGAGCTGCTCGGGCAGCGCCTGCATCCCCGCAGCCGGCAGCCCTGGCGCGCCCATCGCGAAGGAGCGCAGCAGCAACCGCACGTAGTTGGCAGAGCTCTCACCGGTGCTGTCGGCGAGGACTCCCGCGAGGAACGTGTCGAGCACGTCGCGGCGGAGCCGTCCGGTGAGCCCGACCGCATCGAGCGACTCGCGGAGCGTCGCATCGCTCGCCGCGCGCGAGGCTGCGGTCGCCCGCCAGAGGGTCGGCCCGATCCATCGAGCGAGCGCCATGAGATCGGAGGGCGGCGTCAGCCGACTGGACATGGTCGTGAGCGCGTGGCGAGGATGGCGGAGCGGATGCGCGAGCGTGGTCGTGCGGTCGCCGGTGCGCACGATGGCACCCACGCCGAACCGCTGGAGCCCGAGCGCCGGCACGTCCACCCAGCGCCGCACAGCGGGATACGCGGGATTGAGCACCTGGAAGCCGCGGTCGACCAGGAAGCCGTCGACACGGTCGGTCCGCACTCGGCCGCCGACCGCATCCGCCGACTCGAGCACCAGCACGCTCAGCCCGCCGCGCTCGAGGCGGCGGGCGCTCTGGAGCCCGGCGAGACCGGCCCCGATGACAATCACGTCGGCATCCATGCGACCTCCTCCTTCGTGCCGGGCCTTCTTCCGCAGACCAGCACCCGCTACCCCTCAGGAGCGAACAGGTGCCAGCTGCCCTCGGAGACGACGCGCACATCACCGTCGACCACGGCGAGGGCCGTCTCGTCGTCGATCGCGTACGTCGGAACCGGGATGCCTCCGGCCCACCGCTCGATGCTCGCCCGCGCCGTGTCGGGCATGTCCTCGTCGTCGAGGTGCGGGTAGATCGTGAAGTCGACGAGTCCCAGCCCCCGCTCCGCATCCGTACCCATGTCGCTGCCGTCCGGCACGAACTGCTGATCGAACTCGGCATCGCAGTTGTACGGGGTCACCGCGATGCTCCCCGCGCTCACCCCCACATAGACCGTGTCCGTCAGCGACGGCAGCAGTGCCGCCAGGCCCGACTCCCGCATCCAATGGGTGAGGTAGAGCGCATCGCCGCCCCAGACGAGCAGGGCGTCGGCGGCGCGCACCGCGGGCACCCAGCTCTCCTCGCGGATGGTGGGAAGCGCCGTCAGCTCCAGCAGGCCGAGCGACTTCCAGCCCAGGTCGCACAGCGGGCTCGGAGCGCTGCCGCTCAGCGCCTGCCACGCCATGCCTGCACCGCCTGGGAACGGGTAGACCGCTGTGGGGACGAACAGCGCGTCGCACTCCGCGATGGGCTTGCCGAGCAGGTCGACGAGCGCTGCCGCGATGCTCGGATTGCGGATGCCGCCGGAGGTCAGGAGCAGCCTCATGCGGCCTGCAGCGGGCTCATGCTCGGAGCGTACGCCCGTCGCCGGACGCCGCGCGCGCGAACGGCCCGCGCCGTGCGGCGCGGGCCCTTGTGCGAGTGCGGTCAGTCGGCGACCTTCGCCACCAGTCGGCCGACAGCGGTGCCGTCGATGAGCTGCTGGATGCCGGCCGGGATCTCCTCGAAGTCGATCTCGCTGATCGCAGGCTGGAGGTCACCGGAGGCCATGTGGCGCATCGTCTCGACGATGTCGTCCTTGCTGCCGCCCATCGACCCGTGCAGCTGCTTGCGGCCGAGGATCAGCGAGTAGGTGTCGATCGTCGCCTCGAGCTTGCCCATGCCGACCTGCACGACGCGGCCGCCGGACTTCACGGTCTTCAGCGCATCCGCCGTGGTGACGCCGTAGCCGGCGTAGTCGATGATGACGTCGAGCTCGACATCGGCGAACTCGGTGATCGACTTCGCGACGCGCGTCGCGCCAGCCTCGCTCGCACGCTCCCAGATCGACTCGTTGACCTCCGCCACGTAGACCTCGGCACCGCGCAGCTTCGCGACCCGGGCGCCGATCTGACCGAGGCCGCCGAAGCCGATCACGCCGACCTTCGTGCCCTGCTCGACACCGGCGGTGGAGAGTGCGCCGACCGACGTCATGCCGGCGTCGGTGGCTGCGGCGGCTGCCGAGAACCCGACCTCGTCGGGGATGGCGACGAGCGCGTCGGTCGACACCTCGGCACGGTCCTCCCAGGCCCCGTCGACCATGTAGCCCATGAGCTCGGCCATCGGCCAGACCGCGACGCGATCGCCGACCTTCCAGTCGGTGACGCCCTCGCCGACCTCGCTGATGACACCGGCGGTCTCATGACCGGGCACCACGGGGAGCTCCTTCATGGTCAGGAGCCACTTCTCGTCCTCGAGGATGCCGACGTCGGAGTGGCAGAGGCCGGCTGCCTTGACGTCGATGACGACCTTGCCCGGCCCGGCCTTGGGCTCCTCGATGTCGACCCGCTCGAAGTCCTTGTGAGTGCCGACGAAATGCCATGCGCGCATGCGATGCTCCTTCGAATTTCAACTACCTGTTGGTATCGACCGTACGCGAACACGGCCCTCACATGGCTCGATTACGCGCAGGGCCGAACCAGTCGGCCGTCGACTCGACTCGACTCGACTACAGCGTGCGGGCCCAGGCGCCCTCGACGAGCGCGAACTCGACCCATCCGCCTCCCGGTGCCTTGCCGGGCAGCCGCACGGAGCTGAGAGTCCTGCCCGCACGCACGAGCGCGGTGTGGACGTCTCGGCGAGCGGCCCAGCGTCGCAGGTTCAGCGGGTCGGCACCGCACGCCCGCAGCTCCTCGAGCACCTCGGCGATGTCGGCGGCGGAGTAGACGGCGTGCTGCGTGGGGTGATCGCTCATATCCGGAGCGTACGCCCGCGCCGTCTCGCCGCGCGTGGGCCGTGCTGGAGTGCCCCCTGGCTGGGCGGCATCCGCTGCTCCTCAACGAGAACATCGTGATGCCTCAGCACTCGCCATGCTGGGCTCGGCGCGCGGGGGCGCCCTTCCTCGCGCGGCTACGTTCGAGCGCATGACCACCGCAGGGACCACCGACCTCCACCCCAAGGACCTCGCCGCGCGACTGCGCGAGCTGCTCACGCAGATCGAGAACGCCGTCGCCGCTCCGCGGTCCGACCCGCGCGCTCAGCGGCAGCACGAGCTCTGCGCGGAGATCGAGTCGATCCTGCGCGCGCGTTCCGAGGCTCGGCCCCGTCAGGGCTGACGCGGAGCGGTGGCTCAGCGCGGGGCGCGCTCCGAAGCGAGGCCCATCAGCGCCAGCAGCTCCCAGGCTGTGTGAGCGGCGGCGAGCCCCGTGATGCCCGCATGGTCGTGGGCCGGAAGCACCTCGACCACGTCGCCTCCCACGATGCGGAGTCCGCGGAGCTCCCGCAGGACCGCGAAGAGCTCTCTCGTGGTGATGCCGGCGACCTCGGGCGTGCCGGTGCCCGGCGCGTGCGCCGGATCGAGCACGTCGATGTCGATGGAGACGTAGACCGGTCCGCTGCCCAGTCGAGCGCGCACCTGCCCGGCGATGTCGTCGACGGAGCGCCGCTGGAAGTCCTCGCTCCGGATGATCTCGAACCCGGCTCGCCCGTCGTCGACGAGCTCGCTCGGGTCGTAGACACCCCCGCGGATGCCGACGTGCTGGCAGCGCTCGAGGTCGAGCAGCCCTTCCTCCGCCGCACGCCGGAACGGCGAGCCGTGCCAGATCCGTGCGCCGTGCAGCGTGTCCCAGGTGTCGAGGTGCGCGTCGAAGTGCAGCACCGCGAGCGGCCCGTGCTCTGCAGCCGCCGCGCGCAGCAGCGGCAGCGCGATCGTGTGGTCGCCACCCAGCGCGACGATGCTCGTCCCCTGCTCGACGAGCGCTCGCGCCTGACGCTCGATGGCGTCGACGGCCGCCTCGATGTCGTACGGACCGACGCGGAAGTCGCCGGCATCCGCGATCTGACGGCCCGCGAAGGGGAAGGAGTCGTGGATCTGGTGATACGGATGCAGCTGCCGCGAGTTCTCACGGATGTGCGCGGGCCCGAAGCGCGCGCCCGGGCGGAAGCTCGTGCCGGAGTCGAACGGGATGCCGACCACCGCGACGTCGGCGTGCGCGACCTCGTGCAGGTGCGGCAGCAGCGCGAACGTGGCGATGCCCGCGTAGCGCGGCAGCTCCGGGTCGTTCCGCTGCCCGATCACGCCGTCATCGCTCACGGTGCCGCTCCCTCGCGCTCGGGCCGCGGCATGCGCGCGGCCATCCGCTCACCGTAACCGAGCCTGGTCACGCCGGGGTCGACATCCGTTCCAGTGCGGCAGCGAGATACGGTGCCGTCCGGCTCGACTCGCTCGCGGCGACCTGCTCCGGCGTCCCCTCCGCGACGACGGTGCCACCGGCATCCCCGGCGCCCGGTCCCATGTCGACGACCCAGTCGGCATCCGCGACGACGCGCATGTCGTGCTCGACCATGATGACGGTGCTGCCGCCGTCCACGAGGTGGTGCAGGTGCGTCATGAGTCGATCGGCGTCAGCCGCGTGCAGCCCGGAGGTCGGCTCGTCGAGGAGGTAGAGGGTGTCGCCCCGCTGGCCGCGCCGCAGCTCGGACGCCAGCTTGACCCGCTGCGCCTCGCCGCCCGACAGCTCGGTCGCCGGCTGCCCGAGCGAGACGTAGCCGAGCCCGACGTCGAGCAGCGCGTCGAGGTGCCGGAGCACCTCGTCGTCGTCGAACCAGGCACGGGCGTCGCGCACGCTCATGGCGAGCACATCCGCCACCGTCCTGCCGTCGAGCTCGATCTCGAGCGTCTCCGGGTTGTAGCGGCTGCCGCCGCACGTCGCGCACGGCGCGTGCACCGTGGGGAGGAAGAGCAGCTCGACCTCCATGGTGCCCTCGCCCTTGCACGTGGGGCAGCGGCCGGCAGGCAGGTTGAACGAGAACCGGCTCGCGCCGTAGCGGCGCCGCCGCGCCTCGGGCGTGGCCGCGAAGAGCGCGCGGACCCGGTCGAACAGGCCCGTGTAGGTCGCGACGTTCGAGCGGGAGGTGCGTCCGATCGGCTTCTGGCTCACCTGCACGATGCGGCGCAGGCGGTGCTTCGGCCCGCGCGCCCGGCCGGTCGTCACCGCTGGAGCGCCTTGCGCGAGCGGATCCTCGGACGCGGCGGCCGCCTCGTCGGCGCCGGAGGCGTGCTCGTCGACCTCGGTCGCGAGGCTCGCCTGGAGCAGGTCGGGCAGCGCCTGGTCGACGAGCGTCGACTTTCCGGAACCCGAGACGCCGGTGACGGCCGTGAGGGCGCCGAGCGGGAAGGTCACGGAGAGGTCGCGCACGTTGTGGCGGGTGACGCCCGATAGCTCGAGCCGCTCGTCGCCCGCTCGCCGATCGCGACCGGCACGGATGGAGTGCGGTGCGTCGAACAGGTAGCGGCGGGTGACCGAGCCTTGGGCGGTCGTGAGGCCGTCGAGGGGTCCCGAGTAGACGACGGTGCCGCCGTCGGCACCCGCTCCTGGGCCGATGTCGACGATCCAGTCGGCCTGCCGGATCACGTCGAGCGAGTGCTCGACGAAGAAGACGGTGTTGCCGCTGTCGCGCAGCCTCGCCAAGATGCCCAGCAGCGACTCCGTATCAGCCGGGTGGAGGCCTGCGGACGGCTCGTCGAGCACGAACACGACCCCGAAGAGCTGCGAGAGCACCTGCGTCGCCAGCCGCATGCGCTGCAGCTCGCCCGATGAGAGCGTCGAGGTGGGCCGGTCGAGCGAGAGCGAGCCGAGCCCGAGGTCGCGGATCGGCGACAGGCGCGCGAGCACGTCGGTCACGAGCCGCCGGGCGGCGAGGAGCTGCTCCGGGGCGGCGGCGCCCGACGCGGACTGCGGCGCCCAGCCCGGCTCGAGGACGCGCTCCAGCACGGTCGCGACGTCGTCGAGAGGCATCGCCGCGAGCTCGGTGATGTCGAAGCCCTCGAACGCGACCGCGAGCGCCTCCGGCTTCAGTCGCTTGCCGCCGCACTCGGGGCAGCGGACGCTCACCATGAAGGCGGCCGCGCGCTCGCGCATCCGCGCGCTCTTGGAGTTCGCGAAGGTGTTCAGCACGAAGCTGCGCACGCCCTGGAACGTGCTCATGTAGCGGGGGTCGATGCCCGCGGCGACGGCCTCGCGAACCTCGGCGGGGCCCCGGTCGGTGAAGACCGGCACCTGCGGCGACTCCTCGGTGAAGAGCACCCACTCGCGCTGCTCGCGCGGCAGGTCGCGCCACGGGACGTCGATGTCGTAGCCGAGCGAGATGAGGCTGTCGCGCAGCTGCTTGCCGTGCCAGGCCGTGGGCCACGCGGCGAGCGCGCCCTCGCGGATCGTCAGCGAGTCGTCGGGCACCATGAGTGCCTCGGGCACGTCGTGCACCCGGCCCAGCCCGTGGCACGACGGGCAGGCGCCCTGCACGGTGTTGGTCGAGAAGTCCTCCGCGAGGAGCATCGGCGCGCCCTCCGGGTAGCTGCCGACGCGGGAGTAGAGCATGCGGAGGACGTTGGCGATCGTGGTTGCGCTGCCGACGGTCGAGCGCGCCGAGCCGCCCGAGCGCTGCTGCGGCAGCGCGACCGCGGGCGGCAGCCCGTCGATCGCGTCGACGTCGGGGCTGCCGACCTGGCTCATGAGCCGCCGGGCGTAGGGCGCGACCGACTCGAAGTAGCGGCGCTGCGACTCGGCGTAGATCGTGCCGAACGCGAGCGAGCTCTTGCCCGAGCCCGAGATGCCGGTGAACGCGACGAGCGCGTCGCGCGGGATGTCGAGGTCGACGCTCCGCAGGTTGTGCTCGCGGGCGCCGCGAACGCGCACGCTCCCGAGAGCGGGTGCGTGCGGCGGGCGTGCGGGAGCATCCATCCGATCAGTCTTCCGCGCGACGGCTGAGAGGGGCGTGCTCAGCCGTGCGAGCGCCGGATCGCCTCGAGCCGCTCGATCGCCAGGTCGATCCGCGCTCGATCGGTGCCGCGGACCACGATGTTCGTGCCGTAGACGGAGCCCTCGTGGAACGGGTAGGAGCCGAGGCTGAGGTCCGGCATCTCGGCGGCGAGGTCTCGCAGCGGCGCGGCGATGCGCCCCTCGCCGACCTCGAAGCGGAGCTCGTCGGAGAGGACGGGCCTGCCTGCCTCGAGACTTGGCAGCACTGCGTCGAGCATGGCGACGAAGATCGCGGGCACACCGGCCATGACATGCACGTTGCCGATGCTGAACCCGGGTGCACCGCTGATGGGGTTGTCGATCAGCTCTGCTCCGCGCGGGATGCGAGCCATCCGCAGGTGCTCAGCGGTCAGCGTCCGCGCGTGGCCGACCGCCGCCTGCAGGGCCGCGCGAGCGTCATCGCGGATGTCGATGCCGACGCCGAACGCGTGGGCCACCGCGTCCGCGGTGATGTCGTCGTGCGTCGGCCCGATGCCGCCGGAGGTGAAGACGTGCGTGTGCGTGGCGCTGAGGCTCTGCAGCGCGTCGACGATGACGGCATGGTCGTCGGGGACGACTCGGATCTCGCGCAGGTCGATCCCGACGCGGCCCAGTCGGCCGGCCAGGTGGTACGCGTTGGCCTCGCGGGTGCGCCCTGAGAGGATCTCGTCGCCGATCACGAGCATGGCGGCAGTCGGATTCGTCATGGCTCCAGACTGCCAGCGAGAGGCGCCACCACGTCGCAGCGGACGCCTGCGCCAGTATCGTTGCGGCCGCCGACCTCGCACCGTCCGACGAATCGAGCCGACCATGACCCCGTCGCCCACCGTTGCTCGCTACGCCGCCTTCGCCGACAGCCCCGAGCTCGGGAATCCGGCTGGCGTCGTGCTCGACGCGCAGGTCTTGACCGATGCCGAGATGCAGCGCATCGCGACCGAGGTCGGGTACAGCGAGACGGCGTTCGTGACCTCACCGGTAGAGCGGGCCGGGGATGCCTTGTCGGTGCGGTACTTCGCGCCGGACGGTGAGGTGGACTTCTGCGGCCACGCGACCATCGCGACGGCAGTCGCGCTGGCTGACCTCCTCGGCCCCGGTAGCTACGTCCTCGGCACGCGGGTCGGCGAAATCCACGCCTCCGCAACGCGGAATGGTGAGCGCACCCTCGGAGCGTTCCGGAGCGCCAAGGTCTCGAGCTCCCTCCTCGCGGCCGAGCAACTCGATGCCCTGCTCCGGGAGCTCCGCTGGTCGCGCGAGGACCTGCATCCCGACCTCCCTCCCGCGGTCGGGTTCGGCGGCAACCGGCATCCGGTCCTCGTGGCGCGCGACCTCAGCCGTCTCACCGACCTCGACTACGACTTCGAGGCACTGCGTGCCCTGTGCCGCACGCACGACTGGGTCACCATCCAGCTCATCGCGGCCGATGGTCCGGGTCACTGGCGCTCGCGCAACCCGTTCCCGTGGGGCGGCGTCGTCGAGGACCCCGCGACAGGCTCCGCCGCCGCGGCGTTCGTCGGCTATCTCCGGGCGCTCGGGCGAGCCGTCACCGGAGACCGGTTCACGATCCGCCAAGGGGTCGAGATGGGCCGCGACAGCCGCATCGAAGTCGAAGTACTCGAGGAGGCCGCGCTCATCGCGGGACCCGCGACCGTCATCCGCTGACGCCTCTGGATCGGAAGCGGGCACGGATAGCGATGCAACGGCCTCGCGAATGGCCGCGGACGCTCAAGCGAGCGAGAGGAAGAGCTTCTCGAGCTCGTCGATGCGCTCGCTGTCATCGGGCTCCTCGGCCATGCACTCCTTCAGCGCACCCGCGACGACCAGGAACCCCGCTCGGTCGACGGCCTTCGACACGGCGGAGAGCTGCTGCACGACGTCGCGGCAGTGGGCCTCGTCCTCGACCGCCGCGATGACGGCGGCCAGCTGGCCATGCGCGCGGCGCAGTCGGTTCACGATCTTGCGCTTCGACTCCGGGTCGTGCGCCGCGGCGATGTCGGGGCTGATGCTCATCGGGTTCCTCCTGGGTTGACATCCACCATACCCCCCGGGGTATGATTTTGATACCCCCCGGGGTATTTGACGTTCATCAAAGCGCCAGGAGGGCGAGATGTGTAGAGCCGCGAAGTGCAACATCTGCGGGAAGACCACTTGGACTGGCTGCGGCCAGCACGTGAATGACGTTCGGCGCACGGTCGCTGCATCCGACTGGTGCCCTGGCCAGCACACGCAGCGCGACATCGACGAGGCGAAGGCCGCGCGACCTGGCTTCCTCGCGCGCCTGTTCGGCCGCTGACCCACGGACGAGCGGAGATTCCCATGTGTGCACGCATCACCTGCGACCACTGCGGCAAGCAGAGCTGGGCCGGATGCGGCCAGCACGTCGAGGAGGCGCTCGCGGGCGTCCCTGAGGCCGACCGCTGCCGCTGCTGACACGACCACGAACGAGGAGACCAGACCACCATGCTGCTTGAGCGCATCTACGACGAGGACCTCGCACAGGCGAGCTACGTCATCGGCTGTCAGGCGACCGGGGAGGCGATCGTGATCGACCCCCGCCGCGACGTCGACGTGTACCTGCGACTGGCCGAGAAGCACGGCCTGCGCATCGCGCACGTGACGGAGACGCACATCCACGCCGACTACTTGTCGGGCACCCGTGAGCTCGCGGCGCGCGTCGGCGGCCGCATGCACGTCTCCGACGAGGGCGGGCCGGACTGGACCTACGGCAGTGGCTTCGACGATGCCGACCGGCTGCACGACGGCGACAGGATCGTCGTAGGCAATGTGACACTGCAGGCCGTGCACACCCCGGGCCACACGCCCGAGCACCTGTCGTTCCTCGTCACCGACGGTGCGCAGGCTGGGGGACCGGGGTTCATGCTCACGGGCGACTTCGTGTTCGTCGGCGACGTCGGGCGACCGGATCTGCTCGACGAGTCGGCCGGAGGCGTCGACACCCGCTTCGAGGGAGCGCGGCAGCTCTTCGCGAGCCTGCGGGACCGCTTCCTGACGCTCCCGGACTATGTGCAGGTGCTGCCAGCGCACGGTGCCGGCAGCGCGTGTGGCAAGGCGCTCGGCTCGATAGCGGCGACGACGGTCGGCTACGAGCGCGCCTTCGCGTGGTGGGCCCCCTACCTCGCCGCCGACGACGAGCAGGGGTTCGTCGACGAGCTGCTCTCCGGCCAGCCGGACGCCCACGCCTACTTCGCCCGCATGAAGTCCCAGAATCGCACGGGGCCCGCCGTGCTCGGTCCGCGGTCACCGCTCCCCGAGCGCTCGGCCGCAGTCGTGCAGCACCTGCTCGACCGCGACCTCGCGATCCTGGTCGACACCCGCGACCATCGGCGGGTGCACGAGGGCACCGTCGCCGGTTCCCTCAACATACCGGGCGCCTCGAAGGCCGCGACGTACGGGGCGTGGGTGTACGACCCCGAGGCCGAGCACCGGCCGCTCGTGCTCCTCGCGTCCGAGCGACAGGAGGCGGAGGCGATGCGAGACCACCTCGCGCGGGTCGGCATCGACGCCGTCGATGGCTTCATCCGCTCCCTCGACGGGCTCGAGGTCGTGCGGCTCCGACTCCTGCAGCCGGAGCAGCTCGACGGCCTCGTCGACGCGCACCTCGTCGACGTGCGCGGCCGCACCGAGCACACCCAGGGCCACATCCCCGGGTCGGCGCACCTCAGCGGAGGCCGCGCACTGTGGCACCTCGATGAGCTCCCGACCGACGGCACGGTCGTGACGTACTGCCAGAGCGGCGTGCGCAACAGCATCGTGGCCAGCGCCCTTCGTCGGGCAGGCGTCGACGTCGTGGAGCTCGACGGCTCGTACTTGGGATGGCTGCGAACGGCTGACCGCGAGCCCGCCACCCGTTGAGCGGGGAGGATCGAGCCGCACCATGACCATGACCGCCACCATCGCCGTGCTCGCCCTGGCCGTGCCCGTCGGCATCAGTCTCGGGCTGCTGGGCGGTGGCGGCTCGATCCTCACCGTGCCCATCCTCACCGCGATTGCGGGCGTCGAGCCGCGAGCCGCCATCGCGTCATCGCTCCTCGTCGTCGGCGCTATCAGCGCTGTCAGCCTCGTGCAGCACGTGCGCGCGGGCCGGGTGCGCTGGCGTGTCGGCGTGCCGTTCGGCGCGGCCGGGGTCGTCGGCTCCATAGGCGGCGGGCTGCTCGGCGGCCTGCTTCCGGCGAGCGTCCTCATGCTGCTGCTCGCCGGCACCATGATCGCCGCCGCGCTGGCGATGCTCCGTCGGCGCGGACGCCCCGCCGCGGCGGCAAGCCCTGGCTTGGCGCTCATCCTGATTCTCGGGGCAGCGGTCGGCGTGCTGGCGGGGCTCGTCGGTGCGGGTGGCGGATTCCTCATCGTGCCCGCCCTGATCGTGCTGGCGGGGCTGCCTGCGTCGGCAGCGATCGGCACGTCGCTGCTCGTCATCGCGATGCAGGCGCTCGCTGGGCTCGCGGCGCAACCGGCCCTGGCCGACATCCCCTGGCAGCTCGTGCTGCCGTTCACTGCCACCGCGATCATCGCCTCCTTCATCGGGTCCGCGCTGACCGGCCGCATCCCTGAGCGCGCTCTTCGCGCCGGTTTCGCCGCGGTCGTGCTCGCCGTCGCTGTCGCACTGCTCTTGCAGCAGCTCGCCCTCCACCTGCCGCTCCGCTAAGCGTCCCGACGCATGTCCCATACCGAAAGAACCTTCATGACGAGAACCTCCCGCACCGGCCTCGCCGGCCTCGCGCTCGCCGCCGTGATCACGGGCTGCGCACCGACAGCCCCCACCAGCATCGCCCTGCCGGAGGATGCCGTCGTCATCGACGTGCGCACCGCGTCCGAGTTCGCTTCCGGGCACCTCGAGAGCGCCACGCTGCTCGACGTGTCGAACGGCGACCTCGCCGCCGCACTCCCCTCCCTCGACCGCGACGTGCCGTACTTCGTGCACTGCAGGTCCGGCAGCCGGTCAGCGCAAGCGGTCGCGCTCATGCGCGAGGCCGGCTTCACCGACGTCACCGACCTGGGCGCGCTCGAAAGCGCGTCCGCGGCGACCGGTCTCGCGGTCCAGCGCTGACGCCCGCACATCCGACCACCATCTCTCCATGGAGCAACCCGACGATGACCACTCGTGACATCACGATCGATACCATCACCACCACGATCACCGGCGGCGGCATCGTGCTCCTCGACTTCTGGGCGGCATGGTGCGGCCCGTGCCGCAGCTTCGCACCGGTCTTCGAGCGTGCCGCCACCGCGCACCCCGACATCATGTTCGGCAAGGTCGACACGGAGGACCAGCAGGAGCTGTCCGCCGCGTTCCGGATCACGTCGATCCCGACGCTCATGGCCTTCCGCGACGGCATCCTGGTCTTCTCGCAGCCCGGCGCGCTCGGGCCTGCTCAGCTCGACGGCCTCATCGCGGGCATCCGGGCGCTCGACATGGACGACGTGCGCCGACAGGTGGCCGAGCAGCGCGCGACCGGCGACGCCTCGTGACCGGCCGTAGGCGTGCACCGCTCTGCGCTCCCGGCGGCATCGAGCGCGGTGTGCAGGCAGCGGTCGGCGCTCTGGTGGCCGCGTTCGCGCTCGGCAGCCTGCACGACCCGCCGCTCGCGGTCGCCACTGCCCTCGGAGCGGCGCTGCTCGTCACCGGCGCGGTGCGCGGCCGGTGCCCGGCATCGCTGCTTGCCGGGGCAAGCACCCCCACGACCGTCTCCAGACACAACGCGCTCGGCATCCCGGAGGCGCGCCAGCCGATCGACCCCTGAGGCGCCGCTGCACCGGTGGACGTCACGTGAATCGCGCCAGCGCGAGACCGACCGCCGCGAGCGCGGCCGCGACGAGCCCCATCGCCGCGTACGAGCCGGTCGCGCTCGCGAGCACGGGCCCGAGCGCCGGCCCGATCGCTGTCACCGCGGTGATCGGCGCAGCGAACGCGCCGTTGATCGCCCCGTAGTTCCGCGTTCCCCACCGATCCGCCACGGCGGAGCCCTGCACCAGCGTCTGAGCACCGCGCACAGCGCCGGCGGCCACGCCGATCAGCAGCAGCAGCCACGGCGGGCCGGGCACGAGCGCCAGCAGGCTCAGCATGAGTGCGCTCGAACCGGCGGTCAGCGCCAGCGGCACCCACGGCGCCGCGGCGTGCGGGAGCGCGACGTAGACGATGCGGCCGAGCACCTGACCCGCGCCCAGCAGCCCCAGCCCCCAGGCGGCGAGCTCGAACGTCATGCCGCGCTCCGTGTAGAGCGGGATGATCGCGAGCGTCACGCTGTAGAGCGCCGCCGCGACGGCGATCATCGAGAGCTCCAGCGCCCAGAAGCGGCGCGTCCGTAGCACGCTCGACACCGTGTGCCGCGGCTCGTCGGGAGCTTGCGCCGTCCGTGGCGGCCACTGCCGCTCGAGGCTCCACCAGTGGAGCGGCGTCGTCGTCGCGACGAGCACGGCCGCGAGCGCGAGCATGGTCGTCCGCCAGTCCATGACGCTCAGCATCCCGGCCACGACAGGCGCGAACACCGTGGACGCGAGCCCGCCCGCCAGCGTGACGACGGTCATCGCCCGGCGTCGGTCGGATGGATGCCTGCGAGTGATGACCGTGAACGCGGCCTGGTAGAGCACGGCGGACTGCCCCATCCCGACCACGATCCAGCCGAGGACGAACACCGGCAGATCCTGGGCGGCGCTGACCACCACGAGGCCGAGCGCGCCGACGAGGCTGCCGCCTGTCATGACGACGCGTGGGCTGCCCCGGTCGAGCCATCGACCGACGAGCACGCCGGCGATCGCGGACGCCACGAGGCCTGCCGAGAACGCGAGCATCACCGTCGCGAGCGGCCAGTGCGTGTCGGTCGAGATGACCGGCGCAGCGACGATCAGCGCGTAGTACAGGATGCCCCAGCTGATCACCTGCCCGGTGGACAGCGTCGCGAGCCGCCAGCGCTGCGAGCCGAGCGCGGAAGCGACCGCGTCGGGCGGAGCGTCGGTGCTCACCCGGCAGCTCCTGTCAGAACGCGCGCAGCGCAGCGGCGGCGTCGTCGAGCGCCGGGCGCACGACGGAGTAGTACGCCCACTTGCCTCGCTGCTCACGCTCGACCAATCCGGCCTCGGCGAGGATGCGCATGTGGTGCGAGACCGTGCCCTGCGAGAGCCCGACGGGATCGGTGAGGTCGCAGACGCAGGCCTCGCCCTGCTCTCCCGAAGCGATCAGAGAGAGCAGTCGGACTCGCGTGGGATCGCCCATCGCTTTGAAGACCGTCGCCATGCGCAGCGCGTCCTGCACCGACACCGCCGGCGCTGCCGACGTGCAGCAGGTCTCTCGGGCGTCAGCGGCGACGGTCGTCGTAGTCGTCATGGCGGCAGTCTGCCACACGCATTGACAAACGTCGATACGTTGTTGCAGGATCAACGCATCGATGGACTTCAATACGAGGAGCACCCATGTCCGACCTTCCTGTCATCGTCATCGGCGCCGGCCCTCAGGGGCTCGCCGCAGCCGCCCACCTGCTCGAGCGCGGCTTCCAGCCGATCGTGCTCGAGCGCGGCCCGAGCGCGGGTGCTGCCGTCTCGGAGTGGGGCCACGTGCGGCTGTTCTCTGCGTGGGACGAGCTCGTCGACTCCGCGAGCCGTCGGCTGCTGCAGGCGGCAGGGCACCCCATCCCGACCTCCGGGTATCCGAAGGGCGAGGCGTGGGTGCGCGACTATCTCGCACCGCTCGCGCGGGCGCTGGGCGACCGCGTCCGCTTCGGCATCGAGGTGACCTCCGTCACCCGGCTCGGGCGAGACAAGGTCGTGGACGCCGGCCGGGAGCAGCAGCCGTTCGTCGTGCGCTTCATCGACGGAGACGGTCGCGAGCAGCGCCTGCTCGCCCAGTCCGTCCTCGACGCATCCGGCACCTGGAGCCAGCCCGGCCCCGCGGGAGCCGACGGCACACCCGCCCTCGGCGAGCTGGCCGCAGCCGACTGCATCGACTACCGCATCCCGGCCGACGTCAGCGCACTGGAGGGCACCCACGTCGCCGTCGTCGGCGCCGGCCACTCCGCGGTGCACGCCGTGCTGCGGCTGGCGGAGCTCGCGGAGCGCCACGCCGGGACGCGAGTCACGTGGCTCGTCCGACGCCCGTCGATCGAGCGCGCGCTCGGAGGCGGGGAGGCCGACGCACTCCCCCAGCGCGCGTCGCTCGGCGTGCGCGCCCGCCGAGCGATCGAGCGAGGTTCGGTCGAGCTCGTGACGGGCTTCCGGGTCGACGAGATCCGCCGCGCGAGCGAAGGCATCGTGATCGTGGCGGAGGACGGCCGCGCGCTCGAACCGGTCGCCCGGCTGTTCGCGCTGACCGGCTTCCGTCCCGATCTGTCGATACTGTCGGAGGTCCGACTCGCTATCGATCCCGCCCTCGACTCGGTCGCCGGCCTCGCGGCGGAGATCGATCCGAACGTCCATTCGTGCGGCACGGTCGCCGCGACGGGAGCGGCCGAGCTCGCGCAGCCCGAGTCGGGCCTGTTCATCATCGGCGCGAAGAGCTACGGACGGGCACCCACGTTCCTGGCACTCACGGGCTACGAGCAGGTGCGGAGCGTCGTGGCGGAGCTCGCCGGCGACCACGAGGCGGCCGCCCGCAATGAGCTCGTGCTGCCCGAGACGGGCGTCTGCGGTGGCAGTGGCGACTTCGGTGGCACCAGCTGCTGCGCGCCCGTGGACATCGCGATCGAACGCGACGAGGCCGCGGTCGTGGCGTGACCCGTGCTCGCGGGGACGCCAATTGCCTCCTGCATCGAGATCCGTCAATATAGACACGTGTCAAAGCGGCAGATCGGAAGCGTCGGGGGGGTTCAGAGCGGCCCATCCGAGCGCTCCGTGACCACCACCTCGACCGTTCCGTGCTCACCGACGACCTCGCACGCGATCAGCGAGCACGCCGCCGCTGCCGTCGCCGCAGCGCTGAAGTCGCTCGCGGACCCGCTGCGGCTGCGCATGCTGTCGGCGATCGCCTCCGATCCGCGCGGCGAGTCCTGCGTGTGCGACCTGGCCGAGCTCGCCGACGTCTCGCAACCGACGGTCTCGCATCATCTCAAGGTCCTCAAGGACGCCGGCGTGCTCGTGTCCGAGCGCCGAGGCACGTGGGTCTGGTACTCCATCCACGCCGGAGCGCGCCCCGCGATCACGACCCTCCTCGAGAGCTTCGCACCGGCAGCCCTCGCACCGCCCCGACACCCAGACGCCTGTCACGGACTCGACGACGTCGATGAGGCCCTCACGCACCTGGCGGCATCGCTGACGCCGAGCTTCCCCGAGGTCAGCGCGGACGCCGTCACGGGCGTCGTGCGGGAGTCCTACGCGGGGCTCGCGCGCACGGCCAGGATCACAGCCCACCTCGTGCCGCTGACGGAGCGATTCGCTCGACAGCGCCTGACCGACCTGACGCGCGACCGCTCCTCGGGGGTGCCGCAGGTGCTGTTCGTCTGCGTCGCCAACGCGGGTCGCTCGCAGGTCGCGGCGGCCCTCGTCAACCAGGCAGCGCAGGGCCGCGTCGTGGCACGCTCCGCGGGATCGGCGCCTGCTGCCGCCATCCACCCGAACGTGCGTCCGCTGCTCGACAGCATCGATGACGCCACGGAGCTGGCCTTCCCGAAGCCGCTCACCGACGACGCCGTCCGTGCCGCGGACGTCGTCATCACCATGGGATGCGGCGACGTGTGCCCGATCATCCCCGGCGTCCGCTACGAGGACTGGGCGGTCGGCGACCCGGCGCTCGCGTCGGCCGATGGCGTTGCGGCAATCCGTGACGACATCGCTCAGCGCGTCGAGCGTCTGGTCGGAGAACTGGTGTGAGCCGTCCGCCCTGCCCTGCCCCTCCGGCATCCATCCGCACGCCACCTTCGACCTGCTGAACTGCATCGATGCCGGTCAGACCGGCTCCTGACCGAGAGAGAGTCACCATGTCCGAGACCCCCACCGTCCTGTTCGTCTGCGTGCACAACGCCGGCCGATCGCAGATGGCCGCCGGCTTCGCGACGGCGCTCTCGCGCGGCGCCGTTGAGGTCCTGTCCGCCGGCAGCGCGCCGAAGGACCAGATCAACCCCGTCGCCATCGAGGCCATGGCCGAGGTCGGCATCGACATCGCCGGCAACACTCCCAAGGTGCTCACGGTCGATGCCGTCCGCGAGTCCGACGCTGTCATCACGATGGGCTGCGGCGACGCCTGCCCGATCTTCCCCGGCAAGCGCTACGAGGACTGGGAGCTCGAGGACCCGGCCGGCAAGGACATCGAGACGGTCCGTCGTGTGCGGGACGACATCCGCGGCCGTGTCGAGCGCCTGCTCGCCGACCTCGTCCCCAGCGCGAGCTGACCATGGACCGGCTCGACATCGGCGCACGCCACGGCCTGCCCGGGATCACCTATCCCGATCGCTTCCTGCACGCGCTCACCGACGAGCTGGAGGCAGACTTCGCGGGGATCTTCGCGGCCGAGACGATCGAGCGCTATGTCCTGGAGTCCCACACGGCGCTCCTGCGCACATCGGCGGTGAAGGCGCACCTCGTCACGAGGGTGACCCGATTCGCGAAGGACCGCCTGCACGCCCTCGCCGAGGCGAAGGGAGCGATCCCGCAGGACCGACCCAGCGTGCTGTTCGTGTGCGTGCGGAACGCGGGCCGTTCCCAGATGGCCGCCGCCATCGCCGCCGAGCGCTCCGGCGGCCGGCTGATCGTGCGGTCCGCGGGCTCCGTGCCCGCTGCCTTCTACCCCGGCAAGCACTACGAGGACTGGCAGCTCGACGATCCCGAGCACGCGGCCCCGAGCGACGTGCGGCGCATCCGCGACGAGATCACGGTCCACGTCGACCGCATGCTGGGTCAGCTCGGCATCGCTCACTCGTGAGACGGACGCCGTGAGCCGCGCGGAGGCTGCACGGTCGATCGTGGTCGTCGGCGGCGGGCAGGCTGCCCTCGCGGTCGGATACTTCCTGGCGCGGCTGCGGCGCGACGCCGCTCAAGGCCGACGAGCATCGGCCGCGGAGTTCGAGCTCCTCGAGAGTCGTCCCGAAGGCGGCGGCTCGTGGGCGGACATGTGGCCGAGCCTGCGCCTCTTCTCGCCGTCGGACTTCTCATCGCTGCCGGGAATGCGCATGCCGCAGTCTCGCGAGCAGACGGCCTCCGCTCCGGAGGTGGTCGACTACCTCCGCTCGTACGCGGAGTGCTACGAGCTGCCCGTCTCGTACGGCGAGGAGGTCTCACAGGTCAGCCTCACCGGCGACGGTGCCTTCCAGGTCGATGCCTCCGGCGGCTCGCGCCGCGCCGACGCCGTCGTCATGGCGACAGGGACGTGGGGCCGGCCGTTCGTCCCGTCCGTCACGGGAGCCGACGGATTCGGCGGCCGCCAGCTGCACTCGCGCGAGTACGCCGGACCGGACGAGTTCCAAGGGATGCGCGTCGGCGTCGTGGGGGGCGGCAACAGTGGCGCGCAGATCGCGGCAGACCTCCAACCGTCGGCGCAGGTGACCTGGGTCACCAGACGCAAGCCGCGATTCCTCCCGGACGACGTGGGTGGACGCGAGCTGTTCGCGGCTGCGACCCAGCAGGTGGAGGGACGCGGGCGAGGCGTCGCTGATCTCGGCGACATCGTCGCGCTGCCACCGGTGCGTGCCGCTCGGGACCGCGGGCTGCGGGCGCGCTGGGACCTGCACAGCCTCACACACGCGGGCGCGCGCTGGAACGATGGGGCGGTGACCCCGCTCGACGCGGTGATCTGGTGCACGGGCTTCCGGCCGGACCTCGCGCCCCTGCGCTCGCTGGATCTCGACCGCACCGCAGGTGCGCCGCGGACCCGCAGCGACCTGGCGACCGCTTCGGCGAACCTGCCGGGCCTCTACTTCGTCGGCTACGGCGACTGGTGCGGCCCGGCGTCCGCAACGCTGGTGGGTGTCGGGCGCGTGGCGCGAGCGACCGTGGCGGACATCGGGTCGTCCGGTGGAGGGGCGCGCTCGAACGAGCGCGCGGTCACACGTTGAAGCGGAACGTGGTCTAGCACCCGGACCAATACTGAGTCGGCCAACTAGCCCCGCAATTCAGCGGAATCACGCCGGTCCGACACGGGCGCGCACCGCCACTTGCGGAGACTCCTGCGGACTGGCTGCGGACTTCAGGCCTCGCACCCGCGCCCTCGGTTTCCTCGCGCTCGGAGACCGCGACCCGCTGAACGAACGCTCAGGCTCCGATCCCGAACCGCGCTGTCGCTTGCCCGCGCCCTTCACGTCAAGCGCCGTCCGGGCACCGCGTAGGCGAGCGCTTAGCCGTCCTCGAGCGCAACCTGGATCGCGGCCTCGATGTCGGTCAGCCGCGATAGCTGCAGCTGCTCGCCGTCGACGAAGATGCCGGGCGTCCCTGTGACGCCCAGGTCCATTCCCGCTCGGAAGTCGTGCTCCACCCGTGCCAGCGTGGCCGGGTCTGCGACTGCAGCGTCGAAGGCGGCCATGTCGAGACCCAGGTTGTCCGCATAGTTGCGGAAGCGCCCAGCCTCCGAGGTGCGGCCTTCGCCCCATTCTGCCTGGGTCTCGAACATGCGCCGGTACATGGCCTCGAACTGTCCCTGCTGGGCGGCTGCCTCGACCGCGACCGCCGCGTTGCCCGAGTTGAAGTGGCCGGGCAGCGGGAAGTAGCGCACAGCGAAGGTCACCTGACCGGCATACTCCTCGCGCAGTTCTTCCATCGTCGGGAAGACAGCTCCGCACACCTCGCACTCGAAGTCGAGGAACTCAACGACGACGGGAGCATCGGGGCCGGCATCGTCGAGCACGTGTGTCGTCTCATCCACGAGGACAGCCGGCGGTGCGGTCTCGGCGGCCCGCGGTTGCGCTCCGGTCGCGCCCTGGGACTCCCAAGGGCGGACGACCATCAGCACCGCCACGATCACGACAGCCACTGCTGATGCGACGATCGCGATGGCCGCCCCTACTCTGCGGCGTGTGCTGGCGGCGGGATGGTTCGGGCTCACAGCTGCTTCCGGCCGCTGCCGCAGGAGTCGCAGCAGTCGTCCTCGTCAACGTCGCCGTCGCGTCCCAGGTTCGGTGCGCAGCACAGGTCGCCGCGCCACGCCTCGATGCCTTCGCGTACGGCGAGGCCGGCGACAACGAGGGCGGCGAGGGAGTCGGCCCACCACCAGCCGAAGAGCGAGTTAGCGAGCAGGCCGACGAGTACCGCTGCCGACAGGTACGTGCACACGAGCAGCTGCTTCGCGTCCGCCTGCACGCTGCGCGACCCCAATTCCTTGCCCGTTCGCAGTTCGAACCATGCGAGAGCGGGCATCACCACGACGCTGAGCGCGGCGATCGCGATCCCGACCGGGCTCTGCTCGACCTCGCCGACTCCGGCGAGCGAGAGCACCGCGTCGATCGTGACGTACGCGGCGAGGGCGAAGAACGCGATGGCGATCACCTTGACGGTGACGGCCTCCCATCGCTCGGGGTCCTTGCGCGTGAACTGCCACGCGACCGCCGCCGCCGACATCACCTCGACCACGGAGTCGAGGCCGAACCCGATCAGCGCCGCGGAGGACGCCACGGTGCCCGCCCAGATCGCGACGATCGCCTCGATCACGTTGTATGTGATGGTGAAGCCCACGATCCAGCGCACTCGGCGCCGCAGCCTCGTGCGACGGTCGTCCGCGAGCGTCGCGGTCACGAGGAGGCCTCGCAGCAGCCGTCGATGGGACAGGCGGCGTCCATGCAGGGGGCGTCCGCGTCGACTGCGAGCGTCACCTCCAGCAGCGCCTCGATCGCTCGCGTGAGGTGCGGGTCGGCGATCTCGTAGCGCGTCTGGCGGCCTTCGGGCTCAGCGACAGCGATCCCGCAGTCTCGGAGGCATGCGAGATGATTCGAGACGTTGGTGCGTGACAGGGCCAGGTCGCGCGCCAGCTCCGCCGGATAGCTCGGCTTCTCCAGCAACTGCAGCAGAATCCGCGCGCGCGTCGGGTCCGCCATGGCACGCCCGAGCCGATGCATGACATCGAGACGACTGGGAATGGTCAGCATACAGTGACCATAGCAGTCGGTTGCCGGTCGGTTGCAGCCACCCACCAAGGCGTGGCCGGGCGACGACGCAGTCGGCAACGGCGGTCCGCTATAGTCAGCCAGTGCTGAATCGACATGCCAACGCCGACCGAGCAGTCGCAGTCGCGGCGCCCTTGGCGGGGACCTCCGGGAAGCGGATGCGCGCCGCCGTTGCGGCGGCCGTCGCGGTCGTTGGTGCGTTCGCGCTCGACCAGGCATCCAAGGCCTGGGCCCTGTCGGCGCTGTCGGGCGGCACCACCGTCCCGATCTTGCCGTCCGTTGAGCTCCGGCTGGTCTTCAATCCTGGCATCGCCTTCGGCATCGGGGCTGATGCTGGCGCGCCGTTGGTCGTGGGACTGATGGTCCTCAATGCGGCGCTGCTCGGCTGGGTATGTGCTCGTGTTGTTCGCGATGACGATCTCGTCGGCACGGCGCTGCTGGCGATCGCCGCCGGCGGGGGGCTCGGGAACCTCTGGGACCGCGTCTTCCGAGCCGGCGAGTCGCCGCTGACGGGTCGGGTCGTCGACTTCATCGCGGTCGACTGGTTCGCCATCTTCAACGTCGCGGACATCTTCACCACGTGCGGGATCGCGCTATGGGCGCTGCGCACGACCCTCGTGAGGCGCCCTGACCGGCTTGCTCCGGCGACGCAAATCCCGTCATCACGGCAGGCGCCTGCGATTGAGCACGGACATTGACGGTTCAGCGCATCCTGTATAGTCATCGAGTGCTGACCAATACTTGTGGGCGTTTCGTGCCCCCGACCATGACCGTCTGGACTGTGGAGCCGGAGGGCCCGCCGCAGCTTGCCTTGTCACGGGCCTGCCGATCCGCGGCCCTCGACGCCTACGCCCACGGAGTCCGCTCGTGATCCTTGCGTCCGCGGTGCAGGCGATCGGCTTGTTCCTCGTCACCAACATCGACGACATCATCGTCCTCTCCCTGTTCTTCGCCAGAGGCGCGGGACAGCGTGGCACGACAGCCCGCATCCTGGTCGGGCAATACCTCGGGTTCGCAGGCATCCTCGGGGCGGCCGTGCTCGTGTCTCTTGGGGCGAGCGCGTTCCTGCCCCCGGAGGTGATCCCCTACTTCGGTCTCATCCCACTGGGACTCGGGCTGTGGGCGGCGTGGAAGGCGTGGCGCAGCGACGATGACGATGATGACGACGCCAAGGTTGAGGGGAAGAACGTCGCGGTCTGGGCGGTGGCGGGCGTCACCTTTGCGAACGGCGGCGACAACATCGGTGTCTACGTCCCCGTCTTCCTCAGCGTCGGTCCGGCCGCCGTGGTCGCCTACTGCGTCGTCTTCCTAGCCCTCGTCGCGGTTCTGGTGCTCCTCGCAAAGTTTGTCGCTACCCGTCGGCCGATCGCCGAAGTCTTGGAGCGGTGGGAGCATGTGCTCTTCCCGATCGTCCTGATCGGACTGGGCGTCTTCATTCTGATCGAAGGCGGCGCGTTCGGGCTGTAGCATCTGGCGCCCGCTGGGCCGGGGGGGGGGGGGCGGCGCGCCCCCCCCACCCGGCTCGGGCGATCGATCAGTAGCGGTCGGGGGCGGGGAACTCGGGCGTCGGCAGCACCGTGCCGGCCGTCTG
>NZ_JBNCLZ010000010.1:0-59846 GCF_049844935.1 Agrococcus sp. DT81.2 | reverse complement strand
AGCGCGGCAAGCCGCTCATCCCACTCGCGGTCGAACGCATCCAGCAGCTCCTGCAGCTCTGCGGCGGTGCGGCCGAACGGGTCGATAGCGCCGGCGCGGATCGCGGCGATGTACGCCTCCGGGTCGCAGCCCCACTCGTCCATGACCACATTCCACCACGGGCCACTGACATGGAATCGGGCCTGTGGACAACCTCCCGGGCGGGGTGGTTCAGCCGGCTCAAAGGGGTCGGTTTCGACGCGGTCAGGGCGCTGCGCCCGGACCGGCTCAACCAGCGGGGCGGGTCGGGGCGCCGTGCGCCGCCTTTCCGCTGGTTGAGCCGCTGCGCGCCGCAGGCGCTGAGCGTGTCGAAACCACAGCCCCAGCCGGCCCAAGGAGTCGGTTTCGACACGGTCAGGGCGCTGCGCGCCCGGACCGGCTCAACCAGCGGGGTGGGTCAGGGCGCTGCTCGCCGCCTTCCCGCTGGTTGAGCCGCTCCGCGCCGCAGGCGCTGAGCGTGTCGAAACCACAGCTCTAGCCCGGCTCCAGGGGTCGGTCGACACGGTCTGGGCGCTGCGCCCGGGCCGGCTCAACCAGCGGAGAGAACGGCGAGGCGCGGGTCACTCACCGTCAGGCGCAAGCCCTCGGGCGTGCGCTCGAGCGGCACGTCGGCCGACGCCGCCCACGCGATGAGCGCATCCGCCGAGTCCGCCTCGACCCCCGCGACGGCGAGCGCGCGGACGAGCGCGCCCTTACCGGCCTTGTTCCAGTGGTTGAGCGCCGCGCCCTCGGGCGACACGATCTCGACCGGCACCGCGCCCGCGACGGGCGCGAGCGACGCGTAGGCCTTCGACCGCAGGTCGAGCGCGAAGCCGTCGATCACGTCGCCCGCGTGCGACCAGAGGTCGCGCATCCGCTCCCCCGGCAGCTTCGTGGTCGCCGACACCTTGTAGGCGGGAATCAAGTCGCCGGCGCGCACGAAGCCGAGCAGCGCCGACTGGATGACGACGTGGCGGTCGACCCACGCGCGGGCATCGGCGTCGAGGGATGCGGCGTCGAGCGCGTCGAAGAGCACCCCCGTGTACCGCTCGATCGCGGCCATGGTGGGCGCCGTGCGCACGGCGGCATTGTCAGCCGCGGCGCGCGCCTTCGCGGGCGTCGAGACGTCCTGCCCCGCGGCGACGAGGCGGTCGAGCGCCGCCAGTGCCCGCGAACGGGCGACGGCCAGCCCGGGGTAACCCAGACTGGCCGTCGTGAGGCGATCACCCGTCCCGCCTGCCGCCTTCGTCTCGCTGGGCGGCAGCAGGACGATCACGCGAGCTTGGCGTTCCTGGCGACGATCTCCACGCGGTCGTGGTCGACCGAGAGGAAGCCGTCCTCGGCATCCACCCTGTGCACCGTGCCGGACGCATCCGTGACGCGCACCTGTCCCTCGGCGAGCACAGCGAGCACCGGCTCGTGGCCCGTGAGGATGCCGATCTCGCCCTCGGTCGTGCGGGCGATGACCTGCGAGGCCTCACCCGACCAGACCTCGGCGGCCGCCGACACGATGCTGACGGCGAGAGCCATCAGCCGTTCTCCTTCTGGATCTGCGCCCACTTGGCCTCGACGTCCGAGATGGCGCCGACGTTGAAGAACGCCTGCTCCGCCACGTGGTCGAACTCGCCCTTGGCGATCGCGTCGAACGACTCGATCGTCTCCTTGAGCGGCACGGTCGAGCCCTCGACACCGGTGAACTTCTTCGCCATGTAGGTGTTCTGCGAGAGGAACTGCTGGATGCGGCGTGCACGCGACACGACGATCTTGTCCTCCTCGCCGAGCTCGTCGACACCGAGGATCGCGATGATCTCCTGCAGCTCCTTGTTCTTCTGGAGGATCTGCTTGACCGTGGTGGCGACGCGGTAGTGGTCGTTGCCCAGGTAGCGGGGGTCGAGGATGCGGCTGGTCGACGTGAGCGGGTCGACGGCCGGGTAGAGGCCCTTCGACGCGATCTCGCGCGAGAGCTCCGTGGTGGCGTCGAGGTGCGCGAACGTCGTGGCCGGGGCCGGGTCGGTGTAGTCGTCAGCGGGCACGTAGATGGCCTGCAGCGACGTGATCGAGTGGCCGCGGGTCGACGTGATGCGCTCCTGCAGGATGCCCATCTCGTCGGCGAGGTTCGGCTGGTAGCCGACGGCGCTGGGCATGCGGCCCAGCAGCGTCGAGACCTCGGAGCCGGCCTGCGTGAAGCGGAAGATGTTGTCGATGAAGAGCAGCACGTCCTGCTTCTGCACGTCGCGGAAGTACTCCGCCATCGTCAGCGCCGAGAGCGCGACGCGGAGTCGCGTGCCCGGGGGCTCATCCATCTGACCGAAGACGAGGGCGGTCTTGTCGAAGACGCCCGCCTCCTCCATCTCGTGGATGAGGTCGTTGCCCTCACGCGTGCGCTCGCCGACACCGGCGAACACCGACACACCGCCGTGGTCCTGCGCGACGCGCTGGATCATCTCCTGGATGAGGACGGTCTTGCCGACACCGGCACCGCCGAAGAGGCCGATCTTGCCGCCGAGCACGTACGGGGTGAGCAGGTCGATGACCTTGATGCCGGTCTCGAACAGCTGCGTCTTCGACTCGAGCTGGTCGAAGGCCGGCGCGTTGCGGTGGATCGACCAGCGCTCGGACACCTCGAGGGTCTCGCCCTCGCCCAGGTTGAGCGGCTCGCCGATGACGTTGAAGACCTTGCCCTTGGTGACGTCGCCGACGGGAACCATGATCGGCTCGCCGGTGTCGCGCACCTCCTGGCCGCGGACCAGGCCGTCGGTCGGCTTCAGCGCGATGGCGCGCACGAGGTCGTCGCCGAGGTGCTGCGCGACCTCGAGCGTGATCTCCTGCGGCTCGGTGCCGTCCTGGAAGTCGACGGTCGTCTTGAGCGCGTTGTAGACGCCGGGGATGGAGTCGTGCGGGAACTCGATGTCGACGACGGGCCCGGTGACGCGAGCGACGCGGCCGACCCCGGCCTGCTTCTGGGAAGCCTCGGTGGTGTCAGTGATGGTCATGTGCTTGCCTTTCGTGGCTACTTCGCCGAGGCGAGGGCGTCCGCGCCGCCCACGATCTCGGAGATCTGCGTCGTGATCTCGGCCTGGCGCGCGTTGTTGCGCAGGCGGGTGTAGTCGGTGATGAGCTTGTCGGCGTTGTCGGATGCCGACTTCATCGCCTTCTGCGTGGCTGCCTGCTTCGCGGCGGCCGACTGCAGGAGGGCATTGAAGATGCGGCTCTCGACGTAGACCGGCAGCAGTGCGTCGAGCACACCGGCGGGCTCCGGCTCGAACTCGTAGAGCGGGAACTGCTCGGCGCTGTCGGCGCTGTCAGCCTCGACGATCTCGAGCGGCAGCAGCCGCACGGCGTTCGGCTCCTGCGTCATCATGCTGACGAAGCGGTTGTAGACGACGTGGATCTCGTCGACCTGCTCCGAGACGTAGGCCTCGAGCACCGCGTCGGCGATCTCCTGCGCCAGCTCCGGCGTCGGCAGCTCCGACTGCCCGGTCCACTCCTGCACAGCCGTGCGCTTGCGGAACCGGAAGTAGCCGACGGCCTTGTTGCCGACCAGGTAGTGGTCGACCTCCTTGCCCTCAGCCTCGAGCTTCACCCGCAGCTCGCTCGCCTCGCGCAGGATCTGCGAGTTGAACGCGCCGGCGAGGCCGCGGTCGCTCGTCAGCACGACGATCGCCGCGCGCTTGAGCTGCTCCCGCTCGATCGTCAGCGGGTGCGCCTCGTTGGAGTACGTGGCGACCGCGCTGACGGCGCGCGTGAGCGCTCGCGCGTACGGCGTCGACGCGTGCACGCGACCGAGCGCCTTCTGGATGCGCGATGCAGCGATGAGCTCCATCGCCTTCGTGATCTTCTTGGTCGTCTGCGCAGACTTGATCTTCTGCGTGTAGACCCGGAGCTGGGCTCCCATGTCGCCTCCTCAGCGAGCTCGCGTCAGCGGCGGCCCTTGACGATCTGCTCCTGGTTGACGTCCTCGACCATCGGCTCGGCCGACTCGGTGCCCGGGTCGGTGATGCTGGACGACGGCTTGCCCTGCCAGTTCTTGACGAAGGCGTCGACCTCTGCCTCGAGCGTCTGCAGCGTCGCGTCGTCGAGCACGTTCGTCTCGCGCAGCGTCGCCATGGCGGTGCCGTTGTTGCGCATGTGCTCGAGGAGCTCGGCCTCGAACTGCAGCACCTGGTTGACGGGCACGGTGTCGAGCTTGCCGTTGGTGCCGGCCCAGATCGAGACGACCTGCTCCTCCACCGGGTACGGCGAGTACTGCGGCTGCTTCAGCAGCTCGGTGAGGCGAGCGCCCCGGTCGAGCTGGCGGCGCGACGTGGCGTCGAGGTCGGAGGCGAACATCGCGAACGCCTCGAGCGAGCGGTACTGGGCGAGCTCGAGCTTGAGCGTGCCGGAGACCTTCTTGATCGACTTGACCTGCGCGTCGCCACCGACGCGCGAGACCGAGATGCCGACGTCGACCGCGGGACGCTGGTTGGCGTTGAAGAGGTCGGACTGCAGGAAGATCTGGCCGTCGGTGATCGAGATCACGTTGGTCGGGATGTACGCCGAGACGTCGTTGGCCTTCGTCTCGATGACCGGCAGGCCCGTCATCGAACCGGCGCCCAGCTCGTCCGAGAGCTTCGCGCAGCGCTCGAGCAGACGGGAGTGCAGGTAGAAGACGTCACCCGGGTACGCCTCGCGGCCCGGCGGGCGGCGCAGCAGCAGCGAGACAGCGCGGTAGGCCTCGGCCTGCTTCGACAGGTCGTCGAAGATGATGAGGACGTGCTTGCCCTCGTACATCCAGTGCTGGCCGATGGCCGAGCCCGCGTAGGGGGCCAGGTACTTGAAGCCGGCGGGGTCGGATGCGGGCGAGGCCACGATGGTCGTGTACTCCATCGCGCCGGCGTCCTCGAGCGCGCCCTTGACGGCGGCGATGGTCGAGCCCTTCTGACCGATCGCGACGTAGATGCAGCGGACCTGCTTGTTGACGTCGCCGGAGTCCCAGTTGGACTTCTGGTTGATGATCGTGTCGATCAGCAGCGCGGTCTTGCCGGTCTGGCGATCACCGATGATCAGCTGGCGCTGGCCGCGGCCGACGGGGATCATGGCGTCGATCGCCTTGATGCCGGTCTGGAGCGGCTCGTGCACCGACTTGCGCTGCATGACGCCGGGCGCCTGGAGCTCGAGGGCGCGGCGGCCGCTCGAGGCGACCTCGCCGAGGCCGTCGATCGGGTTGCCGAGCGGGTCGACGACGCGGCCGAGGTAGCCCTCACCGACGGGGACCGAGAGAACCTCGCCCGTGCGGGTGACCTCCATGCCGGCGACGATGCCGCCGAACTCACCGAGCACGACGACGCCGATCTCGGTCTCGTCGAGGTTCTGAGCCAGGCCGAGGGTGCCGTCCGCGAAGCGCACGAGCTCGTTGGCCATGACGCCGGGCAGGCCCTCGACGTGGGCGATGCCGTCGGCGGCGTCGATGACCTGGCCGACCTCGGCCGTCGTCGAGGTCGACGCCTCGTAGGACGAGACGAAGTCGGCGAGTGCGCCCTTGATCTCGTCGGGGCTGATGGTGAGCTCTGACATGTGTCTTCCTCTTCTAGCCTTCGACCTAGCCGAGCTTCAGGCGCAGGTCGGTGAACTTGGAACGGACGGTGCCGTCGATGACGTCATCGCCGATCGAGACCCGGAGGCCGCCGATGACGGTCGGGTCGACGACCTGCTGCAGCTGCAGCGTGCGGCCGTACTGACGCTCGAGGCCGACGCGGAGCCGGTCGAGCTGCGGGGCGGGGATCTCGCGAGCCGAGGTGACCGTGGCGATCGAGCGGCCAGCGGCGGCCGCGACCTCGGTCGCCGCGCCTCGGAGCAGCTGCCCGATGCGGCGGCCGCGCGGGACGCGCACGAGGTGGTCGAGGATGGCCAGCGTGGCCTCGCTCGCGCGGCCGCCGAGCAGTCGCTGCACGAGCGCGGCCTTGTCGTCAGCCTTGCCGAGCACGCCGCCGAGCGCGAGCTCGAGCTGCGGGTCGGTGGCGACGATGCGCGCGAACGACGCGATCTCGCCCGCGACGTCGGCGCCGCCCGATCCCTGCACGGCGATGCGGATGCCCGCGTCGTCGATGGCGGCGAGGATGTCGGCGGCGTCGGACCAGCGCTGGCGTGCGAGGTGCGCGACGATCGCCCGCGCCGGCGCACCGAGCTCCCCCAGCACGCGCTCGGCGAGAGCCGCACGCGCGTCAGGAGGCGAGACCGGATCGGCGAGCGACGACAGCACCTGCGGGTTGCGCTCGATGGCTCGCGAGGCCTGGAACAGGTCGCGCGCGTCGTGGAGCCCAGCCTGCGGCTGGCGCACGAGCGCCTCGTCGATGCCGGCTCGTGCCTGGCTGGTCGCGCTGCCCACTAGCGGGTCGCCGTGTCGTGCTCGAGGTCGGCGAGGAAGCGGTCGACGATCGCGGCAGAGCGCGCGTCATCCATCGACTCACCGACGACCTTCTCGGAGAGGCCGAGGGCGAGCGTGCCGACCTCGGTCTTCAGCGAGCTGAACGCAGCCTGGCGCTCCGCCTCGATGCGCTGGTGCGCCTGGGCGGTGATGCGCTCGGCCTCGTCGGTCGCGCGAGCCTTGAGGTCGGCCTCGATCTTGGCGGCGTCGGCGCGAGCCTGGTCCTTGATGCGAGCGGCCTCGGCCCGAGCCTCAGCGAGCTGGGTGTTGTACGACTCCAGCGCTGCAGCAGCCTCGGCCTGAGCCGCCTCTGCCTTCTTGATGCCGCCCTCGATGGCCGCCGAGCGCTCGTCGAGCAGCGCCTGCATGCGCGGAAGGACGACCTTCCAGAAGATCAGCAGGAGGACGACGAAGATGACCGTCGACCAGATGAGGTCATACGGAGCAGGAAGCAGGGGGTTTGGCTGTTCCCCCGCTTCTTCCGCGAGGAAGAGAGGAGTGATGAGCATCAGGGCCTCAGACCATGAAGAAGTACGTGGCGATACCGATGAACGCCAGTGCCTCCGTGAACGCGATGCCGATGAACATGAGGACCGTCAGGCGGCCCTGCAGCTCGGGCTGGCGGGCAACCGACTCGATCGTCTTGCCGACGACGATGCCGACGCCGATGGCGGGGCCGATGGCGGCGAGGCCGTAGCCGACCGTGCCGATGTTGCCGTTGATCTCGGCGAGGATGGTCGTGGCGTTGTCCACGGTGGTTCCTTTCTGGAGGTCCGAAAAGACGGAGGTCAGTGCTCTTCAGCCAGCGCGAGCTGGATGTAGATCGTGGTCAGGATGGCGAAGACGTAGGCCTGCAGCACGCAGACCAGCAGCTCGAACACGGTGAACGCGAAGCCGAAGGCGAGCGTGCCGACGCCGAGCACCGTGTACAGGCCACCGGCGCTGAACAGGAAGAACTGCGTCGCGGCGAAGAAGAGCACCAGCATGAGGTGGCCGACGAGCATGTTCATCATCAGTCGCAGCGTCAGCGTGATGGGTCGCAGCACGAAGGTCGAGATGAACTCGAGCGGCAGCACGATGATGTAGAGCGGCCACGGCACGCCCGGCGGGAGGAGCGAGTTCTTGAGGAACGCGCCCGGGTGCTTCTTGAGCCCCGCGTAGATGAAGGCGATGTACGCGACGATCGCGAGCACGAGCGGCACGCCGATGACGGAGGTGCCGGCGATGTTGAGGCCGGGGATGACCGCGGTGAAGTTCATCGCCAGCACCATGAAGAAGATGGTGGTGATGAGCGGCAGGAAGCGCTTGCCGTCCTTCTCGCCGAGCAGGTCGTAGGCGATGCCGTCGCGGACGAAGCCGAGGCCCATCTCGACGAGGCTCTGGCCGCGCGTCGGGATCAGCCGCAGCTTGCGCGTGCCGAGCACGAACACGAGGATCAGCGCGATCGCGGCGATGAGGCGCACCAGGATGATGCGGTTGATGCCGAAGATCGGCTCCTCGCCGCCGGCCCAATCGACGGCCGGGTCCTGGAACAGGATGATCGGCGGGAAGAAGTCCGCGAGGGTCGGCGGGTGGAACGGCTCCGGCTCGGTTCCAGCGGCGGCCAGCGAGGTCAGCAAGGCGTTCAGCGTCTCTTCCTCAAGCTCAGGGCGCCTGGCGCCGGTTCGACGTCGATGCACCCCCTCGCGCGAACACGCTCGAAGCTGAGCGAGGCTGTGGGGGGAACGGGTACGACACTATCAGAGAGGTCGGGGGCGACCGACACTCCTGAGACGTCCATCAGGCGCGCGCACCGGACGCGGGGCGGCCCTGCGTCTCGTCGTCGGCGTCGCTGTCGATCGTGGGCTGGCGGCTTGTCGCGATGACGACGCAGTCGATCACGAGCGACCCGATCACGGCAGCGACGAGCGACCCGAACGCGACACCGCGGTGCAGCCAGTCCTGGTCGCCGAGCACGAACACGAGCACGATGAAGAGCGCGAACTTCAGCAGCCAGCCGCCGAGCACGATGCCGAAGAACGCGCCGGAGATCATGGCGCCCTTCGAGACCTTGAAGGCGAGCAGGATGCTCATCGCGGTCAGCATGCAGAACAGGATCGCGAGCGCCGTGCCGACGAGCGCGGACGCGACGCCCGCGCCCTCGGCCAGGACCCATCCGACCACCCCGCCGATGACGGCGACAGCCGCTGCGAGGATGCCTCCCCAGAGCAGGATGCGCTGCATGATCGCGGTCGTGGTCACAGGCGTTCCCCTTGTACGTCGTTGTGCTGCGGCTCGCGCTGCGTGTCGATGGTCTGCTCGAGTCCCCTGCGCCGCGCCCGACGCTCGCGCATCACGCGCAGCGACGTCTGCCACACGCGCCGGCTGACCGGCGCCGCCGTGAGCAGCGCGCACACGAGGAATCCAGCCACCATGATACCGATGGCGGCCCACCAGGGCTGGATGAGGAAGATCAGGCAGCCGATCGACACCACCGCGGTCCAGGCGTAGAAGATCAGCACGGCGCCGAGGTGGGAGTGCCCCATGTCGAGCAGGCGGTGGTGGAGGTGCTTGCGGTCGGCCGCGAACGGGCTCGAGCCGTTGATGAGCCGGCGGACGACGGCGAGCACGAAGTCGGTGAGCGGCAGCAGCAGGATGGCGAGCGGCAGCAGGATGGGGATGAACGCGGGCAGGATCTGGCTGCGGCCCCCCATGGTCGCGAGGTCGATCTGCCCGGTGACGGCGATCGCGCTCGCCGCCGTCATGAGGCCGAGCATGAGCGCTCCCCCGTCGCCCATGAACATCCGGGCGGGGTGCCAGTTCACCGGCAGGAAGCCGATGCAGACGCCGACGATGATCGAGGTGATGAGGCTCGCGAGCGAGAAGTAGGCGTTCGGCTGGCCCAGGTTTGCGCTGATCATGAAGATGTAGCCGAAGAACGCCGTCGAGCCGATGATCGTCGTGCCGGCGACGAGCCCGTCGAGGCCGTCGATGAAGTTGACGGCGTTCATGACGAGCACGATGAGCAGCACCGTGAGGCTGATCGCCATCGTGGACGACGGCACGGTGAGTCCGCCGATCGGCAGCGTCACGATCTGCACGCCGAAGATCGCGACACCCGCGGCCACGAGGATCTGGGCGCCGAGCTTCAGCATCCAGTCGAGGTCGTAGAGGTCGTCGAGCACACCGACGGCGCAGATCGCGATCGCGCCGGCGAGCAGCGTCCAGATGCGCGTCGGCTCGGCGAAGACGCCGGCCAGCTCGGGGATGAGCGCCGCGACGCCGAACGCGCCCAGCAGCCCGAGGCACATCGCGACGCCGCCGAGGCGCGGCGTGGGGCGAGAGTGCACGTCGCGGTCGCGCACCGGCGGGTGGATGCCGTACCTCAGCGCGAGACGCAGCACGATGCGACTCGCGAGGAAGGTGATGAGCGCGGCCACCGCCGTGATGACCAGGAAGATCATGGCGTCATCCGTCGACGAGCAGGTCGCCGAGCGCCTCGGCGATCACCGCGCGGGGCAGCACGCCCTGGCGGACGATACGGGCGACGCCCGACGTCGAGCAGTCGAGGATCGTGGAGCCGTTCTGCTCCCCCGGTGCGGCGTCCCCGCCGACAGGCCCGGCGTCGAGCACGACGGCGACCCGGTCGCCGAGCATCTCGGCGGCCGCGGAGGCCTTGGTGGGCGCCGGCATGCCGTGCAGGTTGGCGCTCGAGACGGCGAGCGGGCCGGTCTCGCGCAGCAAGCCGATGGCGATCGGATGGTTCGGCACGCGGATCGCGACGGTCCCGCCGGTGTCGCCCAGGTCCCACGTGAGGGAGGACTGGGCGCGCAGGATGACGGTGAGCGGGCCCGGCCAGTGCGCGTCGAGCAGCGGCGCGAGCTCCGCGGGCACCGACTCCGCGAGGGCGCCGGCCATGGCGCGGTCGGCGACGAGCACGGGCGGCGGGAAGCCGCGGTCGCGACCCTTCGCGGCGAGCAGGCCGGCGACGGCGGCGTGGGAGAACGCATCCGCCGCGATGCCGTAGACGGTGTCGGTCGGCATCACGATGCACTGTCCCGCGGCGATGGCCGTGCGGGCGGCGCGGACGCCGTCGAGCAGGGACATCGGGTCGGCGCAGTCGTAGATGGCGGGCACCTGCCCATGGTAGTCGGGGCCCTTCCGGCCTGCTCCTCCCCTGGCTCGCTCGCCTGGCTCGCTCCCCTGGCAGAGCGTGGCGGGTCGTTGCAGTCGTGGCGCGCCACTCGAGCAACAACTCGCCACTTTGAGCGAGTGTCGATCGCGCCGGCGGGTTACCTCGTCGCCGAGGTCACCCGGTCGCGGCCCGTCAGGTCGCCGTGCGTCCGCGCCCCGGCGAAGCCGGCGTCCTCCAGCATCCTCCGGATGGCCTCCGACTGGTGCTCGGCGTGCTCGATCGCGACGATGCCACCGGGCGCGACCAGATCAGCGGCGAGCGGCGCGAGGTCGCGCACGAAGTCGAGCCCGTCCGCGCCGGAGTACAGCGCGCTCTCCGGGTCGAACGCGCGCACCTCGTGATCCGCGGGCACGGCGGCATGCGGCACGTACGGCGGATTCGACACGAGCGCGGAGAGGGCGCCCGGGGTCACGCCGACGGCCGCGAGCGCCGCCGCGTCGCAGGCATCCGCGTGCAGCAGCACGACCCCGGGGGCGAGCTCGGCGACGTTTTGCCGCGCCCAGATGAAGGCCGCCGGGCTCTGCTCGACCGCCACGACCCGCGCTCCCGCCTCGCGAGCGAGCGCGATCGCGACGGCGCCGGAGCCGGTGCCGACGTCCAGCACGGTCGGCTCGACCATGCCGCGCAAGTGGTCGAGCGCGACCTCGACGAGCAGCTCCGTCTCGGGCCTCGGCGTGAAGACTCCCGGGCCGACGCGCAGCTCGATGTGCCGGAACGGCGCGACGCCGGTGATGTGCTGGAGCGGCTCCCGTGCTTCGCGGCGGGCGACGGCCGCCCGGAACCGCGCGAGCGCATCCGCCGGGAACGACCGTCCCATCGCCATGTCGACGCGGATCTCGGCAGCGGTCTCGCCGGCCGCCCAGGCCGCGAGCAGCTCGGCGTCGGGGCCGTGCACACCGGCGAGCGCGAGCCGAGCCCTGGCCTCGCGCACCGCATCGCCCACCGACCGATCGCTCACGACCCCACGCTATAGCGCGAGCGGGGGCCGCAGACCGGTGCACGGGACGCCCAGCCGCGCGCCTCTACACTGAAACGAACGCTTCCATCGGGTGAAAGGACAACGCATGGCGCGCATCTTCGACGACATCACCGCCACCATCGGAGGCACGCCGCTCGTGCGCCTCCAGCGCACCAACGACACGCATGCGACGGTGCTCGTCAAGGTGGAATCCTTCAACCCCGGAGCCTCGGTGAAGGACCGCATCGGCCGGGCCATCATCGACGCGGCCGAGGCCGAGGGGGCGCTGCAGCCCGGCGGCACGATCGTCGAGGGCACGAGCGGCAACACCGGCATCGCGCTCGCGATGGTCGGTGCTGCGCGTGGTTACCGCGTCATCCTGTCGATGCCGGAGACGATGTCGGTCGAGCGGCGCGCGATCCTCAAGGCCTACGGCGCCGAGCTCATCCTCACGCCCGGACCCGACGGCATGCGCGGCGCGGTCGAGCGCGCGCAGCAGGTCGTCGACGAGACGCCCGGCGCGATCCTCGCCCGCCAGTTCGAGAACGAGGCGAACATCCGCGTGCACCGCGAGACCACGGCCGAGGAGATCTGGGCCGACACCGACGGTGAGGTCGACGTCTTCGTGGCCGGAGTCGGCACCGGCGGCACCATCACGGGGGCCGGTGGTCGTCTGAAGGAGCTGAAGCCCGACCTCCACCTCGTGGTCGTCGAGCCCGCTGACTCACCGCTGCTGTCGGAGGGCAAGGCCGGGCCGCACAAGATCCAGGGACTCGGCGCGAACTTCGTGCCGGCCATCCTCGACACCGATGTCTACGACGAGGTCGTCGACGTGCAGCTCGACGACGCCGTGCGCGTCGGCCGCGAACTCGCCGCGAAGGACGGCATCTTCGCCGGCATCTCCTCCGGTGCCATCGTCTGGGCGGCGCTCGAGATCGCCCGCCGGCCGGAGTCGGCCGGCAAGACGATCGTCGCGGTCGTCTGCGACACCGGCGAGCGCTACCTCTCGATGCCGATCTACGCCGACCTGGCCTGAGGTTCACGGATGGGCCTGCTCAACGTCCGTGAGGACATCGAGAACGCGAAGCGGCACGATCCGGCCGCTCGTGGCGCGGTGACGATCGCGCTCACGTACTCCACCCTGCACGCGGTCTGGGCCCACCGCATCCAGCACCGCCTGTGGAATGCCGGCGCGCGCTCGCTCGCACGCGCCGGCAGCCAGGTGGCGCGCTTCATGACGGGCGTCGAGATCCACCCGGGGGCGCGGCTGGGGCGGCGCTTCTTCATCGACCACGGCATGGGCGTCGTGATCGGCGAGACCGCCGAGGTGGGCGACGACGTGATGCTCTACCACGGCGTCACGCTCGGCGGCACGGCGAACGCGGCCGTCAAGCGGCACCCGACGCTCGGGCACCGGGTGCTGGTCGGCGCGGGAGCCAAGATCCTCGGGCCCATCGCGCTCGGCGACGACGTGAAGGTGGGCGCGAACGCGGTCGTGCTGCACGACGCACCCTCGGGCTCGACGCTCGTGGGGGTGCCGGCCAAGCCGGTCGCGCGCACGGCGCCGGCGGAGCTGCCGCACATCGAGTACTCGATCTAGCCTCCCGCGCCTGACTGGCGCCTCGCGCGTGTGAGTGGCGCCTTCCGCGAGCCAGTGGCGGCACCGGCGGGTGATTGGCGGCATCCGCGGGTGAGTGGCGGCATCCGCAGATCAGTGGCGCTAAGCCGGCGAGAGGACTCCCCGCGCCAGGCGGTTGTTGCAAGCCCCCACCAGCCGGGGAAGGGAGGCGCCACTCACCTGCGGGAAGCGCCACTCACCCGCGCGAAGCGCCACTCAGATGCGCGACGCGCCACTCGCCTGCCGGAGGCGCCACTCAGGCACGGCGGGCGCCACTCAGACGCGGGAAGCGCCGCTCGCGCGGGAGGCGCAACTCGGCGGGTCAGTCGGGGGCGGATGCGGTGGCCTCGGCGGGCGAGGCGTGCGGGCGCTCGGTGAGCGCGAGACCCGCGACCGCGACCAGGATGCCGGCCAGGAACAGCAGCATGAGGGGGTTCCACGGCTGGACGCCCGTCAGCAGCGCCCAGACGACGGTGAGCGCACCGCCGACTCCCGTCCAGACGGCGTAGCCGGTCGCGAGTGGGATGACCTGGACCGCCCGCTCCAACCCGATGAAGCTGAGGATCGCCGCGACGGCGAACACGACGGTCGGCAGCGGGCGCAAGAAGCCCGCCGACTCCCCAAGCGCGGTCGCCCAGACGGCCTCGAGCACGGCGCTCGCGAGCAGCACGAGCCATGCGGTGCGCGCGCGCATCAGCTCACCAGCTTCAGGCCGACGAGGCAGCCGACGAGCAGCACGAGCAGGAGCGATCGGATGAGCGTCAGCCGCTCCTTGCCGCGCGCCGCCTGCAGCGCGACGGTCGCGACGGCGCCGACGCCGACCCACACCGCGTAGGCGGTGCCAGTCGGGATCTCGAGCATCGCGATCGCGAGCCCGCCCATCGACGCGATCATCGCGACCACGAACAGCACGGTCGGCTTCCACTTGCGGAAGCCCTTCGAGGCCTGCATCGCGGCCGCCCAGACGGCCTCCAGCAGCCCCGAGGCGACGAGGATCACCCAAGCCATGACGAGTCCTTCCGGCCGTCTTGTCGCTGTGCGGGTACGGCTCCCTCGTCCGCGGACCCGCCGTCAGGTCCAGCCGCCATTCTATTCGGCTCAGGTGAGCGGCCGCTCGGCTCCGGGCCGCCAGGCGATGCCGCTCGCCGCGATGCGCGCTCGCGACTGCTCCGGCGTGAGAGCCTCGCCCACGGTCGCATGCGTCGCGATCGGCGCGATGGCGTGCGCGATGGCGTTCGGCAGCACATGCAGCACGCCGATCGCGCGCTCGCCGTCCTGACCGCGCCTGCCGCCGGCCTCGACGAGCAGATCTTGCGTGTAGGCGAGCGAGGGGGTCGAGTGCACCGGGATGCCGGCGAAGGTCGACGACACCGCGTGGTGCATGTGGCCGCCGATGATGGCGCGCACGTCGCCGCCGGAGAGCGCAGAGGCGAGCGCCTCCTGGCCTCGCAGCTCGACCATCACCGCGACATCGAGGAACGTCGGCATGGGCGGGTGGTGCATCACGAGGATCGAGCCCTGCGGCGCCGGCGCCTCGAGCACACCCTTCAGCCACGCGAGCTGCCGCTCGTCGACGGCGCCCCAGTGGGCGCCTGGAACGCTCGAGTCGAGCACGATGATGCGGAGCCCCGCGACCGTATGGATGCCGCAGATCGGGGCGTCCGGCCCGAGCTGAGCGAGCGCATCCGCTTGCGGCGGCGCATCGCGCAGCATCGTCGCACGCAGCTGCGCGCGGTCGTCATGGTTGCCGCTCGCGATCACGAGCTGCGCCCCCATGCGTCGGATGGGCTCGGTCACGATCGCGTCGAGCCGCTCGTAGGCCGTCCGGTCGCCTCGGTCGGCGAGGTCGCCGGAGAGCACGACTGCATCGGGCCGCATGCCCGACGCCTCGAGCCGAGCGATCGCCTCGATGAGCGTGCGGTCCGCGTCGACGGCGCCGTGGAGCGGGCTGCCGTCGGCCGTCAGGTGCAGATCGGTGAGGTGCGCGATCGTGACCGTGGGCCTCGGGTGCTCGCTGATGATGATGTCCTCAGGCACGGCTGCGCCGCTTCCTGCCCGCGCGGCCGTAGACCAACCAGAGCACGAAGCCCTGCACGATCATGAGCAGCACGGTGTAGACGAACGTGATCGACATCGCGTCGAGGTTGGCCTCGCCCTCGGTCGAGCGCTTGATCGCGATGCCGAGCGGCTCGGCGAGCGGGTGGTAGAGGAAGACGGCCGCGTCGTAGTCGTCGAGCAGGCTGTTGAAGTTGAGCGCGGTGATCGCTGCGACGGTCGGCAGGATCATCGGCACGACGACTCGGAAGAGCGTCTGCAGCTGGCCGGCTCCGAGGATGCGCGAGGCGTCCTCGAGATCGGCCGGCACCGACGCGAACGCGGCCTTCAGCAGCCGCAGCGTGAACGGCAGCTTGATGATGACGTAGGCGACCAGCAGCAGGACGACCGTGCCGGTCAGCACCTGGCCGCCGATCAGGCCCTGGGGGCGATCGAACGCCAGCACCAGTCCGAGGGCGATGAGGATCGTCGGCAGGATCCACGGCAGGTGGAGCACGTACTCGACGGTGCTCGAGAGCCAGCCGGGATGCTTCGTGATGAGCCGCGCGACGAACACGATGCCGACGACGGCGATGACCGACGCGAGCGCCGAGTACGCGACGGACACGAGGAACGGGCGGAGCGCATCCACGCTGGTCAGCACCGTCACCCAGTGCTCGAGCGTCAGATCGCTGAACCCGATGGCGCCGGCGGAGATCGCGCGAGCGTCGACGAAGGAGAACAGCAGCACGGCGGCGACCGGGAACACATACGCCACCCACAGCGCCCACGCCGCGACGTGCATGCTGATCGAGCCCCAGCGAGTGCGGAAGGGCTCGGGCTCGAGGGGCGCGGCGACCTTCGCGACGGCGAAGTAGGTGCCGCTGCGCTCGACACGGTTCATGATCGCGAGCAGGGCGATCGTGGCGAGGCCGAGGATGATCGCGAGCAGCGCCGCCACATCCCGGGACGTCTGCGAGCGCGAGAAGGTGAGGATCATCGGTGCGACCGTCTGGAAGTCCTCGCCGCCGAGCACGAGTGGCGCGGTGAGCGCGCCGAGGCCGGTGAGGAACGTGAGCACCGTGACCGCGAAGATCATCGGCCGCAGCGTCGGCAGGACGATGCGCCAGAGGATCGTCCAGGTGCCGGCGCCCATGAGCCGCGCAGCCTCGATCGCATGCCGGTCGACCTTCGCGAGGGCGGCCGAGAGGAAGAGCATGTGGTTGGTGGTGGTCGCGAAGGTCATCACGAGCAGCACGGCGAAGAAGCCCGAGAACCAGTTGCGCTCCAGGTCCGGCACCCAGGTCGCGAGCCAGTTCGTGACGAAGCCGTAGCGGCCGTAGATGAAGTTGTAGCCGGCGGCGAGCACGATGCCGCCGTAGATGAAGGTCGTCGCGAACCCGAGCCAGAGCACGCGGCGCGCGCGCATCCTGAACCACTGCGTGACGAGCACGATGAAGATGCCGATCACGTTCACCGTGACGGCCAGCGCGGATGCGAGCAGCAGGCTGTTGCCAAGCGAGCGCAGCGCGCGCTCGCTCGAGAGCAGCCGCTCGACCGCCGTCAGCGAGAGCTGGCCCTCGGGCGCGAAGGTCGCCGCGAGCAGCGAGACGTTCGGCAGCACGAGGAAGGCGGCCGCGAACCAGACGACCGCGACCACCACGACGATCGCAAGCGGCGAGCGAAGCATGCCGAGCGTCCCCGATCGCGCTGCGCTCACGACGACCGCTCGTAGCGCAGCAGCGCGGCCTCGTCGATCGCCACCCGGGTCTCGTCGTCGAGCCGCAGGCCGACGGCGGCGCGGCTCGAGCTCTCCGCGAGCAGTGGAGCGCCCGCGACCTCGAGCTCGAGCAGCGTCGAGGCGCCGCGGTAGGCGGTCGCCCGCACGACGGCGGGAACGCCGTCCGCCGCGAGCGCCACGTGCTCGGGCCGGACCCACGCCTCGCCGTCGGACGCCAGTCCGAGCGCAGCGAGCTGCGGGTCGCTCAACCTCGTGGCCTCGCCGATGAAGTCGCACACGAAAGGTGATGCGGAGCGCTCGTAGATGTCGACGGGTGTGCCCACCTGCTCGACGCGTCCATCGGAGAGCACTGCGACGCGATCGCTGAGCGCGAGCGCCTCCTCCTGGTCGTGCGTGACATAGACGGTCGTGACCCCGAGCTCCCGCTGCAGCCGCTGCAGCTCGCCGCGCAACTGCACACGCAGCTTGGCGTCGAGGTTCGAGAGCGGCTCGTCGAGCAGCAGGATGCGTGGCTCGAGCACGAGCGCGCGGGCGATCGCGACGCGCTGCTGCTGACCGCCGGACAGCTCTGCGACGCCGCGCTCGAGCTGGCCCTGCGCGAGCCCGACCTGCTCTGCGACCCGGTCGACGAGCTCGCGACGCTCGCCGCCGGGACGACGGCGCACGCGCAGCCCGAACGCGATGTTCTCGCGCACCGACATGCTCGGGAACAGCGCGTAGCTCTGGAAGACCATGCCGACGCCGCGCTTCTCGCTCGGCACGCGCGTGACATCGCGGCCGTCGATCTCGATCCTGCCGGCGGTCGGCTCGACGAAGCCGGCGAGCGCGCGCAAGGCAGTGGTCTTGCCGCAGCCCGACGGCCCGAGCAGCGTGAAGAACTCGCCCTCATCGATCGTGAGGCCGAGTCCCTCGAGGGCCACATGGCCCTCGTATTCGACGCGGACGCCGTCGAATCGGATCATTGTCGCTCCTCTTCGGGATGCGGGGCGGGAGCGGCGAGGCCGCCCCCACCCGCGTCGGTCACGGCAGGTACTCGAGCTCGATGCGCTCGACCCAGGTGCCGATGTGCTCCCGCACGAGCGCGTAGTCGATGTCGGCTCGCTCGACCGAGCCGATGAGCTCGACGATCTCGGGGTTGGCCTGAGCCTGCGCACCCTCATTGACCGGCATGGAGTTGAACTCCTCGGCGAATGCGCCCTGCACCTCTGCGGAGCCGAACCAGTCGATGAAGGCCTGCGCCTGCTCCTGCCGGTCGGTGCCAGCGATGACGCCGATCTGCTCGGTCACGAAGGGCACGCCGTTCTCAGACGGGACGATGGCGGTCGTCGTGCCGTACTCGGCGTCGCGCGCGATGATGCCGCCGGACGGGACGATGCCGTAGTCGACCTCGTCACGGTCGAACCGTGCGTAGAGATCGGTGCCCTCGACCGCCGGGCTGCCGTTCGCGAAGTACGCCTCCACCTGCGCCCAGCCCTCGTCCGAGACCTCGCCCGACTCGTCGACGTACGGCGCGAGGATACCGGCGACGACGAGCTGCGGCGTGGCCTGGCCGAGCGCCGTGTTCACCTCGTAGGTGCCCTGGTACGCGGGGTCCGTCCAGAGCTCGGCGATGTCGGAGGGCGCGTCGGCGACCGACGCCTCGTCGTAGACCATCACGATGGCCTGGTCGACGAGCGGCCAGTAGGCCCCGTCGACGGGATCGCCGGCGTCCTGCGGCACGTCGGCCGACCACTCCGGCTCGTAGCCGACGATCGCCTCCTCCGCCTTCAGCGACTCGAAGAACATCGTGTTGAGCCCGAAGACCACATCGCCGACCGGGTTGTTCTTCTCGGCGATGATGCGGTTGGTGAGGTCGGCGCCGCCGAGCCCGACGATCTCGATGTCGATGCCGGCCTCTGCGGCCTGAGCCGTGACCCACTCGCCTCGGCCGTCGCCGTTCGAGTTGGTGTACACGATCAGCGTCTCGCCGCTGCCCGCCGCCGGCGCCGAGCTCTCGCCGGGAGCCGCACTCCCCCCGGGGGTCGCGCTCGCGCAGCCCGCGAGCAGCACCGAACCCATCGCCAGCAGTGCGGCGCCCCGCGCCGTTCGCTTCATCGAGATCTGCATGTCGAAAGCCTCTTCTCAGGTCGTGGATCCGGTGGATCGCGTACAGCGGCGCGCATTGTGCAACTTTGCCGTGGCGCGTTCGTTGCCAACCTATCCGTGCATGGTGAACGGCGCGCCCTCGGCGGGTGAACGCGGGGCGCGCGCCCCGTTCAGTCGGCGGCTTCGCCGTGCATCGAGGCGTGCGCGCGCCACGTGGCGAGCGCGAGCCCGACGACGAGCACGATCGCCGAGAGGACGGCGAGGATCGCCCACTCCTCGGACCCTCCGGCACCAGCAGCGATCAGCGACCCCAGAGCGGCGGCCGCCGCGATCGAGCACGCGAGCCAGGTGAGCGGCGTGGCCGCGCGGTGCGCCCTGCGGTACGTCGGCGCATCCGTCCGCAGCCGCCGCCCAGGCAGCCCGAGCGCCGGCGTCGGCGCGATCCGGCCGAGGCCGATCAGGTGGACGACGACGGCGAGCGCGATGGCAGCGGCGGCGAGCAGGGCCGAGCCGAGCGACATCAGGACCGCGTCCATGCCGTCATCCTGGCACTGTTCAGGCGGTGCGCAGCTCGCGGTGCGGCTCGTCGTCGCCGGGCCACTCGAACCCGGCGACGTAGCGCCTGAGCGCGTCCTCGGCGAGCACGACCGACTCTGGGCCGGGCTCGCGCTCGCGCAGGCGGGCGGTGAGCGTCTCGAGCGGCGCCCGCACGACCACCAGCTCGTGCGTCGCGCCCATGGCGTCGCAGCGCATTCGCCAGATGTCGCGCACCGCGCGGGTCGAGAGCGAGGCATCGAGCACCACCCGCTCCCCCGCCGCGACGGCGGATGCCATCCGCTCGTGCAGATCCGCGTCGATCGACGCCATCAGCCGCTGTGTGAAGGCGCCGTCGTGCACGCCGCGTGCCCACGCCTCGCGGTCGAACGAGAGCACGGTCGCGCCGTCGGCCTCCAGCTCGCGCGCGAGCGTCGACTTGCCCGCGCAGGCGGGCCCGCACAGCAGCGTGACCTGGGCCATGCGGGCGAGCCTACGTGGGAGGGGCCCCCGCCGCCGCTGTCGCGACGTCGGAGGCCCCCTGTCCAGTTGAGTGCAGTTCAGTCCAGGTCGGTGCAGGTCAGTGCAGGTCGACCCTGATCACCGAGCCCTCGCCGCTCGAGGTCGAGTCGACGGTGACGTACGCGTGGTGCCCGCGGATCGCGACGCCGTAGGGCGAGGACAGGTCGTCCACGACCGCCTCGTGCTCGGAGCCGCCCGGAGTCACCTCGCGGAGCGACCCGCTGCGCTCCTCGCCGAGGGCGTCCTCGTCGTCGATCTGCACGGCGTACAGCGTGTCGCCACGCCAGGCGAGGCTCGTGACCATCGTCAGGCCCGTGGCGTACTCGGTCGCCGCACCGTCACGCGTCACCCGCCAGATCGACGAGCCGCCCTCCGGGAACGGGAAGCCGGTCAGCTGCGAGACGTAGTACGCGCCGTCGGGACCGATCGTCACGTCGGTCGGCACCGCCTGGGGGCTGATCTCGCGAGGACCCTCAGGGGTGGGGTTCGGCACGGGGTCGCCGTTGGGGAACACCGCAATGGTGCCGACACCCTGCCCGCTCGCTCGCAGCAGCGTGTTGCCGCCCGCGTCGGCGACGGCCCAGCGGTGGTCGCCGCGCGCCACGAACCCGACCGCGTTGCTGTCCGGTTCCTCGCTGTCGTCAGGGTTCTCCGCGACCTCGAAGGCGTTGATGTCGGCCACGAGGCGCAGGTCGGCTCCGGTGAGCGGCGTCCAGTGCAGTCGGCCCGTGTGGATCGTGCCGAAGGCGGCGTACTCGTCGCCCAAGCTGTCGCGCGCCGCCGTCCCGGCGGCCGCTCCGCCGATGAGCACCGCGATCCGGTTCCAGCGCACGTCCACGTCGGATGCGCCGACCACCTCGCCGAGGAAGTTGAGCGCCGGCAGCTCCGTGACGACTCGCCGCTGCTCACCGTGGCGCACCTCCGTCACCGATCCGGTCAGGCCGCAGACCTCGAACCCCTCGGGGGCGTCGGGGACGGCCTCGCAGCTGTCGTTGGTGCCGGCCTCCGCGATGTAGAGACGATGGCCCCGTTCGACCGAGAGCTGCCGGGGGTTGTTGAGACCCGTCGCCACGGTGACGACGTCGTCGTCGTGACCGCCGCCGGAATGGTCGCCGCCCGCGGAAGCTGGCGGGCCGGTGATGGCGATCAGGGCCAGGCCCATGGCTGCGGCGGCTACGGCCGCCGCCGCCTTGGACCGAAGATTGCGAGACATCAGGCGCTCCTCATCATCGAGAAAGGGGTGACGGCGGGATGCCGCCGCGCACCAGGGTCCGCCTGCTCCAGCGTCCCTACAAGCCCCCGATTCGGTGAAGCGTCGTCAGGTCAGGCGTCGCCCGCGAGAGCCGCGAGCTGCGCCTCCTCGTCGGCCTGGATGCACGAGTCGATCACCGGCTGCAGCGCGCCGTTCATCACCGAGTCGAGGTTGTACGCCTTGTAGCCGGTGCGATGGTCGGCGATGCGGTTCTCGGGGAAGTTGTAGGTGCGGATGCGCTCCGACCGGTCCATGCCCCGGATCTGGCTGCGACGTGCGTCCGACGCCGCCGCATCCCGCTCCTCCTGCTGCTTCGCGAGCAGCCGGGCGCGCAGCACGCGCATGCCCGCCTCGCGGTTCTGCAGCTGGCTCTTCTCGTTCTGCATCGAGACCGTGATGCCGGTCGGGATGTGCGTGATGCGCACCGCCGAGTCGGTCGTGTTCACGCTCTGGCCGCCGGGGCCCGACGAGCGGTACACGTCGATCTTGAGGTCGTTCTGATCGATCGCGACCTCCTCGGGCTCGTCGACCTCGGGGAAGACGAGCACGCCGGTCGTCGACGTGTGGATGCGCCCCTGCGTCTCGGTGGCCGGCACGCGCTGGACGCGGTGCACGCCGCCCTCGTACTTGAGCGACGCCCACACGCCCTCTGACGGGTCGTTCGATGAGCCCTTGAACGCGATCTGCACGTCCTTGAAGCCGCCCATGTCGCTGGGCGTCGACTCGAGCATCTCGATCTTCCAGCCGCGGCTCGAGGCGTAGTGCGAGTACATGCGCACGAGGTCGGCTGCGAAGAGCGCCGATTCCTCGCCGCCCTCGCCGCCCTTGACCTCCATGATCACATCGCGTCCGTCATCCGGGTCGCGCGGGATCAGCAGCCTGCGGAGGCGCTCCTCGGTCTCGTGCTCCACCGCCTCGAGCGCGGGCACCTCCTCGGCGAACGCGTCGTCCTCGCGGGCGAGCTCACGAGCGGCGGCGAGATCCTCGACCGCCGCGCGCCAGCGCTCGTGCGCAGCCTTGATCTGGCTGAGCTCGGCGTAGCGCCGGTTCACCCGGCGCGCACGACCGGCATCGGCGTGCAGCGCCGGGTCGGCGAGCTGCAGCTCGAGGTCGGCGTGCTCGGCCAGGAGGCCCGAGACCGACTCGAACACGTCAGTCCTTGTCGTGCTGGCCGGGCACCGACTTCGAGACCTTCATGAGGAACTCGACGTTCGACTGCGTCTCCTTGAGCTGCTTGAGCACGAGCTCGAGCGCCTGCTGCGTGTCGAGGCCTGCGAGCGCCCTGCGGAGCTTCCACATGACCTTCGTCTCCTCGACGCCCATGAGCATCTCCTCGCGGCGCGTGCCGGAGGCGTTGACGTCGACGGCGGGGAAGATGCGCTTGTCGGCCATGTGGCGCGAGAGGCGGAGCTCCATGTTGCCGGTGCCCTTGAACTCCTCGAAGATGACCTCGTCCATCTTGGATCCGGTCTCGACGAGCGCCGTCGCGAGGATCGTGAGCGAGCCGCCGTGCTCGATGTTGCGCGCGGCACCGAAGAACTTCTTCGGCGGGTAGAGCGCGCTCGAGTCGACGCCGCCGGAGAGGATGCGGCCCGACGGCGGTGCCGACAGGTTGTAGGCGCGACCGAGGCGCGTGATGCCGTCGAGCAGCACGACCACGTCGTGGCCGAGCTCGACGAGGCGCTTCGCGCGCTCGATGGCGAGCTCCGCGACGATCGTGTGGTCCTCGGCGGGCCGGTCGAACGTCGATGCGATGACCTCGCCCTTGACGGTGCGCTGGAAGTCGGTGACCTCCTCGGGGCGCTCGTCGACGAGCACGATCATGAGGTGCACTTCGGGGTTGTTCTCGGCGATCGCGTTCGCGATTGCCTGCATCACGAGCGTCTTGCCGGCCTTCGGCGGCGACACGATGAGGCCGCGCTGGCCCTTGCCGATCGGCGCGACGAGGTCGATGACGCGGGTCGAGAGCTTGTTCGACGTGGTCTCGAGGCGCAGGCGCTCCTGCGGGTAGAGCGGCGTCAGCTTCGAGAACTCGACGCGCGCGAGTGCGTCCTCGACCGACTGGCCGTTGACCGAGTCGACGCGCACGAGCGCGTTGAACTTCTGGCGGTTCGACTGCTGCTGCTCGCCCTCGCGCGGCTGCTTGATGGCGCCGACGACCGCGTCGCCCTTGCGGAGGCCGTGCTTCTTGACCTGCGCGAGCGAGACGTAGACGTCGTTCGAGCCGGGCAGGTAGCCGGAGGTGCGCACGAAGGCGTAGTTGTCGAGCAGGTCGAGGATGCCGGCGACGGGCAGCAGCACGTCGTCCTCGTGCACCTCGAACTCGTCGCCCTGCACGCGACCGCGGTTGCGGTCACGACCGCGACCACGGCGGCCGTCCTGGTCGGACTGCGGCTGCTGCTGCGTCTGCGGGCCGTTCTGCTGCCCGTTGCGACCGCGGCCGCGACCCCGACGGTTCTCGTCGTCGTCCTGCTGCGGCTCGTCCTGGCCCTGCTGGCTGCCCTTGCCACGGCTGCGGCGGCGGCGCGAGGTGCCCTCGCGCTGGCCGTCGCCGTGGTCGGACTGGCGGTCGTCCGACTGCTCGTCCGAGTCGTCCTCGCCCTGGCGCTGGTCGCCCTGGCGCTCGTCGCGGCGCTGATCGTCGCGGTTCTGGTCATCGCGGCTCTGGTCGTCGCGATTCTGACCGCGGCGCTGGCCACGGCCACGGCCTCGGGCCTCGTCGCCCTGGCGCTGGTCGTCCTGGCGCTGGTCGTCCTGGCCCTGGTCGCCCTGGCGCTGCTCGTCGCCGGTCACCTCGACGACGGCGGCACGTGCTCGCGCTGCGCGGTCGTCGGATGCGTCTGAGCCGGCACGGTCGGCGTCGCGCGCCGGCGCATCCGCCACCAAGGTCTCGGCCGCGGGGGCGTCGGTCTGCGGGGCCGGCTGCTCGTCGGCGGGTGCGCCGGACTTCGCGCGGGCACGGCTCGTGCGCGTGCGCGGGGCGCGCTTGGCGGGCGCCTCGTCGGCGGCGGGCGCTGCGGCGTCAGCGTCCGCGACAGCGGCGTCGGTCGCGGCCGCGTCGGCGGCGGGCGCCTCGACGACCTCGGTGGCGTCGGCGGCCGGCGCGGATGCGTCGGCCTGCTTCGTCGAGCGGCGCGGAGCGCGACGCTTGGGCGCGGTCTCGGCGGCGGGCACGTCGGCGGCAGGCGCCTCCTGCTCGGCGGCGGGGGCGTCCGCGGGCGCGGCCGCGGCCGGTGCGGCGTCGGCCGGTGCGGCCTCGGCCTGGGCGGCATCCGCCTGAGCCGGCGCCTCGGCCTTCTCTGCCACGGACGACGACGTCGCACGGCGAGAGCGGCGCTTGGGCGCGGCGGGCGCCTCGGACTCGGGCGCCTGAGCGGGCGCCGTGGTGTCGAGGCCTGCGGTGGACGGGACAGCGGCGTCGTCCGACGCCGGGATGCTGTCGATGATCTCGCTCGTCATGGCGAGTGCTCCTTCGATGTCGGCCCGCGCGCGAAGCTGCGGGCGTTGGACCACGTCTCCCGCTGCGCCCACGGCCGCGGTGCGGACGTCGAACGCATTCAGAATGCGGAGAGAGGAGTCAGAAAGCCCCCTGTGCCGGGCTAGACCGCGGCGTTGCTGGGGACGCGGTCCACTGTACCACCGCGGATGTCGACGGCCAGCAGGCGCGCATTCCACGCCTCCGGGCGGTGCTCGACGATCTTCGCGGCCTCCAGCCTGGCGGCCGGATCGCTCGCGAGCACGAGCACCGAGGGGCCTGCGCCAGAGACGACGGCGGCGTGGCCGGCGGCCCGCAGCTCGCCGATCAGGGCGCTCGTCTCAGGCATCGCGCTCGCGCGGTACGTCTGGTGCAGGCGGTCCTCGGTGGCATCGAGCAGCAGCTCCGGGCTCTGCGTCAGCGCCGCAACGAGCAGCGCGGAGCGCGACAGGTTGAAGACGGCGTCGGCGTGCGGCACCTCGGTCGGCTGCAGGCTGCGGGCGAGCGAGGTCGACATGGTCGCCTCCGGCACGGCGACGAGCAGCGAGACGCCGCGGTGCACGGCGAGCTGCTTGTGGCGCGGGCCGGTCTCGTCGACCCACGCGATCGTGAGGCCGCCGAAGATCGCGGGCGCGACGTTGTCGGGGTGGCCCTCGAGCTCGGTCGCGTAGCGCAGCACGTCGGCGTCGGTCACGTCGACGATGCCCTCCAGCAGCCCCTTGGCGGCGAGCACGCCCTCGACGATCGCGGCGCCGGAGGAGCCCATGCCCCGGCCGTGGGGGATGCTGTTGGTCGCCGTGATCTCGATGCCCGGAGGCTCGACGCCCACGCGGTCGAAGACGTGCAGCAGGGCGCGCGCGACGAGGTTCGTCTCGTCGGTCGGCACGCTGTGCTCGGTCCCCGGCGCGCCGACGCCGGAGACGTCGATGCGCACGCCCGACTCCGTCGCGACGACCTCGAGCTCGTCGTGCACGTTGAGCGCGAGACCGAGCGTGTCGAAGCCGGGGCCGAGGTTCGCGCTCGTCGCGGGCACGCGCACGTGCACGCGCCGGCCGAGCGGCACGGTGCTGGCGGACAGGCGGCCCGTCACGCGAGGCCCAGCATCTGCGCGACCTGCGTGGTGTCGGCGTCGGCCGACTCGGGCGTGGCGTCGGAGCCGTCCTCGAGCCGCAGGCCCCAGGCCGCGTCCTTCAGCCCGTGGCCCGTGACGGTGAGCGTCACGGTCGACCCCGCGGGGATGTCGCCGGCGGCGTGCCGCTCGAGCAGCCCGGCGACCGAGATGGCCGAGGCGGGCTCGACGAACACGCCGGTCGACGAGGCGAGCAGTCGCTGCGCGCTCAGGATCGCGGCGTCCTCGATGGCGCCGATGTAGCCGCCCGACTCCTCGCGGGCGGCGAGCGCCTGCTGCCAGGACGCGGGGTTGCCGATGCGGATGGCCGTGGCGACCGTGTCGGGCTCGCGCACGACCTCGCCGCGCACGATGGGCGCGGCGCCGGCGGCCTGGAAGCCGATCATGCGCGGGCGCCTCGTCGCCGTGCCGGCCGTCGCGGCCTGCGAGAAGCCGCGCCAGTAGCTCGTGATGTTGCCGGCATTGCCGACCGGCATGATGTGGATGTCGGGCGCGTCGCCCAGCACGTCGATGATCTCGAGCGCGGCCGTCTTCTGCCCCTCGATGCGGTCGTCGTTCACCGAGTTGACGAGGTGCACCGGGTACTGCTCGGCGAGCTCCTTCGAGATCTCCAGGCAGTCGTCGAAGTTGCCGCGGATCTGCACGATGCGTGCGCCGTGCACGACCGACTGCGCGAGCTTGCCCATCGAGATGCGGCCCTCGGGCACGAGCACGATCGCCTGGATGCCCGCGGCGGCCGCGTAGGCGGCGGCAGCGGCCGACGTGTTCCCCGTCGACGCGCACGCGATCGCCTTCGCGCCGCGCTCGATGGCGCGGGAGACCGCGACCGTCATGCCGCGGTCCTTGAAGGAGCCGGTGGGGTTGAGCCCCTCGAACTTCACGAGCACGCGCGCGTCGGTCATCGCCGACAGCGCCCTCGACTCGATGAGCGGGGTGCCGCCCTCTCCGAGCGTCACGACCGTCGACGCATCCGTCACGTCGAGCACGTCGGCCCACTCGCGCAGCACGCCCTGCCACTGGTTCGCCATGTTCAAGCCTCCTAGTCGATGAGTCGGACGACGCTGTCGATCCGCTCCACGTCGGTGTGCGCGTCGAGCGCTTCGAGCACTGAGGCGATGCGCGCCTCGCTCGAGGTGTGGGTGCCGAGCACGAGCGACGCGTGCGCGTCGCCGGCGTCCTGCCGCACGGACTCCACCGAGACGCCGTGGTCGGCGAAGAGCCCTGCGACGGCGGCGAGCACGCCGGGCCGGTCTGCGACGGTGAGCGCGAGCTCGTGCCGCGCGAGCACGTCGCCGAACGGCGCGATGGGAAGATCCGCGTGCGTCGACGCCGGACCGCCGGGGCCGCCCAGCACGTGGCGGCGGGCGATCGAGACCAGGTCGCCGAGCACGGCGGAGGCCGTCTCGGGACCGCCGGCGCCCGCGCCGTAGAACATGAGGTCGCCCGCGGCTTCCGCAGTGACGAAGATGGCGTTCTTCGCCTCGCGCACGGCGGCGAGCGGATGCGTCGCCGGCAGCGAGACGGGATGCACGCGAGCCGAGACGCGGTCGCCGCCCTCGCCGGGCATCCGCTCGCAGATCGCGACGAGCTTGAGCACCCGGCCGGTGCGCTCCGCCTGCTGCACCATGGCATCCGTCACGCCGGTGATGCCCTCGCGGTGCACGAGCTCGCCCGGCACGGCGGTGTGGAACGCGAGCGACGCGAGGATCGTCGCCTTCGACGCCGCGTCGAAGCCCTCGATGTCGGCGGTCGGGTCGGCCTCGGCGTAGCCGAGCTCGGTCGCGACGGCGAGCGCGTCGATGAGCGACGAGCCGTCGGTGTGCATGCGGTCGAGGATGAAGTTCGTGGTGCCGTTGACGATGCCCATGACGCGCGTGACGCGGTCGCCGGCGAGCGACTGCTCGAGCGGGCGGATGATGGGGATCGCGCCGCCGACAGCGGCCTCGTAGGCGACCTGCGCGCCGACCACCTCGGCGGCGTCGAACAGCTCGGGGCCGTGCGCGGCGACGAGCGCCTTGTTGGCGGTGACGACGTCGGCGCCTGCGGCGAGCGCGTCGAGCAGCAGCGTGCGGGCCGGCTCGATGCCGCCGAGCAGCTCGACGACGATGTCGGCGCCCGCGACGAGGGTCTCGAGGTCGCTCGTCATGAGCTCGCGCGGCAGGTCGACGTCGCGCGGCGCGTCGGGGTCGCGCACGCCGATGCCGACCAGCTCGAGCGGCGCGCCCACGCGAGCGGCCAACTCGTCGGCGTGCTCGAGCAGCAGGCGGGCGACCTGAGACCCGACGCTGCCGGCCCCGAGCAGGGCGATGCGGAGGCTCCGATACGAGTTCATGCGTCTCCCTGATCGATCGAAGCGACGTGCGACGGCGTCGGTGCCGTTGCGGGCTCCGCCTCCGGCCGCAGTCCGACGTCGCGCGACAGCACGTCGTCGAGCGACTCGCGGCGCACGAGCGTGCGCACCTCGCCGTTCGCCACCGCGAGGACGGGCGGCCGGGGCGTCGCGTTGTAGTTGGAGGCGAGCGAGTGGCAGTACGCTCCGGTCGCCGCGACGGCGAGCAGGTCGCCGGGGGCGACATCGGCGGGCAGCCACTCCGCGTCGACGACGATGTCGCCCGACTCGCAGTGATGGCCGGCGACGCGCGCGAGCGCGGGCTCCGCGTCGCTCGAGCGGTTCGCGATCCGTGCCGAGTACTGCGCCCCGTAGAGCGCGGGCCGCGCGTTGTCGCTCATGCCGCCGTCGACGGAGACGTAGGTGCGCGTGCCGTCGTCGACGCGCACGGGCTTCACGGTGCCGATCGTGTAGACCGTGACGCCGGCGGGGCCGACGATCCAGCGGCCGGGCTCGATCGCGATGCGCGGCACGGGGATGCCGACGTGGTCGGCGGCGTCGCGCACGGCGGCGGCGAGCCGCTCGGCGATCGCCTCGATCGGCTCGGGGCTGTCGGCGGCCGTGTAGGCGATGCCGAAGCCGCCGCCGAGGTTGAGCTCCGGCAGCGGTGCCGTCGCGCCGAGCTCGGCGTGCAGCGCGAGCAAGCGGCGCGCGGACTCGGCGAAGCCGTCGGCGTCGAAGATCTGCGACCCGATGTGCGAGTGCAGGCCGACGAGCTCGAGGCTCGGCAGCTCGCGGATGCGGGCGACGAGCTCGGGCACCTCGTCGATCGGCACGCCGAACTTCTGGTCCTCGTGGCTCGTGGCGAGGAACTCGTGCGTCGACGCGTGCACGCCGACCGAGACGCGCAGGCGCACGCGCTGCACGCGTCCCGCGCGCTCCGCTGCGGCCGCGACGCGCTCGGCCTCGATGGGCGCGTCGAGCACGAAGGTGCCGACGCCCGCCTCGACGCCCGCGGCGATCACCGACTCGCTCTTGTTGTTGCCGTGGAAGCCGATCGCCTCGGGCTCGACGCCCGCGCGCAGCGCGATCGCGAGCTCGCCGCCCGAGCACACGTCGATGCGCAGCCCCTCGGCGCGCATCCAGCGGGCGACGTCGGCGGTGAGCAGCGCCTTGCCGGCGTAGTAGACGTCGACGGCGGGGAAGGCGGCCTCGAATGCCTCGCGGATGCGACGGGCGCGTCCTCGCGCGACCATCTCGTCGACGAGCAGGAAGGGAGTGCCGTGCTGCGCGGCGATCTCGCGCACGTCGGCGCCGCCGATGCGCAGCGCGCCGTCGACTCGCTCCGTGCCCGCCGGCCACACGCCTTCGGCGAGGGCGTTCGGGTCGCTCGCGTCGAGCAGCAGGGGGGCGAGCGGATGCGGCACGGGACTCCGTCCGTGTGAGATTCGGTGGGCAGGCGATCGAGAGCGCCGGCGGCGTCGGCGCTTGTGGCGCTGCCCTCCATCTTAGGAGGCCGCGCATGGCGGCTCTGCCGCCACCCGGTCGCCCGCTCCCCCTCACGGCGAGCGGTGATGCGCGCATCCGGCCACGAGCGGAGGCGATTCCGGCCGCTTGGGGGCCTGAGCTCCTCCGCTGGTGAGGTGCCCTACGGTGGCGTGCGTGCCGACTCCTCCTGCGACCTGGTTCGAGCGCGACCCGCTCGAGCTCGCGCCGCTGCTGCTCGGCGGCGTGCTGTGCCGGGCGGATGCGTCGGGCACCGTCGCGCTGCGCCTCACGGAGGTGGAGGCGTACCGCGGCGCCGATGATCCCGGCGCGCACACCTTCCGCGGCAGGACGCCGCGCAACGCGACGATGTTCGGCCCTGGCGGGCACGTCTACTGCTACTTCACCTACGGCATGCACCACGCCGTGAACATCGTCGCGGGCCCCGAGGGCTTCGGCTGGGGTGTGCTCGTTCGCGCCGGCGAGGTCGTCGACGGCGCGCCGCTCGCGCTCGAGCGGCGGTCGGCGCGACGCGCGTCGCGGCCGACGGGCGAGCTGGCCCGCGGTCCCGGCAACGTGGCGCAGGCGCTCGGCGCGACGCTCGCCGACGACGGCGCGGCGCTGCTCGACGCGGCGCACTCCTCCCCCGGTCATCGAGCAGGACCGAACGTCTCCCCCGGTCATCGAGTAGGACCGGAGGCCTCCCCCGGTCATCGAGTAGGACCGGAGGCCCGTATCGAGATGACGCCGCTCTGGTCCTTCGAGCCCGCCCCCGAGCCGCCCGCGCACCGCACCGGCCCACGCGTCGGGGTCAGCGGGCCCGGCGGCGACGCATCCGCCTTCCCCTGGCGCTTCTGGATCCCCGGCGAGCCGAGCGTCTCGGCGTACCGCGCAGCAGCGCCGCGGAGGCCGAAGCCGTAGGTTGAGGGGCTCCGCGGGCCGGGTCTACACTCGCGGCACGGCGGCCCCCGGCCGCCGCATCCGTGCGGATCCTGAGGAGCGTCATGGAGGCTCGCGCATCCCGCCCGCCGGCCGCGATCCTGGTCGTCGCCGCCGACGAGGCCGCCCGGAGCGCGCTCCTCGAGCCGCTCGAGCGGCGCTACGCGCAGGACTATCGCGTGGTCGGCGCTGCGGGTCCCGAAGCCGGCCTCGCCGCGATCGACGAGCTGCGAGCCGCGGGCGGCGACCTGGCCCTCGTGCTCGCTGACGACGCATCGCCGGTGGGCGCGCACGACAGTGTCTTCGCAGCGGCGCGGCGCGCGTTCCCCGACGTGCGCCGCGGCTTCGTCATCGAGTGGGGCTCGTGGGCCGATCGGCGCACGGCGGATGCGGTGCTGCAGCTGATGTCGCACCTCCAGATCGACTACTACGTCGTGCGCCCCACGCACTCGCCCGACGAGTCGTTCCACCGGGCGGTCACCGACTTCCTGCGGGAGTGGGAGGCGTCGGTCGGCAAGCGCCACCGCGCGTTCACGGTGATCGGCGACGGCGCGCAGCCGCGCACCCACGAGCTGCGCCGACTGCTCGACCGCGCCGGCGTGCCCGCCGACCACCTGCTGCCCGACTCCCCCGACGCGCTCGCGCTGCTCGCCGAGGCCGGCGTCGACTACGCCGGCGTGCCGCTCGTGCGCACGCCCGGCGGCACCGTGCTCGTCGACCCCGACGACGCCGAGCTCGCACGCGCGCACGGGCTCACGACGACGCTGCCCTCCGGGGTGCGCGACGTCGTCGTCATCGGCGCCGGCCCCGCCGGGCTCGCGGCCGCCGTGTACGCCGCCTCCGAGGGGCTCGACACGCTCGTGCTCGAGGCGGAGTCGATCGGCGGGCAGGCGGGGTCGAGCTCGCTGATCCGCAACTACCTCGGCTTCTCACGCGGTGTCTCGGGCGCCGAGCTCGCGCAGCGGGCGTTCCAGCAGGCGTGGGTGTTCGGCGCGCGCTTCGGCCACACGCGGCGGGTGACCGGCATGCGAGTGGACGACGACGGCTTCGAGGTGCAGGTCGCTCCCGACGAGACCGTGCGCGCGCGGGCGGTGGTGCTCGCGACGGGCGTCAGCTACCGGAGACTCGCGGCGCCCGGGCTGCAGCCGTTCGTCGGCGCCTCGGTCTTCTACGGCGCGACCTCGGTCGAGGCGCGCGCGCAGGCGGGCCGCGACGTGCTCGTCGTCGGCGGCGGCAACTCCGCCGGCCAGGCGGCGCTGCACCTCGCGAGGTACGCCGGTTCGGTGACGATCGTCGTGCGCGGCGAGGGACTCGCCGCGAGCATGTCCCGCTACCTCATCGATCAGCTCGACGCGATGGGTGTGCGACTCATCACCGGCGCCCGCGTGGTCGACGCGAGCGCCGCATCCGCCGACCGGCTCGAGCGCGTGGTGCTCGAGCGGTCGTCGTCGGGCGAGCGCTTCGAGGTGCCCGCCGACGCGGTGTTCATCACGATCGGCGCGCGCCCCCACACCGAGTGGCTGCCGTCGGAGGTGCTGCGCGACCAGTGGGGCTCGGTCATCACCGGGCCCGAGGTGCTCGCGGAGGGCGGCCGCCGTGCGTGGCGCGGTGGTTCGGGCACGGAGCCGGCGCTGCTCGAGACGTCGGTGCCGGGCTGCTTCGCGGTCGGGGATGTGCGGCGCGGTTCGGTGAAGCGCGTCGCGTCGGCCGTCGGCGAGGGCTCGGTGGTGATCTCGTCGGTGCACCAGCACCTGGGCGCGCTGGTGCCGACGCCTGGACCACCACCGCTCGTCGAGTAGCAGCGCCGCAGGCGCCGCGTATCGAGACGACTCGCTGCGGCGCACCGGATCTCGATACGCGGCCGGGCTCCGCCCGGCAGCTACTCGATCAGCGGAGGGGACGCGCGGCTCCGCCCCGCAGCTACTCGATCAACGGAGACGGGTGAAGGCCGCTACATCCGCTCCGGCGCGCTCACCCCGACTGTCGTCAGCGCCGTGCGCAGCACCTGGCCCGTCGCGTCGTTCAGCCACAGGCGGGTGCGGTTGAGCGTGCCGACCGCCTCGTCGCCCTGCGGCGCCACCCGGCACGCGTCGTACCAACGGTGGTAGAGGCCGGCGAGCTCCTCCGCGAAGCGCGCGACGCGGTGCGGCTCACGCAGCTCCGCGGCCTGCGCCAGCACGCGCGGGAAGTCGGCGAGCGCGCCGAGCAGCGCCGACTCGGTCTCGTGCTCCAGCAGCGTCGGGTCGAACTCGCTCCGGTCGACGCCGGCGGCCACGGCGTTCCGCGCCACTGCGGACATCCGCGCGTGGGCGTACTGCACGTAATAGACGGGATTGTCGTTCGTGCGCTGGGTCAGCAGCTCGAGGTCGATGTCGAGCGGCGTGTCCGCACTCGAGCGCACCAGGGCGTAGCGGGCGGCGTCGACGCCCACCGCATCCACCAGGTCCTCCATCGTCACGATCGTGCCCGCACGCTTCGACATGCGCACCGGCTGGCCGTCGCGGATGAGGTTGACCATCTGGCCGATCATGAGCTCGAGGTGCTCGTGCGGGGTGTCGCCGAACGCCGCGCACATCGCCATCATGCGGCCGACGTAACCGTGGTGGTCGGCGCCGAGCATGATGATGTTCTGGTCGAAGCCGCGCTCGCGCTTGTTCTGGTAGTAGCCGAGGTCGCCGGAGAAGTAGGCGGGCTGGCCGTTCGAGCGGATGAGCACGCGGTCGCGGTCGTCGCCGAAGGTGGTCGTGCGCAGCCAGAGGGCGCCGTCCTCCTCGAAGACGTGGCCGCGCTCGCGCAGCACCTCGATCGCGCGGTCGACGGAGCCGTCGGACTGCACCTGGTGCTCGTGGAAGTAGACGTCGAAGTCGACCCCGAACTCGTGCAGATCGTTGCGGATCTCGTCGAACATGAGCTTCACGCCCAGCTCGCGGAACGTCTCCTGCAGCGTCTGGTCGTCGAGGTCGAGCAGGTCGCCGTCGTACGAGTCGTCGACGCGGCGGGCGATGTCGGCGATGTAGGCGCCGCCGTATCCGTCCTCGGGCGTCGGCTCGCCCTTGAAGGCGGCGACGAGGCTCTTGGCGAAGCGGTCGATCTGCGCGCCGTGGTCGTTGAAGTAGTACTCGCGGGTGACGTCGGCACCCTGGCGCTCGAGCACGCGGCCGAGGCTGTCGCCCACGGCAGCCCAGCGGGTGCCGCCCATGTGGATGGGTCCGGTCGGGTTCGCGGAGACGAACTCGAGGTTGATCTTGACGCCCTTGAGCGCGTCGCCGGAGCCGTACGCGTCGCCCGTCTCGACGATCGTGCGGGCGAGTTGGCCAGCCGCTCCCGCCGAGAGGGTCAGGTTGATGAACCCGGGGCCGGCGACGTCGGCGCGCGCGATGCCGTCGACCTCGGCGAGCGAGGCCGCGACGTCGTCGGCGAGCTCGCGGGGCGCGACGCCGACGCGCTTCGCGAAGCGCATCGCGGCGTTCGTGGCCCAGTCGCCGTGGTCGCGGTTGCGGGGGCGCTCGAGCACGATGTCGCCCTCGCCGACCTCCACCTCTGCCGTGCGTCGGCCGACCGCGGAGCGGACGGCGGCGAGCACGGCGAGCGAGAGATCGGAAGGCTGCATGGGGTCGATCGTAGTCCGCGCGGCGCGGGGCCCACGCCCGTGGGGCACCGTAATCTGACTCCATGTCGAGTCCCAGCCTGCGCACCCGTCGTCTTCTGCCCGTCGCCCTCGTGGCGGCCGCGACGGCGCTCGCGCTCACCGGCTGCGAGCCCGGCGCGCTCGCTCCCAACGCCTCGCCGGAGCCCTCCGCGCCCGCCACCGAGCAGCCGACGCCGACCGCGAGCGAGACCGAGAGCGAGACCGAGTCGCCCGCGCCGAGCGACCCGCCGGCGCCCTCGCCGACCCCCGCGCCGACCGGCACCGCGCTGCCGACCACCCCGCCGGTCGCCGGCGAGCTGCCCTGCACCTCGGTCTACTCGGCCGACCAGCTCTACGAGTTCAACCCGAACTTCGCCCCCTCGAGCGACGAGGGCTCGCTGCCCGGCGCGATCGACGACGTGGCGGATGCGGGCGGCACCGTGTGCGCGTACCAGCACGTGACGGGCTCCGACCGGCTGCTGATCGGCGTGCTGCAGGATTCCGCGGGCTTCGCCGCGCCGGCCTTCGAGACGGTGGGCGACATGGGCGTGGCCGTCTCGCCGCAGGGCGGCACGGTCATCGCCGTCGCCTCGCAGTACTTCACGAGCGCTCAGGAGGCGCAGCAGGTCATCGACCAGGTAGCCGACAACATCGACTGACGTCTGGCTGGTCCCGCCGGCCCGCTCTTCCGCTGGTTGAGCCGGTCCGCGCGCGAAGCGCGCAGACCGTGTCGAAACCGGCCGGCTCCGCCCCCGCTGGTTGAGCCGCTCCGCGCGCTGAGCGCGCTGAGCGTGTCGAAACCGACCCGCCTCAGCGAGCCTTAGCCGATCCGCACCCGCTCCGCCACGTCATCCACCGCGCCGTCAGCTAGCCCCTCGTCATCCGCCTGCACCGTCAGCGACTGCAGCATCACAGGGTTCCGGGTCGTGGTCGCCCAGGCCGTCTCGAGCGCATCCGCACCGGTCGCGATGCGGATCAGGCTCCCCCGCGGCGCCAGCCCCGTCGCGTCGACCACCCACCACTCACCGTCGATGTGCACCTCGGCGACGGCGTGGAAGTCGGGCGGGCGCAGACCGGGCGCGTAGACGCCGACGTAGCGTGCCGGGATGCCGGCGGCGCGAGCGAGCCCGATCATGACGTGCGCGTAGTCGCGGCACATGCCGCCGCGCTTCTGGAGCGTGGTGACGGCGGAGTCGTCGATGCCCGACATCGCCGGCGAGTACGTGAAGCCCCGCGCGACCCACTGCCGCATCGCGGCGATCTGCTCGAAGCCGCTCACTCGACCGAAGCGCTCGTCGACGAAGCCGCGCAGCGCGCTCGCCTCGACGTAGCGGGAGTCGGCGAGGTAGCGCGCCGCATCACCCTCATCGACCGGGCGCTCCAGTCCGTCAACGGTGGTCTGCACGTCGACCGCCAACTTGCCGGCGGGCGCGGTGAACACGAGCTCGCGGGTGTCGTGCGCGGCGGGCAGGATGCGCCAATCGATGGGCGCATCGTCGACCGTCACGAAGATGCGGTCGTTGGATGCGTAGGCGTCGGCGGGCAGCACGAGGAGCGTGACGTCGGTCTCGCCCACGAGGTTCATCGTGAAGGCTGCATGGGCGGTGCGCATATTGGTCTATTCTCCCATGAAGCCAGCCGTGCGGCCTACATCGTGACGGAGCTGAAGGTCTCGACGAGCGACATCGCAGCGGGCGCCATGATGACGATGAAGAGCACCGGCAGGATGCAGAGCATCAGGGGGAACAGCACCTTCACGGGCACCTGCTGCGCCTTCTCCTCTGCGCGCTGCCGGCGCTTGAGTCGCATCTCGCCCGCCTGCGTCCGCAGCACATCCCCGATCGAGATACCGAACGCGTCTGCCTGCAGCACCGCTCGGATGAAGATTCGAAGGTCCTCGACGTTGTTCCGCTCAGAGAGGTCTTGAAAGGCCTGCCGTCGCGACAGCCCCATCTGCATGTCCTGCATCGTGCGGGTCAGCTCGTTCGCCAGCGATCCCTTCCCGTTCGACGCCACCCGCAGCAGAGCCGCATCGAAGCCGAGCCCGGCTTCGACAGCGATAGTCATCTGATCGAGGGTGTCCGCGAGCTCGGTCTGAATGTCCTCGTCGCGATTCTGGCCTCGGCTCAGGAGCAGGAGCTCCGGAAGGAAGTACGTGCCGATCGCCAGGACCACAACCATGATGAGCAACGCGGGATGGGGGCGCGCGAGCGCCACAAGAGCGACGAGCACGGCCGCTGTGGGCAGCCAGACAAGCTTGAGGGTGAGGAGCCGCGCTACCGTCCACTCCTTGGGCCGACCGGCGCGCGCATGCTGGCGCTCCAAGAGCGCAACGAGCACCGGCGGAGTCGCCACCCGTGCGAATCGCTCGAGCTTGCCTCTCGACGCTGCCGCCACCATCGGCGCGGCACTGCGCTCGCCCCGGTTCAGGTTCTCGATGGTCCGGGCCCGAGCGGGCTCGATGCTGCTCGCGAGAAGCCAACCCAACAGGCCGAGGCCGCCCGCAACCGTGGCGCAGAGCGCTACGAGCATCGGGGTCATCAGAACTTCACCTGCACGACCTTGCTCATCCAGACGCCTCCGATGAGGAACAGCAGACCGCAGCCGACGAGCAGTGCGATCCCGATCGGCGTCTGCACGAGTGGCAGCAGATAGGTGGGATTGATCAAGACCAGGAACCCGCCGACCACGAAAGGCAGGACCATGAGGATCACCGCCGACATGCGTCCCTCCGCGCTGAGTCCCTTCACATGACGCCGGATCTGGCCGCGCTCGCGGATCGTGACCGCCACTCCGTCGAGCACCTCGGCCAGGCTCCCGCCGACCTCGCGGTTGATGGCGATCGCCTGGACCGCCCAGCGGAAGTCATCACTCGCCATGCGGTCGGCTGCTTCTTCGAGGGCATCGACGACGGGCCGCCCCACGCGCGACTCGTTCACGACCCGCCCGAGTTCCGACACGGTGGGCTCCTCGGACTGCTTCGCGACCGACGCGAGTGCCTGCATCATGCTGTAGCCGGCGCGGAGGCTCGACGACATCAGCTGCAGCGTGCCGTCGAGCTGCCGCGCGAAGGCATCTCGTCGGCGTGCCACCCGGACCCGCACGAGCAGCGCCGCTGACAACGGGGCGAGCGCTCCGATCGGCAGTGCGAGCAGACCGCCCCCGAATACGAGGACTAGCGCGACGAGCAGAACTGTCGCGAGCAGGAGCAAAAAGGTGAAGTCCTGTGGTCGCGTCCGGAAGCCAGCGAGATCGAGGTGTCGGGCGAGATCCCCGGATCGGCTCCGGATGAGCCTGTCCATCAGGCTTGTGGCGGCCTCAGCTGCCTCAGCGAGAGCGCCTTCTCCCTCGACGGCCACCGGCCGGCGGCGATGACGTGGCAACCTCGCGCGGCCCGGATCCGTCAGGAGGAGCACCGCCGCTCCGGCGCCGAGCGCGACGGCGCCGCAACTGACCGCGATCACACTCACCGAGCAGCCCCTACGTCGAACATGCCCTGAGGCAGCGCGATGCCGTGATCGTGCAGCTTCTCCATGAACTTCGGGCGCACTCCTGTCGGGATCGGGACACCGAGGAATCGGCCTGAGTGGTCCTGCCCAGCCTCGTAGTCGAACAGGTAGATGTCCTGAAGCGTGACGATCTGCCCTTCCATACCGACCACCTCCGTCACGGCAGTCACACGGCGGGAGCCGTCTCGCAGACGCGTGAGCTGCACGATGACGTCGACCGCTGATGCGATCTGCTCGCGGATAGCCCGCAGCGGCAGATCCATGCCCGCCATCAGCACCAGCGTTTCCAGGCGAGCAATGGCGTCTCGAGGAGAGTTCGCGTGCACTGTCGATAGCGAGCCATCGTGGCCGGTGTTCATGGCCTGCAGCATGTCCAGCGTCTCGCCGCCGCGCACCTCTCCGACCACGATTCGGTCAGGACGCATGCGGAGAGAGTTCCGCACAAGATCGCGGATCGAGATCTCGCCCTTGCCCTCAGTGTTGGCCGGTCTCGACTCCAGGCGCACGATGTGGTCTTGCTGCAGCTGCAACTCGACAGCGTCCTCGATCGTGATGATCCGCTCCCGCGGTGGGATGAAGGACGACAGCACGTTGAGCAGCGTGGTCTTGCCGGTGCCAGTGCCACCGGACACGATGACGTTGAGCTTGCCTTCGACGCACGCCTGGAGCAGCCGGGCCATCTGAGGCGTCAGAGTTCCGAAGCGGATGAGGTCCGGCACCTTGAACGGATCTTTGGAGAACTTGCGGATCGTCAGCGATGAGCCCGAGAACGCGAGCGGTGGGATGACAGCGTTGACGCGCGAGCCGTCCTCCAGGCGCGCGTCGACCATGGGCGATGACTCATCTATGCGCCGGCCGATCCTCGTCACGATGCGCTCGATCACGCGCCTCAGCTGGTCCTCGGAAGTGAACCGCACCGGCGCGCGGGTGAGCTTGCCGCCCTGCTCGATGTAGATGTTGTCGGGGCCGTTCACCATGATCTCGGTGACGCTCACGTCGTCGAGCAGCCGCTGAAGCGGTCCGAGGCCGAGCACGTCGTCGCGGACCTCGTTAATGAGCCGCTGACGCTCCTCTGTCGTGAGCGGCGCCTGTTCGGCTTCGACGACACTGTTCAGCTCTTCGCGGACGAGCGCGTGCAGCCGCTCCTGCGACAGGTCCGGATCGTTGAGCCGAGCGCCGATGCGCGAGAAGAGTGCCTCCGCGGCGCGCTGCTTCACGCGGAGGAGGCCGTCGACCTCCGGTGCCTCCGCCGGGCGCAGAGCCCCAGGCTCCACGGTTTCCGCAGCCGGCGACTCCGGTTCCGCGGCTCTCGTGGCTGGTGGTGCAGCGGGTGCCGAGGGTGCGAGAGCAGGCTTCGGAGCAGGCTTCGGAGCCTGCTTCGAAGCGTCACCTGCACCCCCGCGTGCGCTCGACAACCGCTCAGCGAGCGAGGTCATGCTGCCACCCTGTGACGCCCGTTGGTCCGCCGTGCGGCCGTGCCGATGTAGTAGGTGAGGAGTTTCCGGAGCTGCTTTGAGACGACGTCCTTCGGACGATGCTGCAGTAGGGGCGTGCCGACGTTCATCGACGCGGTGACGGCCTTTGAGAAGGGGATGGTGAGGTCGACGCGCGCCCGGACGGTCGCCTCGACGTCTGAGACCGACAGTCCGCCCTTCGGGTCGGAGAAGTTCAGCACCACCTGCCGCGCGTTGGTCAGCATGCCGAGTTCGCGAAGGGTCGCAATCTCCTTGCGCAGGCCGCGGGCGCCCGGTACATCGAACGTCGACAGCAAGATCGGGTCGGTGGTGTGGTCAAGCGCCGCGAGCGTGCGAGCCTCGAGGCCGGCGGCGGTGTCCACGACGACGAAGCGGAACTGCGTCGAGAGCATGCCGAGGAGCGCGCCGACCTGCTCAGGCGTGACCGTGTCGCCAGCCGCCGGATTCTCCGGCGCGCAGACCACCGACAGGCCCGACGCATGTTGCGTGAGCTGCGTTTTCAGCGCGATCGGGTCCGTGAGCGCCGCGCCGTGCACCACGTCGTCCAGCGTGTATTCGGGCTCGAGCCCGAGGGCGGTCGCGACGTCGCCGAACTGGACGTCGAGGTCGACCAGTACGACTGATCCTGGGGCGCTCTCCGCAAGGCCGATGGCGAGGTTGGTCGCGATCGTGGTCTTGCCAGCGCCGCCCTTGGGTGAGAGGACCGTGAGCACGCGGCCCTGGATGGTCGCGGACACTGGGATGATGCCCACGTCGGCCGGCCGGGACCGGCGTGAGCGCACGGCAGCCGCGACGCGCTCGATCGAGGCGCGGAGCCCATCGACATCGAGATCGGCCGAAACCACATCGCGCACGCCAGCCCGCATCGCTGGCACCGACAAGGCAGCGACGTCTCCGACGAGCACGACGCCCGTTCCCGGCAGTTCGAGATCGAAGCGCGCGGCGAGGGCTATCGCTTCCTCGGGTGCCCGCGTCGCGTCAAGCACGAGAACATCCGGTAGCGAGTCGTGCTTCAGGTGTGCGAGCAGCTGTGCGGGCTCAGACGGTAGCGGGTGCGCCGGGATCGCGATGCATGCGCCACGAGCAGCCTCTTGCACGCGCGTCTGCAGGTCTGGCGAATCGGTCGTCAACAGCACGTTGCTCATTGGAACGCCTCCGTGGGGCTGACCGTGCGAGTACCCTCCTCGGGCACGTCTGGCCCTTCAAGGGAGAGCCAGATATTGCCGAACTCCATACCGAACACGACCTGCTCAGCGTCTGCCGGCGAGAGTGCGAGCGTCACCATGATGCTGTCCGCGGCGCCCTGCTCAACTTCGTCGCCGTCCTCATTGGTGACGACACCCGCCGCACCCTTCACCGCTGTGACGAGCACCTTGTGGAGGATCAGATGTGTCAGGTCCATCGACTCGGACTCAACCGACGTACCGGACGTCACGGTGCCGGAGAGGAATACGCCGACGGTGTCGCCTGGGCGCAGCTCGCCCCCGATCACTCGTCGCGTCTCGAGCTGCAGTGAGAGCTGGTGCATGTCGGCCGGGACCTCGACCGCCTCGTTCACCGCTTCTGGCGCCAAGAACCGCGACGTCAGGAGTTGCTCCCCCACATGGAGATCGGCAGACGTCAAGAGGCCCTCGACGTCTGCGAGATCCGTCACGCCACCGGGCACGACCGCTGCGGCCGGGATCTCAACGATAGTGAGCGACCTCGCGATCGATTCGGACGGAGTGCCCGCCGGGATCGGCTCCGCGACGACGAGCACTTGCTGTGGGGCCAATTCCGCCATCGCGCGCTCATCTGCGCCCTGGGCGTAGAGAAAGGTGAGCACACCACCAACTGCAGCGACGAGCAGCGCGATGAGCGCGACCACGATGCGGCGGATCACTTCAGCACTTCCTCACGCAGGCGCAGCTGCGCTGTGCCTTCGAGGCGGAAATCGGGTGCCTCCTCGATGTCGATATATCTCTCGATGGTGCCGTGGAGGCACCGGTTGGACCCCCCGCACGGGTTGGGTCGGTCGGTCATCACGTATTGCCCCGCAAAGTAGTAACTCTCGACCGTGAAGAGCACAAATCCCATGATGGTGAACGTGCGCTCGCCACGAACTTTTTCGGCGTTAAGGAAAACAGGGATAAGGACCTGCTGGTCGAGCATCACTTTCATCTCCGCGTTGCTGCATTGCTTTGGAGTGTTGCCCGTGTCGCCAGTGATCAAGCCGTCCTCGAGCGGAAGTGGAACCGTGCATGGAGCATCGAGCCACCCGAAGTTGCCGGGCACGACCTGCCCGTTGTGATGGACTCGGCACGCAGTGTCGCCGACCCCTGTGCCCTTGTTGAACAAGGTGGCGGACGCACCGTTCTCAGGGACGTCCATGCCGATCACCGATCCACTGGCGTCTCGGACCAACCAGTCGTTGAAGTCGTCGTTGGGATCGTCCGAACCCGCGCTACCTCCGTCAGCAACTTCGCAATACGAGTAGGCGAGCGGGAACTGCGTCGGGATTGGAGACGTCCACGTGGCAAACGCCGCCGCGGCGAGCTGTGCGTCATCGTTGCCGACCGCCGGTGCAAACCAGTGGTCTCGTTCGGAGGCGGTGCGGACCTCCACCCATCCAGCATCCTCATTGAGGTCGACCGGACCCAGCTCCACTGGTCCGCCAGCCGGCCGATTCGCATCGACAAGGCGACGTGCCATGTCATCCGCGTCCCCGCAGGCACCCGTTGCGCACTGCTGCGCGATGGCCAGCGCGGCCGCATCAGCGCCATGCTGCAGGCGCTGTCGGTCAGCGTGCAACGCACCGATGTCGACCGCGAGCGCCGCGACGACCAGCAGCGGTACGAGTAGTAGGGCGAGCCACACGGCAACAGCGCCGCGGTCATCTCGAATTGCGTTCAGCCGCTGCATCGCATGGTTCCTGATCCGATGAGGTCGACGGTCCAAAGCCCGCCGATGAGTTGGAAGTCCGGGAGCGCTACCGTGACGGTTGTCAGATCGCCCTCCGCGCAGTCGGCAGGGATAGCAATCTGCAGCAGGTCCGCGTCGACCGAGGTCTGCGCGGACTCCGTCGCGACCTGACGGGCTGTCGCCCGCGCATCGCCCTCCTGTTGCAGGGCGAAGACGCGCACCGCATCGCGAGCTGCGTTGTCGAGCACGCTTTGCAGATGAAAGGCGTATCCGAAGCCGATAATCCCGAACGTCAGCAGCAAAAGGAGCGGCGCGATGAGCGCGAACTCGACGGCCACGGCGCCCCGGTCCCTGGGTCTAGGCATGCTCGTCCTACTTCACGTCGCGGGAGTCTCTGGAAAGAATGCGCGGCACCCGGCAGCTTTCGCTGGGTGCCGCGCATCGCGTGATTTAGGTCAGCCGCCGACCGTGGTCGTCGCCGTGCCGACGTTCGTCTCGACGGTGGTGAAGAGCTCGGAGAGCATCGGGCCGAGGATCAGGATGGCTGCGATGACCGCAGCGGCCATCAGGGCGACGAGGATGCCGTACTCGACGGCGGACGCGCCGCGGTCGTTCTTGTTCTCGAAACGGTCGGAGACGAAAGCGCTGACAGCGCTGAGGAATGCGTACATGGAGGGGTTCCTTCGGTGACAGTGCCCGGGGCTGGGGGTCCGGTGCGGTGCGAGCGGCGACCCTGCTGGGCCGTCGGAGAGGATCGTGTCACGCCGCTTGCTTGTTGCGCAACGTTGCTTTCCCACAAGGTTTCCTGAGTTGTCAAGTTGCAGGCTCAGCATCAGTCCTGTTGTGCGTATCCTAAGTTGACGGAAACACTGTTACGGCGCAAACTTGCCCCACAGCGCGGCGCTTGCCGGCTCCACCCACCACCGCGGTTCTCCCCGCGAGACGGGACGCGATCATGACCTCTTCCTCCCCGCCCCCGGCAGCCCGACGACGAGCACCTGCCGGCGCAACACCGATGCAGGTGAGCCGCCGTGGATGAGATCGAGCCGACGCCGGAGGAGCGCGGCCTCCGCGAGCGCAAGAAGATCCTGACGCGCCAGACGATCGCCAGCGCCGCGTTCGAGCTCGCGCAGCAGCACGGCCTCGAGGAGGTCACGATCAGCCAGATCGCGGATCGCGCCTTCGTCTCGCCGCGCACGGTCTCGAACTACTTCCACTCCAAGGAGGCGGCCATCGTCGCCGCCGACGACAACGACCCCGTCTCCATGCTCGTCGGGCTCGAGGATCGCCCGACGGATGAGCCGCCGCTGCAGTCCCTGCGCGCGGTGCTCGCCGGCACGGTCCGCAGCTGGTCGAAGGAGCAGCTGCAGCGCCTGCACGCCAAGGAGGAGCTCATCGACCGCTCCCCTAGCCTGCTGCCGCACCGCATGGCCCAGTACGACGAGCTGGAGGACGCCATCCGCATCGCGATCGCGGAGCGCACGGATGTCGACCCCGAGACGGATGCGTTCGCCCGCATGATGGCGGGAGCGGCGTCCGCGGCCGTCAAGACCGCCATCCGCGTCTGGGTCAACACCGGCGCGGCGCCCGAGCAGCTCCCCGAGCTGGTCGAGCACGCGTTCGACGACCTCGAGTCCGGGCTGAGCCTGGAGCACTGATCCGGGCGGGCGCGGCAGGCCTCCTGCCATAGCATCGCCACGATGCCGCCCCTCGTGATCGCCTTCGCCGCCCTGCTCTGCGCAGCTGCGGCCGAGCTGCTCACCCCGTGGGCGCGACGCCTCGTCGACACCGACTCGCGCTGGCTGCGCCGCGGCATCCCCGCCGTACTCGGCGCAGCGTTCGGCGCGGCGGCCGCTGCGGTCGCTGGACACTGGGCCGTCGCGGTCGCGCTGTGCGCCCTCGCGGTGGGGTGCGCCCTGCTGATCCCGGTCGACCAGGCCGTGCTGCGACTGCCCGACGCGATCGTCTGGCCGACGACGGCCGCGGTGCTGGGGATGCTGCTGGTCGCGGCGGCGGTCACCGGCGAGTGGGAGCGCCTCACCACGGCGGTGCTGGCGATGCTCGTCGTCGGGCTCGGCTACTTCGTGCTGGCGTGGTGCGCGCCGTCAAGCATGGGGCTCGGAGACGTGAAGCTCTCGCTCGTGCTCGGGCTGGCGCTCGGGTGGTTCGGCTGGCCGGCCGCGCTCTTCGGCATCCTGGGCGGCTTCCTGCTGTTCGCACTGGTCGCGATCGTGCTGCTGGTGGCTCGACGCACGTCGATGCAGTCGGATCTGCCGTTCGGCCCGTGGATGATCCTCGGCGCAGGTCTCGGCCTCGGGTGGGCGCTGGCCGTCGGCGGGTAGCTCGCGCCGGTGCTAGATTGGGCGCTGCTGCTTCACGCAGCCCGGCCCCCATAGCTCAGGGGATAGAGCGTCTGCCTCCGGAGCAGAAGGCCGCAGGTTCGAATCCTGCTGGGGGCACCGACATCTCTCTCGCGTCACGGCGCGACTCGCAACAGCGTTCTCATCCGTTCCGGTGAGGCGTTTGTAGGTATCGGCATGCCGATGGGGTACAGGACCGCCCACGACATGCGAAGTCCTAGCCGACTCAGCAAAACGCCGTCCGTCAAGGCGTATGATTCGCATCATGGGACGACCACGCCTGCACGACGAACACCTCCGACAGCGCCTCCTCGAGGCCGCCACGGAGCTGATGGCCACCGAGGGGCCGGACTTCTCGTTGCGCCCGCTCGTCGCCTCGATCGGCACGTCGACCTCCGCTGTCTACTCGCTCTTCGGTTCCCGCGGCGAGCTGCTCGAGGCGATCACCCTGCGTGCGGCCCGCTCCCTCGTCGACGCGCAGAACGAGGCCGACGTGGACGACCCGGTGCAGCGCATCCTGAGCCTCGCGCACGCGTGGCGCCAGTGGGCGACCCAGAACGCGTCGATGTTCCAGGTGGTCTTCGGTCGCGGCGAGTCGACCCCCGCAGTCGACGACGCTCGCGACAGCACCGCTGAGCCGCTGCTGCGCGCGGTGACCGCGGCAGTCGCGCAGGGCGTGCTGGACGGCGAGCCCGAGACCGCCACGCGGACGATCTTCGCCGGCGTGCACGGCTTCATCACGCTGGAGCTGCTGGGCCTCTACCCCGCCGACGAGTCGGACGCGCTCTTCGACGCGCTGCTCGCGGCGATCTGGCGCAGCTGGGCGACGCCCGAGCACGTCGACGCCGTCGCCGCCTGACTCTTGTCACGTAATACCCCTCGGGGGTATGATCGAAGCACCATGACGATCCAGACGCACGGCTACACCGCCGACAAGGACGCCCTTCTCAAGCGCCTCCGCCGCGCCGAGGGCCAAGTGCGCGGCGTTGCGCGGATGGTCGATGAGGACGCCTACTGCATCGACATCCTCACCCAGGTGTCGGCCGCCACGAAGGCGCTCGAGACCGTCGCGCTGCAGCTGCTCGAGGACCACCTCGCGCACTGCGTCGCCGAGGCGGCGGAGGCCGGTGGCCCCGTCGCGCAGGAGAAGCTCTCCGAGGCGAGCGCCGCGATCGCACGCCTCGTCCGCTCCTAACTCGACCCTCCCCCGCTCCTACCGGAAGGCATCCCCATGCTGCAGAACATCGAGATCATGTCCACGCCCGCAGACGCCGACGCGCAGGCGCAGGCCGGCGGCTGCTGCGGCGGCGGCGCGTGCGGCGTGCCGTCGCAGGCGGCGACCGCGACGTCGTCGCAGTCCTTCGAGGTCGAAGGCATGACGTGCGGTCACTGCGTCTCGTCCGTCACCGAGGAGCTCTCGGGCCTCGCCGGCGTCGAGGGCGTCGACGTGCAACTCGTCGCGGGCGGTCGCTCGACCGTCACCGTCGCCGCCGACGCGCCGCTGCGCCTCGACGACGTGCGCGCCGCGGTCAGCGAGGCCGGCTACTCGCTCGTCGAGCACTGAGCACCACAGGCCGGGCACGACAGGCCTGAGCACGAACCTCCGGAGCGCCGGTCCCCCTGCGGGACCGGCGCTCTTGTGGTTTCCGGATGCGCTCCGATACCCCCAGGGGGTATAATGGTCGGCATGACGGACACACAGACGATCGACCTCGAGATCGGCGGGATGACCTGCTCCTCCTGCGCCAACCGCATCGAGCGCAAGCTGAGCAAGCTGCCGGGCGTCACCGCGACCGTCAACTACGCGACCGAGGTCGCGCACGTCTCGCTCCCGGCGGGCACCACGGTGGCGGATGCGATCCGCACGGTCGAGCAGACCGGGTACACCGCCGTGGTGCCGGAGCCGGAGCCCGACGTCGACCGCGACGAGCGCGGCACGTCGCTGCGCACCCGGCTCATCGCATCCGCCGTGCTCGCCGTGCCGGTCGGTGTGCTGTCGATGGCGCCCGCCCTGCAGTTCGACGGCTGGCAGTGGGTGGCGCTCGCCCTCACCCTGCCGATCGCCATCTGGGGCGCTTGGCCGTTCCACCGCGCCGCCGCCGTCAACCTGCGCCACGGCGCCGCCACCATGGACACGCTCGTGTCGCTCGGCGTCATCGCCGCGATGGGCTGGTCGCTGTGGGCGCTGCTCTTCGGGACGGCGGGCGAGATCGGCATGCGCATGGAGCTGCAGTGGTTCGGCGGCCACGGCGACGAGCTCTACCTCGAGGTCGCCGCCATCGTCACGGTGTTCCTGCTCGGCGGGCGCTACATCGAGCACCGCACGAAGCGCTCGAGCCAGCAGGCCATGCGCTCGCTCGCCCGCCTCGGCGCGAAGGAGGCGAGCGTCATCCGCGACGGCGTCGAGTCGCGCGTGCCCGTGAGCGAGCTCGTCGTCGGCGACCGCTTCCGCGTCGTGCCGGGCGAGAAGATCGCTGCCGACGGCGTCGTCGTCGAGGGCGCGTCGGCGATCGACGCGTCGCTGCTGACGGGTGAGTCGCTGCCCGTCGAGGTCACGACGGGCAGCGAGGTCGTCGGCGCGACGATCAACGGCCACGGCATGCTCGTCGTCGAGGCGACCCGAGTGGGCGCCGACACCGAGCTGAGCCGCATCGCCTCGCTGCTGCAGCGCGCGCAGGAGGGCAAGGCCGATGTGCAGCGCATCGCCGACCGGGTCTCGCAGTACTTCGTGCCCGCCGTGCTCGTGCTGTCGCTGGCGTCGCTGATCGGCTGGCTCGTGCTCACGGGCGACGTCGCCGCTGCGTTCACCGCCGCGGTCGCGACGCTCATCATTGCCTGCCCGTGCGCGCTCGGCCTCGCGACGCCGACCGCGCTGCTGGCCGGCACGACCCGCGGCGCCGAGCTCGGCATCCTGATCCGCGACGCGCGCGTGCTCGAGTCGAGCCGCGGCATCACGACGATGCTGGTCGACAAGACCGGCACCGTCACCGAGGGACGGATGCGCGTGGAGGACGTCGTCGCCGCGCCCGGCGAGGACGCCGACGAGGCGCTGCGCGTCGCCGCCGCGGTGGAGCGCGCGAGCGAGCACCCGATCGCACACGCCATCGTCGCCGCGGTGGACGAGGTCGCGGTCGCGACCGACGTGCGCGCCGCCAGTGTTCAGGCAGCACCGGGCGCCGGCGTCGTGGGCGTCGTCGAGGGTCGCGCGGTGCAGGTCGGCAAGCCCGCCTGGCTCGCGTCCGACTGGGGCATCGCGATGCCCGCCGAGCTCGCGGTCGCGTTCGAGGCGGCCGAGGCGAAGGGCGCGACCGCGCTCGCGATCGCGTGGGACGGGCGGATGCGCGCCGTCGTCTCGGTGCGTGACACGGTCAAGGCGACCAGCAAGGCTGCGGTCGAGCGGCTCGCGAGGCTCGGCATCGACGTCGTGATGCTGACGGGCGACCACGAGCGGGCCGCGCGGGCGGTGGCGGCCGAGGTCGGCATCCGCCGGGTGATCGCCGGCGTCACGCCGGCGCAGAAGGTCGAGTCGGTGCGGGCGGAGCAGGCGGGCGGCGCCGATGGGCGGCGGACGCAGGTGGCGATGGCCGGCGATGGCGTCAACGACGCGGCGGCCCTCGCCGCGGCGGATCTCGGGCTCGCGATGGGAACCGGCACCGACGCCGCCCAGCAGGCGGCCGACATCACGCTCGTGCACGGCGACCTCGCGGGCGCCGCCGACGCGGTGGCGCTGTCGCGTCGCACGCTGCGCACGATCCGCGGCAACCTGTTCTGGGCGTTCGCGTACAACGTGCTGGCGATCCCGCTCGCGATGCTGGGGCTGCTGAACCCGCTCATCGCGGGCGCCGCGATGGCGCTGTCGAGCGTCTTCGTCGTGCTGCACTCGCTGACGCTGCGGTGGTTCCGGCCGATCGGCTGACCGGGCGCCGGGCCGTCAGCCCTGCTCGATGCGCACCAGGTTGCCGGCCGGGTCGCGGAGCGCGATGTCGCGCACGCCCCAGAACTGGTCGGTCGGCTCCTGCACGATCTCGACCCCTGGGGCGGTCGTCGCGCGCTCGAAGACGCCGTCGAGGTCGCCGGCCCGCAGGTTGACGCTGCCGAGCTCGCCCTTCGCGAGCAGCGCGGCGACGGCCTCGCCGTCCTGCTCGGAGCGGCCCGCGCGCGGGTGCGAGAGCACGATCTGGATGTCGGGCTGCGACTCGGGCGACAGGGTCACCCAGCGGAAGCCCTCGTTCTCGACCTCACTCGTGACGGTCATCCCGAGGACGTCGCGGTAGAAGCCGACGGCGGCATCCGTGTCGTCGACCATGACGTGCACTGCGCTGATGGAGATGCTCATGCCGTCGAGACTAGGCGGGCACCGCGCGGCGCGCTTCTCGGAACCTGCTCGACGGGTCGCCCTTGCGCGGCCGCGTCAGCACCATGGCGAGGCAGCCTGGCATGCCGTCGAGCGCCTCGTGGTCGCGCGCGCGGTAGGCGCTCGGCGTCTCGCCCATGAGCTTGGTGAAGCTGGCCGAGAACGAGCCGAGGCTCGTGCACCCGACCTGCATGCACGCATCCGTCACGCTCACATCTCCCCCGCGCAGCAGCGCCGCGGCCCGCTCGATGCGGCGCGTCATGAGGTAGGCGTAGGGCGTCTCGCCATAGGCGTCGCGGAAGCGGCGGCTGAAGTGGGCGGTCGACATGAGCGCCGTGCGGGCGAGCGCAGGCACGTCGAGCGGCCGGGCGAACTCGCGGTCCATGCGGTCGCGCGCCCGCCGCAGGCGGCGCAGCTCGTCGAGGTCGGCCATCCGCCCATCATCGCGGATGCCGCGTCAGCGCGGCAGGGCCGTCAAGAACTGGGTGACCTGGCGCCGGACGCGGTCGCGGATGCGTCGCACCTCGTCGGTGCTGAGCCCGGCGGGGTCGTCGAAGTCCCACGCCTCGATGCGCTGGCCCGGGACGAGGTCGAAGGGGTGCTCGATGAGCATCGTGATGATGACGTCGGCGGCGCGGGCGAGGTCGTCGGTGACGGGCTTCGGGAAGCTGTCGGTGAGCGGCACGCCGTCCTCCTCCATCACGTCGCCGACGGTGCGGAGCACCTCCACAGCCGGGTTGAGGGCTGCCGAGAGCGCCTCGACCCTGCCCTCGCCGAGCGCGTTGAGGTAGGCGGCGGCCATCTGCGAGATGCCGTCGTTGCGGATCGACTCCACGAGCACGAGCAGCGGGCCGCCCTGCGCACCGCCCGCCGAGCGCTCGAGCGCCCGCAGCCGGTCAGCCGCGAACTTGAGCGCGAGCGGCGGCAGATGCGTGCGCACCCGGGCGCCGCGGGCGAGCGTCGCGTGCGACTCGAAGACCACGCGCTCGACGAGCCGCGGATCGAGATCGGGGTGCTGCTGCGCGAGGTGCGCCGCGCCGCGCCGCAGGGTCGCATCCGGGGAGCTGAGCCCGTCCTCGATCTCGGTCATGTCGGCTCCTTCGGTCGACGTGGCCCTTCTAGGCTACGGGCGGCCTGTGCCCCTGCCAAGAGCGGGCGCGGCTCAGATGGCCGGGGCGTGCCGCTCGAGGAAGGCGTACAGCTCGGCGTCGTCGACGCCGGGGAACGTGCCGGAAGGCAGCGGCGCGAGCGTGTGCTGGTGCATGCGCGCCGACGCCCACGACTTGCGGCGCCAGCGGTCGACGAGCCCGTCGTCCGGGCGGGCGCAGCAGCGCGCGTCGGGGCACGTCGAGACCTCGCGGAACGCCGTCTGGGCGCCGCGGAAGTACTTCGCGTCGTCGAACCGCACACCGAAGGAGATCGAGAACTCGCCGTCGGCGCCCGAGCCCGTCTGCGTCGAGCACCAGAAGGTGCCGTTGGGCGTGTCGGTGTACTGGTAGAACTCCGTCGTCCGCGACGTGCGCTCGAACGCGGTGCGGGCCGCGAACTTGCGGCACACGAGCTGGCCCTCCGCGTGCCCGGACGCGTCGACCGGGATCGGGATGCCGTCGTTCTCGTAGACGCGGGAGAGCGCGCCATCCTCCTGCACCCGCAGGAAGTGCACACGCAGGTCGAGGTGGGTCGTGGCGAGGTTCGTGAACCGCATCGCGGCCGTCTCGTGGGTGACGCCGAACGCGTCGCGGAAGTCCTCGACGGCGAGGTTCCGCTCCTTCTTCGCCTTGCGCAGATAGTCGACGGCGCGGGAGCGCGGCATGAGGGTCGCGGCGGCGAAGTAGTTGATCTCGAGCCGCTGCTGCAGGAACTCGCTGTAGTCGCGCGGCTCGTGGTGCCCGAGCAGGCGGTGCGCGAGCGCCTGCAACGCCATCGAGCGGAGGCCGTGCCCGCCGGGGATCGACGCCGGCGGCAGGTAGATGCGGCCGTTCTCGAGGTCGGTCACCGAGCGGGTCGAGTGCGGCAGGTCGGTGACGTAGACGAGCTCGAAGCCGAGCCGCGCCGCCATCTCGCTCACCGTGCGGTGCGTGAGGCTGCCGCCCTCGTAGCCGACGGCGCGCAGCTGCTCCTCGGCCAGCTCCTCGAGCGCCGGCAGCTCGTTCGACTGCTCGCGCATGCGGTGCCGCAGCGCCGTCGCGTCGCGCCGCGCCTGCTCGGGGGTGGCGATCGCCTCGCGGGCGCGCCGGTCGAGCTCGCGGTGCATACCGACGAGCGCCGCGAGCAGGTCGTCGCTCATCGAGCGGGTGGGGCGCACCGCGGGCAGGCCCAGCCGCCGGTAGCTCGCGCCGTCCTGCAGCCGCTGCAAGTCGAGCTCCATGCGCGAGCGCTCGCTCGGCGGCTCGGGGTCGAGCAGCTGCGCGGTGCCCACGCCCAGCACCTCGGCGATCGCCTGCAGGTGGCTCAGCTTCGGCTCGCGGTGCCCGTTCTCGATCAGCGAGAGCTGGCTGCCGGCGAGCCCGATCCGCTCCCCCAGCGCGTCGAGCGTCAGCTCGGCGGCCGTGCGGAAATGACGGATGCGGTGCCCCAGAATTGCTGCGTCGACCATGGCGACAGTGTACGAAACTCCCGGCGATCTTTCCGACATGCGTTGCGGCGGGTGCCTCGCAGGCGCCGGACGGCCCGCATGACCGCGCGGCCGCGGGCCTCGGCCGTCCGCACGCCGCGCTTCTCCAGCGCGAGGTTCACTCTGGCGAAGGAATGACCGAACCTTCTAGCGACTCGGCCTGCATCCGCATCCGTCAGGGGCGGAGACTCAGAGCATGACGATCCTTCCCGCCGCGCCGTCCCGCTCCGCCGCCAAGCCCGTGAGGCCGAAGGCCGTGAACGCTCCCGAGGGTGCCGACCCGGGCGTCGTCTCGTGGGTCGCGAGCATCGCCGACCTGCTCGAGCCGAAGGACATCGTCTGGTGCGACGGCACCAAGGAGGAGCTGCAGCGCCTCACCGACGTGATGCTCGATGCGGGCACGATCGTGCCCGTCCCGGCGCGACCGGGCAGCTTCCTGGCCCGCTCCGACCCCGACGACGTCGCCCGCATGGAGGACCGCACCTTCATCTGCGCCGAGGACGCCGACGACGCCGGCCCCACCAACAACTGGCGCGACCCGCAGGCGATGCGGCAGGTGCTCGGCGGCCTCTTCGACGGCGCGATGCGCGGACGCACGATGTACGTCATCCCCTTCTCGATGGGCCCGGTCGGCGGCCCGATCTCCAAGCTCGGCATCGAGATCACCGACTCCCCGTACGTGGTCGCATCCATGCACTTCATGACCCGCGTCGGCACCGCGGCCCTCGAGGCCATGCACGGCACGCACGACTGGGTGCCCGCGGTGCACTCGGTCGGCGCGCCGCTCGCCGAGGGCCAGGAGGACGTGCCGTGGCCCTGCAACCCGACCCGCTACATCTCCCACTTCCCCGAGACGCGTGAGATCTGGTCGTTCGGCTCGGCCTACGGCGGCAACGCGCTGCTGGCGAAGAAGTGCTTCGCGCTGCGCATCGCCTCGGTGCAGGCTCGCGACGAGGGCTGGCTCGCCGAGCACATGCTGCTGCTGCGCATGAAGCACGAGGACGGCCGTCAGATCCACCTCGCCGGCGCCTTCCCCTCGGCGTGCGGCAAGACCAACCTCGCGATGCTCCAGCCGACGATCCCCGGCTGGACCGTCGAGACGCTCGGCGACGACATCGTCTGGATGCGCCCCGGCCCCGACGGGCGCCTGTGGGCGATCAACCCCGAGAACGGCTTCTTCGGCGTCGCGCCCGGCACGAGCGAGAAGACGAACGCCACCGCGATGGCGATGATGAGCCACGACACCATCTTCACGAACGTCGCGCTCACCCCCGACGGCGACGTCTGGTGGGAGGGCATGACCAAGGAGGCGCCCGAGGGCCTCATCGACTGGCAGGGCCGCCCCTACGACCCGGCGAACGGCCCGGCCGCGCACCCGAACGCCCGCTTCACGGTGCGCGCCGAGCAGGCGCCGTCGATCGCGCCCGACTGGGATGCCCCGACCGGCGTGCCGCTCGACGCGATCATCTTCGGCGGCCGCCGGCCGTCGCAGGTGCCGCTCGTGCTGCAGGCGCGCGACTGGGAGCACGGCGTCTACGTCGGCGCGACCGTGTCGAGCCAGCAGACCGCCGCCGCCGAGGGCCCGGTCGGCGAGATCCGCCGCGACCCGTTCGCGATGCTGCCGTTCTGCGGCTACAACATGGGCGACTACTTCACGCACTGGATCGACATGGGCCACCGCCTCGGCCGTGGCGCGCCGAAGATCTTCTCGGTGAACTGGTTCCGTCGCGACGACGAGGGCGGATTCCTCTGGCCCGGGTTCGGCGAGAACGCCCGGGTGCTCGAGTGGATCGCGGGCCGCGTCGACGGCACGGCGCCCGGCGTCGACACCGCGATCGGGGTCATGCCGGCTGCCGACGCGCTCAACCTCGACGGCCTCGACATCGAGCCCGCCGTCATGGACGAGCTGTTCGAGATCGACGCGAAGGCATGGCTCACGGAGCTCGTCGACGTCGAGGCGTTCTTCGGCCAGTTCGGCCGCGCGCTGCCGACCGGCCTCGTGCGCCAGCTCAACCACGTGCGGTGGCGCCTCGAGCACATGCAGCAGACCGTCGCGGCCTGACGGGCGGCGGCCGAACTTCCCGAAACGGCGGGGTTCTCGCACCGAACCCCTCGGTTTCGGGAAGTTCGACGAGAGATGGCGGAGAATCGGGGCATGCAGCCGAATCCTCTGTACCGCGTGGGGCTCGCCGACGTGCGCGCGCTCGCGAACCGCGCGCCGTGGATGATCCTCGTGTCGCACCCCGCATCCGGGCCCGTCGCGTCACCCTCGCCCGTGCTCGTCGACGACGAGCGCAGCACCGCTGACGAGCTCGTGCTCGTGACGCACCTCGGCCGGGCGGATGCGCGCGGCCACGGCCTGCTCGCCGAGCGCTCGGCCGACGAGGGCGAGCCGCAGATGCTCGTGGTCGTGCAGGGCGAGCACGGCTACATCTCCCCCAGCTGGTACGTCGGCGACGATCGCGGCCAGGTGCCCACCTGGAACTTCGAGATGGCGACGCTCACGTGCGACGTCGAGCTGCTCGACGCGGACGAGAACATGCGCGTGCTGCACCAGCTCGTCGAGCACTTCGAGCAGCGCTACGTGGGTGACGGCGGCGTGCGCCTCGACATCGACGACGAGGGCAACCGCGGCATGGCGATGGGCACCGTCGGCCTGCGCCTGCGGGTGCGCTCCTTCGACGCGAAGGCGAAGATGAGCCAGAACAAGTCGCCCGAGACGCGGGCGAGCGTGCTCACGCACCTCGACGCGACGCATCCCCGACTCGCCGAGCGCATGCGCGCGGCCGGCTGAGCCCAACCTTCGGGCCGGCTCGTTCGTCTTAGGCAGTAGGAGGGAGTCGCGTGGCAGCCAGGTGGGAGCTGGTCGTCGCGGAGCTCGTCGCGCAGCGCGGCGAGGCGCTCGTGCGGTACGCGATGCTCCTGACCGGCGACGAGGAGGAGGCGCGAGACATGGTGCAGGACGCACTGACCGCCACGTTCGGCCGCCTGCGCAACGGCTTCGAGGTCGAGCAGGCCGAGGCCTACGTGCGCAAGGCGATCGCGAACCGCTTCCTCGACCGCGCCCGCCGCGGGCAGCGCTGGCGCCGCATCGTGCCGCTCGTCGTCGAGCGGCAGCTGGTCGACTCCGGCTCGACGCTCACCGGCGAGCGGCTCGACATGGCGCACCGGCTGCAGCGGCTCGCTCCGCGCGAGCGCGCATGCATCGTGCTGCGCTACGACGAGGACCGCACGGTCGAGCAGATCGCAGCCGAGCTCGGCATCTCGGCGGGCGCCGTGAAGCGGTACCTGTCGGATGCGCTCGGCAAGCTGCGCGGGATGCTCGAGCGGGAGCAGGAGCGCGCGGCTCGCGAGGCGGAGCGCGCGGCAGACCCCACGCAGCCCGATCGGTCGACGGGAGGCCGAGCATGAGCGACGACGATCTGCGGCGGCGGCTGCACGAGATCCCGCCGCCCACGACGCGGCTCGATGTGGATGCGGCGATCGCCGGCGCGCGACGCACGCGGCGGCCGAAGGTCGCGGCCGTGACCGCGGCGACGGCGGGCGCCGGCATCCTGATCATCGCGCCGTTCGTGGCGCCGGGGCTGCAGTCGTTCCAGCCGACGAGCGCGCCGGGGCTCGCCGAGGACGCGGGCGCCCCCGCCGAAGAGGCGGGCCCGGCATCGGGCCAGGAGTCGGGCACCGGCGGCGGCGACAGCGGCGCCGGCGAGACCCTCTCGGAGCCGGCGGCCGGCGCGTGCGGGCTGACGCGCGCGGGCGACGTGGGGCTCGTGCTCGCGTTCGCGACCGACCCGGCCGACGGCGCAGCACCGGTGTGGATCAGCACGGCCGGCGCCGACGCCGTCGAGGTCGCCGCGATCGACGTGCGGAGCCTGGCGCTGGTGGATGACGGCGCGAGGGTCGCGGGTGGTGGCGAACAGGAGGCGCTGACGCTCGAACCCGGTCGAACCGTGCAGCTGGCAGCCGAGTCGGCGGTGCTGCCCGCGGATGCCTGCGGCGAGGGCGAGCCGGCGGGGCCCTCGCCGGTCGCGCTCGTGGCGGTCGACGGCGCCGCACCGGTGCCGATCGTGGGCGATCCCTGGACCGGTGACGTTCGCTGAGAGCGACGGATCTCCAAGGTTTCCGGCCACATCCGCTGGCTAGACTCGCGCCAAGCCGGCACACCGACAGCGCCGGCGGCAGGGAGCGCCAGATGCAGGTCCGGATCGTCCGCCCGTTCGTGGGAGTCGCGCTGGGCGCGGCCGGGCTGCTCGGGCTCTCCGCCGGAGCGCTCGTCACCGAGGACCCGGTCGACGTCGCGGGCGACCCCTTCGTCGACACCACCGGCGACTACGCGGGCGACGACGCATCGGTGACCGCGGCCCTCGAGGAGGACAACGCGTCCTCCCCCGCCGACGTCTATGTCGTGGTGGTCGACTCCTTCGATGGCATCGACAAGGGCGACTGGTCCGTGCAGGCGGCCGAGGCCTCGGGTCTGCAGGGGGACGACCTCCTCGTCGCCATCGCGATGAACGACGGTCAGTACGGCTACGGGTACGCGCAGGGCTACCCGGTCAGCGAAGCCGACGTCCAGCAGCTGCTGCAGCAGCAGCTGCTGCCAGCGCTGAACAACGGTGACCTCGAGGGCGGGGTCACCGCGTTCAGCACAGCGGTGGGCGAGGCTGCCGAGAGCGGGGGCCTCGGCGACGGCGGCACCGAGGTCAACATCGACCCGTGGCCGGTCGTCCTGCTGGTCGGCGGCGCGGCCGTCGTCGGCGGTGGCGCGTGGCTCGTGACGCGCGGCGTGCGCGCGAACCGCAAGCGCAAGGGCGAGAAGGCGGCCATCGAGCAGCAGCAGCTGAGCCTGGACGAGCTCAAGCAGCGCGCCGACATCGCGCTCGTGCAGCTCGACGACACCGTGCAGCAGAGCGAGCAGGAGCTCGCGTTCGCGAACGCGCAGTTCGGCGAGGAGGCGGTGCGGCCCTACCGCGAAGCGCTCGACAAGGCGAAGGCCGGCCTCGCGGAAGCGTTCGCGCTGCAGCAGCAGCTCGACGACGCCTTCCCCGACACCGACCAGGAGCGGCACGAGTGGTCGAGCCGCATCCTGCAGATCGCGAACGGCGCGGGCACCGAGCTCGCGAGCCACGCGACGTCGTTCGAGCAGCTGCGCGACCTCGAGCGCACCGCGCCGCAGGTGCTCGAGTCGCTGGGCCACTCCCGCCAGCAGCTCGACGGGCGCATCGCGAACGCGCGGCAGATCCTCGACCGCCTCGACGACGTGCACTCGGGCGCATCCATCGACCCCGTGCGCGAGAACATCGCGGGCGCCGAGCGGCAGCTGCCGAACATCGATCAGTCCCTCGCCGCCGGCCGCGAGGCCGTGCAGACCGGCAACGGCTCGAACGCGGCGCTCGCGGTGCACGCCGCGGAGGCCGCGCTCGCGCAGGCGTCCGGGCTGCTCGCGGCAGTCGAGCGCGCCGAGCGCGACCTGCAGCAGTCGCGCAGGCAGCTCGACGAGCTCGTGCAGGACTCCATCGGCGACATCGCGGCCGCGAAGACGCTCCGCAGCACGAACACGATCGACCTGGCCCCGCTCATCCGCCACGTCGAGGAGCAGGTCGCGGTCGCGCAGCAGCGCCCGACCGACACCCTCACCGTGCTGAGCAACCTGCAGCGCGCGAACCAGCGCCTCGACGAGGCGACCGCGCAGCTGCGGCAGGGTGGCGCTGACATGCAGCGCTTGCAGTCGACGCTCGACCGCTGGATCGACTCCGCCCGCGCCAACATCGACCGCGCCGAGGACTACATCTACACGCGCCGCATCGGCGTCGGCCCGCACGCGCGCCAGCTGCTCGCGACCGCGCAGCAGGAGCTCGCGCAGGCGCTGCGCCTGCGCGAGGCCGACCCGGGCACGGCGTCGCAGTACGCGCAGGCTGCCTCGCAGCACGCGGAGCAGGCGATGCAGGATGCGTCGGGCGACGTCGGCGGCTGGGGCGGGCGGGCCCAGAACCCGTACTACCGCGGCGGCCGGGGCGGGCGCGGCGGCATGGGCATGGGCGGCGGCCGAGGGCAGGACATGCTCACCGGTGGCCTGCTCGGGTACATCTTGGGCGACATGCTGAACGGTCCCGGCATCGGCGGCCACGGCGGCGGCTACACCGACCCGTTCGGGAGCGGAGGCGGCGACGGCGGCGGAGGCGGCGGGCTCGGCGACCTCTTCTCGGGCGGCGGCGGCTCGTTCGGCGGCGGCGGTGGCGGCGGCTTCTTCGGCGGGGGCTTCTCCGGCGGCGGCGGCGACTTCGGCGGCGGAGGCGGCTTCTTCGGCGAGTGACGGCCCGCGCGGCGCGTACGCGCCGACGCATCCGCCAACCTCATCCATCCATCCACAACCACGGCACATACCCACAAGGGCCGCTCCGGCGGCATCCGCAGGAAGGAAGACCATGACCAAGCAGTCCATCCTCGGCCGCATCTCGCAGCTCGCGAAGGCCAACATCAACGCGCTCCTCGACCAGGCCGAGGACCCGCAGAAGATGCTCGACCAGATGGTCCGGGACTACACGAACTCGATCGCCGAGGCCGAGGCCGCCATCGCGCAGACGATCGGCAACCTGCGCCTGCAGGAGCAGGACTACCAGGAGGACGTGCGCGCCGCCGAGGACTGGGGCCGCAAGGCGCTCGCCGCGAGCCAGCGCGCCGACGAGCTGCGCGCCACCGGCTCCACCGACGCCGCGAAGTTCGACAACCTCGCCAAGGTCGCCATCGGCAAGCAGATGCAGTCGGAGTCGGAGGCGCGCGCCGCCGAGCCGTCGATCCAGTCGCAGAACCAGGTCGTCGACAAGCTCAAGGGCGGCCTCGACACGATGAAGCAGAAGCTCGACCAGCTGAAGTCGAAGCGCTCCGAGCTCATCGCGCGCGCGAAGGTCGCCGAGGCCCAGGCGCAGGTGCACGACGCCGTCAAGTCGATCGACATCCTCGACCCCACGAGCGAGATCGGCCGCTTCGAGGAGAAGATCCGCCGCGAGGAGGCGCGGGTCGTCGGCCAGCAGGAGCTCGCCGCGTCGTCGCTCGACGCGCAGTTCGAGGCGCTCGAGGACGTCGGCCGCGAGACCGAGATCGAGGCGCGCCTCGCCGCCCTCAAGCACGACCAGCAGAAGGCGGTCGGCGGCGGCTCGCAGCAGGGCGCGATCGGCGGCTCGCAGCAGACCGCGCAGGGCGACACGGTCGAGGCGGAGGTCGTCGACCGCTGACCGCGCTGTCGCGGCGACGCGTTTGGAGGGGGTGGACGAACGTCCGCCCCCTCCTCGCTGCCCCCCGCTAGGTTGACGGCGTGACCGAGACGACACCGCGCGTCGCCATCGAGCGACGCGGACCCATCCTGCACATGGCCCTCGACCGGGTCGACAAGCGCAACGCCGCCGACGAGCGGATGCTGCAGGAGCTCGCCCTCGCGTACGGGCAGCTCGACCGCGACCCCAGCCTGCGCGCCGGGGTCGTGAGCGCTCGCGGCGAGCACTTCACGGCGGGCCTCGACCTGGCCGACATCGCGCCGAAGCTCGCGACCGGCCGCATCCGCCTGGTGCCGGACGGCGGGCTCGACCCGTGGGGCCTGCAGACCGTGCCGGTGCGCAAGCCCGTCGTGCTCGCGGTGCAGGGCACGTGCCTGACGCTCGGCATCGAGCTCGCGCTCGCGAGCGACATCGTCGTCGCCGCCGACTCGACGGTGTTCGCGCAGCTCGAGGTCGCGCGGGGCATCATGCCGTTCGGCGGCGCGACGGTGCGCTTCCCGCGGCTCGGCTGGGGCGACGCGATGCGCTGGGTGCTGACCGGCGACCGCTTCGACGCGGCGGAGGCGCACCGCATCGGGCTGGTGCAGGAGGTCGTGCCGGCGGGGACGGAGCTGGAGCGCGCATTCGAGCTGGCCGAGCGGATCGCGGCGCAGGCGCCGCTCGCCGTGCAGGCGACGCTCGCCGCGGCGCGCGAGGCGCTCGTCGACACGGCGGATGCGGTCGGGTCGCTGCTGCCGACGGTGCAGCGCCTGGGCATGACGAACGACGCGCGGCGGGCGGCCGAGGGCTACCTCGCGGGCCGGCCGATCGCGTTCGAGGGGAACTGAGGCCGCCGCTCATCCCGGTTGGGAGGGTGCGTCGCGGCGGTTTCGACCCTTCCGCTGGTTGAGCCGCGCCGGCGCCGAAGGCGCCTGCGCGTGTCGAAACCAAGCCCTAGCAAGACAGCCCCCCGGTTTCGACACGGTCAGCGCGCTTGGCTTCAGGGGGTTAGTGCAACGCCTGGTTGAGGGGTGGTGGTTGCGTTGGCTCGTCCGGGGTTCT
>NZ_JBNCLZ010000009.1:0-87604 GCF_049844935.1 Agrococcus sp. DT81.2 | reverse complement strand
GTCCTCGCCCGGCTACTCTCAACCCCGACAGAAGACACCGCGTTGCACTAGACCCTGGAAACCGCCGCGCTGCGCGCCCGGACCGGCTCGACCAACGGAAAAGGGGCGGACCGGCTCGATCAGCTCGATCAGCGAAGGGGCTGCCGTCTCACCGCTGGTTGAGCCGCGCCGCCGCCGAAGGCGGCTGCGCGTGTCGAAACCGGCTCGCGCTGGCGGTCGGTCTCGACACGGTCAGGGCGCTGCGCGCCCGGACCGGCTCGACCAACGGAAAGGGGCAGACCGGCCCGACCTGCTGGAACGGAGAGTGGGACGGGGAGAGGCCTACGGCTTCGCGAAGATCGGGCGCTGCTCCCCCGCGCGGATCGGGAAGGCCAGCCGGTTGCCAGCCGGCGGCAGCGGGCAGTTGAACTGCTCGCTCAGCGCGCACGGCGGCACGATGGCCCGGTTGAAGTCGAGGTCGACGGTGCCGTCGTGCCTCGGCTTCACGAAGAGGAACCGCCCGACGTCGTAGGTCTCGTCGCCCGTGGTGGCGTCGGCGAACACGATCTGCAGGCTGTCGCCGTCGGGCAGCGCGACGAGCTCGACCTGAGCGCCCTCGTGCTCGAAGCGGATGCGGCCGGGCGAGACACCCTGGCGCAGCGAACCGCCACGGGACTTCGCGTACTCGAACGCGACGCCGCCGTCGACCGGCTCGAAGGTGCCGTGCTTCACCCACGCCGGGTCGTAGGGGTAGACGTCGATGCGCTGGAAGCCGCGCGACTCCGCCGCGTCCGAGTCCCACACCTGCAGCGCGAAGCGACCGTTGAAGTCGGGGCCGACAGCGAACGCCGTCGTGTGGTCATCGAAGCGCACCGAGCTCGGCGTCATCGAGTCGTGGCCGTAGACGATGGCCGCGCCGTCGACGACCTGGCCGTCGACCACGATCTCGTCAGACGCATCCGCCGTGACCTGCAGCCCGTCGCCGGACGGCGACAGCGACCAGGTGCCCGGGACGCCCTCGATCGTCGTGGGCTCGGAGACCCACGCGGTGACGACGAGCGCGAGCGCTCCCTGCGGGGCGCGCACGCTGTGGTCGCGCTTGCGTCGGAAGGCCTCGTGGTGCTCCATGGTGGCGTCGTCGGGAGCCGTCACAGCGGTGTCGCTCATGGAGCAAGCCTATCCAGCGGCACCCACGTGGGCGTCGCACCGTACATTCGTCGCATGCTGCCCGCACCGACCATCGGCTTGATCCTCCCGCCCGAGCAGGCGCCCGAGCGCTTCATCGGCGTCGCTCAGGCGGCCGACGAAGCGGGCGTCGACGAGCTGTGGCTGTGGGAGGACTGCTTCGGGCAATCGGGCACCTCCACCGCCGCCGCCGTGCTCGCCGCGACCGACCGGATCCGAGTGGGGCTGGGGCTCATGCCGGTGCCGCTGCGCAACGTCGCACTCACCGCCATGGAGATCGCGACGATCGCACGGATGTTCCCCGGCAGGTTCCTGCCCGGCATCGGTCACGGCGTGCTCGAGTGGATGGCGCAGGCGGGAGTGCGCGCCGAGTCGCCGCTCACGCTGCTGACGGAGCACGCGACCGCGCTGCGCACGCTGCTCGCCGGCGACGAGCTGAGCGTCGAGGGCCGCTACGTGCGGCTCGACCGGGTGCGGCTGCGCTGGCCCCCGCACGAGGTGCCGCCGCTGCTGATCGGCGGCGGTCGCCCGAAGGCGCTGGCGATCGCGGGCGAGCTTGGCGACGGCGTCATCCTGGCGGGCGAGCTGACGCCAGAGGTCGGGCGTGACGTGACGCGAGCGGCGGTCGAGGTGGTGCGAGCCGCCCGGGAGGCGGCCGGCCTCAAGGGCGCGTTCCCGGTCGTGCAGTTCGCGGGCATCCGGTCGGACGCGTCGGCCGATGAGGTGGCGGAGCTCGCGCGCTCGTTCGGCGAGGCGGGCGCGACGAGCGTGCCGCTGCTGGCGCTCGACGCCGAGGGGCAGCCGGAAGCCGGCGACGGCATCCTGCGGCTCGCCACGACGATCGGCGAGTGCCGCGCGCTGCTGCCCTAGCTGTTGCGGCCGCGGGCCGCGACCCGCCAGGTGGTGACCGGCTGTGCATCGGTGCCGTGGTCGTGCACCGCGAGCTCGTCGACGAGGTTGACGGCGGTGCACACGTGGTTGGGCACGACGCGCACGACGCTGCCGAGCGGCGGCAGCTCGGCGCCCTCCGGCAGCTCGGCAACTGCGTGGTGCTCGCTCAGCAGCACGATGCGGGCGTCCCGGTGGTCGAGCAGCCGCCCGTAGCCGGTCGCCCACGGAGCCCGGTCGGCGCCGAGCACCTTCGAGCCGGCGTCGAGCACGAGCCGGCCGCCCGCGTGCGACACGACGGTCGCATGGCAGGTGAGGGCGATGTCGCTCGAGCGCATGCTGCCGAGCTCCCACTGCTGGGCGTCGCCGAGCACCCCCACGCCGGGCCGCAGCTCGGTCACCGGCGAGTCGAGCGCGAGCGCCGCGTCGAAGCTGGGGGTCGAGCCACCCGACACGACTCGCGGCGTGACGCCAGCGGCTCGCATCGCGGCGACCGCGACCGTGAGCGCCTCCACCTCGTCGGCGGCCGCCCGCTCGCGCCCCTCGGGCGCGTACGCGTGGCCGGGGAAGGCGAAGACGCCCTCGACGTCGATGCCGGCGCGCACCGCGGCCGCCGCGACGTCACCGGCGAGCCCTGGCTCGCAACCGGACCGGTGATGCCCTGCGTCGATCTCGACGCGCACCGCGATGCGGCCCGCAAGTCCCCCGCGTGTGACGCGCTCGACGCCGGCGACGGAGTCCACCCCGATCGAGATGTTCGCGCCGACCGCCGCGAGGTGGCTGAGCCGGGCGGCGCGGGCGGCGTCGACCCAGAGCGGGTACGCGATGAAGAGGTCGTCGAGCCCCGCGGCGGCGAAGACCTCGGCCTCCCCCACCGTCGCGACGGTGAGTCCGACGGCGCCGGCAGCCAGCTGCATCCGCCCGATCTCGATGCACTTGTGCGTCTTGGCGTGGGGGCGCAGCGCGAGCCCGCGGGCCGTCGCCGCGTCGGCGGTGCGGGCGATGTTCGCCTGCATGCGCTCGAGGTCGACCGAGAGGAACGGCGTGCTCGGGCTCATGCTCCGGAGCGTACCGGTGCCCGAGGCAGCGTCGCTCGGTGTCCCCCAAGCAACGATCTTCTAGCGTTGGTCGCATGTCCCACGAGCACGCACCGGCGACCGCCGACGCCCATGACGAAGCACCGACGAAGCTGAAGCGAGGGATCACCGGTCCGCTGCTGTTCGTCTTCATCCTCGGCGACGTGCTCGGCGCCGGGATCTACGCCCTCACGGGCGTCCTCTCCGCCGAGGTCGGCGGGGTGCTGTGGCTGCCGCTGCTGCTGGCCCTCCTGCTCGCGCTGCTGACCGCCGGCTCGTACGCGGAGCTCGTCACGAAGTACCCGCGCGCCGGCGGTGCCGCGGTCTTCGCGCAGCGCGCGTACCGCAGCCCGATCGTGTCGTTCCTCGTCGGCTTCTGCATGCTCGCCGCCGGCGTCGTGAGCGCCGCGGGCCTCGCGCTCGCGTTCGGCGACTACCTCTCGGCGCTCGTGCCGATCGCGCCCGCGCTCGCCGCACCGCTGTTCCTGCTGCTCGTCGCCGCGCTCAACGCGCGCGGCATCCGCGAGTCGATGGCGGGGAACGTCGTCATGACGGTGATCGAGCTCACCGGTCTGCTGCTCATCATCGTCGCGGTGGCCGTCATGCTCGGCGGTGGCGGCGGGAACGTCGAGCACATCGGCGAGTTCCCGCCGGGCGCCAACCCTGCGCTCGCGACCCTCGCAGCGGCGATCATCGCCTACTACTCGTTCGTGGGCTTCGAGACCTCCGCCAACATGGTCGAGGAGCTCCAGAACCCGCGCAGGACCTACCCCCGCGCGCTCTTCGGTTCGCTCCTCGTCGCGGGCGTCGTCTACGTGCTCGTCGCGCTCGCGAGCGCGATCGCGCTGCCGCCCGAGGAGCTCGCGGGATCGACGTCACCGCTGCTCGACGTGTTCGCGGCGACCGGCGTGCCCATGCCGGCGTGGATCTTCGGCGTCATCGCGCTCGTCGCAGTCGCGAACGGCGCGCTGCTCACGATGATCATGGCCAGCCGGCTCACCTTCGGGATGGCCGAGCAGGGACTGCTCCCGTCGGCGCTCGGCCGCGTGCTTCCGCGCCGGCGCACGCCGTGGGTCGCCATCCTGGTCACCACGCTCGTCGCGATCGGCATCACCTTCGTCGGCGACCTCGGCACGCTCGCCGAGACCGTCGTGCTCCTGCTGCTGTTCGTCTTCCTGAGCACGAACATCGCCGTGCTCGTGCTGCGGCGCGATCGCGTCGAGCGCGGCCACTTCCGGGTGTGGACGTGGGTCCCGGTGCTGGGCATCGGCTCGTGCATCCTGCTGCTCAGCCAGCAGGAGCCGCACGTGTGGCTCTTCGGGGCCATCGCGATCGCGGTCGGGCTCGTCGCCTACGTCGCCTCCGGCGGGCTGCGGCGGCGACCGGCCGCGCTGGAGGGCGCGGTCGACGAGCGGTGACGCGGGTCGCCACCCAGCCAGCCTGACCGGTCAGGCGAGCGCGCGCTGCTCGTCGTGCCGAAGCCTCGACGTCAGGTAGAGGCGATGCGCGGTGATGACGAGCGCCAACCAGGCCGCGCCGAGCGCCCAGCCGGCCACGACATCCGTCACCCAGTGGTGGCCGAGGTAGACGCGGCTCGCGGCGACGAGCACGGTCGCGACCACCGCGATGACGATGATGAGCGCTCGCGACCATGCCGTGTGCCGGCGGAGGATGAGCAGGTAGGCGATGACGCCGAGGATCGCGACGGCGTTGAGCGTGTGGCCGCTCGGGAACGACGCCGAGACCTCGTACGGCGGCACCGCGTCGGTGATCGGCGGCCGGTCGCGGCCGATCAGGATCTTGCCCGCCACGGTCATGAGCAGCGAGCCGCCGCCGGCGGCGACGATGAGCACGAGCGGCGTCCACGAGCGCCGACGGATGCTGAGGGTGACGAGCGCGATGATCGCGACGAGGGGCATGCCCACCGTGCCCGCCAGATCCGTGAAGCCGGTGATGAACGCGTTCGCCCCTGGATTCCGGATGGTGATGATCGCGTCGAGCACCGGCCGGTCGATGCCTGCGATGCCGTCCTCGTCGGTGACCGCGTCGTAGACGGCCACCGCGAGGAAGCTGAGCGCGGTGGCGATCGCGGCGCCGATCGCGAGCGTGATGATGAGGGTCGCGTACGGACCCAAAGTCGCGCCCATCCAGCGCGCGAAGCCGGCCATCCAGCGGCCGAGCCGCGTGCGCCAGTGCGTCAGCTCGACGTCGCCGACCTGGGTGTCCTGCGTGCGCTCCCCGCGGGGGCCGTGCTCCGGCTGCTGCTGCTCGTCGACCGTCATGCTCGCCCTCCGTGGGTCAGTGGACCTGTCCCCCGGTCATCCTGCTCCCACAGCCGTCCGTCAGCCTGGACGTCGGCGGAGTGTTCTCAGTGCGGCGTCGGCCGGTACACGAGCTCGAGCGTGCGGCCGTCGAGCGTGCGGCTCTCGAGCAGGTCGAGATCGAAGTCACCTGCGCCGCCGAGGATGGGGTCGTCGCCGGTCGTGCCGGTGATCACCGGGAAGACCGTCACCTGCAGGCGGTCGACGAGGCCTGCCGACATCAGGGCCCAGTTGAGCGAGAGGCTGCCGTGCGAGCGCAGCGGCACATCGGACTCCTCCTTGAGCCGCGCGACGATGTCGACGCCGTCGCCGTGGGCGACGGTCGCGTCGGGCCAGTCGAGCGGCTCTTCGAGCGACGACGACACGACGGTCATGGGCGCGGCGCGCATCCGCTTCACCCACGGGTCCTCCGTGCCCGCCTTCTCGGGGTCCGGGTCGAGCATCTGCACGAACTCGCGGTACGTGGTGGCCCCGAACACCATGCGCACGTCGTCGCTGTACTGGGCGAGACGGTGCTCGAGGAGCTCCGGACCCTGCTTGCCCCAGTAGCCGCCCCAGTCGCCGTGGTGCGAGCCGTAGCCGTCGAGGCTGCAGAAGATGTCCCAGGTGTAGGTCGCGGTCATGCTGGCTCCTCTTCGCTGTGCGTCGATCGTCGAGTGCGCCCCGCCGGGTGTCAAGGAGCGGCGCTCGCGCGGCCATTCCCCGCCCTCATCCGGTGCTAGGTTCGAAGGCTGCGCCGCGACACGCTGGATGGGATCGTCGTTGTGCTGGAACCCTGACGGGATGGCAGATCGGAGACCGTGGTGAGCGAGGCGCTCTACGAGTCGCAGGTGCGGAAGGCCGAGCGGATCGGCCGGCTCGCGGCCGACGAGGGACTCGACCACGACGCCGTGCACCAGGTGGCGCTCGAGGCCGAGCGGCTCGCCGCCATCGAGGCTGCCGACGTGACCCGTCGCGCGCGACCGCGATGGTTGAGCGCGCTGCTCGCCTCCGGCGCCGCGCTGGCGGTCGGGCTCTTCTGGACGCGCATCATGGCCGGCACGTTCGAGCTCACGCTCGGTTCGATCCTCGGAGCCGTCGGCGTGCTGCTCATCATCGTCGACCTCATCTGGGGCAGCAGCTCCGTGCGGATCGGCGTCGCGCTGAAGCAGCGCTGGCTCTACAAGACGCCGGTGCCCGTGCAGCTCGCGGTGCTGCAGGGCTACAACGAGCGGCGAGAGGTGCTCGGCCAGCCCGGTTGCGACTGCCTCGCAGCGCTCGACGCGACCGAGGGCGACGCAGAGGACTGAGGGCAGCACACGGGATGCCGGTGCAGGGCGACGGCGTCGTACTGGATCACGGCGCTGGGGATGCCTTGGGCATCACGGCATGCCGTGCCGCCTGGGACGCCTTGCTGACCAGCGTCTCGAGGGGACCCCGCCCCAGCCGCAGGTGCCAGACCCATGCGAAGGTGAGCGCTGCGGCGACCTGGAGCAGGTAGCCGGTCGTGGCGTCGAAGACGTCGAGCGGGGAGTTCATGAACATCACGTGCGCGGCATAGAGGGTCAGCGTCATCCCACCCGCAGCGCCGAGCACGCGCATCGCCGTCATGAGCGCGCGGTTGCGAGCCGCGAGCGACTCAAGGAGGAGCATGGCGCCGAGCAGGGCAACGGCGACACCCGTGGTGTGCAGCAGGTCGAGCGGGGTGGTGGTGTGGGGCGCGTCGGTGGCGAGCCACCACCAGGTGGTCGTCGGGGTGGTGCCAGCCGTGCCCCAGATCAGCATGTCGGTGACCTCTTCCGAGCTGATCCCGGCCTCTGCGGCAGTCGCGTACAGCTGCTGCTCGCCGCCGAGCCCATGCAGCGCCCACAGGGAAGCCGCCGCGGCGGTCACCGCGGCGGCCGCGCCGTAGGCCAGGAGCCTGGTCGCTGTCTGCAGCGAGGACAGGCGCAAGCGCCCGACCAGCAGACCCGCGCAGATGTACGCCATCCAGGGCAGTGCCGGATAGACGCCGGTCAGCGTCAGCTCCGTCAGCAGCGCACCCGGCTGGGACAGGACCAGCTCGAAGGACGGGTTGACGCCGGACGCCTCGGGCAGGAACGGGAGCACGAGGTGGCTGACGACGGGCATCCCCACTGAGATGCAGACGCCCGTGACCGCGAGCGCCCAGTCGGGCAGGAACGTCAGCGGGATGGCCAGGACGAAGAGCACGGCGTAGTAGACCAGGATCACCGACATGATGCTCGGGTCGGCGTAGCCGAGCGCGAGACCGATGACCGCGATGAGCAGTGCCCTGACAGCGAGCGCTGCGGCCACAGCCCTCCGCTCCCGGCCCAGCACTTGGCGCCGACCCGTCATGAAGGCGATGCCGACACCGGCCAGGACGGCGAACGTCGCGGCGGATCGTCCGGCGGCGAGCTCATAGGTCCAGGTCACGTGCCCCTCCGCGTCGTAAGCGAAGAGCGCGTGCACCGCCATCATGCCGAGCAGAGCGATGCCGCGGGTGGCATCGACCGCCACCAGTCGTTGCTTGTTCGCCGCGGGAGCGGTGCTCGGGATGGCTGCGTCGGTGACCATGCAACAACACTGAGCCAGCATCCGTCCGTGCGACATCCGCGCTTCAGGCAGGGCATCCCCGCCATTCGGCGGGGTGCCCGCCCCGAACGCCGGTTCGAGGCCCCATAATCGGCTCATGGCAGGGCAGCCCCCAGACATCATCCGCGTGATGGTGATCGACGACGAGGCCCTCGTCCGGTCGGGCTTCCGGCTGATCCTGCAAGCAGCTGCCGACATCGAGGTGGCCGCCACGTGCGATGGCGTGCACGCGATCGAGCAGGTCCGGCGCCATCGCCCTCACGTGGTCCTGCTCGACCTGCGGATGCCGCACGTCGACGGTCTGACGATCTTGCGCGAGCTCTCCGCGTGGGCGGATCCCCCGGTCGTGGCCATGCTGACGACGTTCGACACGAATGCGCACATCGCACAGGCGCTGAGCCTCGGCGCCGCGGGGTTCCTGCTGAAGGACACCGAGCCGGACCATCTCGTCCAGGCGGTACGGGTGATGGTCGCCGGTGGCAAGGTGCTGTCCCCGAAGGTGACCGACACGGTGATCACCGGCTACCTCAGCGCGAGCAGCGACCCCCGCTCGCGTGCGGGCATCGAGACGATGACCCCGCGGGAGTGCGAGGTCCTCGCTCTGGTGGGTCAAGGGCTCGGGAACGCGCAGATCGCCCGGCAGCTGCATCTGAGCCCGTCCACCGTGAAGGACCACGTCAGCGCGGTGCTCGCCAAGCTGGCAGTCAGCAACCGTGTCCAGGCAGCGGTCATCGCGCGCGATGCCGGGCTCACTGTCGCGCCCGCGTCGGAACGTGGACCGTGAGTGCCGTGAGACCGCCGCCGGCAGCCGTCGACGCGGCGCTTGTGGTGCTCGCGCTGCTCGATGCCGCGTTCAGCACCGACCGCGAAGGTGGCACGCCGATGGTGCTCTCCATCATCGCCGCGCTCGGGCTCGTGGCACGACGGCGCTGGCCGTATCTGGCGTTCGCGCTGACCGTTCCCGCGCTGCTCGTGGCCTACGTCCTCATCGCCCCCCTGGCGGCCCTGTACACCATTGCCGCGACGGCGAAGAAGCGGTGGCCGGTCGTCGTGTGCGCGCTGATCGCGGCGGCCGCGTACTACCTGCCCTGGCCGCTCACCGAGCTCGCGTGGGGCGACTCTGCTCAGGGCAGGGTCGACCCGCTCGGCCTCATCTACAGCGCCGTCTTCGTCGGCGCGCCCGTGGCGCTCGGCGTGCTCACGCAGACCAAGCGGGACCTCTCCAACAGCCTGGCGGAGATCCGGTCGAGCCACGCCCGCGAGCAGCAGCTGCTCGCGGAGCGCGTGCTGGCGCAGGAACGGGCCCGGCTGGCTCGGGAGATGCACGACGTGGTCTCGCACCAGGTCAGCCTGATCGCCGTCCAGGCCGGCGCCCTCGGCGTCACGGCGCCGGACGAGAACGTCCGTGACAGCGCGCAGACCATCCGCCGCCTCAGTGTTCGCACGCTCGACGAGCTGCGCCACATGATCGGGGTGCTGCGACGAAGCGACACCGCCGCGATCGATGTGGTGCCGCAGCCCCGTCTCGCCGACATCCCGCTGTTGGTCGAATCCAGTGGGCACAACGCCACCCTCGACATGCACGCCTCGAGCGGACGCGAATGGAGCGAACCCACCGAGCGGGCGGCATACCGCACCGTCCAAGAGGGACTGACGAACGTCAGCAAGCACGCCCCGGGCGCGGCCGTCTCCGTCAGCATCAAGCCGCGCGGCACCGGCCTCCACGTCACTGTGCGGAACGGTCCGCCGCCCGCTCCACCCACCGGCGAGCTGCCCACCGGCGGTCACGGTCTCACGGGTCTGCGTGAGCGCGCGGACCTCCTGGGCGGGCGCGTGGACGCCGGCCCCACCGAGGAGGGCGGATTCCTGCTCGAGGCGACGCTCCCGGATGTACGCAGTCACGGCTCTGGCGCCCCCACGCCATGAGCGCATCCCGAGGCGTGCGCAGCGAGGCGCAGCCGGCTCGACGCGGACGATTGCGATCCCAGCGAAGCTCTGACAGCGTTGCGCGGGATCGTGGAGAGGTTGGGCGCGCATGGACATGCTGAGCGGTGAACAGATCGCCTCCGCCGGACTGACGGACTGGCGCAAGCTCGCCCAAGGACTGCATGCCCGCTACCTGGTCGACGACTTCAGCGCCGCCGCTCGATTCGTCGCGGCCGTGGGTGACGCGGGCGACGTGCTCGGACACCATCCGATCGTGTCGATCGGCCCGGGGTACGTCGATCTCAAGCTGATCAGCGACGACGCCATCTACCGCGACGGCGAGGGCACCGAGCACGTCGTCGAGTGGGTGACCAAGAAGGACCTCGACCTAGCTCGACGGATCACTGAGATCGCCGCCGAGCACACGCTCGCCGCCGACCCGGGTTCGGTCAGCGTCATCGAGCTCGGCCTCGACACGGCACGATCCGCGGCCATCGCACCCGTGTGGGCGGCCCTGTTGACGGGAAGCCCAGAGGCGCAGGGCCACGGCTCCCCCAGCGACGAGATCCGGGACGCCACCGGCCGGGTGCCGAACCTGTGGTTCGGGGATGCGGTCGACCAGGGGGGCCCGCGTCAGCGGTTCCACGTCGAGGTCTATGTGGCCCCGGAAGCGGCGGCCGCACGCATCGCCGCCGCGGTCGCCGCCGGCGGAACGGTGGTGGACGACAGCAACGCACCCTCGCTCACCGTGATCGCCGACCAGGATGGCAACGAGGGAGTCGTCTGCGTCGACACGTCGGCGGCATAGGCGGATCGCTCGGGCAGCTTCGACGCATCCACCTCGCCGACCTCGCCGTCGGTCACAGCCCCAGCAGCGCTCGAGCGATGAGGAAGTAGATGATCAAGCCTGCGGCGTCGACGAAGGTCGTGATGAACGGATTCGAGAAGACCGCTGGGTCTGCACGCAGCGTCTTCGCGGCGAGCGGCATCACCCCTCCGACGGTGGCGGCGAGCGTGCACAGCGCGACGAGCGTCAAGCCGATGACTGCGCCGACGGGCGGGCCATAGAAGAGCGCGGTCAACGCGAAGCCCACAGCGCCGAGGATCAGTCCGAGGCTCAGACCCGTCCACGCCTCACGGACGACGATGCGCGGGAAGTCGCGGGGCGTCACATCGCCGAGCGCCAGCGCGCGAGTGACCGTCGTCGCCGCCTGATTGCCCGTGTTGCCGCCCGTGCCGATGAGCAGCGGGATGAAGACCGAGAGCACCACCATCTGCGAGATCGTCGATTCGAACACCTCGAGCACCTGGACCGTCAGCGTCGCACCGACGGCGAGGACCGTCAGCCACACGACGCGGGAGCGCACGATCGTGCTGACCCTCGTCGAGAGGTAGGGGCGGCGAAGCCGCTCGGAACCGGCACTGCGCGCCTGGTCCTCGCTGTCGGCCTCCTCGATGATCCGCAGCGCATCGTCGACGGTCAGGATCCCCACGAGCCGCTCCTCCTCGTCGATGACGAGCAGCGTCAGCAGCTTGAGGCCGGCGCACCGCCGCGCCGCCTCCTCCGCGTCCGAGCGCGCGGACACGCTGTAGGGCCGGCGCATGATCGATCCCACGAGCGTGGAGTCCTCCCCCGCGCGCATGAGGTCGCGCATGCTGACGACCCCGACGAGGCGGCGCTCATCGTCGACGACCGGCAGCGTGTAGATCGTCTCGGCATCCTCGAGCCTCAACCGGATGCGCTCGAGCGCGGCCTTCACCGACATCACCGACGACAGCGCGACGAAGCCGGGGCTCATCCGGCGGCCGATCGACCGGGGCGGATAGCCGAGCATCACGCCGGTGCGCTCGCGCTCCCTCGGCGTCAACCCATGCATCAGTCGGCTCGCGACGGTTGCGGGCACTTCATCGAGCAGGCTGACGCGGTCGTCCGGTCCGAGTCGGGCAAAGACGTCCGCCACCTGCTCGTCCTGGAGCCCCTGGACGAGGTCGCTCTGCAGAGCAGAACCCAGGCGCTCGAACACCTCCGCTGCCAGGTCCTTCGGCAGCAATCGGTAGACCACCGCCCGATCGCGTCGAGACATCCGTTTCAGGAGGGTGACGACCTCGGGTGCGCTCGATGGCGCTAGTAGACCGGCGAGCTCCTCGAATCGCTGGTCGCGGAGTGCTCGCTCGACGGCAGCGGTGCTGCTCGCCTTGTGGCTCTTGGCGCCGCCCATAGCGCTCCCCCTCCTTGCCAGACGTCACCTCGACGCTCGTCCATCACCGCGTGCGAGACACACTCGCGATGCTCCGGACAGCCATCGTCCCGCGATCATGTCGTCGTCTGCCGGAGGCGAGCGGAATACTCCCAGCCGCCCGCACCTTGCAGACAACATGCGAGCCATCACCTACTCCCAGTCCGGCCCCTCCTCGGTCCTCGAGCTCACCGACCGCGAGCCCGCCGTGCCCGGCCCGGATGAGGTGCGGGTCCGTGTCGCCGTGTCGGGTGTCAACCCGACCGATTGGAAGGCACGCGCGGGCAGCAGGCCGCTGGCGTTCGCCGAGATCGTCCCGAACCAGGATGGCGCCGGCGTCGTCGATGCTGTCGGGTCGGACGTCGAGGGGCTGCAGATCGGCGACCGCGTGTGGCTCTTCCTCGCCGCTCACCAGCGACCGACCGGGACCGCGCAGGAGTTCACGGTCGTGCCGGCCAGCCGCGTCGTCGGCCTGCCGGACGGCATCGGGTTCGATGTTGGCGCGAGCCTGGGCGTTCCTGCGATGACCGCCCACCGCGCGCTCACCGTGCACGAGTTCGGCCCGGCGCGACTGGCACCCGGCACCCTCGACGGCCGCGTGGTGCTGGTGCAGGGCGGAGCAGGCGCGGTCGGGCACGCCGCGATCCAACTGGCGGTGTGGGCGGGCGCGACCGTGATCGCCACGGTCAGCAACGACGACAAGGCAGCACTTGCGCGGACAGCCGGCGCGCACCACGTCCTCCAGTACCCGGATGGCGAGCTCGCTGCCAAGGTGCGCTCCGTCGCTCCGGACGGCGTCGACCACATCGTCGAAGTCGCGCTCGCTCAGAACGCCGCGCTCGATGTGGAGGTCCTCGCCAACCACGGCAGCATCGCGTACTACGCGAACAACAACGGCGACGAGTTCACCGCGCCGATCATGACGAGCTTCGCGAAGAACGTCCGCTGGCAGGGACTCCTGCTCTACACCGTCGGGCCGGAGGCGCTCGCCGTCGCCGCGGAAGACATCACCGCCGCCCTCGAGGCGGGCGCTCTTCCGGTCGGCGCTGAGGCGGGCCTGCCGCTGACGTGGTTCTCACTCGAGGACACGGCATCAGCTCACGATGCGGTTGAAGACGGGGTCACCGGGAAGGTCCTCATCACCGTCGCGGACGACCTGCGCTGAAGAAAGCAGTGTCGGTTACCGGGAGCTGTGCCGCTGACAGGCAACTCGTCACCAGTCGCGCGGACCCGCAGAGCGATCGCCCCGCGTTCCTCCACTCTTCGCGTGGTCCCGAAGTGCATGACGCACCGCGAGGCGGATGATCCAGTAGGTCACCAGGAGGACCAAGGTCGTGACCCCGGCCCAGATCAAGACGCCGGCTAGGCCGAAGACGACGAACCCATCCGGGCTCGGGGGTGCGAAGGTCACCTCCGGAGCGTAGCGGAGTTATCCTCGGTTCATCCCACCCGGCGAGTCCCGCTAGAGGCAGGCTCGTCAATCCGCGAGGCGTTCCATCGGATGACCGAGGACGACTGAACGTCGTCGCCGCAAGAGCGAGCACTTGTGGCGGCACCCAGAATCACGCCTGCGCCCTCGACGGAGCATGTACGGTCGCGCCATGGACACCGGCTATCGCACCGCTGCGACCGCAAGTCTGGTCGTCGCGGCACTGACGCTCTCGGCATGCGCCGCAAGTCCTCCGCGAGCGACCTCTGAAGCGATCGCAACTCAAGAACCGGTCGCTACGGCGTCGGCATCGGCGGCCGCGGCGGCCCCTCCCTCAAGGACGCCGCGGGCCGATCCGCACGACTGCGTTGGCGTGGTGCCTGCGGCGACTGTCGATTCGTACATCGCACAGGGACTGGTGCTGAACCCCGCACGGCTCGATACGTCCTGGTACGACGGACCCCTCTGGCTCGCCGACGAGCCCGCTTCGACGATTGCCGCAGATCGCCACGTCGTGACCTGCATCTTCACTACGGAGCTCGAGGGCGACGGAGTCTCGTCGATCGAGGTGTACGCCGGCCTCGACGACGGCGAGAGCGAGTCACTCGCCCAAGCCGCAACCGCAACCGGATGGACGAGCGAGTCGATCGCGGATTCGGTGTCGATGCTGTGGACCATCGACCCCGACCCGAACACGGAGCATCGCGAAGCGTGGGTCCTCGGCGGTGACCGCTGGCTGCGGGTCTCAGGCAACCTCCGCCAGTCGGAGCAGGTCGCGCGCGAGGTTGCCGCAGCCGTATGGGAGCTGCCAGCGGTCGCGCCGCCGAGCACTGCTCCGCCCAGCAGCTGCGAGACGCTCGTCCCGCAACGTACCGTCGAGGAACACGCCAGTCGCGGGCTCGTCCTCACCACACCTGACGACATCGACATCGTCGCCAACCACACCGTCGCCTCACAAGGCGTGTCGGCCGATCATCGACTGTTCACGTGCCTCTTCGCGCCACCCGGAAGCCGTGACCGGATGGTCATCATCCAGTTCCACTCAGGCCTCGACGCGGCTGACATCGACGTCCTGCAAGCGGCCGCCGACGAAGACATCGCATTCGGCTACGAGGCCGTCCCCGTCGCGGGCACGGATGCCGACCCCGTCTTCGCCTACGTCAGCGAGACCACCGGCGTCACAGCACAGGACGTGCAGGTGTTCCACGGCGACACCTGGGTGCACTTCTTCACGCACCAGGAGATCGACGTCATGCCGGCCGTCTCGCAGATCGCGACGCGGATCTGGGGCTGAGCAGAACAGGGAGCGGGTCGACAAGCTGATGGTCGTCACTGGTGCCGATTCACGGTGCCGTCCTTCTAGTGCGATTCCGGCATCTGTGATCCGCGCGCTAGCGCCACGTCCCTCGCCACTTCCACCACTGAATGGCCGCCCCGCCGACACAGAGTGCGACCACCGCCCAGGGCATGAATGGCCCTAGCGCATGTCCGACCGCTGTGTGAACGATGTTGTTGTCAGCGTCGTTCGAGACTCCGGTTGGCTGGTAGCTCGCTCTGACGGTTCCGTTGTCCCTTGGTTGACCGTCGAGATAGACGTTCTCGAGCCGAATGCTGCGGTCGTCGCTATGCCACGTCCCGACGCTTCGACACCCATAGCGGGCCTCCTCGCACCGATGCTCGGTGAAGGTTCCCCAAAGGACCGGCTCGTTCGAATCGACGATGTCAGAGATGCCGAGAACCACTCCGACCGCCGCGATACTGCCCATGACTGCGTAGAAGAGGACTTGCCCGACTCGTTGCGCCCACAACCACCATCCACGTTTCCGCCGCCGAGATCTGAAACGGTGACGTATTGGCTGCACGAAAGGAACATTAGCTCTCCCCACACGGGGACACCGCCGGGCCGCAGGCGCCCGCCGTCGCCGATGAAGGCGTCACCGCCGCCCTGAAGGAGGGTGCCCGTTTTTGTGGGCGCGGACGCTGGGTTGCTGCCGCTGACGTGGTTCTCACTCGAGGACACGGCAGCCGCTCACGGTGCCGAAGGAGGTGCTCTTGGATCGGCTATTCGATAGGGCGACCTGAGCACTCCCCCGGTGCCCCGACGCCCACCCGCGAACAGTAGGAGCCCCGTTGACATGCGCCTCGCGGTCGGCGTAACTTCCCGCTCAAGAGCGCCCGTGCCAGCTGGCAACCAGGGCCGGATCACCCGACACGAGCCCGGCATTCGCACAGGAGCGCGCCATGTCCAGCAACGTGATCGGCGACATCCGCGGCAATTTCCACGGCCAAGTCGTGATGCCTGAGGATGGCGAGTACGACGAGGCCCGCTCGGTCTTCAACGCGATGATCGACAAACGGCCGGCCGCGGTCATTCGGGTCGCTGACGACGGCGACGTCATCGAGGGCGTGAAGCTCGCCAGAGAGCACGGATTCGAACTCGCGATCCGCGGCGGCGGGCACAGCGGGCCCGGATTCGGCACGATCGACGATGGAATCGTGCTCGACTTCTCGGCGCGCACCACCGTCGAGGTCGACCCGAGCACCAAACGGGCGAGAGCGGATGCCGGCACCACGTGGTCGATGTTCAATCGTGCGACCCATGAGCACGGGCTGGCCACCCCTGGGGGCATACAAGGAACCACCGGCATCGCCGGCCTCACCCTCGGCGGCGGGATCGGTTACCTGTCCCGCAAGCACGGGCTGACTTGCGACAACCTCATCTCTGCCCGGGTGGTCACCGCTGACGGCGACCTGCTGACCGCCAGCGAGGCCGAGAACGCTGACCTGTTCTGGGCGCTCCGCGGTGGCGGAGGCAACTTCGGCGTCGTCACCTCTTTCGAATACCAGCTGCATCCCGTCGACATCGTGCACGCCGGCATCATCATCTACCCGATCGAGCACGCGCGGACCGTGGCCGAGTTCTACCGGGAGCAGATCAAGGCGGCCCCGGAGGAGTTCGGCGTCTTCCTGGGCTTCCACCAGGGGCCGCCGGTCCCGTTCCTGCCCGAGGAGTGGGTGGGGCAGCCGGTCTGCGTGATCGTGGGCATGTGGACGGGCGATCCCGCGGAAGGACCGGGCATGTGGCAGCCGTACCTCGACGTCGCGCCCGTGGTCGGGTCGATGGTGGGCGAGATGCCGTATCCGGCTCTCAACGGCGCGTTCGATGAGCTGGTCCACAAGGGATTGCAGGACTATTGGAAGGCGAACTTCATCTCAGAGCTGAGTGACGGCGCCATCGACGCCTACATCAGGTTCGGCCACACGGTGCCCAGCGTGCAGACAAGCGTGCACGTGTACCCGATCGACGGCGCCGTGCAGCGGGTCGCTCCGGATGCGACTGCGTTCGCCTATCGACACGCGAACTTCGCTCCGGTGATCGCTGGTTTCTGGGAGGACCCGGCAGACAACGAAGCGAACACGAGATGGGTACGCGACCTGGCAGAGGCGCTCCGGCCACACGCGGAGGCTGGTGGCTACATCAATTTCATGGACGCCGACGACCAGGCTCGCATCGCGGACAACTATGGCGGCAACTATGCACGGCTCGCCCAGATCAAGGCGAAGTACGACCCGGACAACCTGTTCCACGTGAACCAGAACATCAAGCCCGCCTCGTAGGAGCGCAGGTCACATCCGATGTGACGGATGCTGGTCGTTGCGCTTCGTTGGCTCGAGGATCTGGCTCGCAACCGGGCTCTTGTAGGGCGGACGGGACTTGAACCCGTGACCGAGGGATTATGAGTCCCCTGCTCTGACCAGCTGAGCTACCGCCCCGAGGCCTCGCGGCCCGGTGTTCGAGCCTAGCTGTGCAGCTCGACGACGGTCTCCGGGTCGCGGATGTCCTCGCCACGGTAGATGCGCTCGTATGCCGTGATGGTGGTCTCGATGTCGTGCGGGGCGACCATCTCGAGGCTGTGTCGCTGGTACGTGCGGTAGTCGTCGTCATCGAGCCGCAGGACGCGCTCCAGCTTGTCGGCAAGGTCGGCCGCGTCGTCGGGACGGAACAGCCATCCATTGCCGCCGTCGCGCACGAGGTGCGGCAGCGCCATCGCATCGGCAGCGACCACGGGCAGCCCGGTCGCCATCGCCTCCATGGTCGCGATCGACTGCAGCTCGGCCGTCGACGGCATCGCGAACACCTCGGCGCCACGCAGGCGTGCGCGCAGCTCCGCATCGCTCACGTAGCCGGTGAGCGTCACGCGGTCGGCGACGTGGAGGTCGCGGGCGAGCGCGGCGAGCTCGTCGATCTGATCGCCGCCGCCGACGATGTCGAGGTGCCAGTCGAGGTCCTTGGGCAGCAGCGCGACCGCCCGCACGAGCGTGTCGAGGCGCTTCTCGCTCGTGACGCGCCCGACGAAGACGATGCGTCCGCGCTGCCGCTCGGGGTTGGGCGAGTACTCGTCGCCGGGCAGGCCGCACGAGATGGCGTGCACGCCCGTGAGCCCCGTCTTGCGCTCGAGGTAGTCGGCGCTCCGGCGCGTAGGCGTCGTGACCACGTCGCAGCGGCCGAACACGGTCGCCGCGTCACCCCATGCGAAGTCGACTGCCGCCGGGTGCAACGCTCGCGGGATGTTCGAGTGGTCCATCAGGTTCTCGAACATCAGGTGGTTCGTGCCGACCACGCGCATCCCGCGCTTCTTCGCCTCGGTCGAGAACGCACGCCCGAGCACGAGGTGCGACTGGAAGTGCACGACGTCGGGCCGCAGCGCGTCGAGCAGCGACGCGGCGTTCTGCCACACGCGCCACGGCTCCGCGAAGCGCAGCCACTCGTGTCCCGGGTAGAGCATCGATCGAAGGCGGTGCACGGTGAACCGCTGGCCCTCGTGCTCCTCGACATGCGTGCCGTGCCGGCCACGTCCGAGCGCCGACGCCACCACGTGCACCTCGTGTCCCCGCTTCGTGAGGCGGGCGGCGAGCCGCGTCGTGAACTTCGCGGCGCCGTTGACGTCGGGGGCGAAGGTGTCTGACGCGATGAGGATGCGCAGGGGTCGGTCGGTCATTCGTCCTCCTCTGACGCTATGTCGAGCGTCCGGATCTGGGGGTGATGGCGCGCGAGCTGGAACACGCCCGTGACGGCGAGCGCGCCGGCTCCGGCGTAGACGATGATCGCCCACGGCGGCGTCGCGGACGCCTCGCCGAGCACGGTGACGCCGATGAGCACGGCGACGAGCGGGTCGATGACGGTGAGGCCGGCGATGACGAGGTCGGGCGGCCCCGAGGCGTGCGCGAGCTGCACGGCATAGCTGCCCGCGGCGAGCGCCACGAGCATCGCGACGGCGCAGACGATCGTGAGCCACTCGAACTGCGCCGAGATGATGCGGTTGATCACTACCTTCGACAGCGTCACGACGAACCCGTAGAGCACGCCCGCGGCGAGGATGTAGAAGATCGCGTTCGCGCGCGAGCGGAAGAACCACCACGCGGCGCCGAGGCCGCCGAGCGCGACCACGAGCAGCGCGAGCACGGTGAGCAGCTGCCGGTCGCTGATGGGCCGCTCGATCGCGTAGATCGCGGCGATGAAGACGAAGATGCCGATGCCGATCAGGCACAGTCCGATCGAGCGCACGGTGCGGTGGTCGAGGCGGATGCCGGCGAGGCGCGCATTGAGGAGCGCGGTGACCACGAGCGCGACGGCGCCGAGCGGCTGCACCACGATCAGGGGCGCGAAGGCCAGTGCGGCGAGCTGCAGCGCGACGGCGAGTCCGAGCAGCACCGTGCCCACGAGCCAGGCCGGCTCGCGCAGCATCTTCAGGACCGCCTTGCCGCCGAGCGCGGCTCCGCGCTGGTCGCCGCCCTGGAAGTGGCCGACGCCTCGGTGCTGGAACTGCGTGCCGACCGAGAGGAACACCGCGCCGACGATGGCGAGCGGGATCCCGAGCGCCTGCAGCGGCGTGAGCGAGATCTCTGCCGCGAGGTCGTCGAGGGAGGCGAACAGCACGCTCCGAACCTACTCGCCCAGGCCTCGATACCCTGGAGGACATGACTGTTCTGCCCATCTGCATCACCGGAGAACCGGTGCTGCACCGCGTCGCCGAGCCCGTCTCGACCTTCGACGCGGAGCTCGCCACGCTCGTCGACGACATGTTCGCCACCATGGAGGCCGCGCCCGGCGTCGGCCTCGCGGCGCCCCAGGTCGGGCTCGCCAAGCGGCTGTTCGTCTATGACTGGACGGATGCGGAGGGCGTGCGCACCCGCAGGGTCGCCGCGAACCCTGAGCTGTGGATCTCGCCGCTCCCGATCGGCGTGCCCGGCGAAGAGGACGAGGAGGGCTGCCTCTCCCTCCCGGGTGAGCGCTTCGCGCTGCTGCGGGCGGAGCGCGCGATCCTGCGTGCGCAGGACCAGCACGGCGAGCACTACGAGCTCGAGGCCTCCGGTTGGCTCGCGCGCATCCTGCAGCACGAGTTCGACCACCTGAACGGCATCCTCTATGCCGACCGCCTGGATGCGTTCGGCACGAAGGGCGTGCAGAAGGCCGTCAAGCGCAACAAGTGGGGCGTCGAGGGGCTCAGCTGGATGCCGGGCGTCGACAACCTCGAGGACTGACGGCCCGAGCCATCGTCCCGCCCGTGCAAAAGCGGACGCACCGCCGCAACGACAGGAGCGCCCCTCTCTTCCGAGAGGGGCGCTCCACTTCGTTCACTGCGTTCAGTTGGTCCAGTTCGCGACCAGGCCGGCCAGCTCAGCGTCGTCGGGGCGCTCGGCGCTCAAGGCCTGAAGGTCCGCGACATCGACGCGCCCGTCGCCATTGCGATCCCCGGCGACCGCGGGGGCGGGAGCCGGCTCGACGGGAGCCGGCGCCGGAGGCGCAGCCGCAGCCGGCGTTCCGGCCGGGACGTGCGCAGCGATCTGCGCGTCCATGATGCCGGCGAACTCACCGCTACGACCGTGGCCGACACCGGCCGGCCACTCGGACGTCGTGGCGAAGCCGTTCCCGGCGTACCAGTCGTGCCCACCGCGTGCGCCCCAGGACGCCGTCGTGTACGCGGAGTCAGAGGTGCCGGTGTTCCAGTGGCCGACGACGTTCGCCCGGTACTCGGGGGTGAAGGTGTCTGCGACGGCGGGCGCGCGGCCGAAGGCGATGGGGACGATCACGCCGTCCTCCTGCACGGCGGCGCCGTGGCGCGGCGCGAACCATCCGGTCGTGAACTGCGCGCCCGAGCTGTAGCCGCCGATCGCGACGCGGGCCTTGTCGATCGAGTACTGCGCGTACACGTCGTCCACGAGCGCACGCGCCCAGTCGGCCTTGGCGGGGGCTGCCGGGCTGCCGGTCGTGTTGTACCAGCAGTTGTCGGCGCCACCGCAGCTGGGCGAGGGGGCGAACGGCGTCAGCAGCAGCATGTTGTGCTTGCGGGCGACCTCGACGAGCCCGGCGGAGCCGTCGGCGTCGAGGAGGTACGAGGAGTTCGGGTTGTCGAGGCCATAGCCGCCCGACCCGTCGGTGTAGAGCAGCAGCCCGACCGGCTTCGACCAGTCCAGGTCGCCGGCGAAGATGTGGTACTGAGATGTGATCCCGTTGGCGGTGAACAACTGGTTGAGCCGGTTGGTGAGAGCACCACCCGACCCCTCGGTCGGAGCAGCCATCGCGGCCGCCGGAGCGAGCGTGACCGACAGCAGCACCGCGCTGAGCAGCGCGAGAGCACGACGGAACATAGGAATAGGAACCTCCTGGTAGGTGAGCGCCCCCTTGGGAGCAGCTCGCGGACGCACTGCGAGTGACGCTGCAGCCGGGCAGCGTGCAGGGCAGTCGTGCCCATCGCGTGCGGGTCACGGCATCGGCGCCGCAGCAGTCAAGGCGACCCTGGAGCCGCCTGGACGTGCAGAATGCCCGGACCGGGAAGGCTCTCGGGCATTCGATTGACGTGGCAACGTTAGGGGCGGTCGCGCGAATATGACGAATCGGTCATGTCCGACACGCCGGTTACAAAAACAGTGTGCAGATCGCGCAAAACGCCCCCGCTGACGGCGTCGGCGTGCCGCGCGTGGAACCCACAAAGACCCCGCGGGAAGCGCGGCGCCTTTGGTGCAGAACGCACAACGGCCCCGCGCGGAGGCGGGGCCGTTCAGTCCCCGAGTTGGGCTCGAACCATCGACCGTCGCACCGCGACGCGCCCGCCGACAGCATCGGCGCACCAGGTGCAGAACGCAGAAGGCCCCGCGCGGAGCGCGGGGCCGTTGGCTCCCCGAGTTGGGCTCGAACCATCGACCGTCGCACCGCGACGCGCCCGCCGACAGCGTCGGCGCACCGGGCGCAGAACGCAGAAGGCCCCGCGCGAAGCGCGGGGCCGTTGGCTCCCCGAGATGGACTCGAACCATCAACCTGCCGGTTAACAGCCGGCTGCTCTGCCAATTGAGCTATCGAGGATCGCTGCAGGAGCGACGACAAGCGTAGCATCCCGCGCGGCCCGCGGTCACATCGGGCGGGGCGCCGCTACTCCGAGCGCAGCGACCTGCGCTCGCGCTCCAGCTCGAGCAGCTGCTCCTGCAGCCGCTTCGAGGCCTCGGGGTCGGCCACACCGAGGCGCTGCAGGCTGCCGAGCAGCTCGGCCTTGCGGCGCAGGATGTCGCGGTCGACGAGCGAGCCGACGATGCCGCGCACGTAGGCTGTGACGCCGTCGTTCGTCGACTGCGGGATGGGCGCCATCGCGAGCGTGCGCACGAGCGGCACGATCTCGGCAGGCACGGCCTCCGCGACGCGCTCCGAGAAGTCGGGCCGCTCGATCGCATCGAGCGACGCCAGCACGCCGTCGCGCACGACCGCGAGCGACGGGTTGGCGATATACGCGGTCGCGCCGCGCACCGCGAGCTCGCGCCCGAGCACCGCCGGCTGCTGCAGCAGCGCCGAGATCGCGTCGCGCTCAAGCCGCGACGCAGGGTCGCGCTCGAGCTGCCGCAGGGCGACGTCGGCGGGCGGATGCGCTGCCGCCGTCTCGTCGGGAGCGCCCGCTGGGCGCGGCCCGGCCTGCCGCACCGCTCGCCGCACGTCCTCGGGCGAGACCCCCAGCCATCCCGCGACCGTGCGCGTGTAGCCGTCGGCGAGCGCCCGGTCGCGGATCGACTGCAGCACGGGCGCGGCACGGCGCATGGCGTCGACGCGGCCCTCGACCGTCTCGAGGTCGTGCTGCGCGACGATGCGGCGCAGCATGAACTCGAACAGCGGCCGGGGCGACTGCACGAGCTTTCGCACGGCGTCGTCGCCGCGCTCGAGCCGCAGGTCGCAGGGGTCGAGGCCGCCGGGCGGCACGGCGACGAAGGTCTGCGCGGCGAAGCGCTGCTCCTCCGCGAACGTGCGAGCCGCTGCCTTCTGGCCTGCCTCATCGGGGTCGAACGTGAAGACCACCCTGCCCAGCGAGCGCGTATCGGTCGTCGAGACGTCACCGAGCACGCGGCGCAGCACCTTGATGTGGTCGACGCCGAACGCGGTGCCGCACGTCGCGACCGCGGTCGTGACGCCCGCGAGATGGCACGCCATCACATCCGTGTAGCCCTCGACCACGACGGCCTCGTGACCCCGGGCGATGTCGCGCTTCGCCAGGTCGAGGCCGTACAGCACCTGGCCCTTGCGGAAGATCGGCGTCTCGGGCGAGTTGAGGTACTTCGGGCCCTTGTCGTCGTCGGAGAGGCGTCGCGCGCCGAAGCCGACGGTGGCGCCCGCGACGTCGCGGATGGGCCAGATCAGCCGCCCCCTGAAGCGGTCGTAGCTGCCCCGCTGCCCCTCGCTCAGGAGGCCCGCCCCGAGCAGCTCCGCCTCGGTGAACCCGCGGCCACGCAAGTGCTGCTTCAGCGACTCGAACGACGCCGGCGCGAAGCCGACGCCGAAGCGCTCGGCGGCGGCGAGGTCGAAGCCCCGCTCCCCCAGGAACCGCTGCCCGAGGGCCGCCGCGGGCGTCAGCAGCTGCTCCCGGAAGTACGCCTCCGCCGCGCGGCTGGCCTCGAGCAGCCGCAGCCGGCCGCTCGTCTCCTCCTGCGGCTTGCCGTCCTCGTAGTGCAGCGTGTAGCCCAGTTGCGACGCGAACCGCTCCACCGTCTCCGCGAACGACGTGTGGTCCATCGCCATCGCGAACTGGAAGACGTCGCCGTCCTCACCGCATCCGAAGCAGTGGTACCTGCCGACCGCGGGCCGCACGTGGAACGACGGCGAGCGCTCGTCGTGGAACGGGCACAGGCCCTTCATGCTGCCGACGCCCGCCGTCTTGAGCGTCACGTGCGCGCCGACGACGTCGACGATCGAGATGCGCGACCGCAGCTCGTCGATGTCCTCCCGCCGGATGCGCCCCGCCATGGCCGCTCAGTCCCCCACGTGGCGCTCGTGCCACGCGAACGCGCCACGGTCGGTGAGGCTCGACACCTGGTCGACCACCACGCGGGCGCGCTCGGCGTCGTCGGTCGCCTCGGCCCAGTCGTCGGCGTAGGCGCGGTCGAGCGCCTCGGGACCGATGCGCAGCAGCGCGTCGGCCAGCTCCTGCAGGATGCGCCGCTGGCTCGCGTAGATCGGCTGGCGCCGCTCGGCGAGGATGAAGCTCGCGGCGGTGCCCTTGAGCACCGCGATCTCGGCCCGCACCTCATGCGGCACCTCGACGGTGCCGCGGTAGCGGCCGAGCGGCCCCTCGTGCGTCTCGCGGGTGCGGCGGCTCGACGCGTTCGCGAAGCGCCCGATCAGCTTCGACGTGAGGTTCTTGAGCTTCGCGTGGTCGGCGCGCGAGCCGTCGAACGAGCGCAGCCAGGTGTCGAGGTCGTCGAGCCGATCGAAGGCGGCGAGCAGCTCGTCGCGCGTGAACTCCGGCCCGACCCACGTGAGCATCGTCGAGACGAGCTCGTCGTGGCCGACGCGGCTCTGCAGCTTCGCGACGTCGACGTAGCCGCCCACCACGGCGTCCTCGAAGTCGTGCACCGAGTAGGCGATGTCGTCGGCGAGGTCCATGACCTGCGCCTCGAGGCTCGGCCTGCCCTCCGGCGCGCCCTCGCGCATCCACTCGAACGCCTCGCGGTCGGACTCGTAGAAGCCGAACTTGATGCGGCCGGATGCGTCGTGCACGTCGCCGGCGGGCCACGGGTACTTGCAGGCGGCGTCGACCGACGCGCGCGTCAGGTTGAGCCCGTAGGGCCGGTCGCGGATGATCTTCGGCTCGAGCCGGGTGATGACCCGCAGCGTCTGCGCGTTGCCCTCGAAGCCTCCGATCGAGAGCGCCCACTCGTTGAGGCCGCGCTCGCCGTTGTGCCCGAAGGGCGGGTGCCCGATGTCGTGCGCGAGGCACGCGGTGTCGACGACGTCGGGGTCGAGGCCCAGCTCGCCGGCGAGCTCGCGGCCGATCTGCGCCACCTCGAGCGAGTGGGTCAGGCGCGTGCGGGAGTCGTCGAAGCCCATCGTGGGCGAGAGCACCTGCGTCTTCTGCCCGAGCCTGCGGAATGCGCTCGAGTGCAGCAGGCGCGCGCGATCCCTGGCGAAGTCGGTGCGCGCCGACCCGTGCGTCTCGGGCAGCCGTCGCTCGGCGTCGTGGGCGCTGTACGCGCCGACGACCGCTGCGCCCCCGTCAGCCACCACGGGTGTCGCTCTCGTCCTCGATGAGCGCGGCCCGCTGCGTCGGCGTCAGCTCGGGGCTGTCGAGCCAGCCGTCGGGCAGCGCGGGCTTCCGCGGGCTGCCCGCCCGGCCGCGCTGGCCCTCGATGCCCTCGGCGACGTACGGCACGGCGTGGTCGAGCGCGCCGAGCAGGTCGTCGAGCTGCGCGAGCGACTCGACACCCGCGAGGGCGCGGCGGGCGTCGCCGCCGACCGGGTAGCCCTTGAAGTACCAGGCGACGTGCTTGCGGATGTCGCGGCAGGCGCGATCCTCCTCGTCGAAGAACTCGACGAGGAGCTCTGCGTGCCGGCGGAACGCCTGCGCGACCTGCCCGAGCGTCGGCCGGTGCCGCTCGTCGCTGCCCGCGAACGCGGCGGCGAGGTCGCCGAACAGCCACGGCCGGCCGAGGCAGCCGCGGCCCACCACGACGCCGTCGACGCCGGTCTCGCGCATCATGCGCACCGCATCCTCGGCCTGCCAGATGTCGCCGTTGCCGAGCACCGGCACCGAGGTCACGGCCTCCTTCAGCTGGGCGATCGCCGACCAGTCGGCGGTGCCGGAGTAGTGCTGCGCGGCCGTGCGGCCGTGGAGCGCGACCGCCGCGACGCCGGCGTCCTCGGCGATGCGGCCGGCGTCGAGGAAGGTCAGGTGGTCGTCGTCGATGCCCTTGCGCATCTTCACGGTGACGGGGATGTCGCCGGCCCGCTCGACCGCGCGGGTCACGATCGCCCGGAACAGGTCGCGCTTCCACGGCAGGGCGCTGCCACCGCCGCGGCGGGTCACCTTCGGCACCGGGCAGCCGAAGTTGAGGTCGATGTGGTCGGCGCGGTCCTCGTCGACGAGGATCCCGACGGCCTGCTCGATCGTCTTCGGGTCGACGCCGTACAGCTGCACCGAGCGCAGCGACTCCGACTCGTGGTGGCTGATGAGCCGCATCGTCTCGGGCGTGCGCTCGACGAGCGCGCGCGAGGTGATCATCTCGCTCACGTACAGGCCCGCGCCGAACTCGCGGCACAGTCTCCGGAACGCTGTGTTCGTGATGCCGGCCATGGGCGCGAGCACGACCGGCGCGTCGAGGGCGATGGGCCCGATCGACAGCGCCGGCGTGGTGCTCACTGGAGTGCTCACGCCCCGATGAGCCCCTGCGCGAGGTGCGCCTCGAGCTCGTCGACCTTGACGCGGGTCTGCGCCATCGAGTCGCGCTCGCGCACGGTCACGGCGCCGTCCTCGAGCGAGTCGAAGTCGATCGTGACGCAGAAGGGCGTGCCCACCTCGTCCTGGCGGCGGTAGCGGCGGCCGATCGCGCCGGCGTCGTCGAAGTCGATCGCCCACAGGCTGCGCAGGCGGCCGGCGATCTCGCGCGCGAGCGGCGAGAGCTGGTCGTTGCGCGACAGCGGCAGCACGGCGACCTTGACGGGTGCGAGGCGCGGGTCGAGGCGCAGCACGGTGCGGGTGTCGGTGCCGCCCTTCGCGTTCGGCACCTCCTCCTCGGCGTACGCGTCGACGAGGAACGCCATCAGGCTGCGGGTGAGGCCGAAGGACGGCTCGATGACGTACGGCGTGTAGCGCTCGCCGGTCGCCTGATCGAAGTACACGAGGTCCTTGCCGGACGCCTCGGAGTGCGAGCGCAGGTCGAAGTCGGTGCGGTTGGCGATGCCCATGAGCTCGCCCCACTCCGAGCCCTGGAAGCCGAAGCGGTACTCGACGTCGATCGTGCCGGCCGAGTAGTGCGCGCGCTCCTCATCGGGCACGTCGAAGCGGCGCATGTTCGCGGGGTCGACGCCGAGGTCGACGAACCACTGCCAGCACGCCTCGACCCAGCGGTCGAACCACTCGGGCGCGTCGTCGGGCGCCGTGAAGAACTCGATCTCCATCTGCTCGAACTCGCGGGTGCGGAAGATGAAGTTGCCGGGCGTGATCTCGTTGCGGAACGCCTTGCCCACCTGGCCGATGCCGAACGGCGGCTTCTTGCGCGAGACCGTGAGCACGTTGGAGAAGTTGACGAAGATGCCCTGCGCCGTCTCGGGGCGCAGGTAGTGCTGCCCGGCCTCGTTGTCGACGGGGCCGAGGTAGGTCTTCATGAGGCCGGAGAACATCTGCGGCTCGGTCCACTTGCCGGTCGTGCCGCAGTCGGGGCAGGTGATCTCCTCCATCGAGGCCGCGTCGCGGCCCTTCTTGGCGGCGAACGCCTCCTCGAGGTGATCCTGGCGGTGCCGCTTGTGGCACTGCAGGCACTCGACGAGCGGGTCGGTGAACGTGGCGACGTGACCGGATGCGTGCCAGACGGCCGAGGGCAGGATGATCGACGAGTCGAGGCCCACCATGTCGTCGCGGCCCTGCACGAATGTCTTCCACCACTGGCGCTTGATGTTCTCCTTGAGCGCGACGCCGAGAGGCCCGTAGTCCCACGCGGAGCGGGAGCCGCCGTAGATCTCGCCCGCCTGGAACACGAAGCCACGCCGCTTCGCGAGGTTGATGACGGCGTCGAGACGGTTCTGCACCACGGATACTCCTTGGGTTCGGTCGCACGCTGGCTGCCGGAGCCGGTCAGCTCCGGCCCCGCGCACGGCACGTGAACCTCGATTCTACCGAGCGGCGCCGTGGTCCGCGGCCCAGCGGCCGGGCGGTGTGCACATGGGGTGACACGGCGCTGAGATAGGCTCGTGAATCGGGGCGCACGCGCCCCGATCGTCTGCGAGGAGGCCTGATGCGGAGCGAGGAGCGGTGCGAGCTCTACGGTGCGTGGGCGGAGCGCTGGCCGAGCGATGCTGCAGAGCTGCTCGACGGCTACTCCGGCGCGTGGTGGATCGGCGGCAGCTGGGCGATCGACGTCGCGCTCGGCGACAGCGCGCGCCCGCACGGCGACCTCGACATCGTCATCCCGCGCGCCGAGCTCAGCCTCCTGCGCGGATGGCTCGGCGGCAAGTGGCAGCTGTGGTCCGCCTTCCAGGGCGCGCTGAAGCCGCTGCTCCCCCACGACTCCGACGTGCTGCCGCTCGGCACCACGAGCATCTGGCTGCGCCACAGCGCGTACGGGCAGTGGGAGTACGAGGTGCTGCTCGACCCGAGCGACACCGAGTCGTGGCGCTTCCGCCGCGACACCGCCGTCACTTTGCCGCTCGACGAGGCGCTCGTGACGGTCGACGGCATCCGCTTCGCGAAGCCGCAGATCGTGCTTGCCTACGCGGCGGCGGAGAACGCCGACGTCGTGTGGCTCGACGAGGCGCTGCCGGCGCTCGACGACGAGGCGCGCGCATGGCTCGCCGACCGGCTCACGGACGACCACCCGTGGCGGGAGCGCCTCGCCTCGGCCTGATCCGACTCCGCTGGTCGATCCCCTCCGCTGATCGAGTAGCAGCCGAAGGCCGCCTCACCCCGCTGATCGAGTAGCAGCCGAAGGCCGCGTATCGAGATCAATCCGTCTCGATACGGGCGCTCCGCGACCTACTCGACGAGCGGAGAAGGGATGTCGACCGCGCCACCGAAGCGACGGTCGCGCCCGCTGTAGACGTCGAGCGCCCGCCACAGGTCGCTGCGCGAGAAGTCGGGCCACAGCCTGTCGAGGAACACCATCTCGGCGTACGCGCCCTGCATCGTGAGGAAGTTCGAGATGCGCTGCTCGCCCGACGACCGGATGTAGAGGTCGACGTCCGGCACATCCGGGTTGTACATCCGGCTGCGCACGAGCCGGTCGGTGACGCCCTTGGGACTCAGCCGCCCGGCCGCGACGTCCTCGGCGATCGAGCGCATCGCATCCGCGATCTCGTGCGTGCCCCCGTAGTTGACGCACATCTGCAGCGTCATCGTCGAGTTGCCGGCGGTGCGGCGCTCGGCCTCCTCGAGCTCGCGGATGACGGATGCCCACAGCCGCGGTCGACGACCCGCCCACCGCACGCGCACGCCCCACGCGTCGAGCTGGTCGCGCTGGCGGCGCAGCACGTCCTTGTTGAAGCCCATAAGGAAGCGCACCTCGTCGGGGCTCCGCTTCCAGTTCTCGGTCGAGAACGCGTAGACCGACAGGTGCTCGATGCCCGCCTGCAGCGCCCCCGCGACGACGTCGAGCAGCACCGCCTCGCCCGCCGCGTGGCCCTGCGTGCGGGTGAGGCCGCGCTGGTTCGCCCAGCGGCCGTTGCCGTCCATGATGATCGCGACGTGCTTCGGGAGCGTGCCCCGCTCGTAGGCGGGAGGCTGCTCGCCGGTCCAGTCGATCGGCCGCAGCCCTTGGCTCACTGCGCCTTCCGACATCACTGCGCGCTCCGATCGACGTGCTCGAGGCTGCGGAGTCCCCGCTCCAGGTGGAACTGCACGTACGCGGCCACGGCGCCGGATGCGCGGGTGCGGATGCCCTGGTGCGCGGCCTCGGCGAGCGGCCAGTCACCCGTGAGCAGCGCGGACAGCAACTCGAGGGTCGGCTCGTCGATGCGGAGCGCCCCGGGAGGCGCCGCGCTGTCGGAGACCATGCCGCCGAGCTGCGGCACGAAGGAGCGGTGCGGACCGGGCTCGCCGGTGACGGCGCAGTCGCCGAACGACGGCGCCCAGCCCGCGATCGAGAGCGCGCGCAGCAGGTAGGAGTCGAGCGTGAGCGACGCGTCGTGCTCCGAGCGCGCGAGCGAGCGCAGCGCCCCGACGAGCAGCAGGTACTGCTGGCGCGAGCCGTCCTCGTCGGTGAGCCGGTCGGCGGTCTCGACCATCGCGGTCGCGGCGGTGTAGCTGCGGTAGTCGGCCACGATCACGGGCGCGTAGCTGCCGAGCGTCACCGCCTGCGTGATGATGTCGAGGCTCCGGCCGACCGCGAGCTGCAGGTCGGCGACCATGAACGGCTCGAGCCTGGCCCCGAACCGCGACGAGGTGCGCCGCACGCCGCGCGCGACGGCACGCACCTTGCCGTGCTCGCGCGTCAGCAGCGTGACGATTCGGTCGGCCTCCCCCAGCTGGTGGGTGCGGAGGACGACGCCCTCGTCGCGGTAGGTGGGCACGGATTCGTCGGCGAGTCTCGGCGGCTACCGGCTCTGCGCCGTGACCGGCTCCTGCGCCGCGGTCTCCGGCGCCACCGTCCCTGGCGCGACCGGCTCGACGACGCGTGCGCGCAGCCCCCGGTTGACGGCGGAGACGATCGCGCGCAGCGACGCGTTCGTCGAGGAGTGGTCGATCCCGACGCCCCAGAAGCGCGTGCCGCCGAGGTCGAGCTCGACGTACGACGCCGCCTGCGCATCCTGGCCCTCGGCGAGCGTGTGCTCGACGTAGTCGATGAGCGAGACCTCGACGCCCTCCGCGCGCAGCAGCGACAGCAGCGCATCGATCGGGCCGTTGCCGGCGGACTCGACGTCGCGGAGCGTCTGCTCGTCGCGCAGCACGACCGTCAGCCGCGTCTCGCCGCCGAGCGACGACGACGAGGCGACCTCGCGCAGCTCGAAGCGGCCCCACTGGTCCTCGGCCTCGCGCGACGGGTTCGGCAGGTACTCGTCGCTGAAGATCGTCCAGATGTCGCCGCTCGTCACCTCGCCGCCCTCGGTGTCGGTGCGGGCCTGCACGATGTTCGAGAACTCGATCTGCAGCCTGCGGGGCAGGTCGAGGCCGTGGTCGGCCTTCAGCAGGTAGGCGACGCCGCCCTTGCCCGACTGCGAGTTCACGCGGATGACGGCCTCGTAGCTGCGGCCGACGTCCTTCGGGTCGATCGGCAGGTAGGGCACGGCCCAGGTGATCTCGTCGACGCTCTTGCCCTGCGCGGCCGCGTCTGCAGCCATCCGCTCGAAGCCCTTCTTGATGGCGTCCTGGTGGGAGCCGGAGAAGGCGGTGTAGACGAGGTCGCCGGCCCACGGGCTGCGCTCGTGCACCTTCAGCTGGTTGCAGTGCTCGGCCACGCGGCGGATGCCGTCGAGGTCGGAGAAGTCGATCTCGGGGTCGATGCCCTGCGTCAGCAGGTTGAGGCCCAGCGCGACGAGGTCGACGTTGCCGGTGCGCTCGCCGTTGCCGAACAGGCAGCCCTCGATGCGGTCGGCGCCGGCCATGTAGCCGAGCTCGGCGGCCGCGACGCCGGTGCCGCGGTCGTTGTGCGGGTGCAGCGACAGGATGACCGACTCGCGGCGCGCGAGGTTGCGGTGCATCCACTCGATCGAGTCGGCGTAGACGTTGGGCGTCGCCATCTCGACCGTCGAGGGCAGGTTGATGATGACGGGCCGCTCGGGGCGCGCGTCGAGCGTCTCGATGATCGCGTTGCAGACCTCGAGCGCGTAGTCGAGCTCGGTGCCCGTGTACGACTCGGGGCTGTACTCGTAGAAGACCTTCGTCGACTCGAGCATGCCCTCGAGCTCGAGGCACAGCTTCGCGCCGTCGACGGCGATCTGCTTGACGCCCTCGCGGTCGGAGCGGAAGACCACGTCGCGCTGCAGCACGCTCGTCGAGTTGTAGATGTGCACGATGGCCTGCTTCGCACCGTCGATCGACTCGAACGTGCGGCGGATGAGGTGGTCGCGGCACTGCGTCAGCACCTGGATCGTGACGTCGTCGGGGATTAGGTCCTCGTCGATGAGCTTGCGCACGAAGTCGAAGTCGAGCTGGCTCGCCGACGGGAACCCGACCTCGATCTCCTTGTAGCCCATCCGCACGAGCAGCTGGAACATCATCAGCTTGCGATCGGGCGTCATGGGGTCGATCAGCGCCTGGTTGCCGTCACGCAGGTCGACGGCGCACCAGCGGGGCGCGCGCTCGATGCGCTTCGAGGGCCAGGTCCGGTCGGGCAGTTCGACCTTGATCTGCTCGTGGTACGGGATGTACCGGTGTGCCGGCATCCCGGATGGCTGCTGCATGTTCTTCATCGATCGCTCCTGTCGCTTGCTCCTGGGTCCGGGCAGGACAGCCTCCGCGACGAGGAAGCCCGAGGTTCAGGCCTCGTCGCGGCGACGAAGGAGCAGCGCGCTCTGCATGCCCCCATCGTACACCCACCCTCCTCTCGGGGCGGGTGCACGAGGGCCGTCAGTCGGCGGCGACGGCGGCGAGCGGAGCGATGCGCGAGGCGCGACGGCCCGCAGGCAGGCTCGCCGCCGTGGCGATTGCGAGCCCGGCGACGACCAGCGAGAGCGGCAGCTGCCACGGGATCGTCGGCGCCGTCGAGACGACGCCCGGCACCGAGCCGACCATCGACTGCACGCCGATCCAACCCAGCAGCAGCCCCACGCCGAAGCCCGTCGTGACGGCGACGATCGTGATCGCGCCCGCCTCCGCCAGCAGCATCCGCATCGTGTGCGCTCGCCGCAGGCCGAGCATCCGCAGCAGCCCGATCTCGCGCGTGCGCCGCCGCACCGACAGCAGCATCGCGGCGACGAAGCCGAGCACGCCGAGCACTGCCGAGAAGCCCACGATCGCGGTCACGACGGCCGTGACGCCGGTCAGGAGCGCCTCGAGCTCGGCGCGGAACACCGGGTCGCGCTCGATCGTCAGCACCGAGGTTGTGAGGGATGCCCCGGCCGTCACCATCATCGTGACGATCGCGGCGCCGACGAAGAGCGCGAGCACGAGCGAGGCCGTGCGGCCCGGATGCGTCGCAAGCGTCCCCGCCGCGACGCGCGCGGGCACCGAGCGCCCCATGGCGCGGCCGGCGAGCGCGACGAGCGGCGGTGCGACCGCGGGCGCGATGCCGACGATGCCGACCACGAGCACGACGCCCCCGGCGAAGCCGACGAGCACGGCGAGCGGCGTGAGGGTGCCGAGCGCGACCGCGGCGGCGAGCAGCAGCGCGCCGATGCCGAGCCCGACGATCGCGGCGCGACGGCGCGGGCGCCGAACCGTCTCGACGTCGATGCCCGAGCCGCGGAGCGCCTCGAGCGGCGTGACGGCGAGCACCTCGCGCGTGGCGAGCCAGGCGGCCGCCGCCGCGGCGACGGCGACCGCCCCCGCGGGGATCAGTGCCGCGGGCATGAGCGGCGGCATGCCGGTCAGCTCGAAGCCGCCCGGCAGCTGCGACAGCAGGGCCTCGACAGGCAGCGCGACGAGCACGCCGGCGACCCAGCCGATCGCGGCGCCGCCGACGCCGACGCCCACGAACCGGGTCAGCATCCGTCGCCGCTCGGAACCGGCCGTGGCGCCCAGCAGGCGGCGCAGCGCGATCTCGCCGCGCAGGTCGTCGACGGCGCCCGTCAGCGCCTGGCGCACGACGATCGCCGCGACGACGACCGAGACGCCGATGAGGAGCGTGCCGGCGATCGCGAGCAGCAGGCGGGCGGTCTCGCTCTCGGCCACCATGCGCTCGCCGTAGAGGGCGAGCGCGGCGTGCTCCATGAGCGTCGAGAGCGCCGTGCCGAACGCCGCGGCGAGCGCGGCGACACCGAAGGCGAGGGATGCGCCGGTGCGGGAGGAGGCGTCGAGCCGCCGGGCGGGGGCGACGGGCGCGACGGCCACAGTGGTGGCGGCGGTCATCGCTGCGCGGTCCAGCGTGCGGGCGCGCTGCTGGACCCGATCGCGGATGCTGGACCCGAGGTCTGAGGTGCACCATCCGGAGCCGGGTCCATCGGGCGCTGCAGCATGCGCTGCGCGATCGTCGCCGCGTCGGTGGCCGGGAGGTCGTCGTCGATCCGACCGTCGCGCAGCAGCACGACGCGTTCGGCGCGGGCCGCGCCCGCGGGATCGTGCGTCACGACGACGATCGCCTGGCCCGCGGCGGCCTGCGCGACGAGGATCTGCTGCACCTCGAGCGACGTGGCGCTGTCGAGCGCGCCCGTCGGCTCGTCGGCGAGCACGATGGCGGGGCGGTGGGCGAGCGCCCGCGCGATGGCGAAGCGCTGCTGCTGGCCGCCCGAGAGCTCATGCGGCCTCCGCCCGACCAGCCCGGCGACGCCCAGGTCATCGAGCAGCGAGCGTATGCGCGCGCGATCCGGCTGCTGCCCGGCGAGCAGCGCGGGCAGCTGCACGTTCTCGAGTGCAGTGAGACTCGGCACGAGGTTGAACGACTGAAAGACGACGCCCACCTGCGCGCGGCGCAGCGCCGTGAGCGCGTCGTCGTCGAGGCCGACGACGGACGTGCCGCCGATGACGACGTCGCCCGAGGTGGGCGCGTCGAGCCCCGCGGCGAGGTGCAGCAGGGTGGACTTGCCCGACCCCGACTGACCCATGACGGCCGTGAGTGTGCCGGGCTCGATCTCGAGATCGAGGCGGTCGAGGGCGGTGACGGATGCGTCGCCGGTGCCGAAGCGCTTCGTGACGGCTCGGAGGCGGAGTGCGTGCTGGTGCATGCCTCCCAGTCAACGGATTCGCGCGGCGGGCGTCGTCGGGCGGTGGGCCGATCCGGGGTCATCCGAGGGGATGATGTGCGCGGCCGCTGCCCGACCCCCGCTGGTTGAGCCGGTCCGGGCGCCCAGCGCCCTGACCGTGTCGAAACCGGCCCTTGGCCGGCCGGGGCTGCGGTTCCGAGACGCTCAGCGCCTTCGGCGCGGACCGGCTCAACCAGCGGGTAGACCCGCCCCCGTTGGTTGAGCGGGCCGGGCGCGCAGCGCCCCCGACCGTGTCGAAACCGGCCGCTTGGTCGGCTGGGGCTGCGGTTTCGACACGCTCAGCGCCTCCGGCGCGGAGCGGCTCAACCAGCGGGTAGACGCGCCCCCGATGGTTGAGCCGGTCCGGGCGCCCAGCGCCCTGACCGTGTCGAAACCGGCCCCTAGGCCGGCTCGGGCTGCGGTTTCGACACGCTCAGCGCCTCCGGCGCGGAGCGGCTCAACCAGCGGGTAGACCCGCCCCCGCTCGTTGAGCCGGTCCGGGCGCCCAGCGCCCTGACCGTGTCGAAACCGGCCCCTTGGTCAGCTGGGGCTGTGGTTTCGACACGCTCAGCGCCTTCGGCGCGGAGCGGCTCAACCAGCGGGTGGGGGCGGGGCGGCCGCGGGCGGCGCGCGGCTCAACCAGCGGGTGGGGCGGAGGGCGCGGAGCGGCTCAACCAGCGGGTGCGGCGGAGGGCGCGGAGCGGCTCAACCAGCCAGGCGCTCGTCGAGCATCGCCGCCATGAGCTCCGGCGCCTGCAGCGGCAGGCCGTGGCCGATGCCGTCGACGATCCGCAATTCGCTCCCGGGGCGTGCCGCATGCAGCGCCCTCGCGGAGTCGCGCATGACGCGGCGCTCTCGCGCGCCGGCGAGCACGAGCGCCGGGGCTCCGGGCGTCGCCCATGCGGCGGGCGGCGTGAAGCGGATGTTCTCGCACACGCTCGCGACGAGCGTCGCCCGGCTGATCCGTGCCGACTCGGCGACGTAGGCCGGCAGCAGGGTCGCCGGCACGAACAGCTCCTTCGCCTGCAGCCGCGCGAACCGCGGCCAGCGCGCGAGCGGCGCGGCTGCTGCCAGCATCGCGACGGTGGGGCCCGCGAGCGCGAGCGGCTTGGCCTGCGCGCTCACGACCACGACATCCGTCACGAGGTCGGGGCGCTCGGCGGTGAGCAGCACCGCGAGCTGCGCACCCAGCGAGAAGCCGACGACCAGGGCGCCGCCCGGCGCATGCCGCTCGAGCAGCTCGACGAGCGCGCCGACCGTCTCGTCGTGCGAGCGGTAGTCCTGGGATGCGCTGCGGCCGTGCCCAGGCAAGTCGGGCACCAGCACCCGTGCCGGCGTGCGGAGCACCGAGAGCGTCGGCCGCCACATCCACCCGGACACTCCCCCGCCGTGCAGGAGCAGCAGCGGAGGCCCATCGGGCGGTCCGGACTCGTGGAGATGCATGCACCCATCGTGCCGGGTCGCCGGGTCGCCACGTCGACGCCCACCGCGGCTCAGCTCAAGCGCTCCGTGAGGTGGATGTCGACCTCGTCACCGTCCTGCTTGCCGATGGCGTGCCGGATCTTCGCCGCGATCGGCAGCTTGTGGGTGCCGTCGCCGAGCGCCATGAAGGCACCGCGGAAGGGCATGCCGTCCACGGTCCCGGCGACCTTCACGAGGCCCCGAGTACCGAAGACGGTCGCCGAGTCGGGCATCACGACGCACGTCCAGGTGTCGCCAGGGCGCACGCGTCCGAGGACGGCGGTGAAGCGAAGATCGAGAGAGCCGGGACCGGACACGGCGTGCTCCGTTCGTGGTGCTGCTGACGAGGTGCCTCAGGCTACTCCCCACTGCGCCCGGCGCCGCGTCAGACGGGCTGCTCCCCCACCAGCCCGTGCTCGTAGGCGAACACCACGAGCTGCACGCGGTCGCGCAGGCCGAGCTTCGCCAGGATGCGCGAGATGTGCGTCTTCACGGTCGCCTCCGAGACGAACTCCGAGCGGGCGATCTCGGTGTTCGAGAGGCCCTTCGCCGCCAGCCCGAAGATCTCGCGCTCGCGATCGGTCAGCTCGCCGAACGCCGTCGGGGCCGCGCGCCGTTGCCGCCCGAACGCCTTGAACAGCTCACGCGTGGCGCTCGCCGCCACGACCTCGTTGCCGGCGTGCACCGTGCGGATCGCCGCGAGCACGAGCTCGGGCTCCGCGTCCTTGAGGATGAAGCCCGACGCCCCAGCGCGGATGGCACGCGCCGCCGCCTCGTCGAGGTCGAAGGTCGTGAGCACGACCACGCGCGCCGCCGGGTTCGCGCGCACGATGCGGTCAGTCGCCGAGATGCCGTCGAGCACGGGCATCCGCACGTCCATGAGCACCACGTCGGGCTGCTGCTCGTCGGCGAGCCGCACCGCCTGCGCCCCGTCGGCCGCCTCCCCGACGCACGTCAGGTCGGGCTGCGACTCGACGAGCATGCGGATGCCGCCGCGGAACAGCGCCTGGTCGTCGACGATGAGCACCCGGATCATGCGGCGCTCCCGTGGCTGCGCGCCGCGCCCGCCTGCTGCATGAGCCCGGCGGGGAACGCAGCCCGCACCCGGAACCAGCCGCCCTCGACTCCGGTCCATGCGTCGCCGCCCGCGAGCCGTGCGCGCTCGTGCATGCCGCGCACGCCGTGCCCGGGGTGACCCGGAGCGCTCAGCATGCGGTTGTGCACGTCGAGCACGATGCCGGTGGCGCCCGGCGCGACCGGCACGCCGTGCAGCCGCACGTGCACCGGCTCTGCGCGGTCGCCGTGACGCAGCGCGTTCGTGAGCGCCTCCTGCAGAATCCGGTAGGCCGCGATGTCGGCCGTGCGGGGCAGCGCCGGCCGGTCGCCCGCCCGCTCGACGCGCACGTCGAGACCGCTTGCGCGCATCCGCTCGACGAGCACGTCGACGTCGTCGAGCGACGCGACCGGGTCGGGCGCCTCGCTGTGCCGCAGCTGGGCGAGCAGCAGCCGCACGTCGCCGAGCGCCTCCTTGGCGGTGCCCGCGATGGTCTCGAGGGATGCATCCTTCGCGGCCGGGTCAGCCGTGTAGCGCGCGCCGTTGGCCTGCGCGATCACGACGGCGAGAGAGTGCGCGACGACGTCGTGCATGTCGCGGGCAAGCGCCGCGCGCTCCTCCTCCTGGTCGGCGCGCTGCAGCGAAACCTGCGCCACGACGGTCGCCGCCTCCGTGCGCGCGGCGGCCGCGACGCCCCAGCCGACGAGGATCGTCATCGAGAACAGCAGCATCGGCGGGATCCACAGGAACGCGACGAACCGCACGATCTCCTCGATCGGCACCGGCTGGCCCGCACTGAACCCGGCGATGCCGCCAGTCGTGGTCATCCAGTAGGCGGCGAGCACCGACGCGACGAGCGCGAGCCCGAACGCCGCGAGCCTGCCGGGCCAGCGCGAGAAGCGGCCCGCCGAGTAGAGCACGACCAGCACGCCGAACCACATCGGGAACATGGGTGCCGCGACGACGACGTGCACGACCGCGAGCACGGTGAGGCCGGCGATCGCGAGCACCGGCTGCGTGCGGCGCAGCAGGATCGCGCCGGGGATCGCGAGCGCGACGATGGCGGCGAGCAGCCAGTGCCAGCCGAAGCCGACCGTGCCGAGCAGCAGCGTCGGCAGGGCAAGGAAGAGCACGGTGACGGCCGCGATGATGGCGTCGGTGCGGAGCGAGCCGGGCGCCCGCGTAGAAACCCGCCCCGGGTCGACCGGATGCGCTGCGGCGGGCACGGCGGCGTCGATGGTCGGGAGGGTGGTCACGCGATCCAGCGTAGGAGGAGCGCGACGGGCGCGGCCGTCCGACGGCCCGGAATCATCCGCTCGACGGAGGCGTCCGCCCCGTCGAACCCACCACAGACAGCGGCGATCCTGCGGGCTCGGCCACCGGCGGAGGTCGCACCGGCCCGCGCTCGATGAGGAGCCGCTCGCCGTGAGATGCCCGATCCTGCGGCAGCCCGCGGATATGCTCGGCCTCTGCACTGGCGCAGACCCGCCTAGAGGACCGAGGTCACGTGGACGAGACGACCGTCGAGACAACCGCCGGACGGCCCGAGCTCGCGCGCGGCCGAGGGCGACTCGCTGTCGCCGCGCGATCACTGCGGATCGCAGCCGCGCTCGGCCTGGCCGAGGCCGAGCTCCGCGGCCTGCACCACGTCGTCGGTCCCGGCGACGTCTGCTTCGACATCGGCGCCGCCTACGGCATGTACACCTTCCCGCTCGCCGAGCTCGTCGGCCCGGGCGGCGCCGTGCACAGCTTCGAGCCGCAGCGTCGGCCCCGCAGGCTGCTGGCCGCGGTGCGCGGTGCGGTCGGCGCTTCGCACGTGCGACTCTCGGACTCCGGCATGGGCCGCGTCGCCGGCCACCTGCAGCTCGTGCTGCCGTCGCGGTACGGCCTGCCGATCAGCGGGCACGCGCATCTCGCCGACGGGTTGGCGCCGACCGGCGCGCCGGGTTCGGCGGGGCGGCGCATCCGCGTGCCGGTGACGACGATCGACGACGTGTGCGACGCGCGCGGCATCGAGCGCGTGCGCTTCATCAAGGCGGATGTCGAGGGCTTCGAGCCCGAGGTGCTGCACGGCGCGGCGCGCGTGCTCGAGCGCGACATGCCGGCGCTGCTGCTCGAGATCGAGGATCGACATCTGTCGCGGTACGGCCGGACCGCCGAGGACGTCAGCAGGATGCTGCGGGCGCGCGGCTACGGCATGGCGACCTGGCGCGACGGCGGCTGGCGGCCCGCCGAGCGGGTGGTGCTCGGCACGCGGAACTACCTCTTCAGGGCGGCGGAAGGCTAGGTCTCGATGCGCGCGCTTCGCGTGCTGCTCGACCAGCGGGGTGGGTGGGTCTCGATACGCGCGCTTCGCGTGCTACTCGACCAGCGGGATGGGTGGGTCTCGATGCGCGCGCTTCGCGTGCTGCTCGACCAGCGGGGTGGGTGGGTCTCGATACGCGCGCTTCGCGTGCTACTCGACCTTGAGTCCTCCGCGCTCAACGCGGCTTCGCCGCATTGAGCGCTGCGGACTCAAAACCCGAAGCGGCCCAGCTGCTTCGGGTCGCCCTGCCACTCCTTCGCGATCTTGACGCGCAGGTCGAGGTGCACCTGCGTGCCGACGATCCGCTCGATCTCGGCTCGCGCATCCGCCCCCACCTGCCGCAGCCGCGAGCCGCCCTTGCCGATGACGATGCCCTTCTGGCTGTCGCGCTCGACCCAGAGGTTGGCGTAGACGTCGGTGAGCTCTCGGTCCTCGCGGCGCACGATGTCGTCGATCGTCACCATGATCGAGTGCGGCAGCTCGTCGCGCACGCCCTCGAGCGCGGCCTCGCGGATCAGCTCGGCGATGCGGATGTGCAGCGGCTCCTCGGTGGTCGTCTCGGCCTCGTAGAGCGGCGGGCCCTGGGGCAGCAGCCCGACGAGCGTGTCGAGCAGCACATCGAGCTGCGTGCCCTGCAGCGACGACAGCGGCACGACGGCATCCCACTCGCGCAGCTCGTTGACCTCGAGCAGCTGCTCGGCGACGCGCTGCTTGGAGGCGGCGTCGGTCTTCGTCACGACCGCCACCTTCTTCGCTCGCGGGAAGCCCTCGAGCTGCTGGTCGATGAAGCGGTCGCCCGGGCCGAGCGGCTCGTCGGCCGGCACGCACAGGCAGATGACGTCGACGTCGCCGAGCGTCGTCTGCACGACGGCGTTGAGGCGCTTCCCCAGCAGCGTTCGCGGCTTGTGCATCCCGGGGGTGTCGACGATCACGACCTGCGCGTCGTCGCGGTGGACGACGCCGCGGATCGCGTGCCGCGTCGTCTGCGGCTTCGACGACGTGATGGCGATCTTCTCGCCCACGAGCGCGTTCATGAGCGTCGACTTGCCCGCGTTCGGACGCCCGACGAACGTCACGAACCCGCTCCGGTGCGCCGCGTCGCGCTGGCCCTGCGCGCCGGAGTCGAAAGCGGCGGCATCGGAACCCGAGTCGAGGTCGGCGGTGTCGTCCATCATGCGGCCCCCTCGGCCTCTCGGTCCGCGCGAACCTCGCGCGAGACCTCCATCTCGCCCGCGTTGCGGCCGCGGCCGTCGATCGAGCGCACCTCGATGCGCAGCTCTCCCGCGTGGACGACGTCGCCGACCTCGGCGATGCGGCCGAGCTCCTTCTGCACGAGGCCGCCGACGGTGTCGACGTCCTCGTCGTCGAGCGTGAGGTCGAACAGGTCGCCCAGCTCGTCGATCTGCAGCCGCGCCGAGACGCGCCAGACGCCCTCGCCCTCGTCGACGATCTCGCTGCGGCCCCGGTCGTGCTCGTCGCGGATCTCGCCCACGAGCTCCTCGACGAGGTCCTCGAGCGTCACGAGCCCGGCGATGCCGCCGTACTCGTCGACGACCATCGCGACGTGCACGCGCTCGGCCTGCATGAGCGCGAGGGTGTCGTCGGCCTTCTTCGACTCGGGCACGAGGATCGCCGGCCGCGCGAGCTCCTCGGCGGTCTCGGTCGACTCCGGCCGCCACGTGCGGCTGCGCACGACGTCGCGGAGGTAGAGGATGCCGATGATCTCGTCGGTCGCCTCGCCCACCACGGGCATGCGCGACAGGCCGTTGTCGAGGAATTGCCGAAGCGCATCCTGGGCCGTCGCGTCGCGCTCGACGGTGATCATGTCGGGCCGGGGCACCATCACCTCGCGCACGAGCGTCTCGTTGAACTCGAAGATCGAGTGGATCAGCTCGCGGTCGTCGTCCTCGAGCACGTCGGACTCGGCCGCGGCGTCGACCATCGACAGCAGCTGCGCCTCGGTCGTGAACGCGGTCTCGCGCTGCCGTCCGGGCGTGATCTTGTCGCCGACGGCGGCGACGAGGCTCGCGATCGGCCCCATCAGCACCCGCCAGAAGCGCAGGAAGCGTGCGGAGCCCCGCAGCAGCGCGACCGCGTGCGTGCGACCGACCGCTCGCGGGCTCGTGCCGACGAGCACGAACGAGACGACGATCATGACGCCGCCCGCGATGAGCAGCGTCGTCCACCACTCGGTGACGAGCGAGTCGACCGCGAGGGTGATGAGCACGGCGGCGAGCGTCTCGCACATGATGCGGCCGAACTGCAGCGTCATGAGGTGGCCGCGCAGGTCGTCGGCGATGGCGAGCATCGCGCGGCCGTGGCGCGCGGTGACGGATGCGTCCTGCAGCTCGGCGCGCGAGACCACGCCGAGCGCGGCGTCAGCGGCGGCGAGCCACGCGCCGAACGCGATGAGCACCGCGGCGGCGGCGAAGAGGAGGATCTCGAACATCAGGGGAGGCGGCCCGGCGTGCCGCCGTCGTGCTCCTCGAACGCAGCCAGGAGCTTGTCCTGCAGGGTGAACATCTCGTCGCGCTCCGCCGGCTCGGCGTGGTCGAAACCGAGCAGGTGCAGCAGGCCGTGGGTCGTCAGCAGCCGCAGCTCGGTCATGAGGCTGTGGCCGGCCTCGACGGCCTGCGCCTGCGCGACCTCCGGGCACAGCACGATGTCGCCGAGCAGGCCCGCGGGCGTCAGCCGGTCGTGCGCGCCGGGGCGCAGCTCGTCCATCGGGAACGAGAGCACGTCGGTCGGGCCGGGCTCGTCCATCCACTGCACGTGCAGCTGCTCCATCGCGGCGACGTCGACGAGCACGATCGCCACGTCGGCGTCGGGGTGCACGAAGAGGCGCTCGAGGTCGAACCCGACGAGCCGGATCAGCTGCGCCTCGTCGACCGAGGCATCCGTCTCGTTCAGCAGGTCGATCGCCATCAGCCCCTCCGACCGCGCTGGTGCGGCGGCTGCGACTTGCGCGCCTGCTTCGCCATCTGGCGCTGGTCGTGCTCGGTGTAGGCGTCGACGATCTCGCCCACGAGCGAGTGGCGCACGACGTCGGCACTCGTCAGCACGGCGAAGTGGATGTCGTCGATGCGTCCCAGCACCTGCTGCGCGACCTGCAGCCCCGAGGTGCCGGCGGGCAGGTCGACCTGCGTCGAGTCGCCCGTGACGACCATCTGCGAGCCGAAGCCGAGGCGGGTCAGGAACATCTTCATCTGCTCGGGCGTGGTGTTCTGCGCCTCGTCGAGCACGATGAACGAGTCGTTGAGCGTGCGACCGCGCATGTAAGCGAGCGGCGCGACCTCGACGACACCGGTCGCGAGCAGCTTCGGCACGAGCTCCGGGTCCATCATCTCGTTGAGCGCGTCGTAGAGCGGCCGCAGGTAGGGATCGATCTTGTCGGTGAGTGTTCCAGGCAGGAAGCCCAGCCGCTCTCCGGCCTCGACCGCGGGGCGCGTGAGGATGATGCGGTTGACCTCCTTGCGGTGGAGGGCCTGCACGGCCTTCGCCATCGCGAGGTAGGTCTTGCCGGTGCCGGCGGGGCCGACGCCGAAGACGATGGTGTGCTCGTCGATCGCGTCGACGTAGGCGCGCTGGCCCTCCGTCTTGGCGCGGATCGACTTGCCGCGCGACGTGAGGATCGCCTCGCCCATCGCGTCGGAGAGGCTCCGGGTCGAGTCCTGGCGCAGGATGCGTGTGCCCTCCGCGACCTCGGTCTGGCTCAGGTCGGCGCCCTGGCGCACGAGGTCGACGAGCTCCTGCACGAGCCGCCCTGCGACCGTGACGTCGTCCTCCGGGCCCTCGAGCGTGACGAGGTTGCCGCGCACGGCGACCCGCACATCGGGATGCTCGTGCTCGAGCCGCGTCAGCAGGCGGTCCTGCGGCCCGAGGAGCCGCACCATCTCGATGCCGTCGATCTCGATCGACTGGGTTGCGTCAGGCAAGCGAGCCCTCTCCGAGCGAACCGCCCAGCACGTGCGCGTGGGCGTGGAACACGGTCTGACCGGCGAGCTCGCCGGTGTTGAACACGAGGCGGAAGTCGCCGTCGCCGCGCTCGCGCGCGATCGCCTGCGCCGCCTGGATCATCTCGGCGAGCAGGTCGGGGTCGCCGGCCGCGAGCTCGACGACGTCGCGGTACGCGGGCGTCTTCGGCACCACGAGCACGTGCATGGGCGCCTGGGGGTGGATGTCGGTGAACGCGATGATGCGATCGTTCTCGAGCACGATCTCCGCAGGGATCTCGCGGGCGATGATCTTCTCGAACACGGTGGGCTCAGCCATGCCGATCAGCCTACCTTCGCGCCGCTCACCAGCGGCTGAGCCGCATGGAGAGGGCAGCGATGCCGGCGAGTCCGGCGGTGGAGGTGCGCAGGACGTGATCGCCCATGCGAGCCCGGATGGCGCCGGCGGCCACGAGCCGCTCGAGCTCGCCCGGGTCCACGCCGCCCTCGGGGCCGACGACGAGCAGCACGTCGCGGTCGACGGGGACGTCGGCGATCGAGTCGACGGCGGTGGGGTCCAGCACGACGAGGCGCCACGCATCCGCGAGCCCGGCGAGCCCCTCGGTGTCGACGACCTCGCCGACCTCGGGCAGCCGCGGGCGGATGGCCTGCTTGCCCGCCTCGCGCACGACCTTGCGCCAGCGCTCGAGCGCCTTGTCGCCGCGCTCGCCCTTCCACTGCACGACGCTGCGGCGCGCCTGCCACGGCACGATCGCGTCGACGCCGAGCTCCGTCGACGCCTGCACGGCGAGCTCTGCGCGGTCGCCCTTCGCGAGAGCCTGCGCGAGGCCGATGCGCGGCGACGGCGCCGGCACCGCGTCGACGTGCTGCAGCACGACGTCGACGCCGTCGCGCTCGGCACGGTCGATGACGCCCTCGGCGAGCGTGCCGCGGCCGTCGCTCACGAGCACGCGCTCGCCGCGACGCATCCGCGAGACGACGGCGGCGTGGTGCGCCTCCTCCCCCGTGAGCGTCACCACGTCGCCAGCGGCTGCGCCCTCGAGCGCGTCATGCCAGTAGCAGTGGGCCATCAGATGCGGAGGCGGTCGCGCATCTTCGCGAACAGGCCCTGCTTGAACTGCGCGAGGTGCGGCGCCGGCGCCTTGGTGCGATCGCGCAACTCTCGCAGCAGCTCCTCGGTGCGGCGGTCGAGCCGCTGCGGCGTCACCACCTGCACGCCGAGCTTGAGGTCGCCCCGCCCCGCTCCGCGCAGGCGCGTGACGCCGCGGTCGGCGACCGTCAGCACGTCGCCCGACTGCGTGCCGGGCCGCACCTCGACCTCGACCGGACCGTCGATGGCCTCGACGCGCGCTCGCGCACCGAGCGCCGCATCCGGCATCGACACCTCGAGCGTGGCGAGCAGGTCGTCGCCCGAGCGGCTGAACACCTCGTGGTGGCGCACGTTGATCTCGAGGTAGAGCGTGCCGGCGGGGCCGCCCGCCTCGCCGACCTCGCCCTGGCCGGGCAGCTGGATGCGCAGGCCGGTGTCGACGCCCGCGGGGATGTCGACCGGGATGGTGCGCTCGGCGCGCACGCGGCCGTGGCCGGCGCACGTCTGGCACGGATGCGGGATGACGGTGCCGTAGCCCTGGCAGACCGCGCACGGCTGGCTCGTGACGACGTTGCCGAGCAGCGAGCGCACCTGCCGCTGCACGTGGCCGGAGCCGCCGCACATCGAGCAGCGCTCCGGGTTCGTGCCCGGCGCGGTGCAGGCGCCGCCGCACGTCTCGCACAGCACGGCCGTCTGCACGCGCAGCTCACGGTGCACACCGAAGACGACGTCGGCGAGATCGAGGTCGACGCGCAGCAGGCTGTCCTGCCCCGCCTGCCGCCGCGAGCGTGGGCCCTGGGAGCGGCCGCCGCCGAAGAACTGCTCGAAGATGTCACCGAAGCCGAACGCCCCCGCGCCGGCCGACGGGCCCCGGTCGTACTCCGCGCGCGACTGCGGGTCGCCGAGCACGTCGTACGCGTGCGTGACGGTCTTGAATCGCTCCGCGGCGTCCTCGCTCGGGTTGACGTCGGGGTGCAGCTCGCGAGCGAGCCTGCGGTACGCCTTCTTGATCTCGTCCTGGCCGGCGTCGCGCGCGACGCCGAGGGTCTCGTAGTGGTCAGTCACTCAGTCCTCGCTCAGCAGCCGCGTCAGGTAGCGCGCAACTGCGCGCACCGCGGCCATGTTTCCTGCGTAGTCCATCCGGGTCGGGCCCAGCACGCCCACATGCCCCTCGAGCCGCGAGTCGCTGTACGTCGACGCCACGACGGCGGCCTCCCCCAGCGGTCCCGACAGCTCGCGGCCGATGCGGGTCGTCACCTCGCCCTCCGCGCCCATCTCGTCGAACAGCCGCAGCAGCGTCACCTGCTCCTCGATCGCGTCGAGCACCGGCGTGACGCGGCCGTGGAAGTCGCGCTCCTCGCGCACGAGGTGCGAGGCGCCTGCCATGACGATGCGGTCGCCGCCCGCGGCCTGCAGCATCTCGGTGAGCGCGTGCGCGACGGCCGCGGTCGCGGTCTGCAGCGCGGGCGGGGCGGATGCGGCGGCCGACGACAACCGCTCGACGGCGTCGGTGGGCGAGAGCTCGGCGACCGTCTCGGTGAACGCGCGACCGAGCGCGGTCGCCTGCTCGGGCTCGATGCGCTGCTGCGCGTCGAGCACCCGCTGCTCGACGCGGCCGGAGTCGAGGATCAGCACGGCCAGCAGCCGCGTCTCCGCGACGGCGACGAGCTCGACCCGGCGCACGCCCGCGGGGCGGCGCATCGGCACCTGCACGAGCGCGACCTGGTTCGTGAGGCTCGAGAGGAGCCTGGCGGTGCGGGCGAGCACGTCGTCGCGGTCGACCGCCTCGTCGAGGAACCGCGCGATGGCCATCCGCTGCGCCGGCGTGAGCGGCTGCATGCGCTGCAGCCGGTCGACGAACACCCGGTAGCCCTTGTCGGTCGGCACCCGCCCGGAGGACGTGTGCGGGGCGACGATGAGCTCCTCCTCCTCGAGGAGCGCCATGTCGTTGCGGATGGTGGCGGCGGAGACGCCGAACGCGTGCCGCTCGACGATCGACTTCGAGCCGACCGGCTCCCGCATGGCGACGTAGTCCTGCACGATCGCGCGGAGCACGTCGAGACCGCGATCCGAGACCATCCGCGCTCCCCTCGTCCGTGGGCACCGCATCCGCTCCCGGACGCGGCACAGCTCTGCTTGGCACTCTCGTCTACTGACTGCCAATCCTACCGCGCGCCGCGGCCGTTCGGATGGCATGCACAGCCGTTCGGGCGGACAATGGGCCCGCGATAGGTCCCGCGCACCGCGAGGCACACACGAAAGGCACGCCATGTCCGATCCCAACGCTCCCCGTGGGGAGCAGCCAGATCCGTCCGAGCAGCCCGTCGATGGCTTCGCCGTGACGGACGAGCAGCACGCCGCTCCCAGCGCCCCCGCGGCGCCCGGCGTCGGCCAGCCCGCGCAGTCGTTCTCCTCCCCCGCCGTCACGCCCGAGGCGCCCGGCCAGCCCGCCTTCAGCACCGACGGCCAGGGGTGGCAGCACGGCCAGCAGCACCCCGGCCAGCCCTCCGCGCCGCAGTTCGGCGAGCAGCCCACCGGCGGCGCGAGCGCCGCGCCGCGACCGGGCGAGCACGCGTCCGCGCCGCAGCCGCAGTCCGGGCAGCCCCAGTACGGGCAGCCCCAGCACGGGCAACCGCCGTACGGGCAGCCCCAGCACGGGCAGCCGCAGCACGGGCAGGGTCAGCCCGGCCAGCCGCCGTTCGGGCAGCCGGGTCAGCCTCCCTACGGCCAGCCGCAGTACGGGGCGGGGCAGCCGCAGTACGGCGGGCAGCCCCAGTACGGCGCGGGCCAGCCCCCGTACGGCGGCCAGCCGCAGTACGGCGCCCCCGGGCAGCCGCAGTACGCGGCCGCCGCCCCGATGTCGCCCGTCGACGAGAAGAACGCCGGCATGTGGGGGCACCTCTCGGGCCTCTCGACGATCGTCACCGGCGGCTTCGGCGGCTGGATCGGCCCGCTCATCGTCTACATGATCTACAAGGACCGCAGCGCGTTCGCGAAGCAGGAGTCGAAGGAGGCGCTGAACTTCGGCATCTTCATGACGATCCTCGCGATCGGCATCCTCATCGTCGGCTCGATCCTCGCGCTCGTGACGCTCGGCATCCTCGCGTTCCTGCCGGCGCTCTACTGGGTGCCGGGACTCCTGCAGGTGATCTTCGCGATCATCGGCGGCGTCCGGGTCAACAACGGCGGCTCGTACCGCTACCCGTTCAACTGGCGGATGATCAAGTAGCGCGAGCCCTCAGAGCCTGAGCCTCAGGGCAGCAGTCGCCGCACCACCGCGTCGGCCAGGAGCCGCCCTCGCAGCGTCGGGACCACCCGGCCGGCGAGGGCGGCTCTTCCGTCGACGAGGTCGTCGGCGATGAGCCCCGCGACCGCGCTGCGGCCCTCGGGCTCGAGCACGTCGATCGGCAGGCCGCCGGCGATGCGCGACTCGAGCAGCACGCGCTCGACGCGGCGCGTCTCCCCGTCGAGCACCTCGCGCGCGAGCGCCGGCGAGGCTCCGGCCACGAGCCGGTCGCGGTACGCGGCCGGGTGCTTCACGTTCCACCAGCGCACACCGCCGACGTGGCTGTGGGCGCCGGGCCCGAATCCCCACCAGTCCTGGCCGCGCCAGTAGGCGAGGTTGTGCCGGGCGACCCGATCCCCGCGCGCCCAGTTCGACACCTCGTACCAGCCGTAGCCCGCGCCCGAGAGCGTCGCATCCGCCGCCTCGTACATGGCCGCCTGCAGGTCGTCGTCCGGCGCGGCGAGCTCGCCGCGGCGGATGCGCCGGGCGAGCGCCGTGCCCTCCTCGACGATGAGCGCGTACGCCGAGACGTGATCCGGCGCCATCGCGACCGCGGCGTCGAGCGAGCGCTGCCAGTCGGCGAGCGACTCCCCCGGCGCACCGTAGATGAGGTCGATCGACACCTCGAGGCCCGCCTCGCGAGCCCACGCGACGACTTGCGGGACCCGCTCGGGATCGTGCGTGCGGTCGAGCGCCGCCAGCACGTGGGGCACTGCGGACTGCATGCCGAACGAGACGCGCGTCACGCCGCCGGCGCGCAGCTGCGCGAGGCCGGCCGCATCGATCGAGTCGGGGTTCGCCTCGACCGAGACCTCCGCGCCGTCGGCGATGCCGAACGCATCCCGCACGCCCGCCAGCATCGTCAGCAGGTCACCCGCCGGGAGCAGGGTGGGCGTGCCGCCGCCGAAGAACACGGTCTGCGCCGGGCGCAGCGGACCGAGCTCGCCGAGCACCTCGGCCGCGATGGCGATCTCGGCGGCGACGTCGCCGGGGTAGCCGGCGCGCGTCGCGCCGCGCAGCTCGTCGGCCGTGTAGGTGTTGAAGTCGCAGTAGCCGCACCGCACCGAGCAGAACGGCACGTGCAGGTAGACGCCGAACGCCCCGTCCACCGCGGTGCCGGCCGGCAGGCGGCCGTCGGCCGGCGCGGCCTCGCCCTCAGGCAGCCGCCCCATGGTCAGCGGACGTCGATCGACCGGAGCACATCCATGAACCGGTCGTGGTAGCGGCGGCGCAGCGCCCGCGCGACGGGGCTGCCGAGCTTGGCCCACCACGCTTCCTGGCGGACGATCGCGCGGAAGTGCAGGAAGACGGTCTCGTCGTCGGCGATCTCGACGGTGAAGCGCTCCTCGCCGGCGAGCGGGTGGCCCTCGAGCGAGCCGATGATGACGACGTGCGTCGTCGGCTCCTCCTCGACCGCGATCACCCGCATGGGCGCGTGGACCTGGATGCCCGCGACCCGGATGCGCTGGTCGACGGAGTCGCCCGGCTGCAGGAAGGGCTCGCCGTCGGGGCCGAAGTCCTGCTGCGGCTCGATGCTCGCGGCGCGGGTGGCCTCGGTGCCGTCGAAGCCGACGGGGCGGTAGACGGAGCCCTCGTCGGTGCCGACGATGTCGATCTCGATGCCCGAGAGCCGCTGCACCTTCCAGGTGCGGAGGGCCGCGACCGCCGCGTCGTAACGGGGGCGGCCGTGGCCGATGCGGGCGCGCTTCTGCACGACCTCGAAGCCCTTCGGCGGGAACCGCTGGAAGTCGAAGTGCCCGGTGGCGCCCACGGCGCCGTAGTTGGTCGAGCGCTCGGCGATGGGCTTCATTTCGCGTCCTTCTTCGTCTCGCCGGTGGAGAGGGCGGCGATGAACGCCTCCTGGGGCACCTCGACGCGGCCGACCATCTTCATCCGCTTCTTGCCCTCCTTCTGCTTCTCCAGCAGCTTGCGCTTGCGGGTGATGTCACCGCCGTAGCACTTGGCGAGCACGTCCTTGCGGATGGCCCGGATGGTCTCGCGCGCGATGATGCGAGCGCCGATGGCCGCCTGGATCGGCACCTCGAACTGCTGCCTCGGGATGAGCTCGCGCAGCTTGCCCGCCATCAGCACGCCGTACGCGTACGCCTTGTCGCGGTGCACGATCGCGCTGAATGCGTCGACCTGCTCGCCCTGCAGCAGGATGTCGACCTTGACGAGGTCGCCCTCCTCCTCGCCGTCAACCTCGTAGTCGAGCGAGGCGTAGCCCTGGGTCTTGGACTTGAGCTGGTCGAAGAAGTCGAAGACGATCTCGCCGAGCGGCAGCCGGTAGCGCAGCTCGACGCGGTCCTCCGACAGGTACTCCATGCCGCCGAGCGTGCCGCGACGCGTCTGGCACAGCTCCATGATGGCGCCGACGTAGTCCTTCGGCGCGAGGATCGTGGCGCGCACCATCGGCTCGACCACCGACAGGATCTTGCCCTCGGGGAACTCGCTCGGGTTCGTGACGATGTGCGTCTGCTTGTCCTCGGTCAGCACCTCGTACGGCACGCTCGGCGCGGTGGCGATGAGGTCGAGGTTGAACTCGCGCTCGAGCCGCTCGGTGATGATCTCGAGGTGCAGCAGGCCCAGGAAGCCGCAGCGGAAGCCGAAGCCGAGCGCGACGGAGGTCTCCGGCTCGTACACGAGCGCCGCGTCCGAGAGCTTGAGCTTGTCGAGCGCCTCGCGCAGCACCGGGTAGTCGCTGCCGTCGATCGGGTAGAGGCCCGAGAAGACCATGGGCTTCGGCTCGGCGTAGCCCTTGAGCGGCGTGGCCGCCGGCGACTTCACGCCCGTGACGGTGTCGCCCACCTTCGACAGGCGCACATCCTTCACGCCGGTGATGAGGTAGCCGACCTCGCCGACGCTCAGGCCCTTCGCGGGGATGGGCTCGGGGCTCGAGACGCCGATCTCGAGCGCCTCGTGCTTCGAGCCGGTCGACATCATGACGACCTGCTCGCGGGGGCGCAGCGTGCCGTCGACCATGCGCACGTAGGTGACGACGCCGCGGTACGCGTCGTAGACGGAGTCGAAGATCATGGCGCGAGCGGGGCCGTCGACCTCGCCCGTGGGCGCGGGCACGGTGCGCACGACGCGGTCGAGCAGCGCGTCGACGCCCGCGCCGGTCTTGCCGCTCACGCGCAGCACGTCGTCGGGGTCGCCGCCGATGAGGCGGGCGATCTCGGCCGCGTACTTGTCGGGGTCGGCGGCCGGCAGGTCGATCTTGTTGAGCACCGGGATGATCTCGAGATCGTTGTCCATCGCGAGGTACAGGTTTGCGAGCGTCTGCGCCTCGATGCCCTGCGCGGCGTCGACGAGCAGGATCGCGCCCTCGCAAGCGGCGAGCGAGCGCGACACCTCGTACGTGAAGTCGACGTGGCCGGGGGTGTCGATCATGTTCAGGGCGAACGTGTCGCCGTCGAGCGCCCACGGCATCCGCACTGCCTGCGACTTGATCGTGATGCCGCGCTCCCGCTCGATGTCCATGCGATCGAGGTACTGGGCGCGCATCGAGCGGTCGTCGACGACGCCGGTGAGCTGCAGCATGCGGTCGGCGAGGGTCGACTTGCCGTGGTCGATGTGGGCGATGATGCAGAAGTTGCGGATCTTCGCCGGATCGGTGGAGGCTGGCTCGAGTGCCTTGGTCGCTCTAGGGCTCACGGGTCCTTCTCGTCGGCTGGGGATCTCCGCTTCGTCGCAGATGCGGCTTGCGGTGCGGAACGTCCATTCTCCCACAGCGGACAGGGGCTGCCGCGTTGCGAGCAGGCCTCGGGCGCTGATAGCATCGTTCGCTGGCTTCCCCTTCTTCTGCGCGCCCGTCGCGCGAGGGCGGGTCGCGGCGGCTCAGGCGAGCAACAGCCGCCGCCAACCACTCTTCCAACAAGGACAGGACACCACGTGGCGAACATCAAGTCGCAGATCAAGCGCATCCTCACCAACGAGAAGGCGACGCTCCGCAACCGCGCCGTCAAGAGCGAGCTGAAGACCGCCGTACGCGAGGCCAAGAAGGCCATCGCCGCCGGCGACAAGGCTGTCGCGCAGCAGAAGGTGGCCGTCGCCACCCGCAAGCTCGACAAGGCCGTCTCGAAGGGCGTCATCCACCGCAACCAGGCGGCGAACCGCAAGTCGTCGATCGCGAAGGCTGCCGCGTCGCTCTGAGCTGACACGCTGCACGAAGGGGACCCCGGTCGGGGTCCCCTTCGTCGTTCGCGGGGCGCGGCCTTGGCTGCGGCTGCGGGTTGCGGTACGGATCTGCGGGTCACGGCGGCGAGCACCCGCAGCTCGGTACCAGAGCCGCGCCGCCGCTCTGAGCGGTGGTACCGATCTGCGGGTCGCTACGGCCGGCACCCGCAGATCGGTACAACACCTTCGCGACCAGCCTGGCTGGTGGTACCGATCCGCGGGTCGCGACGGCCGGCACCCGCAGATCGGTACGAGACCTTCGCGAGCACCTTGGATGGTGGTACCGATCTGCGAGTCGCGACTGTCGGCACCCGCAGTTCGGTACGGGTCAGGCCGCCGGGCGGGCTGCCAGCTGGCGCACGAGCCGCTCGACCGAGTGGCCGGGGCTCCGCTCGGCGCCCTTCACGGCGGCATCGGCGGTCGCGATCGCCTCGATCGCGTCGCACAGGGACGCATCCGTGAACGACCGCAGATCGCGTCGCGCGTTGCCGACCTGCCAGTCCTGCATCCCGAGCTGGCGGGCGGCCTGCATGTCGGAGCCGCCGGCGCCCGACACCTTCGCGAGCTGCCGGTACCGCATGGCGAACGCCGCGACGATCGGCACGGGGTCGGCGCCGGTCGCGATCGCCTGCCGCAGGGTGACGAGCGCGCGAGCGACATCGCCCGCGATGACGGCGTCGACGACCGCGAAGGCCGTCGTCTCGACGCGCCCCGAGTAGTAGGTGCGCACGACCTGCTCGGTGACGTCGCCCTCGGTGTCGAGCGCGACCTGGCGGATGGCGTTCGCGAGCTCGGCGATGTCGCTCGAGAAGGCGTCGACCAGCGCGGCGATCGCGCCGGGTGTCGCGTCGCGCTCAAGCAGCCGCAGCTCTGCGCGCGCGAACGGGATCATGTCGCCGCGCTTGAGCGGCTGGCAGACGACCTCGATCGCGCCGGGCGTCGAGCGGATCGCGTCGAGCATCTTCTTGCCGCGCACCGTCGAGCCGTCGTGGCGGATGACCAAGGTCGTGCCGTCGACGGGCGCGGCCAGGTAGCGGAGCACGTCGGCGATGAACGCATCCGTCGCCTTCACGCCGTTCTGGACGCGCACGAGCCGCGGCTCGTCGAACAGCGACGGGCTCGCGATGAGCTCGAGCGCGCCGTCGCCGTACTGGCCCGCGTCGACGTCGCGGACCTCGAGCTCGGGGTCCTCGAGCAGCAGCAGGGCGCGCAGGCGCTGGAGCGCGCGGTCGGCGAGGAACGACTCCTTGCCGAACACCAGCACGACGGGCGCGGGCGACACCTGCTCCCAGCCGATCTTCGGGATGCTCGCTGCCGCCATGGATCAAGCCTACGGGCGGCCGCCGACGCGCTCCGACCAGACGCGCACATCAGGGTTGACGAGAACCGCCGAGCCTCAAGCGCACTCTTCCTTCTCGGATCTCATGCACCCGCACCTTCAGAACACGACCCATCGGCGCAACGGAGGAAAGGTCGTCGATGCGCTTGCCTCCAGCGAGCGAACGCAACTCGCTGACATGAACGAAGCCCGAGGAGCCGTCCGAAGACTCCACGATGACTCCGTGCGGTAGGTGCTTCGAAACAGCGGCCGTCCAATGGTCACCGACGGCAACTCGTGTCGTTCTTGCCGCAGCTTCGATCTCGCTGCGCGCTGCTTCAGCGTCGCTCCTGGACCCGGACGTGATACGCACGGAGCCTCCGCCATCTATGGAGACGCGCGTTCGCGTTCGATGCTCAATGGCTTGAATCCTTTCCCCGCTCCGACCGACAACGCGACCGATGGCGTCTGGAGCGATCGAGAAGTGGATCGAAGAGTGCCACGCGACACTCTTAATGACGACTTGTTCCTTCGCCGGCCACGGCGCCACCACCCATACCTTGAGTGTCTCGGCACCGATATCTCGCTCCAGCCGGAAACTGTCCTCGTCCGGGTCGTACTTCGTTCGTTGCGGCGCGGCAACGACGCGCTCCACTTGCGTCTCGTTGACGCGACGCTGTGACATCCGGTCGCGCGCGTGAGCGGTATAAACGATCGGGAGCGATCTTGGCTTGGGCCGTCCGCGCAGCAACAGAGCCGCGAGGCCACCAAGAATCACGAGGGCGAAAGCCACAGCGATTGCAATCTCCACGTATACGCTCCTCTTCGAGCGGACAAGGCCTCTTTATCGACGAGCCATCAGCCTATGGGTGGAAGGCGGCTCAAGAGCTCGTGACGAGAATCCAGCCGAAGCTTGAGGCTTGGGGCGCCGCGGCAGTGCGGCAGTACGCAATTCCGGCGGGAGATGCCGAGTTGCTCGAAGCGCCAGCTACGGCGAGCCGCCGACGCGCTCCGACCAGACGCGCACGCCCGCGTCGTCGACGGCGAGCGCGATCGTGCCGAGCTCGTCGGTGCGCAGGGGCATGCCGCCGGTGTCGCGCACGAGCCGCAGCGCCGCATCCGTTGGGTGCCCGTAGTCGTTCGGACCGACGCCCACGAGCCCGACCGCGCCGCTGAGCCGCCGATAGAGCGCGGGCAGCTGGTCGGCCGAGCCGTGATGAGCCACGACGACGACGGATGCCGGACCCGGCACACCGGCGCGCAGCAGCCTGGACTGCGCCTCCGCGCTCAGGTCGCCGAGCACGACGAGCTCGAGGCGAGTGCCTGGGAGGTCGATCGTGACGGCGACGCTCGCGTCGTTGCCGGGCTTCGGGTCGCCGATCGGCCAGAGCGCATCGACCCGCACCTCCCCCAGCTGCCACGCGTCGCCCCGCCGAGCCTCGTGCGGGGTCGCGCCGCCGGCGACGAGCTCTGCCACGAGCGGCGCGGCCCGCTCGTCGACCGGTCCGTGCACGAGCGTGCCCACGCGACCCGCCACCGCGGGCGCGCCGCCCGCGTGGTCGACGTCGAAGTGGGTGAGCACCAGCAGGTCGATGCGGCTGACGCCGAGCATCCGCAAGCACCGGTCGATGGGGCCCGGCTCGCGCCCCGCGTCGACGAGCACCGTCGCTCCGCCCGACCGCACGACCGTCGCACTCCCCTGCCCGACGTCGCACTGCGCGATGCGCCAGTCGGCGAGCGACCCGAGCCGTACCGCCGGCCACGCGGCGCAGCCGCCGGCGACGAGCGCCACGCCGAGCGCGACCACGAGCCCACGACCGAGCCGATGGCTCGCATGGCCGAACACGACGGCGACGAGCATGGCGGATGCCGCTGCGACGCCCCAGGGCGCGGCCGGCCACGGCGACTGGGCCGCGGGCAACTGCTGGGCGAGCAGCGCGACCTGGGCGATCCACGACGCCGGCAGCCACGCGACCCACGCGAGGCCGACGGCGACGGCCGGCGCGAGCGGCGCCGCGAGGCACGCCGCGAGCCCGGCGATCGTCGCGAGCGGCGCAGCCGGGCCGGCGAGCAGGTTCGCGAGCACCGCGACCAGGCTCACGCGCGCGTCGAGGCCGACGAGCACGGGCAGGCACCACAGCTGGGCGGCGGCGGGGACGGCGATGAGCGCCGCGACCGGCATCGGCAGCACGCGCGAGAGCGCGGCAGCGATGGGGCGGGCGTGCACGACGAGCCCGCAGGTGGCGAGCGCCGACAGGGCGAAGCCGGCGCTCGTCGCGAGGTGCGGCTGCAGTGCGAGCACGAGCAGCACCGCGAGCGAGAGCAGCGCGACGGCGCCCGCCCGTCGCCCGGTGACGAGCCCGACGAGCGCGATCGCCGCCATCGTGGCGGCGCGCACGACGGATGGCTCGGGTGTCACGAGCAGGACGAAGCCGGCGAGCGCTGCGCCCGCGACCGCGACCCGCGCGCTGCGGCGCGCGCCGAGCGCGGCGGCGGCGTGGAATGCGGCGCCCACCACGATGACGCAGTTCGCGCCCGAGACGGCGGTCAGGTGGCTGAGTCCGGCGTCGAGCATCGCGGTCTCGAGCGCGGGCCCGATGCGCCGCTCGTCGCCGATCGCGAGGCCGGGCAGCAGCTGTCCGCCGGCGCCGGGCAGCCGCTCGGACGCCAGGAGCAACCCATCGCGCAGCGGCGTCGCCCACGCCGCCCAGGCCGCGGGCTCGGCGACCTCGACCTCGGCGCACGTGAGCAGCCACCGCGGGCCGTCGAGCCACGCGTCGCACGCGCCGACGGCCGTCGCCCCGATCGCGAGCGACGCCTCCGCTCGCAGCAGCAGCGCGCTGGGCGGCACGCCCGCCGTCAGCGCACGGCCGTCGCAGCCGGTGACGAGCACCTCGGCGGGCGTGGCGCCACCCAGCACAAGCAGAGCGAGCGCGTCGCAGTCGTCGAGCGGCACGCCGGTCACTGCATCGGCGGCGGCGAGGAGCGGCACGGCGAGACCGGCGCCGACGGCGGCGCTCCGGAGCAGGGCGGCGGCGTGCTCACTGCCGCGGGCGGATGTGCCTCTCGCGCTGAGCAACGACGCGCCCAGCAGGAGGGGGCCAGCCGTGAGCCCGCACACCGCCGCCGCAGGGCCGAGCGCCTCCGGGTGCTGGCTGAGCGCCGCGAGCACCGCCCATGCCATCCCGACCGGCAGCGCAAGCCGCAGGTCGCGCATCAGTGCTCGCTTCTCGTCATCGCCCGCTCGACATCAGAGCGTCACGAGCGGCGTGATGGTGGCGAGCATCGTCGGCCCGATGCCGGGCACGTCGTCGAGCTGCGCGACGTCGGTGAACGGCCCGTGCTCGTCGCGGTGCGCGATGATCGCGAGCGCGAGCGCCGGACCCACGCGCGGCAACGTCTCGAGCGCCGCCTGATCGGCGCGGTTGAGCGAGACGAGTCCTCCGACCTCCGGCGTCGCGGCCCCAGCCTCGACCTGCTCCCCCTCGGTCGGCACGAGCACCTGCTCGCCGTCGACGACCGGCCGGGCGAGGTTCAGCGCGCCGGGCGCCGCCTCCGCGACGGTGCCGCCTGCCCGGGCGATCGCGTCGAGCACGCGCGCGCCCGCCGGCAGCCGGTAGACGCCCGGCTGGGCGACGGCGCCCTGCACGTCGACGACCACCTCGGCAGAGGCGGAGGAGGTCGCGACCGGCGTCGCGACGACGACCGCCGGCTGTGCATCGGCGACCATCCGCTGCGCGACCCCGCCGGCGACCGCGCCGAGCACGAGCACGACCGCGGCGCCCGCGCCCAGGCGCCAGCGCGCATCCCCGCCGCGCCCGCCATCACCGGCCATCCCGGGACGATAGAGCGCTTGCGTTCGATAGCGAGCGTCAGGCGGGTCGACTTGTGGATCATCGGACCCATGCCCGCATGCATTGCGGATTTGGTTGCCGTGTGGGCAATCATCGCTAGGTTCGCCTTATGAGTCAGCAGAAGCAGCCGATCGCCGCTTGGTATCCCGATCCGACAACGCGCTACGAGCAGCGCTACTGGGACGGCCAAGCGTGGACGCATCACGTGTCTGCGGCGGGGACGCCGGGCGTGGATCCACTCCCCGAGCCTTGGCGACCGCAGGCGTCAGTCAGCGCGCCGGACGCCGGCGCGTCTCTGCCAAGCAGCGAGCAGCCGACAACAGCCCACCGAATCGCCCCCGGCGGGACAGCAACGGTCGCGTCGGCGGCTGCCGAGCTGACTGTGGGCACTCATCGGAGCACGGTCGCCGACGAGAAGGTTCCGCTCTTCGGCGCACGGAGGCACGCGGAGGCACTCAGGGCGGAGGTCTCGCGACTCGACTCTTTGATCGCTCGGTACGGTCTGCTTGAGATTGCAGATCGCGAAGCAACCAACGCCTCGCTCGATAGCGACCTGCAGCTCCTTCGTGAGCAGCTCGCCGACGCTGAGCTGCAGCTGTCCGCGCGGCGTCATGAGGTGGAGGCAGCCGCGGCAAGCCTTCTCGATCTCAGGCATGCCATCGATGTTCAGGAGCAGGGTCTTTACGACTTCGAGCACCCAGCGGAGGATTCTCTGGCGCTCGGGACGCAACTGGAGTCACTCCGCACGGCAATTAAGACCGCTGTCCGAGACGGAAGCGCCACTCAAGCCACCAGCAACTTCACGTTCAACAACAGCACTGCGAAGGGTGCGCGCTTCGTGAAGGACATGTCGAAGCTGATGCTGCGTTCCTATAACGCCGAGGCTGAGAACTGTGTCAAAGCAGTCCGCGCTGGCAACCTGGCCACGGCACAAGCGCGGCTCACCAAAGCCATGGAGCAGATTGAGCGGCTCGGCACGATGATCGACCTCCGCATCACATCGAGCTACCACCGACTGCGACTGCAGGAACTCGAACTCGCGAATCGGCACCTGCGAGCGGTGCAAGCGGAGAAGGAGGCTGAGCGGGCCAGGCGTGAGGAACTGCGTGAGCAACGCAAGGCCGAGCAAGAGCTCGCTGCCGAGCGAGCCCGACTCGAGAAGGAGCGGTCGCACTACGAGAATGCGGCGCTCGCCCTTGAGCAGAAGGGCGACCTCGAGGGCGCCGCGAGAATGCGAGAACGCCTCGCAGACGTCGACCACGCGATCGAGAACGTCGACTATCGCGCCGCGAACATCCGCGCGGGTTACGTATACGTGATCAGCAACGTTGGCTCTTTCGGGCCGGATGTCGTCAAGATCGGGCTCACCCGGCGGCTCGATCCCATGGACCGCGTCAACGAGCTGGGCGACGCGTCCGTGCCCTTCCGATTCGACGTGCACGCTCTCTTCTTCGCAGACGACGCGGTCGGCATCGAGTCGATGCTTCACCAGTACTTCGCGGACCGACGACTGAACCGAGTCAATATGCGTCGGGAGTACTTCCACGCCACGCCCTCTGAAGTCCGAGAGGTGCTGCGTGAGCACTCTGTCGAGCTCCTCGACTTCAAGCTCGAGCCCGCCGCGGAGGAGTTCCTTGCGACGCAGGCAATCGTCGGGCAGTCGCGCCCAGGTGAGGCCAGTTGATCCGCGGCGGAGCAAGCGGGCGACGATCGGCAATATCTCGTACGGCTCCGCCGCAATGATCCCGGCCTCCCACGCCTCGGCGCGGCTCGGGCAGGATGGCGGGCCTGAAATCTAGGCAAGCCAGCTCGCGTGTGCGGGCTTGCCGACGACGGCGTGCGTCACCCCGCGAGAGCGCCCACCCAGACGCATAGTGCGGCTGGGTCGGCGCTCCGGCGGGATAACGGCGACGAGCCGTGAGCGGGACTACCCCGTGACGAGGTTCACGAGCCGCGGCGCCCGCACGACGACGTGCCGCACGGTGCGGTCGCCGATCGAGCGCTTCACGCCTGGCAGGTCGCGCGCGGTGCGCTCGAGGTCGGCATCCGTGATGTCAGCGGCCACGTCGACGCGGTCGCGCACCTTGCCGTCGACCTGCACGATCGCCGTGACGGTCGGCTCGACGAGTAGCGCGCGATCGGCCTTGCGCCAGCCGGCGTTCGCGACCGACGGCTGGAAGCCGAGGTTCGCCCACATCTCCTCCGCCGTGTACGGCGCGAAGAGCGACAGGCCGAGCGCAACCGTCTCGACCGCCTCGCGCACGGCCGGGTCCGCGGCCCCCGGACCGCTGTCGACGGCCTTGCGGGTCGCGTTCGTCAGCTCCATGAGCCGCGCGACGACGACGTTGAACTTCAGGCTCTCGACCAGGCCCGGCGCATCCGCCAGGAACCGGTGCGTCTCGCGACGCAGCGCAGCATTGCCCGGCTTCGGGTCGGTGCCCGGCTTCGCGAGCGCCTCCTTCGAGAGCCGCCACGCCCGCGCCAGGAACTTCTGCGCGCCGGTCGGGCTGACGTCCTTCCAGTCGATGTCGTCCTCGGGCGGGCCCGCGAAGCTCATCGCGAGCCGCACCGCGTCGACGCCGAAGCGCTCGAGCTCCTCCGACAGCGTGACGAGGTTGCCCTTCGACTTCGACATCTTCGCGCCGTCGAGGATGACCATCCCCTGGTTCAGCAGCGACTCGAACGGCTCCGTGAACGACACGTGGCCGAGGTCGAACAGCACCTTCGTGATGAACCGCGCGTAGAGCAGGTGCAGGATGGCGTGCTCGACGCCGCCGACGTAGCGGTCGACCGGTGCCCAGCGGTCGACCTGCGCCTTGTCGAACGCCTGCGTGTCGTCGTTCGGGCTCAGGAAGCGCAGGAAGTACCAGGACGAGTCGACGAACGTGTCCATCGTGTCGGCGTCGCGACGCGCGGGGCTGCCGTCGATGGGCGACGGCACGTTCACCCAGTCCTCGGCGCCGCCGAGCGGGCTCTTGCCCTTCGGCGTCAGGTCGAGGCCCGCAGAGTCGGGCAGCGTGACGGGCAGCTGCTCGAGCGGCACCGGCACCTCCTGCCCGTCCTCGGTGTGGATGATCGGGATGGGCGTGCCCCAGTAGCGCTGCCGGCTCACGAGCCAATCACGCAGCCGGTACGACTTCGCCGAGCGGCCGACGCCCTTGGCCTCGAGCAGCTGCACCATGCGGCCGATCGCGTGCTGCTTCGACAGGCCGTCGAGCTCGCCTGAGTTCATGAGTCGGCCGTCGCCGGTGAGCGCCTCCCCGGTCGTCTTCGGGTCGAGCGCGGGCAGGTCGTCGGGCAGCACGGCGTTGCCGTGCTCGTCGAGCGGGATCGCCGGCATGACGCCCGTGACGGTCGCGTTCGTGTCGACGACCACCTTCACCGGCAGGTCGAAGGCGCGCGCGAAGTCGAGGTCGCGCTGGTCGTGCGCGGGCACGGCCATGACGGCGCCGTGGCCGTAGTCGGCCAGCACGTAGTCGGCGGTCCAGACGGGCAGTCGCTCGCCCGTCAGCGGGTGGATCGCGAAGCGGCCGAGATCGACGCCCGTCTTCGTGCGCTCCGCGTTCTGGCGGTCGATCTCGGTCATCCGGCCCACCTCGTCGAGGTAGGCCTGGAACCGCATCCGCACATCCGGGTCAGCACCCGCGGCCAGCTCTGCCGCGAGGTCGGAGTCGGGCGCGACCACCATGAACGTCGCGCCGTAGAGCGTGTCCGGGCGCGTCGTGAAGACGTGCACGGGGCTCGGGTGACCCTCGATCTCGAACTCGACCTCGGCGCCGATCGAGCGGCCGATCCAGTTGCGCTGCATGCGCAGCACCTTGTCGGGCCAGCGGCCCTCGAGCTGGTTGAGGTCGTCGAGCAGCCGGTCGGCGTAGTCGGTGATCTTGAAGTACCACTGCGTGAGCTTCTTCTTCACGACCGGCGTACCGCAGCGCTCGCACGCGCCGTCGACGACCTGCTCGTTCGCGAGCACCGTCTGGTCCTTGGGGCACCAGTTGACGTTCGACGGCTTGCGGTAGGCGAGGCCCGCCTTGTACAGCTCGAGGAACAGCCACTGGTTCCACTTGTAGTACGCCGGGTCGGACGTGTGGAGGATGCGGTCCCAGTCGAACGCCGTCGCGTACTGCCGCATCGAGCGCTTGTGCTGCTCGATGTTCGCCTCGGTCCAGACCTTCGGGTCGATGCCGCGCTGGATGGCGGCGTTCTCGGCGGGCAGCCCGAACGAGTCCCAGCCGATCGGGTGCAGCACGTTGAAGCCCTGCTGCCGCCAGTAGCGGGCGAGCACGTCGCCGTACGCGTACGACTCCGCGTGCCCCATGTGCAGGTCGCCCGAGGGGTACGGGAACATGTCGAGCACGTACTTGCGCGGCCTGGCGTCGGACTCGTCGTCGGTCGCGAAGGGGCGGATGCGGTCCCACACCGGCAGCCAGCGCTGCTGGATTCGGGCGAAGTCGTAGGTCTCGTCGGTCACAGATGCTCCTGGGTGTCGTCGGCCGGAGGCGGCACGACGGCTTCCCAGTCTACGGCGACTCGGTCGGAGCGCCTCGTGGCACAATCGGAGGCGGTCGCCACCGCGGCCGCAGCCATGCGGAGGGAGGTCGTCTTGCCGGAGTTCGAGAACCCGCCGGCGACCGTCGACGTGCCGGCGTCGCGAGTGACCCGCATCGTCACGATCGACGCCCCGCGCAGCACCGTCTGGCGGTGCCTCACCGAGCCGGACCTGCTCGCCCGCTGGCTCGGCGACATCGCAGCCTTCCCCGAGGGCGTCGTCGCCGGCGCGACCGGCCGCTTCGCGTGGAGCGGCGAGGTCGTGCTCGCCGCCCGCATCCTCGAGGTCGTGCCCGAGGAGCGCTTCGTGTTCGACTGGGCCGAGGGCATCCTCTCGGGCCGCGCCTCGACGGTCGAGATCGCGCTCCGCGACCTCGATGACTGCACGCAGGTGCACCTCGTCGAATCGGGCTTCCCGCTCGAAGGCGACGACGCGACCCGGCGCGAGGCGCTGCGTGCGCTCGCCGCCGGCTGGACCGTCGAGCTCGACGAGCTCGTCGACCTCGCAGAGTCGCTCGCGGGCTGACCGACGTGCAACCGGATGGTTGCAGTCGAGGACGCGCGCGAGTAGCGTGCTCCTGCAACCACACGATTGCAGGAGGCAGCATGACGCACGAGCCGCACGCATCCGTCGACGACACCGCGATGCGCGTCTCCCGCACGGTCGAGGTGCGCGCACCGCTCGCCGCGGTCTGGGAGACGCTCACCGACCCGCGCTGCATCGCGCAGTGGTTCGGCCAGCGCGCAGACTTCCCCGACGGTATGCACGAAGGCGCCACCGGCGCGTTCGGCTGGGACGCGCACGGCGACTTCCCCGCGCGCATCGAAGCGTGGGAGGAGCCGAACCGGTTCGCGTTCCGCTGGGGCACGCCCGGCGAGCCGCTCGGGGAGGACAACAGCACGGTCGCGACCTTCACGCTCGAGCGGGACGGCGACGTCACGCGGCTGACGGTGGTCGAGACGGGCTTCGACCGGCTCGCCGACGGGGGCGCCCGCCGTGCGGCGCTCGAGGAGAACCGCGAGGGATGGACGGAGGAGCTCGACGACTTCGTGGCGCTGCTCGCGCGCCGCTGGACGCCGGCGATCACCGATCGGGTGGCCGGCACCATCACGCGCTCGCTCGAGATCGAGGCGCCGCGCGACCTCGTCTGGCGGCACCTGACCGACCCCGCGTCGATCGAGGCGTGGTGGGGGCATCCGGCCGACTTCCCCGGTGGCGTGCGCGCCGGCGTGACCGGCACGTTCGAGCACGAGGGGCAGCGCTTCCCCATCGCGCTGCGCATCGTCGACGCACCGCGCACGTTCGCGTTCCGCTGGGGCTCGATGGGCGACGCCGAGCCGGGACCCGAGGCGTGCGACGTGCGCTTCGACCTCGACGAGACCGCGAGCGGGGCGACCCGCATCACCGTGGTGGAGTCGGGGTGGATGCGTGTGCCCGAGCAGGAGCGCGACGAGCGCATGGAGCAGAACGTGCCGGGGTGGGAGTTCGTGCTCGACAGCCTGCGGTCGCACGTGCTGGCGGCGGCATGATGGCGGCCACGGCTGCGGCGCAGCAGTTCGCGGCTCTTGCGGACGACACGCGCTGGGCGATCCTCGAGCTGCTCGGCAGCGAGCCGCGCTCGGCGAGCGAGCTCGCGCGCGAGCTGCCGGTGTCGCGGCAGGCGATCGCGAAGCACCTCGCCGTGCTCGAGGCGGCGGGGCTCGTCGACGCGGTGCGCGACGGCCGGTCGGTGCGACACCGAGCGATCGGCGCGAGCCTCAGCGCGCTGGCCGACCGGCTCGACGCGATCGGCCGGTCGTGGGATGCGCGGCTGGACCGGATCGCGGCGCTGGCGGAGGCGAAGGACGCCGCGCAGCAGTCCTGATCTCGATACGCGGCCGGCTCCGCCGGCAGCTACTCGATCAGCGGAGAGGGGGCGCCGCCGGCTCGGCCAGGCTCCGCCCCCACCCCCGCTCGTCGAGTAGCAGCGCCGAAGGCGCCGCGTATCGAGACGAACCCTTACGGCCAAGCAGTCCCGATCTCGATACGCGGCCGGCTCCGCCGGCAGCAACTCGATCAGCGGAGAAGGGAGCGGCCGGGCTCCCCCTTCCCCCGCTCGTCGAGTAGCAGCGCCGCAGGCGCCGCGTATCGAGACGAACCCGTCCGGCCAAGCAGTCCCGACCTCGATACGCGGCCGGCTCCGCCGGCAGCTACTCGATCAGCGGAGGGGGGGCGCCGTCGGCCCGGCCAGGCTCCGCCCCCACCCCCGCTCGTCGAGTAGCAGCGCCGAAGGCGCCGCGTATCGAGACGAACCCGTCCGCTCGGGCGGTCCTGATCTCGATACGCGGCCGGCTCGGCCGGCAGCTACTCGATCAGCGGGTGGGGCAGCGCGGCCGGGACCAGCGCCGCCAGCATCGCCGCCGCCTTCACGTGCAGCTCGTCCACCTCGAAGGCGGGCTCCGAGAGCGCGGTGACGCCCCCGCCGACACCGATGTGCGCACCGTCCTCGTCGGCGACGACGCTGCGGATCACCATCGCGAGCTGGCACGACTCCCCCGCGACGAGCCCGAAGCATCCCGAGTACAGACCGCGCGGCACGCCCTCGAGCGCCTGCAGCAGCTCGACGGTGCGGCGCTTCGGCGCGCCCGTCATCGAGCCCGCCGGGAACAGCGCCCGCACCGCATCGAGCGGACCGAGGCCGAGCAGCAACCGCCCGCGCACGGTCGAGACGAGCTGGTGCACCGTCGGGTAGGTCTCGACACCCAACAGGCTCGTCACCTCGACCGACCCCGGCTCGCAGACCCGCTGCAGGTCGTTGCGGCACAGGTCGACGATCATGACGTTCTCGGCGCGCTCCTTCTCGCTGTCCCACAGCTCGCGTGCGAGCGCCGCGTCGTCGTCGGCGCCGCGGCGACGGGTGCCCTTGATCGGCCGGGTGGTCGCGACGCCGCCCTCCACTCGCAGGAACGTCTCCGGGCTCGCGCTCGAGAGGGTGACGCCCGCGATCCGCAGCAGGCCGCCGTGGTGCACGGGGCTCGCGGACCGCAGCCGCGCGTGCGTCGCGATCGCGTCGATGGCGGGCGCGTCGATCGCGGTCGTGAGGCACAGCACGTACGAGTCGCCGTCGTGGATGTGCTCGCGGCACCGCTCGACCTTGCTGGCGTAGGCGGCGTCGTCGTCGCGCCATGACAGCAGCGCGGGGTCGACGACCGTCATGGGCGGGAGCGACACGGAGGCGGCCAGCAGCGACCACGGCTCGCCGTCGCGCGACTGCAACTGCGCCCGCCCGGCCTCGATCACGACCCACCGGTCGAGCAGCAGCCATGCCGCCTCGGGCCAGCGCCCGGCGGGCGGCTCGAGCCCGAGCATCCGCACGCCCGCCTCGTAGCCGAACCAGCCCACCCACGGGCCCGGCAGGCGGGACCTCGCCTCCTCGAGCGCCGCCACAGCGTCGCCCGGGACCGGCCTTCCGTCGAGCGTCGCGGCGCCGTCGCGCACGAGGAGCACGTGCGCTCCGACGCCCAGCACGTGCGCTCCCCCTGACGAGGAGTCGAGCCAGACCACATCACCGCCGTCGGCCTCGAGCGCGGCGAACGCCGCCTCGGGCGTCGTCGCCACCGGGTGCGCCCAGCGGGCACCGAGGTGCGGCAGGAGCGCCGCAGGGGTCGCGGGCATAGGGTCGATCCTATGAGCGGGAGTGACGTCGTGCGCGCCTGGACGGGCACCCGCTTCGAGCCAGTGGAGGAGCCAGTCGGCGCCACGCTCGCCGCGGACTCATGGCTCGTCGTCGACGGCGCCGTGCTCGCGTTCGACCGGCATCGTCGTCGATTCGCGGATGCGGTGGCCGACGTGGGCGGCGACGCCGACGCCGCGCTCGCGGCCGCGGACGCCGCCGCGACCGTCGTGCCCGCCGGCACCTGGTCGCCGCGGCTCGACCTCACGCCCGAGGGGATCCGGCTGCGCATCCGGCCCGCGCCCGCGCCGAGCGCGACGGTCGAGGTCGTCACGGCCGCCAGGGATCCGCGGACGCTGCCACTGCGCAAGGGACCCGACCTCGAGGCGCTCGCCGCGCTCCAGGCCGAGGAGCGCGCCCGCATCGGCGCGGACGTCGAGCCGATCCTCACCGAGAAGGATCCTCGCGGCGATGGCGCGCGCCGACTCGTCGCCGAGGGCACGTGGTCAGCGCTGCTGTGGTGGGACGGCGACGCGCTCGTCGTGCCCGCCGCCGACATCCTCAGGCTCCCGTCGGTGACGGCGGCGGTCATCCTCGACCTCGCCCGCGCCGACGGCATCGAGGTGCGCGAGGCTCGAGCGACGCCCGACGACCTGGAGGGCCGCGAGGTGTGGCTCGCGAACGCGCTGCGCGGCATCCGCGCCGTCACCCGCTGGCACGGCGGCCCGCGCGTCGCGACCCCGGAGCGCGCTCCGGCATGGCGCTCGCGCCTCGAGTCGCTGCGCCGTGCGCCGGCCGCGGACCGCACCACCGACGGCCCGATCGCGAGCCGGCGGTGATCGACGACGCGATCGATCTGCTGCTCGAGACCGTCGGGTCGGTCGATCCGCTGCTGCGCACGCTCCTCGCGGGCCTCGCGATGGTGCTCGAGACCAGCGTGCTGCTCGGGCTCGTGATGCCCGGTGACACGGTCGTCATCATCGCCGCGCTCGCGGTCGAGGAGTGGCCGTGGTGGCTCGGGCTCATCGCCGCCACGGTGCTTGGCGCGCTCTGCGGTGAGAGCATCGGCTTCGCGATCGGCCGCTGGATCGGCCCGGCGATCGACCGCTGGCTCGCACGTCGCTGGCCCAAGCAGTCGGTGCGCTGGCGGCGCACCGAGCGCTACCTCGCCCGCCGCGGCGGCATCGCGATCTTCCTGTCGCGATTCCTGCCCGTGGCGCACTCGCTCGTGCCGCTCATCGCGGGCAGCGCGGGCATGCCCTACCGGCGGTTCCTCGCGTGGACGCTCCCCGCGTGCCTGCTGTGGGCGAGCGCCTACTCGAGCGCCGGCTGGCTGGCCGGCGGCACCTACCGCGAGCTCGCCGACGAGCTGCACGGCGCGGGCTTCGTGCTCGTCGGCGTCGTCGCCGTATTCATCGTGGGGGTCTGGGTCGCGAAGCGGCTCATCTCCCGCGGCGAGGCGCGCCACCTCGAGGACCGCGTCGAGGACTGAGCGCTAGGCGCGGAGCTGCTGGGCACGGATGCGCTCGGCGCGCCCGGCGCGCCCGGCGCGCACGCCGGCCGCCGCTGGTGCGACGCGCACCGTCCGCGTGACGAGCTCGGCGGGCAGCGGCGCGTGGCTGATGACGACGACGATCCGGCCGTCGCCCTGCGCCGCGGCGAGGATGTCTCGCAGCATCGGCTCGGCGAGCGCCCGGTCGACGCTCGCGGTCGGCTCGTCGAGCACGAGGATGCGGGCGTCGGCGAGCAGCGCCCGCGCGAGCGCGATGCGCTGCGCCTGGCCGCCCGAGACGAGCCCGCCGCGCTCCCCCAGCTGGGTCGCGAGCCCGTCGCGATGGCGCGCCCAGCCGGCGAGGCCGACCCGCTCGAGCACCGCCCACAGCTCGTCGTCAGTGGCGTCCTCGCGGGCGAAGCGGAGGTTCTGCTCGAGGTCCTCGTCGAAGATGTGCGGACGCTGCTCGGCGAGCAGCACCGACCGGCGCAGCGCGTCCGGGTCGATGCCGCGCACGTCTCGTCCCCCGATGCGGTAGCCGCCGGTCGACTCGAGCAGCCGCACGAGGGCGAGCCCGAGCGTCGACTTGCCGGCACCGGACGGACCGACCACTGCCACTGTCTCGCCCGGCTCGGCACGCAGGTCGACCGGCTCGAACACGGGGCCCGCGCCGGGCCAGCCCGCCTGCAGGCCCTGGAGCTCGAGCGCGCCGACGGGCGGCTCGGGATCGCCGCCCTCGGCGGGCACGGCAGCGACCGCCTCGTCCCCCGGGAGCGCTTCAGCGACCCGCTCGGCGGCGGCCCGCGACTCGCGCCATGCGATGACAGCGGGCGGCACGGCTCCCCACACCTCGAAGACGGCGAGGCCGATGAGCGCGACGAGCGCCGCGAGCGGGCCCGCGAGCTCGCCACGGGCGACCGCGGGAGCGGCGATGAACGTGGCCACGAGCACGCTGCCGCCTGCGGCGAGCGCGATCATGCCCGCGCCCGCGCCCGCGGCGAGCGCGAGCCGCCGAGCGCGGCGGGCGATCTCGCGGTCGAGCGCCTCGATGGCCGCCCGGCGCTCCGGCTCGGCGCCGTACGCGCGCAGCAGGTCGAGCGCCCGCATGTGGTCGACGAGGGCGCTCTCGAGCCGTGACCGCAGCGGGCCGAGCGCCGCGTCGGCGCTGCCGGCGATGCGGGCGGTGAGGAGGGCGGCGAGCCCGCCCGCGACGACGACCGCGCCGAGCAGCGCGAGCCCGGCCGCCGGCAGGATCCAGGCGACGGTCGCGATCGCGAGGCCGACGGCGATGCCGCTCGACGTGAGCGGGCCGACGACTCGCAGCGGCCAGTCCTGCAGCCGGTCGACGTCACCGACGAGCCGCGGCATGAGCTCGCTCGAGCGGCCGACGCCGACGGGCGCGACGGGGCGCAGCCGGTCGAACGCGGCTCGCCTCGCCGAGCCGAGCATCCGGAACGCGGCGTCGTGCGAGACGAGCCGCTCGAGGTAGCGCCCCGCGGCGCGACCGATCGCGAAGGCGCGCACGCCGACGATCGCCATCTGCAGGTGCAGGATCGGCGGCTGGAACGACGCCGCCGCGAGCAGCCACCCCGCGGTGGCCATGAGCGCGATCGCGAGCACCACGGTGAGCGCTGCGGCCGCGATGCCGCCCGCCATGCGGCGCCGCTCGCCGAGCGTCGCGAGCACCTCGCGGCCGGTCATGCGAGCACCGCCTCACCGATGTGCACGACCCGGTCGGCGGCCGCGATGACCGCGGGGCGGTGGCTCGCGACGACCACGATCGCCCCCTCCGCGGCCGCGGCACGGAGGCCCGCGATCACGCGCCGCTCGGCCTCGGCGTCGAGCGCGCTCGTCGGCTCGTCCGCGAGCAGCACGACGGCGCCCGCGGCGACGCGGTGCAGCGCTCGGGCGAGCACCACGCGCTGCGCCTGGCCGCCGGAGAGGCCGAGCGAGCCGCCCGTCGCAGGCTCGATGCGGGCGTCGAGGTCGACGTCGATGCCGGCTCGGGCGAGCGCGCGACGCAGCCGCGCGTCGTCGGCGGTGGCCGCGCCGAGCAGGAGGTTCTCGCGCACCGTGCCGGTGACGACCGCGTCCCACGAGCCCTGCGGCGCCCACGCGAGCCGGGAGGGCTCGAGCGCCGCGCCGTCGAGCGCGGCCGTGCCGCGGGCGGGCGCGAGGCCGAGCAGCCCGGCGAACAGGCTCGTCTTCCCCGCTCCCGAGGGACCGGCGACCACCAGCACCTCGCCGGCTCGCGCGCGCAGCGACACGGGCGGCAGCCAACGCTCGCCCCGCCGCACCTCGAGCGCGTCGACGACGAGCCCGGTGCCGGCCGCCGGGCCCGACGTGGCGGCCGGGCGGTCCGAGAGCGTCGGCGCCTCGATCAGGTCGAGCACGGCGCGGGACGCCTCGATGCCCTCGGTCGACGCGTGGTACGCGGCGCCGACCTGCCGGACGGGCAGGAACGCATCTGGCACCAGGATGAGCACGCTGAAGGCGAGCCCGAGCGCCATGTCGCCGTCGACGAGGCGGATGCCGACCGAGACGGCGACGATCGCGACCGAGAGCGCGCCGGCGAGCTCGAGCACCATCGAGGACACGAACGAGATGCGCAGCACCGACATCGTGCGCACCCGGTGCTCGTCGCTCAGCGCGTCGACGCGCGCTCCGGCGCGGCGGTCGCGGCCGAACAGGCGCAGGGTCGCGAGGCCCTCGAGGGTGTCGAGCCACGAGCGGGCGAGCTTGCCGGTCGCCGACCACTGCTCGCCCTGCACGCGCTCGGTCGCGAGGCCGATGAGCACCATGAACACGGGGATGAGCGGGAGGCAGACGAGCACGGCGATGCCGCTGAACGGGTCCTGCAGCCACAGCGCGACGACGACGATCGGCGTCGCGACGACGGTGCGCACGAGCTGCGGCAGGAACTGGCCGAACCAGCCGTCGAGCGCCGCGAGGCCGCGACCGAGCGCGGTGGCGGTGTCGGCGGCGCCCGCCGGGCTGCCGTGGGCGCCGATGCGCGCGAGCGCCGCGCTCCGCAGCTGCGACTGCACGCGTGCCGCCGCGGCGGGCGCGAGCGAGCCCGAGAGCCACGCTCCCGCCGCGCGGACGAGCACCGCCACCGCGGCGAGCGTCAGGTCGGGCACGACGGTCGCGGGCGGTGCGCCCTGCACGACCGCGCCGATCGCGTGCCCTGCGAACCACGCGAACGCCACGATCGCCGCCGCCTGCACGAGCGCGACCGCGCCCTCGAGCACGAGGTGGCCGCGCGCGCCGGGGGCATGCCGGAGGAGTCGCGGATCGAGCGGCCCGCGACGGGTGCGCGCGACCTGCGTGCTCGGGCCCTGCGCGCTCAGTGCGCGACCTCGACGGCGGCCACCGTCACGCGCTTGCGGAAGACCCAGTAGGTCCACGCCTGGTACGCGAGCACGAGCGGCAGGCAGACGAGCGCCGCCCAGCTCATCACCTCGAGCGTGTACTGGCTCGACGAGGCGTTCGCGACGGTGAGGCCGACGAAGCCGTCCCTCGGGTCGGACGCGGGCATGACGAACGGGCCGCCCTCGCGGGTGAGGAGCGAGCCGAACAGCGTCAGCACCGAGAGCGCGACGGTCGCCGCGGTGGCGCCGAACGCCCAGCCGTCCCGCTCGACGCGGTTGAGCATCCATGCGGCGACGCAGGTCAGGGCGGCGAGCGCGGCGAGCACGATCACGAGGGTCGAGGGGTTCTGCAGCACGGTCCAGAGCAGGAACACCACGGCGAGCGCAGCGGTGGCCGAGAGGGCCCGGTTCGCGAGCGCGTGGGCGCGCGCCTTGAGGTCGCCGTCGGTCTTGAGCGAGAGGAAGACGGCGCCGTGGGCGAGGAAGAGCGCGACCATCGTCGCCCCGCCGAGGAGCCCGTACGGGTTCAGCAGCGACAGGATCGAGCCGGTCACGAGCGCGCCGCTCTGGTGCGGCTCCATCGCGACGCCCTGCGCGATGTTCGCGAAGGCGACGCCCCAGATGAGCGCGGGCAGCACGGAGCCGGCGACGATGCACGCGTCCCAGCCGGCCCGCCACCTGGCGGAGTCGCGCTGGTGGCGGAACTCGAACGAGACCGCCCGCACGATGAGCCCGAGCAGCAGCACGAGCAGGGCGAGGAAGAACCCCGAGAACATGGTCGCGTACCACTCCGGGAACGCCGCGAACAGGCTCGCGCCCGCGACGATGAGCCACGTCTCGTTGAGGTCCCAGACCGGGCCGATCGCGTTGATGATGCGGCGGCGGTCGGTCTCGGAGCGGCCGAGGATGGGCAGGCTCATGCCGACGCCGAAGTCGAAGCCGTCGAGCACGAAGTACACGACGAACATGAACCCGATGAGCAGGAACCAGACGAGCGAGAGATCCACGAGCGCCTCCTAGTAGACCGTGACCGGCTGCGCGGGCTTGCCCGACTCGTCGAGCTCCGGCGCCTCGGCGGGCCCGTGCTGGGCGGCCTTCTGCATGAGCCGGAACTCGATGACGCCGAGGATCCCGTAGATGACGGTGAAGGCGATGAGCGAGGTCAGCACCTCGGCGCCGCTCACCCCCGGGCTCACACCGTCCTCGGTGCGCATCTGCGAGAAGACCAGCCAGGGCTGCCGGCCCATCTCGGTGAAGATCCACCCGACCGTCATGCCGAGCAGCGGCAGCGGCAGGCTCCAGATCGCGACCGTCCACACCCACCTCGGCAGGTCGATGCGTCCCTTGCGCGTGAGCCACAGGCCGACGAGCGCGATCGCGAACGACAGCATCCCGAGGCCCATCATCCAGCGGAACGACCAGTACGTGACCCAGATGATGGGCTTGTAGTCGGCGGGCCCCCAGAGCGCCGTGTACTCGGCCTGCAGGTCGTTGATGCCCTCGACGGTGCCGAGCGGGTCGTGGGTCGACAGCAGGGCGAGCAGGTACGGCACGCGCACGGAGAAGATCTCGTGCTCGCCGTCCGGGGTGCCGAGGCTGAAGAGCGAGAACGAGGCGTCGTAGCCCGAGGAGGTGAAGTACATCGCCTCGGCGGCGGCCATCTTCATCGGCTGCGCCGCGACCATGGCGATCGAGACCATGTCGCCCGTGATGAAGGTCAGCATCCCGCCGCCGATGACGCTCCAGAGGCCCACGCGGAGCGACGTCTGCATCATGCCGGCGTGCTGACCGCGCTTGAGGTGCCAGGCGGAGATGCCGACCATGACGGCGCCGGCGACCATGACGGAGGCGAACATCGTGTGCGGGAAGGATGCGAGCAGCACCGGATTCGTCAGCACCGCGCCGATGTCGGTGAGCTCCGCGCGCTCCCGGGCCTCATTGATCGTGAAGCCGACCGGGTTCTGCATGAACGCGTTCGCGGCGAGGATGAAGTACGCGCTCGCCATCGTGCCGAGGGCGACCATGTAGATGGTCAGCAGGTGCAGCTTGGGGCTCAGCCGGTTCCAGCCGAAGATCCACAGTCCGATGAACGTCGCCTCGAAGAAGAAGGCGATGAGCCCCTCGAACGCGAGCGGCGCCCCGAACACGTCGCCGACGAAGCGCGAGTAGTCCGACCAGTTCATCCCGAACTGGAACTCCTGCACGATGCCGGTGGCGACGCCGATGGCGAAGTTGATGAGGAAGAGCTTGCCGAAGAAGTGGGTGAGCCGCAGGTGCTCGGTGTTGCCGGTGCGCACCCACGCCGTCTGGAACCCGGCCGTCAGCCAGACCATGCCGAGGGTGATCGGCACGAACAGGAAGTGGTAGACCGTCGTGAGCCCGAACTGCCACTGAGACAGGACGAGCGGGTCGAGCTCCAGCGTGAGGATGGGCATCAGGCCGCCTTTCGGATGCCTCCATCCTCCCTCTGCGACCTATCAGACAGCAACGACACGCCGATACCTATGTGATAGGTGCGCCGTCCCGCGGATCGTCCGCCGTCACGGGGTCGCCGAACGCCGCCGTGAGGTGCTGCATCGCGCACATGCGGCCGAGCGCGAGGTACCTCGGATCGCCGTGCGGGTCGTGCAGGAACGCGTACGTCACGAGGGCGTCGAGCCCGCCGACCGCGAGCACGAGGCTCTCGCGGCCCGCTTCGTCGAGCTCGATCCCCCACCGCTCGAGCACGTACTCGGCGATGCGGTCAGCGAACTGCGGTGCGACCTGCTCGCGAGCGCTCGGGCCGAGGTCGAGGCCCTCGCCGGTGCGCAGCGAGCGGAACGACGGCACCTCGCGGAAGGTGTCGACCATCGCGCCGATCACCGCGTCCGTCGCATCCGCCCACGTCTCGTGCGGTGCCGCGAGCACGCGCTCGAGCGCGTGGCGGAGCCGCTCGAGGTTGCGCTCGGCGAGGGCGACGAGCACGGCGACGCGGTCGGGGAAGTAGCGGTAGACGGTGCCGATCGAGGCGCCGGCGCGCTCCGCGACGAGCGCGGTGGTGAGGTGCTCGATGCCGTGCTCGACGACGACGGCGGCGGCCGCGTCGAGCAGCGCCTCGACGCGCTGCGCCGCGCGCGCCTGCACGGGCTCGTGGCGCACGGTGACCGACTGCTGGCCGATGGGACGCTCGTTCATGTGCACATCCTCTCGCACGCGGGGGTCTGAGGTGAGACCCTTTCAAGCATGTGCGGACGCTATGTGATGGCCACGCCGACGAGCGACCTCGTCGCGCTCTTCGAGGTCGACGAGGTGGGCGACGGCCTGCCGGAGCCGAACTGGAACATCCCGCCGACGGAGACCGTGCCGATCGTCGTCGAGCCCGCGCCGCGCGACGAGTCGCCACCCGCGCGGCGGCTCGAGGCGGCGCGCTGGGGGCTCGTGCCCGCCTGGGCGGACGACGTGTCGGTGGGCCAGCGCGCGTTCAACGCTCGCGCCGAGTCGGCGGCGTCGAAGCCGATGTTCCGGGATGCCGTGCGCGAGCGCCGCGCGCTCGTGCCGGCCGACGGCTGGTTCGAGTGGCATCGCGAGGGCGACGCGAAGACGCCGCACTACGTGCACGGCGACGCGCCGATCTCGTTCGCGGGCCTGTACGCCTGGTGGAAGCAGCCGGACGGCAGCTGGCTGCTGTCGACGGCCATCCTGACGACCGCCGCGACCGGCGCGCTCGCCGACATCCACGAGCGGATGCCGCTCGTCGTGGCGCCCGAGATGCGCGACGCCTGGCTCGACCCGACCGAGGACGGCGAGGCGGCGCTCGAGGCCGTCGTCGCGGAGGCGCCGGAGGTCGTCGCGTCGCTCGGGTCGCACGTCGTCGACCGGCGGGTCGGCAACGTGCGCGAGACCGGGCCCGATCTCATCGCGGCAAGCGTCACCCAGTAGGGTCGATTCGCGTCCACGGCTCGGGAGGTCACGCATGGAGGAGCTCGATCCACTCGCGCGCATCCCGGAGCCCATCAGGCACACCGCCGCGCGCATCGAGGACTGGGTGCACGAGCAGCGGGAGGCGCGCGCGCTGCGCACCGGCCGGCTGCCCGTGATCGTCTCGTACCCGGGCTACGGCGGCGACGGCTGGGTGCGCGTGCTCGCGCGCGTGCTGCTCGTGGAGCCGGGCGGCGAGCGCCGCGCGCAGTACGAGAACGTGCGCGGCTGGCGCTCCTTCACCTCGCTCACCCTCAACGACGTCGACGTGACGATCGCCGCCGGCGACGACCGGCACGTGGTGACCGCGGACCGCGGCGGCGTCGTCGACGCGATCGTGCCCATCCGCCTGGAACCGGGATGGCAGGAGGTGACCGTCTCGGTCGCCGGCTCGCTGCCCGTCGCCGCGCCGGTGCTCGTCGTCGACCCCGAGACCCGCTTCGGCGTGGTGAGCGACATCGACGACACCGTCATGGTCACGTCGCTCCCCCGACCGCTGCTCGCCGCCTGGAACGCGTTCGTGCTCGACGAGCACGGCCGCACGCCGGTGCCCGGCATGGCCGTGCTGTACGAGCGCATCAAGCAGCACCATCCCGGCAGCCCCTTCATCTACCTGTCGACGGGGGCCTGGAACGCGGCGCCGGCGCTCACCCGGTTCCTGTCGCGCAACCTCTACCCCGCCGGCAGCATGCTGCTGACCGACTGGGGACCGACGCACGACCGATTCTTCCGCTCCGGCAAGGAGCACAAGCGCTCGCAGCTGCGCCGGCTCGCGCGCGAGTTCCCCGACATCCAGTGGCTGCTCGTCGGCGACGACGGCCAGCACGACGAGGAGCTGTACGGCGAGTTCGCCAACGCCCACCCCACCTCGGTGCGCGCGGTCGCGATCCGCGAGCTCTCGACGCAGGAGGCGGTGCTGGCCGGTGGCCGCAAGCACGCCGAGACCCGCTCGATGCACCCGTGGGTGTGGTCGCCCAACGGCGGCGGCATGGTCAAGGAGCTCGCGGCGCTCCCCGAGCTGCAGGTGCTGTGACGGCCGAGGCCGGCTCGGGTGCGCGGGCGATCGCGATCGCCGTCGTCCGTCGCGCCGACGGGGCGCTGCTCGTGGCGAGCGCGACCGAGCCCGGCACGGGCAGGGTGCTCGTGCGCCCGCCGGGCGGCGGCATCGACCCGGGCGAGTCGGCGGTGGATGCCGTGGTGCGGGAGCTGCGCGAGGAGCTCGGCGTCGACGGCGGCGCGGTGCGGCCGCTCGGCGAGCTCGAGCACCGGCTGACGTTCGCGGGCCGCGAGCTGCACGAGCGCGTGTCGGTGCTCGCGGTCGACCTGCCGGCGGATGCGTCGCTGCCGCCCACGACCGACGCGGGGCATCCGGTGTGGTGGCTGCCGACCGACCGCTTCGACGATCCCGCGCTCGAGGTCGTGCCGTCCGGGCTCCTCGAACTCCTCGAGCTGCGCGGCTGACGCCTTCCCCTCGCCCGGCGAGCGTGCCAGCGTGGTCGCATGGCGGTGGAGCGGATGGACCACGTCGGCGTGATCGTCGAGGATCTGCAGGCGGCGCGCGCGTTCTTCGAGGAGCTCGGGCTGCGCGCGGTCGGCGAGGCGACGGTCGACGAGGCGTGGGCTGGGCGCGTGACGGGACTGCCGGGGCAGCGCGTCGAGCTCGTCATGCTGCAGACGCCGGACGGCCACTCGCAGCTCGAGGTGTCGCGCTTCCTCACCCCGGTCGATGAGGCGGGGCCGGAGGCGGCGCCGTCGAACCGCCTCGGCATCCGGCATCTCGCATTCGTGGTCTCCGACCTGCGCGGGACGCTCGAGCGGCTCGCCCGGCTCGGCTTCGAGCCGGTCGGCACCGTCGAGGACTACCGGGGCATCTACCTGCTCTGCTACGTGCGCGGCCCCGAGGGCATCATCGTCGAGCTCGCCGAGCAGACGGGCGACCCGACGGGCATGCTCGGTTGAGCCGGGTGGTCACGACACGCCGTCAGGGTGTGTCGCAAGCACTCAGCGGGCCAGCACCTCGCCGGCGCGGCCCGAGGCGCGCGTCCAGCCGCCCGCGACGGTGATCCGCACGGGAGCGTCGCCGAGGAACCGCATGGCGACGAGCGCCGCGGCCTGACCGGCCGTGAGCCCGCTGGGGTCGACGACGCGCCCCCACACGGCGCGCTCGGCCCGCCGCCGCACGGCCTCGCCCGGCGAGCGCGGCAGCGCCGCCTCGACATCGGCGGCGGCCTGCGTGGCGAGCAGGCGCACCGCGTCGGCGGGCACGTCGCCCGCGTGGGCCCATCCGCCCTGCGGCGGCGACACGGCCGCCCACGCGGGCCGGCCCACCGCATCCGGGATCTCGACATCGGCGCCGGCGCGGAGCGCGTCGCGCAGCGCCGGCAGGGCGACCACGCCGTCGAAGCGGGCCGGCTCCCGCATGCGCGACGCGCGCGCGACGAGGATCGTGGGGCCGGTGTCGAGCAGTCCGCTCGCCGCGGTGAGCGGGGTGGTGAGCAGCGCGACGTCGCCGTCAGCGACGAGCCGCACTGCGCCGTCGCCGAAGACCGCGGCGCGGTCGAGCAGCAGGATGAGGTCGGCGCGCGCGCGCTCGTCGAGGGCGAGGATGGCGTGCATGCGCTCCCTAGACTAGAGCGGCCCCGGTGTCGGGCATCGTCGAGAGGACCGCATGACCGAGCGCATCCGCATCCTGCTGGAGACCCTGACCCTCGAGGACACCGGTGCTCGGACGAGCGAGGACATCTTCACCGGCACGAGCCACCCGATGCCGTTCGGGCGCGTCTTCGGCGGTCAGGTGATGGCGCAGGCAGTGGTCGCCGCGCAGCGCACCGTCGATGCCGCGCGCCCCATCCACTCCGTGCACGGCTACTTCGTGCGGCCCGGCGACGTGGAGCTGCCGATCACGTTCTCGGTCGAGCGCATCCACGACGGCCGCTCGTTCACCACCCGCCGCGTGCAGGCCTACCAGCACGGGCTGCCCATCATGTCGATGATCTCGTCGTTCCAGGACGTCGACGAGGGGCCCAGCTCGCAGCACCCGAGCCCGAAGGGGCTGCCCGCCCCCGAGGAGCTGCCGAGCTCGGAGGACCTCCTCGCCCCCTACGCCGGCCACCCGCAGGCGCGGGCGGTCATCGCCCGGCCGTTCGACATCCGCCACGTGGAGGGGCCGGTGTACGTGCCCGACCCGTCGCGTCCCCGCAACGGCAAGCAGCACGTGTGGGTGAAGGCGAAGGATGCGCTCCCCGACGACGACGCGCTGCACCGCGCGGCGCTCGCCTACCTGTCGGACTACGCGATCCTCGAGCCCATCGTCCGCATGCACGGCGCGGCCTGGGCCACGCCGGGGCTCAAGGCGGCGAGCCTCGACCACGCCGTCTGGTGGCACCGGCCGGCGCGCGTCGACGAGTGGCTGCTGCTCGAGCTCGAGACCAGCTCGTCGGGCGGCGGACGCGGGCTCGCGAACGGCTTCGTCTACACGGCCGACGGGACGCACGTCGCGACGATCGCCCAGGAGGGCATGGTGCGCGTACCCGGAGAGCCGGTCGGCGGATGAGGGTCGACCCGATCGCGCCCGCGGAGGCGATGCGCGCGCTGCGCGACGCGTTGCCGCTGCGCACCGAGCGCCTGCTGCTGCGCACGCTGCGGCCGGACGACTTCGATGCGGTGCGCGGCTACCGCAACGCGCCAGGCCAGCGGCGCTGGACGTACACGCCCGACCAGACGGAGGCAGAGCTCATGGCGTGGACGGCCGGCGGCGCGCCGGTCTTCCTGCGCGACGGCGACGCCGTGCAGCTGGGCATCGAGCACGATGGCGCACTCGTCGGCGACCTGATGGTGCGGATCACGAGCCTCCGCAGCAGGCAGGCGGAGCTCGGCTGGATGATCGCGCCCGGCGCCCAGGGCAAGGGCATCGCGACCGAGGCGGCGAGTGCCGCGCTGCGGCTCGCGTGGGCCATCGGTGCGCACCGCGTGATCGCGCACCTCGACGAGGAGAACGTCGCCTCGCGCCGCGTCGCCGAGCGGCTCGGCATGGTCGTCGAGGCGCGGCACGTCGAGGACGAGGTCAACCCGGCGACCGGCGAGCTCGGCACGTCGCTCATCCTGGCGATCCGCCACCCCTGATCCTCGACGTCGCCAGTGGTCGCTCAGCCCGCAGGGCGGGTCGCGCGACCACTGGCGACGTTGAGAAGGATCGGTCAGTTCGAGGGGAAGCCCAGGTTGAGGCCGCCGTGGCTCGGGTCGAGCCAGCGGCTCGTCACGACCTTCTCGCGCGTGTAGAAGTCGTACGCGTGCTTGCCGTACGCCTTGCCCTGGCCGAAGATCGACTGCTTCCAGCCGCCGAACGAGTGGTAGCCGACCGGCACGGGGATCGGCACGTTGATGCCGACCATGCCGACCTGCACCTCGTTCTGGAAGCGCCGCGCCGCGCCGCCGTCGTTCGTGAAGATCGCCGTGCCGTTGCCGTACGGGTTCGCGTTGATGAGCTCGAGGCCCTCCTCGTAGGAGGCGACGCGCACGATCGAGAGCACCGGCCCGAAGATCTCCTCCTTGTAGGCGGCGGAGTCGGTCGGCACCTTGTCGATGAGCGTCGGCTTGATCCAGAAGCCGTTGGGGTCGCCGTCCACCTCGGGGTCGCGGCCGTCGACGACGAGCTCCGCGCCGTCGTCGGCGGCGGTCTGGATGTACCCGGCGACCTTGTCGCGGTGCGCGCCGGTGATGAGCGGACCCATGTCGTTGTCGCGGGTGCCGTCGCCCGTGCGGATGCCGCCCATCTTCTCGGCGATCTTCGCTGCGAGCTCGTCGGCGATCGAGTCGACCGCGACGACGACCGAGATCGCCATGCAGCGCTCGCCCGCCGAGCCGAAGCCGGCGTTGACTGCCGCGTCGGCCGTCACGTCGAGGTCGGCGTCGGGCAGCACGAGCATGTGGTTCTTGGCGCCGCCGAGCGCCTGCACCCGCTTGCCGTGCTTCGAGCCGGTCTCGTAGACGTACTGCGCGATGGGCGTGGAGCCGACGAACGAGATCGCCGCGACGTCGGGATGCGTCAGCAGCGTGTCGACGGCCTCCTTGTCACCGTGCACCACGGTGAGCACGCCGTCGGGCAGGCCCGCCTCCTGGTAGAGCTCGGCGATGAACACCGACGCCGACGGATCCTTCTCGCTCGGCTTGAGCACGACGACGTTCCCGGAGGCGAGCGCGATGGGCGCGAACCACAGCGGCACCATCGCGGGGAAGTTGAAGGGGCTGATGATGCCGACGACGCCGAGCGGCTGCCGCAGCGAGTAGACGTCGACGCCGGTGGACGCGTTCTCGGAGTACTCGCCCTTCGTGAGCAGCGGGAACGCGGTCGCGAGCTCGACGACCTCGATCGCGCGCGCGATCTCGCCGAGCGCATCCGCGTGCACCTTGCCGTGCTCGCGCGTGATGATCCTCGCGAGGTCGTCCTTGCGGCTCACGATCAGCTCGCGGAAGCGGAACATGATCGCCTGCCGCTTCGCGATCGACAGGTCGCGCCAGGCCGGGTACGCGGCCTTCGCGGTCGCGATCGCGTCGGCGACCTCGTCGGCGCTCGCGAGGGCCACCTCGCTGACGGCGGTGCCGAGCGCGGGGTTGAAGACGGGCGCGGTGCGGTTCGCGCCCTCCTGACGGCGGCCGGCGATCCAGTGCGGGATGGAGGCGGGCGGGGCGGTCGGGCTCGCGGTGTCGACGACGGTGTCGGTCATGGTGGCAGCTCCTCGGCGTGGTGGCATCGTTGCCCCGCCAGCCTACCGAGCGTCAGGCGCGGCGGAACTCGACCGGTGCCTCGAGGTACGGCTCCCAGGCCCTGCGCTCCGCATCGGTGAGCCGGCGTGGTGTGCCGGTCACCGCATCCAGCATCACGACGATCGTCGCGGCGCGCGCGTAGAGCTCGTCGCGATCGGGCGAGCGCACCTCGTAGCAGACCTGCAGGCTCGCGCCGCCCATGTGGCCGAGCCAGATGTCGACCCGGATCGGCAGCCGGTGGTGCGGGATCTGCGCGAGGTACTCGGCCTCCTGGCGCGCGATCACCGTGAGGCTCGACGCACCGGGCCCAGCGTCGATGACCGCGGTCGTGGGAGAGCCCTCTGGACCGCCGGCCCAGAAGGCCGTCACGCGGGCCTCCTCGAGCAGCGTCAGCAGCGAGGCGTTGTTGACGTGCCCGTACGCGTCGAGGTCGGACCACCGCACCTGCACGGGCACCTCGAGGCGCATCAGTCCCTCGTGAGCTTCCGGTAGGCGGAGCGGTGCGGCTTCGCGGCGTCGGGGCCCAGGCGCTCGATCTTGTTCTCCTCGTACGCCTCGAAGTTGCCCTCGAACCAGTACCACTGGGCGGGGTCCTCGTCGGTGCCCTCGTAGGCGAGGATGTGCGTCGCGATGCGGTCGAGGAACCACCGGTCGTGCGTGATCACCACGGCGCAGCCGGGGAACTCGAGCAGCGCGTTCTCGAGGCTGCCCAGGGTCTCGATGTCGAGGTCGTTCGTGGGCTCGTCGAGCAGCAGCAGGTTGCCGCCCTGCTTGAGCGTCATCGCGAGGTTCAGCCGGTTGCGCTCGCCGCCGGAGAGGATGCCTGCGCGCTTCTGCTGGTCGGGCCCCTTGAAGCCGAACTGGCTCACGTAGGCGCGCGACGGGATCTCGACGTTGCCGACCTGGATGTAGTCGAGGCCGTCGGAGACGACCTCCCACAGGTTCTTGTTCGGGTCGATGTTCGAGCGGTTCTGGTCGACGTAGCTCAGCTTCACGGTCTCGCCGATCTTCAGCGCGCCGTCGTCGAGGGGCTCGAGGCCCACGATCGTCTTGAACAGCGTGGTCTTGCCGACGCCGTTCGGGCCGATGACGCCGACGATGCCGTTGCGGGGCAGCGAGAACGAGAGGCCGTCGATGAGCTTGCGGTCGCCGAAGCCCTTCTCGAGATCATCCGCCTCGAGCACGATCGATCCCAGGCGCGGGCCCGGGGGGATCGTGATCTCCTCGAAGTCGAGCTTCCTGGTGCGCTCGGCCTCGGCTGCCATCTCCTCGTAGCGGGCGAGGCGCGCCTTCGACTTCGCCTGACGGCCCTTGGCGTTGGAGCGCACCCAGTCGAGCTCCTCCGAGAGGCGCTTCGCGAGCTTCTGGTCCTTCTTGCCCTGCACCTGAAGGCGTTCGGCCTTCTTCTCGAGGTAAGTCGAGTAGTTGCCCTCATAGGGGTAGAGGCGGCCGCGGTCGACCTCGCAGATCCAGCCAGCGACGTGGTCGAGGAAGTACCGGTCGTGCGTGACGGCCATGACGGCGCCGGGGTACTTCGCGAGGTGCTGCTCGAGCCACAGCACGCTCTCGGCGTCGAGGTGGTTGGTGGGCTCGTCGAGCAGCAGCAGGTCGGGCTTCTCGAGCAGCAGCTTGCAGAGCGCGACGCGGCGGCGCTCGCCTCCGGAGAGGGTCGTGACCGGCCAGTCCCCCGGCGGGCAGCGCAGGGCGTCCATCGCCTGCTCGAGCTGCGAGTCGAGGTCCCACGCGTCGGCGGCGTCGATCTCCTCCTGCAGCGTGCCCATCTCGGACATGAGGGCGTCGAAGTCGGCGTCGGGGTTCGCCATCTCGGCGGAGATCTCATTGAAGCGCGTGATCTTGGCCGTCAGGTGCCCGAAGGCCTCCTGGACGTTCTCGAGCACCGTCTTCGACTCGTCGAGCTCCGGCTCCTGCATGAGGATGCCGACGGAGTATCCGGGCGTGAGCTTCGCGTCGCCGTTCGACGGCGTGTCGAGGCCGGCGATGATCTTGAGGATCGTCGACTTCCCCGCGCCGTTGGGTCCGACGACGCCGATCTTCGCGCCCGGCAGGACCGCGGTCGTGACGTCGTCGAGGATCACCTTGTCGCCCACCGTCTTGCGGGCGCGCACCATGGAGAAGATGTACTCGGCCATGCCCTCAGTCTAGGCCGACGATCTCCCCTACGAGGCACCGGCCGCCGCCGAGCGCGGACGCGCGCACGGCGATCGGCTCGCCGTCGCCCACCTGGCCGATGATGCAGCCGTCGCTCGTCAGCACCGCGATCTGGAGGAACGTCACGGGCGCCCCGAGCGAGTCGACCTCGCGGGTGCGCTCGATCGAGGAGCGCGGGAAGCCCGCGGATTCGACGGCTGCGACGAGCGCCTCGGGGTCGGTCGGCGTGTGCCCGGTGATCGCGGCGAGGAAGGCCTCGAGCTCCGCGTCGGCGGATTCCGACGGTTCGGGGTCCGCGTCATCCGGCTGGGTCGCGACGGGAGGGGTCGAGCCGGTGGCCGTCGCGCCGGGCGCGGCCGAGCCGGGCGCGGTCGAGCCGGGCAGCTGACCGCAGCCGACCATGAGGAGCGACGCGAGCACCGCGAGGGCTGCGAACCGACGCACGCACCCTCCTCACCCCGACCGCCTTGGACGGCTCCACCCTAGGGCGGCGAGCAGGGACCGGAACGAGCGACGCTCAGAACGGCTGGTCGGGCTCCGCGAGCGGCGCGGTCCACGCATCCTGGCCGACGGCCTGCAGCACCGGCTCGACCTGGCGGGGGCTCTCCGGGCCGTGCACCGGCTCCTGCTCCGGCAGCGACGTGGCCGGGTCGGGCGCGGGGCGCCGATCCTTCGCGACGGCGCCCGTGCGCAGCGAGTGGCCGAGGTGCTCGGCGCGGATCTTCACGCTCGTGCCGCGCTTCTCCCCCGACTCCCACTGCTCGATCCTCAGCTTGCCGAGCACCACGATCAGGTCGCCCTTCCGCAGCGATGCGGCGACGTGCTGCGCGAAGTCGCCCCACGCCTCGACCGAGTACCAGTTGGTGTGCCCGTTGACGTACTCGTCGCCCTCCTTGCGGCGGGCGGTGCTTGCGAGGCGGAACTCCGCGACCCGGTCGCCGTGCACGGACTTGAGGGTGGGGTCGCCGCCGAGCTTGCCGACGACGGTGATCACATCTTCGTTCATGTCACGGAGGATGCACTTCGCGCGGGGAGCGCCGCGCGGCGACAGGTCGGCCCTGTGGAGAACGTCAGACGCGCAGGTAGTCGGCGAAGCCCGCGCGGATCTTGTTCACCTTCGGCGCGGCGACCGCGAGGCAGTAGCCCTGCGTCGGGTTCTTGGCGAAGAAGTCCTGGTGGTAGTCCTCGGCCTCGAAGAAGTCGCCGAGCGGCTCGAGCGTCGTCACGATCTCGCCCGGCCACCAGTCGCTCGCGCGAGCGATCGCGGTCTCGAAGCGCTCGCGCTCCGCGTCATCGCGGTAGAACATCGCGGAGCGGTACTGCGTGCCGATGTCGTTGCCCTGCCGGTTCAGCTGCCGCGGGTCGTGCATGGTGAAGAACATGTCGAGCACGACCTCGGTGGGCAGCCGGGACTCGTCGTAGACGACCTTCACCGCCTCCGCGTGACCGGTCCGGCCGGTGCACACGGCCTCGTAGCTCGGGTGCGCGACGTCGCCGCCCGTGTAGCCCGACACGACATCCTCGACGCCGTCGACGACGCGGTACGCGGCGTCCAGGCACCAGAAGCAACCACCGGCGAGCACGATCTCCTGCATGCGGCGAGCCTAGCGCCCGCACCTGTGTGGGTGGCCCCTCGTAGCGTGCAGTCGAGGGAGAGGAGCGGCCATGGCCATCATGTCCAGCACCCAGCGGCGCACGGCGCCGCAGGCGACCGGAGTCGCCACCCGCCGCGTGCGCGACGACCTCTGGCGCGTCGTCAGCGCATCCGGCCTCGCGCTCGGCTACATCGCCCGCGTCGACGGTCCCACCGGCCCCGCCTTCGAAGCGCGCCGGCTGCTGCCGGGCGGCACGGCGATGGTGCCGATCGGCGGCGGCTGGTCGCTCGCCGACGCGCTCGCCTGCTTCACCGGCCCCTGACAGCCGAAGCGGGGCCGGGGCTCGCGCCCCGACCCCGCTTCGCCAGTGGACTCAGGCCGCGACGGGAGCCTGCTGGATCGCGGAGATCTCGATCTCGACGTCGATGTCGTCGGACAGCATGACGCCGCCGGTCTCGATCGCGACGTTCCAGGTGATGCCGAAGTCGCTGCGCTTGATGCGCGTGCGTGCCGAGGCGCCGGCGCGGGTGTTGCCCCACGTGTCGGGTCCGATGCCGCCGAACTCGACCAGGAGCGAGACGGGCTTGCTCACGCCGCGGATCTGCAGCTCGCCGTCGATGAAGAGGTCGTCGCCCTCGACGCGGGCACCGGTGGACTGGAACGTCCAGGTGGGGTGCTCGTCGGAGGCGAAGAAGTCGGCCGAGCGCAGGTGCGCGTCGCGGTCGGCGTTCTTCGTGTTGATCGTCGACGGGTCGACGGTCGCGGTGATCGTCGAGTCCTCGGGCTGCTCTGCCAGCACGATGGTGCCCTCGAGGCCTTCGATCTCGCCGCGGACCTTCGCCACCATCATGTGGCGGACGGAGAAGGTCACGTTCGAGTGCGAGCCGTCGATGACGTAGGTGCCGGGCTGGTAGCCGGGGATGTTCTGCAGCATGGGGGCCTTTCGGTCGGATACCTCGTTCAGATTCGAACGAGCAGGTCTACGAGGAGGGAACCGCGTCTGCGCGGCATCCATTCCCGATCCGTCCGACCGGCCGCCGGTCACTCGCCGTGCAGGAGGTGCTTGCCCTCTCGGTGGTTGAGCAGCATGCGGCGCGAGACCCACCACGCGATCACGACCAGGACCGCTCCGATGACGAGCCACTGCAGCCAGTCCATGTACGGCTCGATCACGTGCCAGTTCTGGCCGAGCGTGTAGCCGATCATGATGAAGATCGTGTTCCAGATGGCGGAGCCGACGGCGGTGAGGCCGAGGAACAGCGGCACCGGCATCCGCTCGATCCCGGCCGGGATCGAGATGAGGCTGCGGAAGATCGGTAGGAAGCGCCCGAAGAACACCGTCTTCCAGCCGTGCTTGGCGAACCACGCCGTCGTCTTGTCGATGTCGCTCGAGCGCACGAGCGGCATCCTCTCCGCGATGCGCGCGAGCCGCTCGTGGCCGAGGATCCTGCCGAGCGAGTAGAGCAGCAGGGCGCCGACGACCGAGCCGGCGGTCGTCCAGAGGATCGCCTCAGCAAGCGAGAACCCGCCGGCCGCCGCGGTCAGTCCCGCGAGCGGCAGGATGACCTCGCTCGGGATGGGCGGGAACAGGTTCTCGGCCGCGATGGCGATCCCCGCGCCTGGCGCGCCGACCGCCTCCATGAGCCCGACCGCCCAGCCTGCGACGCCACTCAGCTCGTCGGACGGCGGGATGGACTGCAGGATCGTCGGGAGCACCACGACAGCCTACGGTCGTCGATCCGCTCAGCGCGTCATGTACGCATCGTGCCACGACGAGCGCCTGCGCTCGATCGTCACGATCGCATGGCAGTTCCGGCAGCGCACATCGCATCCCGATCCCGGTGTCGGGCCGTATCGTCTCGGTGAAGGATTCTTGGCACGCGCGGCAATACGAAGCGACCAGTGACAGCCCTAGATGCGCCCCCGGCGGGAGTCGAACCCGCGACAAAAGGATTAGAAGGCCTCTGCTCTATCCGCTGAGCTACGGGGGCTGACCCAATCTACCGGGCGCTCGCGCGCACATCGGCTCCGCCGCGGGCCGGCGTCTGGTCTGCGGCAGCCGCCTCTGGCGCGGTGTGGGCGGCCGCCCATAGCGTGCCGCGCATGGAGACCGAGTTGGAACCGCTCGCGCCGCCGCACCGGCGCGACCGCCCCAGGATGCCCGAGGGCTACGGACTGCCGTCCGACGACGAGGGGCTGCTCGACTGGGCAGAGGTCGAGGCACGGCTCGTCGCATCGAAGCACTACTGGATCTCGACGGTGCGTCCCGACGGTCGGCCCCACAGCATCCCCCGGTGGGGCGTCTGGGTGGAGGGCCGCTTCTGGTACGACGGGGCGCCGACCACCCGCCACGCGCGCAACGCCGAGCGCAATCCCGCCGTGACGCTCACTCTCGAGAGCGGCACGCAGGTCGTCATCGTCGAGGGGCGCTCGCTCGCCGCCCGCGCGGCGCCCGAAGGGCTCGGCGCTCGGCTCGCCGCGGCGTTCAGCAAGTACACCGACGACGCCTACACGCCGCCGCCCGACGCCTGGGCGAGCGATGACGGCGGCGGACTGCGCGTCATCACGCCGGAGCGGGTGCTCGCGTGGTTCGACTTCCCGAGGGACGTGACGCGCTTCCGCTGGTGAGCGTCGCGCGGCATGCCAGGGTGGAGGCATGACCGGTGCGCTGCTGTTCGACATGGACGGGACCCTCATCGACTCGGAGCCCATGTGGCACGACGAGATGCGCGTGTTCGCGCGCCGGCACCGCATCGAGTGGACCGCCGACGACGCCCACTGGACGACGGGCAGGCCGATGGTCGACTGGGCCGAGCGGATGCGCGAGCGCGGCGTCACCATGGACACCACGTCGGTCATCGCAACGGTCGCGGGCGCCGTCGCCGAGCTCGTGCGCGACGAGGTGCCGTGGCTCCCCGGCAGCCTCGCGCTGCTCGAGCGCGTCGCCGCTGCCGGCATCCCGGCGGCGCTCATCACGAACGCGAGCGCCGCCAATGCGCAGGCGATGCTCGAAGCGGCTCCGGAGGGTGCCTTGCGCTTCGCCGTCTCCGCCGACGACGTCGAGCGCTCCAAACCCGACCCCGAGCCCTACGCGCTCGCGATCCGCAGGCTGGGCGCCGACGCATCCGCCAGCATCGCCTTCGAGGACTCCGGCAGCGGCGCCCGCTCCGCGACCGCCGCCGGCGCGCGGCTGTGGTTTCTGACGACACAGCTCATCGCATCCCCGGTGCCGGCCGAGCGCACCATCGCCACGCTCGCAGACGTCGACCCCGACGAGCTCTTCGCGGCGCTCGGCTGAGCTGGCCGTCGCCCCGTAGACTCGCCGCGTGGCTGCTGCTGATCGGATCGTCTGGATCGACTGCGAGATGACGGGCCTCGACCCATCGGTCGACGAGCTCATCGAGATGGCGGTCGTCGTCACTGACTTCGAGCTCGAGGTGCTCGACCCGGGGCTGCAGGTGGTGATCAAGCCCTCCGACGCGGCGCTCGCGCAGATGGGCGACTTCGTGCGGCAGATGCACGCCACGAGTGGCCTCGACCTGCAGCTCGAGCACGGTGTCTCGCTCGCCGAGGCCGAGCTCGAGGTGCTCGAGTACGTGCAGCGCTTCGTGCCGCTCGAGCGCTCCGCACCGCTCGGCGGCAACACGATCGGCACCGACCGCATGTTCATCGCGCGCTACATGCCGACGCTCGACGGGTTCCTGCACTACCGCTCGATCGACGTGTCGAGCATCAAGGAGCTTTCGCGCCGCTGGTTCCCGCGTGCGTACTTCCAGGCGCCCGAGAAGGCGGGCGGCCACCGCGCGCTCGCCGACATCCTCGAGTCGATCCGCGAGCTGCGCTACTACCGCCGCGCCGTGTTCACCGATGCGCCCGGCCGCTCGAGCGAGGAGCTGCAGGCGATCGCCCGCGAAGTCTCGGACGGGTTCGGGGCGCTGCAGCCGGAGTGAGCGCCCGATGCGGCGATCCGGCTCAGGATGTCGTACACTGTCCTGGTTGCGCTTTCAGCGCGCATGGTGGGTATAGCTCAGTTGGTAGAGCGCCGCCTTGTGGTGGCGGATGTCGCGGGTTCAAGTCCCGTTACTCACCCTCGAATAACCCGCGGAAACACGCGGAAGTTGGCGGAAGCGAAGGCCACGTGCCA
>NZ_JBNCLZ010000008.1:0-100305 GCF_049844935.1 Agrococcus sp. DT81.2 | reverse complement strand
TCTCAACCCCGACAGAAGACACCGCGTTGCACTAGACCCTGGAAACCGCCGCGCTGCGCGCGCGGAGCGGCTCAACCAGCGGAGGGGCGCCGCGGACGGCAGGGCGGAGCGGCTCAACCAGCGGAGGGGCGGCCGGACGGAAGCACGGCTCAGCGCTGCTCGGGCGCCGGCTCCGTCTCGGCCGGCGCGCTCTGCCCCAGGTGCTCCCGCGCGAACTCGAGCGTCTCGACCAGCAGCCGCAGCCGGTCGCGCTCCGAGCGCGCCTGGCGCGTCTTGATCTCGGCGACCACCTGACCCGTCCACTCCTGGGCGGCGAGCATCTGCAGCACCTCCGCGACGGGCTCGTTGCCGTGCCCGGGAACGAGGTGCTCGTCGAACACCTTGTCCTCGTCGGCGGCGACACCGTCGGTGAGGTGCAGGTGCCGCAGCCGCGGGCCGAGATCCAGCGCGAGCTGCATCGAGTCGCGCTTCGCGAGCGCGCAGTGCGAGAAGTCGAGCGTCGCGTGGTCGACATCCATCTCGCTCGGGTCGATGCCCGGCAGGTACGCCTGCCGGTCGGTGCCGCCCATCGCCCACGGGAACATGTTCTCGACCGCGACCTCGATGCCGTGCTTCTGCTCGGTCTGCCGCACCGCATCCACGAACGTCCTGGCGTACTTGCCCTGCCACCGGAACGGCGGATGCACGACCACCGCGGGCGCGCCGACCGCGACCGCGAGCTCCGCGGACCGGTCGAGCTTCACGAACGGATCCCTGCCCCAGACGAACGTCGTCAGCAGCACGACGGGCGCGTGGATCGCCATGATCGGCTGCTGGTAGCGCTCCGACAGCTCGAGCAGCCGCTCGGGGCTGCGCGTCTTCGCGTCGGTGGTCACCATCACCTCGACGCCGTCGTATCCCGCCTCGTGGGCGAGCCGGAATCCGTCCTCGACACCCTTGGGGAAGACGGAGATCGTGCTCAGGCCGACCTTGATCATGCGAACGACGGTAGACCCTCCAGCCTGGAGGACGCGCATCCGCCGATGGCGCGAGCCGATCTGACATGTCCCGGCGGCGTAGGATCGGGCCATGCCTGAGATCGACATCAAACCGCGTTCGCGCGCCGTCACGGACGGCGTCGAGGCCACCACGAGCCGGGGGATGCTCCGCGCGGTCGGGATGGGCGACGGCGACTGGGAGAAGCCGCAGATCGGCATCGCGAGCTCGTGGAACGAGATCACGCCGTGCAACCTCTCGCTCGACCGCCTCGCGCGCTCGTCGAAGGAGGGCGTGCACGCCGGCGGCGGCTACCCGCTGCAGTTCGGCACCATCTCGGTCTCCGACGGCATCTCGATGGGCCACGAGGGCATGCACTTCTCGCTCGTCAGCCGCGAGGTCATCGCCGACAGCGTCGAGACCGTCGTGATGGCGGAGCGGCTCGACGGCACCGTGCTGCTCGCCGGCTGCGACAAGTCGCTCCCCGGCATGCTCATGGCGGCCGCGCGGCTCGACCTCGCGAGCGTCTTCGTCTACGCCGGCTCGATCGCACCCGGCTTCGCGAAGCTCGAGGACGGCACGATCCCGCAGTCGATGACCATCATCGACTCGTTCGAGGCCGTCGGCGCCTTCAAGGCCGGCAAGATCTCGGCCGAGGACCTGCACCGCATCGAGTGCGGCTTCGCGCCCGGTGAGGGCGCGTGCGGCGGCATGTACACGGCCAACACGATGGCGTGCGTCGCGGAGGCGCTCGGGATGAGCCTGCCCGGCTCGTCCACGCCGCTGTCGGCCGACCGTCGCCGCGACTTCTACGCGCGCCGCTCCGGCGAGGCCGTCGTCGAGCTGCTGCGCCGCGGCATCACCGCCCGCGACATCCTCACGAAGGAGGCGTTCGAGAACGCCATCACCGTCGCGATGGTGCTCGGCGGCTCCACGAACGCCGTGCTCCACCTGCTCGCGATCGCGCACGAGGCCGAGGTCGAGCTCACGCTCGAGGACTTCCGCCGCATCGGCCAGCGCTCGCCGCACCTCGCCGACGTCAAGCCGTTCGGCGCGTACGTCGCGCAGGACTTCGACCGCGTGGGCGGGATGCCGGTGGTCATGAAGGCGCTCCTCGACGCCGGCCTCCTCCACGGCGACGTCATGACCGTGACCGGCAGGACCCTGGCCGAGAACCTCGCCGACCTCGACCCGGCCGCGATCGACGGCACCGTCGTCCGCAAGCTCGACGACCCCATCCACGCGACGGGCGGCCTGACGATCCTCGACGGCACGCTCGCGCCCGAGGGCGCGGTCGTGAAGACGGCGGGCTTCGACGCCGAGGTGTTCGAGGGTCCCGCCCGCGTGTTCGACCGCGAGCGCGCGGCGATGGACGCCCTCACCGCCGGCCAGATCCGCGCGGGCGACGTGGTCGTCATCCGCTACGAGGGCCCCAAGGGCGGGCCCGGGATGCGCGAGATGCTGGCCATCACGGCCGCCATCAAGGGGGCGGGCCTCGGCAAGGATGTATTGTTGCTGACAGACGGCAGATTCTCAGGCGGCACAACCGGCCTGTGCATCGGCCACATCGCCCCTGAGGCGGTCGACTCCGGTCCGATCGCCTTCGTGCGCGACGGAGACCGCATCAGGGTCGACATCGCCGCTCGCTCGCTTGACCTGATCGTCGACGAGGCAGAGCTCGCCTCCCGGCGTGAGGGCTGGGAGCCGCTGCCCCCGCGCTACACGCGCGGAGTCCTCGCCAAGTACGCACGACTCGTGCGATCCGCCGCCACCGGCGCGGTCACCGGCTGACGCCGGGTCCGTACGAGAGTCAAGCCAGGAGAGCCATGTCCATCGCACCCAGGCCTGCCGCACCGCGCAGCGCCGAACCGCCGGTCCTGACCGGTTCGGGGGCCGTCCTGCGGTCGCTCGAGCTGCTCGGCGTCGAGGACGTCTTCGGCATCCCCGGCGGCGCCATCATCCCGTTCTACGACGAGCTCATGCAGCAGTCGGCGATCCGCCACATCCTCGTGCGCCACGAGCAGGGCGGTGGCCACGCCGCCGAGGGCTACGCGGCCGCGACCGACCGCGTCGGCGTCTGCATCGCCACGAGCGGCCCGGGCGCGACGAACCTCGTGACCGCGATCGCCGACGCCTACATGGACTCGGTGCCGCTCGTCGCGATCACCGGCCAGGTGTTCAGCCACCTGATCGGCACGGATGCGTTCCAGGAGGCCGACATCACCGGCATCGTGATGCCGATCACGAAGCACTCGTTCCAGGTCTCCCGCGCGGAGGACGTGCCCGGCGTCATGCGCGCGGCCTTCCACATCGCCTCCACCGGCCGTCCCGGTCCCGTGCTCGTCGACATCACGAAGGACGCGCAGCAGGGGTCGGCGCCGTTCGTCTGGCCCGAGACGATCGACCTGCCCGGCTACCGCCCGGTGACGAAGGCGCATGGCAAGCAGGTCGCGGCCGCCGCGACCCTGCTCGCCGAGGCCAAGCGCCCCCTGCTCTACGTCGGCGGCGGCGTCATCCGCGCCCACGCGTCGGCAGAGCTGCTCGAGTTCGCCGAGGCGACCGGTGCCCCGGTCGTCACGACGCTGATGGCGCGCGGCGCCTTCCCCGACTCGCACCCCCAGCACCTCGGCATGCCCGGCATGCACGGCTCGGTGCCGGCGGTGCTCGCGTTCCAGGAGTGCGACCTGATCCTCGCGCTCGGCGCCCGCTTCGACGACCGCGTCACCGGCAAGGTGAACGAGTTCGCGCCCGGCGCGAAGGTCATCCACGTCGACGTCGACCCGGCCGAGATCTCCAAGATCCGCCCCGCCGACGTGCCGATCGTCGGTGACGTGCGCGACGTGCTGAGCGACCTGTCGATCGCGTTCCAGGAGCGCGCCGCGAGCGCCCGCACCGACCTCACCGACTGGTGGGAGCGGCTGCACGGCCTGCAGGAGCGCTTCCCGCTCGGCTTCTCGGAGCCGAGCGACGGCAAGCTCGCCCCGCAGCACGTCATCCAGCGCATCGGTGAGCTCACCGGTCCCGAGGCGATCTACGCCTCGGGCGTCGGCCAGCACCAGATGTGGGCGGCGCAGTTCATCAAGTACGAGCGCCCCAACTCGTGGCTCAACTCCGGCGGCGCCGGCACGATGGGCTACGCCGTGCCCGCGGCGATGGGCGCGAAGGTGGCGGAGCCCGAGCGCGTCGTGTGGGCGATCGACGGCGACGGCTGCTTCCAGATGACCAATCAGGAGCTCGCCACCTGCACGCTCAACGACATCCCGATCAAGGTCGCGATCATCAACAACTCGTCGCTCGGCATGGTGCGGCAGTGGCAGAGCCTGTTCTACGAGGGCCGGCACTCGTTCACCGACCTCGAGACCGGCGACGACGCGAAGATGATCCCCGACTTCGTCAAGCTCGGCGAGGCGTACGGGTGCCTGGCCATCCGCGTGACGAAGGCTGAGGAGATCGACCCCGCGATCAAGCTCGCGCTCGAGACGAACGACCGCCCGGTCGTCATCGACTTCATCGTGTCGAAGGACGCGATGGTGTGGCCGATGGTGCCGCAGGGCGTCTCGAACTCCTTCGTGCAGTACGCCAAGGAGCACAGCCCGGTGTGGGAGGAGGAGTGATGAGCACGCACGTCCTGTCGCTGCTGGTCGAGGACAGGCCCGGCCTGCTGACCCGCGTCGCCGCGCTCTTCGCGCGCCGCGGCTTCAACATCGACTCGCTTGCGGTCGGCAAGACCGAGGTGCCCGGCCTCAGCCGCATCACCGTCGTCGTCGACGTCGAGGACCTGCCGCTCGAGCAGGTCACGAAGCAGCTGAACAAGCTCGTCAACGTCGTCAAGATCGTCGAGCTCGAGCCTGGCCAGTCCGTGCAGCGCGAGCACCTGCTCGTCAAGGTGCGCGTCGACAACTCCACGCGCTCGCAGATCCTCGAGGCAGCGACGCTGTTCCGCGCCCGCGTCGTCGACGTGACGACCGACGCGCTCGTCATCGAGGTCACGGGCGACTCTGCCAAGTGCCAGGCGCTGCTGAAGCTGCTCGAGCCCTACGGCATCAAGGAGATCGCGCAGTCCGGCCTGCTGGCCATCGGTCGCGGCGGCAAGTCCATCAGCGAGCGCGTCCTCAAGTCCGACGCGCGCTGACCACAGATCTGAACCACAAGCAAGGAGACACCATGACCGAGGTCATCTACGACGACGGTGCCGACCTGGGCATCATCCAGGGCAAGAAGGTCGCCGTCATCGGCTACGGCTCGCAGGGACACGCGCACGCGCAGAACCTGCGCGACTCGGGCGTCGAGGTCCGCGTCGGCCTGCAGCCGGAGTCGAAGAGCCGCGCGAAGGCGGCGGAGGCCGGCTTCGAGGTCGGCACGCCGGCCGAGGTCGCAGCCTGGGCGGACGTCGTCGTCCTGCTCGCGCCCGACCAGCACCAGCGCCACATCTACAACGACGAGATCGCGGCGTCGATGGGCGAGGGCAAGACGCTGCTGTTCAGCCACGGCTTCAACATCCGGTTCGGCTACATCGACGCGCCCGAGGGCGTCGACGTCGTGCTCGTCGCGCCCAAGGGCCCCGGCCACACCGTGCGCCGCGAGTTCCAGGCCGGCCGCGGCGTGCCCGTGATCGTCGCCGTCGAGAAGGATGCGTCGGGCTCGGCGTGGCAGACGGCATGGTCGTACTCGAAGGCGATCGGCGGCCTCCGCGCCGGCGGCATCACCACGACTTTCACCGAGGAGACCGAGACCGACCTCTTCGGCGAGCAGGCCGTGCTCTGCGGCGGCGTCTCGCAGCTCGTGCAGTACGGCTTCGAGACCCTCACCGAGGCCGGCTACCAGCCGGAGATCGCCTACTTCGAGGTGCTCCACGAGCTGAAGCTCATCGTCGACCTCATGTGGGAGGGCGGCATCGCCAAGCAGCGCTGGTCGATCTCCGACACCGCCGAGTACGGCGACTACGTCTCGGGCCCGCGCGTCATCGACCCGAGCGTCAAGGAGAACATGCAGGCGGTGCTCAAGGACATCCAGAACGGAGCCTTCGCCGAGCGCTTCATCGGCGACCAGGACGCTGGCGGCCCCGAGTTCCAGGCGCTCCGCGCCAAGGCCCAGGGCCACCCGATCGAGGCGACCGGACAGAAGCTCCGCAGCCTGTTCGCGTGGGAGCAGCCCGACGCCGACTACGTCGACGGCAGCGCGCAGCGCTGACCCACGGTCGAACGCGAGAGAGGGGAGCCCGGAGGGCCCCCTCTCTTGCGTCTCCGCCGCTTCCCGCGTTGAGTGGGGCTCATGAGCTCACTCTGGCAAGCGACCGGTCCCACCATCGCCCTCGACCCTGCCGGTGACCGCGACGGCTTCGACGTCGCCGTCGTCGGCGCGGGCATCACCGGACTGACCTCGGCGGTGCTGCTGGCGGCCGCGGGCGCCCGCGTCGTCGTCCTCGAAGCACGTGAGGTGGGGGCCGTGGCGACCGGCGGCACGACCGCGAAGCTCAGCCTGCTGCAGAGCGACCGCCTCCACCGCATCCTCGGGCTCGCGCGCCGCGATGCGGTCCGCGCCTTCGTCGACGGCTCGCTCGAGGGCATCCGGCAGCTGCGCGCGCTGCTCGTCGACACCGACGCAGCACAGTCGAGATCCGCGGTCTCGTTCGCCTTCACCGCCGAGGGCGCCGAATCGCTCGAGCGCGAGCTGGTCGCAGCGGCCGAGCTCGGGCTGCCGGTCGAGCGCGGCGGCGCGGAGTCGCTGCCCTTCGAGACCACCGGCGCTCTCCAGCTGGCCGACCAGGCCCAGCTGCACCCGATGGCTGTGCTCGGCGTGCTCGCCGACCAGCTGCGGGCGCACGGCGGCACGATCGTCCGCGCGAGCGTGCGCCGGGCGCGCGTCAAGGGGCGGGGCGTCGAGCTCGAGACGGATGCGGGCACCTGGACGGCGGGCTCGGCCGTGCTCGCGACGGGGGCGCCCGTGCCCGCTCGCGGCACGTCGGCGCTCCTGTCCGCGCACCGCTCCTACGCCTCCTCCTACCGCACGTCGGGTCCGCTGCCCACGGTCATGGCGCTCAGCGTCGACTCGCCGGGCCGCTCCCTGCGCACCGCGACGATCGCGGGCGAGGAGGTGCTCGTCGCCGGCGGCCCCGGCCACACCGTCGGTCGGCACCCCGACCCGCGCCGGCTCGTCGCCGAGCTCGACGGCTGGGTGCGCGAGCTCTGGCCCGACGCGGAGCGCACCCACACCTGGAGCGCGCAGGACTACCGCACGCCCGACCGGCTGCCCTGGATCGGCGCCCGCCCGGGATCGCGAGGGCGCGTGCTGCTCGCGACCGGGTTCGACAAGTGGGGCATGTCGAGCGGCGCGATGAGCGCCGTCGCGATCGCCGGCCGCCTCAGCGGCGAGGAGCCCGAGTGGGCGCGCACGCTGCGACGGCGCGCGGCGACGCCGGTCGCGGTCGGCACGCTCGCCGGGACGGTCGCCGCGACGGCGCGCGCACAGGTGGTCGCCACCGCGGAGTCGCTCGCGCCGCCGACCACGCCGGCCGAGGGCGAGGGCGTGCTCGGCCGGCGCGGCGCACGACTGGTCGCCGTCTCGACCGTGAACGGTGAGACGCGCGAGGTCTCGGCGGTCTGCCCGCACGTGGGCGCGCGCGTGCGCTGGAACGCACAGGAGCGCAGCTGGGACTGCAGCGCGCACGGCTCGCGCTTCGCGCCCGACGGCTCCCGTCTCGAGGGGCCGACGGCGTGCCCGCTCCGGCAGCTCACCGCCGAGCGCTGAATCCTGCAGTGCACGCCCCGGGGCGTCCGAGTGGGATGGTGGGGGAGTGCAGGATGTGACGGAGGGCCAGTCCGTCGCCCGGTCGTATGAGCGCTGGGCGACCGTCGAGGCGGACGGGCGCTCGCCCCGCTACGCCGAGTGGGCGCGCGGCGTCGCTGCCGATCCGGCGCTGTGCGCCGCGATCGCCGAGCTCGAGCCAGCCAAGCGGCAGCCGAACCTGCTCTTCGCCGCGGCGCGCTTTGAAGGGGTGCCCATCGCGCCATGGGGTGACGTGCGCGACATGGTCGTCGGCGCCTGGGACCGCATCCGCTCGACGATGCGAGCCCGCATGACGCAGACGAACGAGGCGCGGCGGATGGCGACGATGCTGCCCGCGATCGCGCACCTGCGCGGACCGATCGCGCTCGTCGAGGTCGGCGCCTCCGCGGGCCTGTGCCTCTACCCCGACCGATGGCGCTACCGCTTCGGTCCCGGCAAGTACGTCGGCGACCGGTCGCTGCCGCTGCTCGAGACGCAGGCGTCGCCGTCGACGCCGCTGCCGGAGCGGCTGCCGTCGGTCGCGTGGCGTGGCGGCATCGACCTCAACCCGCTCGACCCCGCCGACGCCGACACGAAGGCGTGGCTCGAGGCGCTCGTCTGGCCGGATGCGACCGGCGGCGTCGACGGCGCCCGAGTCGACCGACTGCGCACCGCGATCGCGATCGCGCGACGCGAGCGATCGCGTGTGCGGCGGGGTGACCTCACCACCGACACGCGCGCGCTCGTCGAGGAGGCGGCCGAGCACGCGCGGACGGTCGTCGTGTGGCACTCGGCGGTGCTCGCGTACGTGCCCGCGTACGAGCGGGCCAGCTTCGCCGACCTCATGGGCGAGCTGCGGGTGACGTGGGTCGCGAACGAGGGCTCGACGCTCGAGATCGGACCGCCCGCACCCTGGGCGGAGCCCGGCGACTTCATGCTCCGCCGGAACGCCGAGCCGGTCGCGATCACCGACCCGCACGGCGCCTCCGTCACCTGGATCGACGACATCGCGAGATAAGGGAGACCGCGATGCGCGAAGGGCCGGATGCAGCGCACCCGGCCCATCGCATCGATCGGACTACGCCGCGACGACGGACGTGCGCTTCGCACCCCGCACGAAGGGTGCGGCGATGATCGCGACGACGCCGAGCACGCCGCCGACCGTGAACGCGAGCTGCGTGCCGCTCGACTGGGCGTCGGCGGGGGCGAGGCCGCTCGAGGCGGCCGCCGCGACGCCGATGCCCATCGCCGCGACGAGCACGGCGGTGCCCGCGGCGCCCGCGAGCTGCTGGAGCGTGTTCATGACCGCGCTGCCGTGGCCGTAGAAGCGCGGCTCGAGTCCGCCGAGCGCCGCGGACATGAGCGGCGTCATGATGAGCGCCATGCCGACGCAGAAAGTGACGTTCATCGCGATGACCACGGCGAGGTCGGTCGTCGCCGTGATGGTGCTCGACCACCACTGACCGCCCGCGAGCAGCACCGCGCCGGGGATGACGAGCGGGCGCGGCCCCACCTTGTCGCTGATGCGGCCGACGAAGGGGGAGAGGATGCCCTGCACGAGTCCGCCGGGAAGCATGACGAGGCCCGTGGTGAGCACGCTGAGGCCCATCGCGCTCTGCAGGTGGATCGGCAGCACGATGACGGTGCCGAGCATCGTCGCCATCGCCATCATCACGACGACGACCGAGACCGAGAAGTCGCGCACCCGGAATGGGCGCAGGTCGAGCAGCGCGCCGTCGCTCCGGCGCTGCAGCCGCACCTGCCGCGTCGCGAACGCGACCAGCACGACGAGGCCGATGCCGAGGGCGACGGGCCCGGTCCAGTCGCCCCGCAGCGTCGCGCCCGCGGTCGCGAGGCCGTAGACGATGCCGCCGAACGCGACGAGGGAGAGCAGGACCGACAGCAGGTCGAGCGGCACCCTGCGAGTCTCGCCGCCGGTGCGGATCGCGGGGAGCCCGACGACGAGTGCGACCACTGCGGCTGCGCCCATGATCCAGAACAGGGTGTGCCAGCTCCAGGAGTCGACGACGATGCCCGAGACGGTCGGGCCGATCGCGGGGGCGACCGAGATCACGACCGAGGTGAGGCCCAGCATCGTGCCGCGGTGCTGCGGCGGCACCGACGTGAGCGTCGTGGTCATGAGCAGCGGCAGGATGATGGCGGTGCCGCCGGCCTGCACGATGCGGCCGAGCAGCAGCAGCTCGAAGCCGGGTGCGAGCGCCGCCAGCAGCGATCCGAGCGCGAAGAGCGCGAGCGCGGCGCCGAACAGGGCGCGGGTCGTGAAGCGCTGGATGAGGAAGCCCGTCGTGGGGATGACGACGGCCATCGTCAGCAGGAAGCCGGTCGTGAACCACTGACCGTGCTCGGCGGTGATGCCGAAGTCGGCCATGATCGGCGGCAGCGCGACGCTCAGCACCGTCTCGTTGAGGATCATCATGAAGGCCGACACCACCAGGATGCCGATGGTCAGACCGACGCGGCGGGGCGCGACCCGCTCGGGGTCGCCGGTCACCTCGTTGCCGTCGAGGTTGTCGACGCCGAGCTCGTCGACGGTCGGGTGGGGGTGCGTCATAGGTGATCTCTCTCGCTCTAGGGAACGGTCGATCATGTCACAGTGTGCCACTTTGGCGTAAGTTGTCATCTGGCGAGCGTGGGGGACCGATCGCGTGTGAGGATTGGCGGATGGACGGGGACGTGCCGGCGGGCTTGCGTGAGCGGCGGCGGCTCGACACGCAGCTCGAGATCCACGAGGCAGCGCTCTCGCTGTTCGAGGAGCAGGGTCTCCAGGCGACGACGGTGCAGCAGATCGCGGATCGGGCCGGCATCTCGCACCGCACCTTCTTCCGCTACTTCGCGAGCAAGGAGCAGGCGGCACTGCCAGGACAGCGCCGCCTCCTGCGTGCCTTCGAAGGACTCGAGATCGACGCCGACGGGCCGGGCGACGTGCTGCGGGCCATCGAACGGATGGCCATCGCGGCGATGGAGGAGGAGCGCGCCGGTCGGCTCGAGGAGCACCGGCGCATCACCCGGCTGCTCGCCGCGGAGCCGGCGCTGCAGGCGGTCGCCGCCGGGCAGGAGCTGCTGCTCGTCGAGGCGCTCCATGACCGCTTGGCCGCCCGGCTGCCCGAGTGGCCGACGACTCGCGCCCGTCTGGTCGCCGAGATCGCGGTCGTCACCTGGCGCACCGCGTGGCAGCGCTGGGGCGAGCTCGCGATGCAGGGCGAGGAGCTGGAGCCTGCTGACGTGTTCCGTGAGTGCGCCGCGGACCTGCGGGTCATCGTCGGCTGAGCGGTTCAGAAGGGGGTTTCGGGCAGTGGCCCGATCACGCCCTTCCAGAGCCATTCGCTGTAGCTCTCGGTGAACCGTGGCCCGACCGGCTCGGGTTCGTCGACGTAGACCCGCCCGTCGGGGGAGGTCCACTCGAGCACCCCGTGGCCGAGCTGGCGGACGGTCCAGTGCCTGCCGCCGGCGAGGATGGCGCCCTTGAGCATGTGATGTCGGCGGCAGAGGTGGGCGAGGTTGCCGAGCGACGTGGTGCCGCCGTCGGCCCAGGGAATGGTGTGGTCGAGGTCGGCGTGCTCCGCCTTGGCGGTGCAGCCCGGCCATCGGCAGCGCTGGTCGCGCTCGCGCAGCAGCCGTCCGAGCTTCCGCGGCACCCGGTACCCGTCGACCGCGACCACGTGCCCCTTGACCGGGTCGGTGAACACCCGACTCCAGAGCTTCGTCACCCCGGCGAGGAAGCGGGCCGTGGCCGGGTCGACCAGCTGCCCGGTCCGCAAGCGGGCCGGGTCGCTGCCGTCGTCGTCGCCGAGGAGGACGGTGGCGGGGATGACGATGCTGACCTGGGCGCGGAGGCCGCGCAGCGCCTGGTCGGTGGGTTCGCCGGTGAGGGCGAGGTCGCAGAGCGCGTCCGCGCGCCGCTGGTCGATGGTGCGCGGATCGTCGGGGTCGGCGGCGGCGCCCGCGCGGGCCATCTGCGTGACCCGGTCGAGGATGCCGTGGGCGAGCACGGTGGGGACGAGCGCGCGGAGGATCGACATGCCGTCGCCGAGGTCGGTGACGGTCACCTCCCGCTCGTCGCGGGCGGCGCGGTGCCGCTCCGTCAGCGGCTGCTCAAGCAGCGCCTCGAGCTGCCGGCGGGCGATCGCCCGCAACCGGCCGGGCGTCGTGGTCTTCGCGTGGGGCAGGAGCGCCGCCTCGAACGCGGCCCGCGCCTCGGGGCTCTTGAGCGGTGCGCCGATCTCGGCGATCACCATGAGGTGGCCGCGGCCGATCGCGGCCTCGCCCCACGCGCGCAGCGTCGCGGGCCAGCGCTCGACGGTGTCCATCGCCTGGCCGACCTCGGCCTCGACGGTGCGGTCGCTGCGCCGCTGCTGCAGCGCCAGCTCGTTCGCGAGATCGCGCATCGCGATGCCGGGGTCGAGGCGCGCCTCGGCGGCCTCGTCGATCGCGAGCCGGCCGAGCCCGGCGAGCAGGTGCGTCCGGATCGCCTGCATCGACGCGATCGCCGCATCGACGTCGACCACCGCCCGCATCGCCGACGCACGCACGCCCTCGACCGGCGCCAGCGGCTCGACCGGCGCGACCGTCTCGAGCTCGCCGCCCGCGGCCGTCGCTACCACCGCCTCGCCCGGCCGCGGCCCGCGCAACCACAGCGGACCCTCGAGCACCGCCGGATCCAGCGGCACCGGCACGACCCCGACCGGGACCCTCCTGGCTGCCAGTGTCTTCGTCGACATGCAGGCACTCTCCCACGGGCCACTGACACGGAACGGGGCCTGTGGACAACCTCGAGAACCCGTCTCCGGGGGCCCGACCGAGGCACGGCGCGCGCCCCCCGGCTAGGCTTGATCGAGTGAGCCGTGACGAGGATGCCCTCCGCTGGGAGGGCGACGACGAGGTCGACGGCCTCGCCGTCGGCGACCATGAGGGTGCTCCGGAAGCCCAGCCCGACGCATCCGCCGTGGTCGTCCCGCGCGCCTCGCGCCGCCGTGGCCCCGTCGGCTGGTTGCTGCTCGCGCTCGCCGTCGCCGCGACCGCCGGTTGGGTCGTCATCATCGTGGCGAACCCCGTGCAGCAGCCGAGCCTGCTGGGCCTGGCGATGTACCAGCTCGGCGAGCTGCTCGCGGCGATCGCGCCGCTGCTGTGGTGGTTCCTCGTCGACCGGCTCGCGCCGCGACGCCGCCGCGTGCCGCTGTGGATCGTCGGCCTCGTCGTGACGGCACCGTGGCCGCTCGTCGCCGGAGTGCTGGCATGAGCGCCGAGATGCGCGCCGACGGCGGCGCGAGCGCCGCACGGGCACCGCGCGAGGAGCGCCCGGGCGACGCGTGGATCGTGGCGCTGCTGTTCGCGCTCGCCTTCGGCTACGACACGGTCGAGGCGGTCACGAACCTGCAGCAGCTGCCGCTGCTCTACGTCGGTGCCGGCATCGAGGCATCGATCCCGTGGTGGCTGCTGATCGCGCAGGTCGCCCTGCCCGTGCTCCTGTTCGCCGCCGCGCTGTGGATCGGGCGACGGATGCGGCTGGTGGCGAAGGCGGGCGTGCTGCTGGTCGCGATCGCGGTGAGCGCGCAGCAAAGCCTGCTCGCCGAGCAGCTCGCGCGGCAGATCGCCGTGACGGCGCTGGGCGGCTGACGCCGCGCGTCAGATCACGCCGCGCCTCAGATCACGCTGCGCCTCAGATGACGCTGACGAGCAGCAGCAGGCCGAGCACGGCCTGACCGATCGCACGCGGCACGAGCGGCACCGCGGCGGCGCCGAAGCGCTCCGGCTCCCGCGCCGCCTGCGCGTTCGCGGGGAAGACGGCGATGAGGAGCGCGATGAGCGCGAGCGCGGCCGCGAAGCGCACGCCCCACCAGGGTGCGAGCAGTCCGATCCCGCCGAGGATCTCGGCGATGCCGGAGACGACGACGAGTGTGGGCGCCCAGCGGCGCTCGGGGCCGGCGAGCGAGGCGGGGATCATCGCGGCCATCGTCCGCCGCACGCGCGGGACGAAGTGGGCCGCGCCCATCCCGACGAAGACAAAGGCGAGGATGATGCGCAGCACGAGCTGCGCGATTGCGAAGGCGTCCATCCCCTCCATCCTCCCGCACCTCGGCACCGGCGACCGACGGTGACGCCTCAGCGCGCATGTTGCCCGGGGTGACGCCCGCGACAGGACGAGCACGCGTCGCTCGGTACGCTGGTCGCGGCACGACGAGGTGCTGCCACCCACCGCACCGCGCAAGGAGTCCGCATGTCCAAGCCCGTCGTCCTGATCGCCGAGGAGCTCTCGGCCGCCACCGTCGACGCCCTCGGGCCCGACTTCGACATCCGTCACGTCGACGGCACCGACCGCGAGGCGCTCTTCTCGGCCCTCGCCGACGCATCCGCCGTGCTGGTGCGCAGCGCGACGCAGCTCGACGCCGAGGCGATCGCGCACGCGCCGCAGCTGAAGGTCATCGCGCGGGCGGGCGTGGGCCTCGACAACGTCGAGATCCCCGCGGCCACCGCGGCCGGCGTCATGGTCGTCAACGCCCCGACCTCGAACATCGTCTCGGCCGCCGAGCTCGCGATCGCGCACCTGCTGGGCCTCGCTCGCCACATCCCTGCGGCGGATGCGTCGCTCAAGCGCGGCGAGTGGAAGCGCAGCGCCTACACGGGCGTCGAGCTGTACGAGAAGACGGTCGGCATCGTGGGCCTCGGCCGCATCGGCGTGCTCGTCGCCGAGCGCCTCGCCGCGTTCGGCACCAAGCTCATCGCGTTCGACCCGTTCGTGAGCCCCGCCCGCGCCGCGCAGCTCGGCGTCGAGCTGCGCTCGCTCGACGAGCTCATGGCCGAGAGCGACTTCATCACGATCCACATCCCGCGCACGCCCGAGACGGTCGGCCTCATCGGCGCCGCGCAGTTCGCGCTCGCGAAGCCCAGCCTGCGCATCGTCAACGCGTCGCGCGGCGGCATCATCGACGAGGCCGCGCTCGCGCAAGCGCTGCGCGACGGCACGATCGCCGGCGCGGGCATCGACGTCTTCGTCTCCGAGCCGCCGAAGGACGACGCGCTCACGAGCGCCCCGAACATCCAGGTCACGCCGCACCTCGGCGCCTCGACCGACGAGGCGCAGGAGAAGGCCGGCGTCGCCGTCGCGCGCTCGGTGCGGCTCGCGCTGTCGGGCGACCTGGTGCCGGATGCGGTGAACGTCGCGGGCGGGATCATCGACGAGTACGTGCGTCCCGGCATTCCGCTCGCCGAGCGCCTGGGCCAGTTCGCTGCGGGCCTCGCCGCCGGTCCGGTCGAGGCCGTCGACGTCGCCGTGCATGGCGAGCTCGCCGCCTACGACGTCAAGGTGCTTCGGCTCGCGGCGCTCAAGGGCTTCTTCTCGTCGATCGTGAGCGAGCAGGTCACGTTCGTGAACGCGCCGGTGATCGCGGAGTCGCGCGGCGTCACGAGTGCGCTGACGGCCGACGAGCGCAGCGAGGAGTACCGCAACGTCATCGAGATCGTCGCCGCGATGAGCGACGGTCGCCGGGTGAGCGTCGAGGGCACGCTCACCGGGCCGAAGCAGGTCGAGAAGATCGTCGGCGTCAACGGCCAGTCGGTCGAGGTGCCGATGGCCGACCACTTCGTCGTCATGGAGTACGCGGACCGGCCCGGCATCGTCGCGGCCTACGGCGCCGCGTTCGGCGAGGCGCAGATCAACATCGCCGGCATGCAGATCGCCCGCAGGTCGGCCGGCGGTGACGCGCTGTCGATCATCACGATCGACCAGGCGGCGCCCGAGCAGCTGCTCGAGCAGGTCGGCACCGCGATCGAGGCGACCACCATCCGGCAGATCGGCATCCGCGCGCTCTGAGGCGCTATTCGCGCACGGCGACGAGCGGGTCGCCGGTCGCGAGCCCGGCTCTGGGCGTGTCCCACGGACAGCCCCTCGCCCCGATGGGGTCGTCGGTCCGCGGCGTGCACACGTCCATCGTCGACAGGAACGCCTCGGCGAGCGCCCGCGGGGTGCCGTAGCCGGGGAGCGGTCCGTCGGACTCCTCGCGCCAGACGGCCACAACGGTGATGTCCAGGCCGAAGTAGCCACCCGTCGCGAACCCCTGGACGTCCTGGGCGAAGACCACGAGCAGCCCGGGGTGGCAGTCCCATCGCTCGATGCACAGCTCGAGCGCACGGCTGCCGATGTCGGTGCACGGACGGTTCTGGGACTCCTGGCAGTATCGGTCGACCCAGGCGAGCACGGTCGTCAGCGATTCGTCCCCGTTGCGGGGCGCCGACCACACGCTCACCCGGATGTCGCCCTCGGGCGATGTGAACGCCTCATGACCGGGGCTGTCGACCCGCTCGGCGTCCTCCGCCATCGTCCAGTCGCGCTGCGACGGCTCCACGGCCCAGTCGGGCGGGTGGCCGATCGCGAAGCCGTAGCGCTCCGAGACGTAGGTGACCCATCCGCTCGTGTCGAGGGCCTCGATCGGTGTCGGCGTCGGCGGGGTGAAGGATGCGGTGGGTGTGGGGGATGCAGTCGGTCCGGTGGACGCTGCCGGCGTCTCGGTCTCGGCGGGTGCCGTGGCGCTGCAGCCCGCAAGCAGCACCATCAGGAGCAGGGCGGCGGTCCGTGCAGCCGTCATGGCTGGGGCCGGACGTCCATCGTCGACAGGAACCCGTCGAGGAGGTCGCGCGCGGTTCCGTAGCCTTCGACCTGCCAGTCCCCAGGCCGCCACACGGCGACGGCGATCATCCCGCCGTCATGCTGGCCGCCGGTGAAGAAGGCCTGGACGTCGGACTCGAAGGGCACCAGCAGGCCGGGATGGCAATCGCGCTGCTCATGGCAGAGGCGCACTGCGCGATCGCCGATCGTCGCGCAACGGACGTTGCCCGACTCGACGCAGTACCGCTCGACCCACGCCTGGAGCGCCACGGGCGTCGCCTCCCCGGGGTAGGGGGTGGCCCATGCGGTGACGAGGACGTCCTCATCGGGGGCGAGGAACCGCTCCTGCGCGTCGTTGTCGAACTGGGTGGAGTCGGCCATCGTCCACGTGCGCTGCGAGGGCGAGACGCTCCAGTCGGGCGGGTGCCCGATCCTGAACCCATAGCGCTCCGAGGTGTACTCGACCCAATCGGCCGTGTCGATCGTCTCGGTGGTCGGTGCGCCGAAGGTCGTCGACGACGGTTCGGGCGAACCGGTCGCCGCCGCGCTCGACTCGACCGGGTCGGCGGATGCCGAAGACGACTCCGTGGGGACCGGTGGGGAGCCGCCGCATCCCGTCACGAGCAGCAGCGCGAGCACGGCGATGGATCTCATCCACATCATGGGGTGACCCCCTTCGAGCCCTCCCACGCTACGCCGGTCCGGTCCGGTGCGGCAGAGGCCATCTGGCGCGCTGTCGGTCCCCGCGGCTAGCGTCGGCCGCATGGACACCAGCAGCCCCGCCCGCATCATCCTCGTCCCCGGCTTCTGGCTGGGCGCATGGGCCTGGGACGAGGTCGCGGCGCTGCTGCGCGCCCAGGGCGACGACGTCGTCGCGCTCACGCTGCCGGGGCTCGAGACCGACCACGGCTCGCCCGGCGACGTCTCGCTCGAGGACCAGGTGGCCGCGATCGAGGCGGCGATCCGGGGCGGCGACGGCCCGGTCGTGCTCGTCGCCCACAGCGGAGCGGCGATCCCCGCGACCGTGGCCATCGACCGCAACGTCGACCGCGTCGCCGCATCCGTCTGGGTCGACACCGCGCCCGTCGTCGACGGCGCCGCGATGGACGCGTCGTTCGAGGGGGATGCGCTGCCGCTCGAGACGCAGTGGGACGACGAGATGGAGCAGGGCTCCATGCGCGACCTCACGCAGGCGCAGCTCGACGAATTCCGCAGCCGCGCCGTGCCGGAGCCCGCGGGCGCCGTGCGCGACGCCGCCCGGCTCAGCGACGACCGGCGTCTCGACGTGCCTGCGACGATCGTGTGCACGGCATACTCGGCGGCCGACTACCGCTCCTACGCGAAGGAGGGCGCCTCGTTCCTCGCAGGCGTGCTCGAGCATCGCGCGCTGACGATGGTCGACCTGCCCACCGGCCACTGGCCGATGTGGTCGAAGCCCATCGAGCTCGCCGCCATCATCGACGTCGCCGCCCGCGCAGCCCGGCGCTGACGCCGCGGCGCCTCAGCGCTCGGGCAGCACCACCCAGACGCTCGCCCCGCCGAGCGGCGACTCCTCGATGCCGATCCGCCCGCCGTGGGCCTCGACGATGCGCCGGCACGTCGAGAGCCCGATGCCGAGCCCGTCGACCTCCGGACCGTCGCCCCGCTCGAGCAGCCCGAACACGCGCTCGCGCTGCTCGACCGGCACCCCGGGGCCGTCGTCGTCGACCGTGAGGCGCCATCCGCCGGTCAGTGCGTCCGCCCGCACCTCGATCGTGGGCGCCGCACCGCTCGCGGCGCTGAACTTGATCGCGTTCGCGAGCAGGTTCTGCAGCAGCGCGCGCAGCTGCGTCGCATCCCCGCTGATCGTGGGCAGCGCACCGACCGAGACGACGGCGCCCGAGGTGCGGATGGGCACGTCGAGGTCGTCGATGACGTCGCGCACGAGCGCGGCCAGGTCGACGACGCCGCGCCGCGGCTGCCCGCCGACGCGCGCGAAGTCGAGCAGGTCGGCGACGAGCGCGCCCATGCGCGCCGCGGCGGCCTCCGCCCGCTCGAGCGCGTGCGCGGCGACGGGCGCGTCGGCGAGCTCCGGGCTGTCGGCGGCGATCTCGAGGAACCCGGCGAGCGCGGTGAGCGGGTTGCGCAGGTCGTGGCTCACCTGCCCGGCGAAGTGCGCGAGCTGCTCGTTCGAGCGACCCAGCTCGCGGGTGATGCGCCGCAGCTCGAGCACGTCGATCACCTGCCGCGCCAGCAGGGCGAGCGCCTGGCTGTCCTGCTCGGCGAGGTCGCCGACCCGCTCGTCGAAGACGCACAGCGTGCCGATGGGCACGCCGGCCGGGGTGATGAGCGGGCTCGACGCGTAGAAGCGCACCTCGGCGATCTCACCGGTGACGAACGGGTTGTCACGGAACCGCTCGTCCTCCCGCGCATCCGGCACCACCACGTGGCCCGGGTGGCGGAACACGACCGCGCACATCGAGTCCTCGCGCGCGCAGACGCTCGCCTCGAAGCCGACCGCGGCGATCTGATGCTGGCTGCGGTCGTCGATGATGTTGATGACGGCGGTCGAGACGCCGCAGATGGTCGCCGCGAGCTGCACCAGGCCCTCGAGGTCGGGCTCCGGCGGTTGCCCGACAACGCGGTACTCGGCGATCGCCTCGCGGCGCGTGATGTCGGCGATGGCGTCGCCGCGCGCGATGTCCTCGATGGTGCTCACGCACGACTCCCTCTGCCGCGGCCCGATCCGGGGCCTCCTGGCGCCAGGCTATCCAGCGCGGCGGCCGAGACCTGCGGATGCGCCGAGCGCGCGGCGCGCGCGGCTCACGCCCCGAGTCGGCGCGCGACGCCGAGGAGCAGCTCGATCTCCTCGCCCGCCCGCGTCGGCTCGAGCGCGCCCAGCGCCGAGCGCAGGTAGACGCCATCGGCGAGCAGCACGACCGTGAGCGCGAGGTCGGCGTCGCCGAGCCGCTCGGCGATGGCCGCGACGTAGTCGTCGTCGAGGCGCTGGAGCGCCGCTCGGGCTGCGGCACCGGCGGGGGATTGGGCGAGCCGGATGACGGCGACCATCGTGCGGTCGAGCGGTGAGCCCGACGCGACGGAGGTGCGCAGGAAGGTCTCGACGATGTCGTCGGCGGCCCGCAGCGACTCGACGTCGGCGGCACCGAGGTCACGGAGCCGCTCGATGAGGCCGGTCGCCAGGTCGGCCTTCGAGCCGAAGTGGTAGAGCAGCCCGCCCTTCGAGACGCCCGCGCGGTCGGCCACCGCCTGCACGGTCGCCGCGCGCTCGCCGTCGTCGATGAGCAGCGTCTCGTAGGCGTCGAGCAGCTGCGCTCGAACGGTGCCGGGGGCGTCGCGGGCCATGAGGCCACCATACCGTTGCCAGCAAACCGTCCAGACGGTACAGTGATCCGGTCGGCTTCTGGTGCATCCGCATCGGGCCGACCGGAGACGGAGAGGGATCATGGACATCCGGCAGCAGCAGGGCCTCGGCCAGGCGAGCACCGAGGCCACGAGTGAGCGGCGCGCGGGGCGTCGCGAGTGGGTGGCGCTCGCGGTGCTCATGCTCCCGGTGCTGCTCATCGCGATCGACAACACCGTGCTCGGCTTCGCGCTGCCGCAGATCGCGCTCGACCTCGAGCCCACCGCTGCCGAGCAGCTCTGGATCGTCGACGCGTACTCGCTCGTGCTCGCGGGGCTGCTCGTGGCCATGGGCGGCCTCGGCGACCGCTTCGGCCGGCGTCGGATGCTGCTCATCGGGGCGACCGGCTTCGCGCTCGTCTCGGTGCTCGCCGCCTTCGCGCCCACCGCGGCGGCGCTCATCGCCGCGCGTGCCGCGCTCGGCTTCTTCGGCGCGATGCTGATGCCGTCGACGCTCTCGCTCATCCGCTCGACCTTCCCGCACCGCGGCGACCGCCGGCTCGCGATCGCCGTCTGGGCGACCGCGTTCTCGGTCGGCAGCGCCGTGGGCCCGACGGTCGGCGGGCTGCTGCTCGAGCACTTCGCGTGGGGCTCGGTGTTCCTCATGGCGGTGCCCGTGCTGCTGCCGCTGCTCGTGCTCGCGCCGCTGCTCGTGCGCGAGAGCCGCGACCCGAACCCGGGCAGGCTCGACCCCATCGGCGTCGTGCTGTCGATCGCGGCGCTCGGCGCGCTCGCGGCCGGCATCAAGCACCTCGCCGTCGACGGGCTCGACCTCGTCGCGCTCGGGCTCGCGGTCCTCGCCGTCGCCGCCGGCTGGGCGTTCGTGCGACGGATGCGTGCGGCCGCCTCGCCGATGCTCGACATCGACCTGCTGCGCATCCCCGCGTTCTCGGGCGCGATCGCCATCAACCTGCTGAGCGTGATGGCGCTCGTCGGCGCGCTGTTCTTCCTGACGCAGCACCTGCAGCTCGTCGATGGGCTCTCGACCCTCGACGCGGCGCTGCTGCTCGTGCCCGGCACGATCGCGATGGTGGCGACCGGTCTCGGCGTGGTCGCGCTCGTGCGCCACATGCCGGCGCACCGCGTCGTCGCGCTCGGGCTCGCGAGCTCGATGGCCGGCTACCTCGTCGTCGCACTCGCCGGCGACGCCCTGTCGCCGTTCCACGTCGCGATCGCCTACGGCCTGCTCGGCGCGGGCGTCGGCGCCGCGGAGACGCTGTCGAACGAGATCGTCGTGAGCACCGCCCCGCCGGAGCGCGCTGGCGCGGCGAGCGCCGTGTCCGAGACCGCCTACGAGCTCGGCGCGGTGCTCGGCACCGCCGTGCTCGGCGGGGTCGTGAGCGCCGTCTACCGCTCGTCGCTCGCGCTGCCGGCGGGCGTGGGTGCCGCCGACGGCGCGGCGGCCCGCGAGACGCTCGCCGGCGCGCTCGACGTGGCCGAGCGGCTGCCCGCACCGCTCGGGGAGGCGCTCGCGGAGGCTGCCAAGGCGGCCTTCGACGCGGGCGCCCTCGCCACCGCGCTGACCGGCGCGGCGCTCATGGCCGCTGCCATCGTCGTCGCGCTCCGCGCCCTGCGTCGCGCCTGACGGCCCCCGGCTCGCGCACGACGAAGGGGCGCCACCTCGATCGGTGGCGCCCCTTCGGCTCGTGGCGCTCGGTTCAGAGCACGTCGTCGCGACGCTCGGTGCGCTCGACGCGGGTGCCGGTGTCGGGGTCGACCGCGGTCCGCGAGACCTGCGAGGTGCGGCCCGAGCGTGCGGCCATGATGATGCCGAGGAGCGTGATGAGCGCGCCGGCACCGAGCACGATCCAGCCGATCAGTTCCCAGTTCGCGCCCTCGACCTGCCACAGCCCGGGGACGGCGAAGGCGATGATCGCGCCGACAGCCATGAGGAAGATGCCGAAGCCGATGCTCAAGGTGCTCTCCGTTCGTTGCGGACGCCCGGGACGCAGGCGGCCTGTGGGGCGAATGTACTGCGTCGTCCCTGGGACGCGGATCCGAACATCCGCGCGGCTAGGCTGTGGTTCGCGGCCCGCGCGGATGCGGTGCCCCACCGACGCGCACCCGGTGCGCCCCAAGGAGGAAGAGTGCAGCAGCTGCGCCTCGCGGTCATCGCAGGAGACGGCATCGGCCCCGAGGTCACGCTCGAGGCCAGGCGGGCCATGCGAGCCGCGTTCGACGGGGTCGAGCTCGTCGAGACCGAGTTCGACCTAGGCGCCGCCCACTACCTCGCCACCGGCGAGATCCTCGACGACGCCACGCTCGAGCGGCTCGCGCAGCACGACGCCATCCTGCTCGGCGCCGTCGGCGGCGACCCGGCCGACGAGCGGCTCGCGGGCGGCATCATCGAGCGCGGCCTGCTGCTGCGGCTGCGCTTCGCGTTCGACCACCACGTCAACCTGCGGCCGACGCGGCTGCACCCGAAGGTCGCGAGCCCGCTGCGCGACCCGGGCGAGATCGACTTCGTCGTCGTCCGCGAGGGCACCGAGGGGCCCTACGTGGGCAACGGCGGCTCGTTGCGCACCGGCACGCCGCACGAGGTGGCGAACGAGACGAGCGTCAACACCGCTTTCGGCGTCGAGCGCGTCGTGCGGTTCGCCTTCGAGCTCGCCGAGCAGCGCAGCCGCAGGCTCACGCTCGTGCACAAGAAGAACGTGCTCGTGCACGCGGGCGCGCTGTGGCAGCGGATCGTCGACCAGGTGGGCGCGGAGCACCCCGAGGTGGCCGTCGACTACCTGCACGTCGACGCGGCCACGATCTTCCTCGTCGACCGTCCCAGCCGGTTCGACGTGATCGTCACCGACAACCTGTTCGGCGACATCCTCACCGACCTCGCCGGCGCGGTCGGCGGCGGCATCGGGCTGGCGGCCTCCGGCAACCTCAACCCCGCGCGCACCTTCCCGAGCATGTTCGAGCCGGTGCACGGCTCCGCGCCCGACATCGCCGGCCGCGGCATCGCCGACCCCACCGCCGCGATCCTCTCGGCCGCGCTGCTGCTCGAGCACTCCGGGCACCCCGACGCGGGCCGCCGCATCCGCGACGCCGTCGACGCCGACATCGACGCCCGCGACGAGCAGGGCGCCGCCACCGGCCGCACGACCGGTGAGATCGGCGCAGCCATCGTCGACCGCATCCGCACCTCGAAGGAGCAGGCATGACACTCGAGTTCACCCTCACGCGGAACGCCCAGCCGATCGCCGACGACGAGCGCGCGCGCGTGCTCGCCGAGCCCGGCTTCGGCAAGCACTTCACCGACCACATGGTCTCGATCGACTGGACCGAGGACGGCGGCTGGCACGACGCCCGCGTCGAGCCGTACGGCCCGCTGCAGATGGACCCCGCCTCGGCGGTGCTGCACTACGGGCAGGAGATCTTCGAGGGGATGAAGGCCTACCGCCGGGCCGACGGCTCGGTGTGGACGTTCCGCCCCGACCAGAACGCGAAGCGCATGCAGCGCTCGGCCGCGCGGCTCGCGCTCCCGCAGATCCCCGAGGAGCTGTTCCTCGAGGCCATCCGCCGCCTGGTCAAGGTCGACGAGGCCTGGGTGCCGACCGGCGGCGAGGACTCGCTCTACCTGCGCCCGTTCATGATCGCGAACGAGGTGTTCCTCGGCGTGCGCGCGGCCCAGACCGTGCGGTTCATGGTGATCGCGAGCCCCGCCGGGCCCTACTTCGCGGGCGGCGTCAAGCCGGTCTCGATCTGGCTCTCGCGCGAGTACAACCGGGCCGGCAAGGGCGGCACGGGTGCCGCCAAGTGCGGCGGCAACTACGCCGCGAGCCTGCTGCCGACGCAGATCGCGGTCGCGAACGGCTGCGCGCAGGTGCTCTTCCTCAACGAGGCGGGATCCGACCTCGAGGAGCTCGGCGGCATGAACATCGTGCTCGTCAAGGCCGACGGCACGCTCGTCACGCCGGAGTCGGAGTCGATCCTCGACGGCGTCACGCGCAACTCCCTGCTGCAGCTGGCAGAGGATGCGGGCCACACGGTCGAGCGCCGCCCCGTCAGCCTGGCCGAGTGGCGCGACGGCGTCGCGGACGGCTCGATCACCGAGGTGTTCGCGTGCGGCACCGCCGCGGTCGTGACGCCCATCGCGGCGCTGCGGAGCCCCGACGAGACGATCGGCGACCCGGACGCGCCCGCCGGCCCCGTGTCGCTCGCGCTCCGCGCGGCGCTCACCGACATCCAGTACGGCCGCGCGGAGGATCCGCACGGCTGGATGGTGCAGCTCACGGGAGCCCGCTGATGCGCGTCGCCCGCTTCGCGCACGGCGACCGGATCGGGTACGGCGTGGTCGACGAGGACGCGCTCGTCGTGCTGGTCGGCGACCCCATCGTCGCCGGGTTCGACACGACGGGGGAGCGCATCCCGCTCGGCGAGGCGCGCTTGCTCGCGCCCGTCATCCCCCGCTCGAAGGTCGTCGCCGTCGGCCGCAACTACGCGAAGCACGCGGCCGAGCTCGGCAACGAGGTGCCCGCCGAGCCGCTCGTGTTCCTCAAGCCGAACACCTCGGTGATCGGCCCCGGCGACGCGATCGTGCTGCCGCCGGAGTCGAGCGACGTGCACTTCGAGGGCGAGATCGCCATCGTCATCGGGCGCGTCGCTCGCCGGCTGACGAAGGCGAACGCGCTGCACGCGGTGTTCGGCGTCACCGTCGCCAACGACGTGACCGCCCGCGACCTGCAGCAGCGCGAGCCGCAGTGGGCGCGCGCGAAGGGCTTCGACACCTTCTGCCCGCTCGGGCCCGCGATCGAGACCGAGCCGGACTGGAGCGACCTGCGGCTCATCACCCGGGTCGACGGCGAGGTGCGGCAGGACGGCGTCTCGAGCGACTGGATCTTCGACGCGCCCACCGTGCTCGAGTGGATCACCGCATCCATGACCCTGCTGCCGGGCGACGTCGTGCTCATGGGCACGCCGGAGGGCGTCGGGCCGCTCGCCGCGGGCCAGACGGTCGAGGTCGAGGTGCCGGGCGTCGGCACGCTGCGCAACCCGGTGGTCGCGCAGGCCGTCGCGCCCTGACGGCTCCCCGGCGCCCTCGTCCGCCGCTCCGACGATCGAACTTCCCCGAACCGCGGGTTTTCGGCGCGGAACCCCGCGGTTCGGGGAAGTTCGGCGTTCGGCGGGGGAGTTTCAGACTCGTCGCCTAGCATCGGGGCGCTGGCGGCATCGGTCGCCGAGGAGGAGGAGCCATGTCGGAGATCCAGCAGCTGCTCGGCCGCATGCCGGTCCAGCAGATCGCACAGCAGGCGGGCGTCGGCGAGGACGAGGCGAGGCAGGCGATCGAGGCGATCGTTCCCGCGCTCGTCGGCGGCATGCGGGCGAACGCGCACGACACTGCGGGAGCGCAGTCGCTCGCCGGCGCGCTCGGCGCGCACGCCGGGCACCTCGACGAGCGGCTCGCGGGCTCGATCGACCCCGGCGACGGGCAGAAGATCGTGCGCAACGTCTTCGGCGACAACACCGAGCAGATCGCCCGTGCGGCCGGCGGCGGGTCGGCGCTCGGCGGGATTATCCAGAAGGTGCTGCCGATCGTCGCGCCGATCGTGATCGCATGGATCGCGAACAAGTTCTCGGGCCAGGGCGGTCAGGGCGGTCAGCCGCAGGCGCCCGAGCAGGGCGGCTTCGGCCTCGACGACCTGCTCGGCGGCATCCTGGGCGGCGGCGCTCCGAGCCCGCAGGGCGGTGGCCAGCAGCAGTCGGGCGGTGGTCCGCTCGGCCCCCTCGGCGACATCCTCGGCGGCCTCCTCGGCGGCGGCCGCCGCTGACCCGCTGAACCGCTGACGCCGAACTTCCCCGAACCCCGGGAAGCCGGGGCGGATCCCCGCGGCTCGGCGAAGTTCGACGACACCGGAGTGGAGCCTGCCTGCATATGCAGGCAGGCTCCTCTAGACTGACGGCATGGCTTCCAACGACGCGCTCCGCGGTCACGTCGACGCGATGCTGCTGTCGGTGCTCTCCGAGGGACCGGTGCATGGCTACGGCGCGATCGAGCGCATCCGGGACCGGTCCGGCGGTCAGCTCGACTTCCCCAGCGGCACGGTCTACCCGGCGCTCAAGCGGCTCGAGCGGCGCGGCCTCATCGAGGGGGAGTGGGCGTCGGAGGGGCGCTCGAAGCGCGTCTACCGGCTGACGGATGCCGGAACCGCAGCGCTCGCGGCCGAGCGCGACGAGTGGACGGCGACGGCGTCGATCATCAGCCGCGTGCTCGGGCCCGCGCAGGCGTAGCGGCGGCGGCGCGCACGGCGGCGAACCGCAGCAGCAGCGCGCCCGCGCCGACGCCGACGGCCGAGCCGAGCACCACGGTGAGCGCCACGAGCGACACCGCGATCGCCGCCCCCGCGGGCGGCACGGGCAGTGCGACGGCGAGCGCGATCGCGCCGCCGACGAGCACCGCGGCCAGCGCGAGCTGCATGCTCGCCACCGCGACGAGCGCCGGCATCGAGCCTGCGCGACGGATCGCGATGGCGCCGACCGCGGCCGCGACGGCCACGAGCGGCGCGACGACGTCGAGCGCCCGCGAGACCGGCAGCATCCACGCCGCGTCCATCGGCACGCGGAAGCCGGGCAGCCCGGCGATCGTCGTCATGCCGGCGACCCACGCGACGATGAGCACGCCGACGAGCCCCGCCGACACGGGCGAGTAGCGGCGGCCGACGTCGGCGAGCAGCTCGTGCGAGAGCTCCGCGCCGATGGCGGCAGGCTCGCCGAACTCGGCGACGACGGCGGATGCGGCGACCGGCTCGGGTACGCCGGCCGCGGTGCGCGCCGCGACGGCCTCGCGCAGGTCGCCCTCGATCTCGCGCACGATGTCGCGGCGGTGGCCGCGCGGTGCGACGACGGCGCGCTCGAGTCGCACGACGAGGTCGGCGACGGGATCGGAGGTGGGCATCGTGGCCGATTGTCCCACGCCTAGGATGGAAGCCATCATGAGCGTCCCCTTCTCGACCGCCACAGGCGGCGACGTCGTCGTCCGCTTCTGCCCGTCGCCCACCGGCACCCCGCACGTCGGACTCATCCGCACGGCGCTGTTCAACTGGGCGTACGCGCGGCACCACGGCGGCAAGATGGTGTTCCGCATCGAGGACACCGACACCGCGCGCGACAGCCAGGAGTCGTACGAGCAGCTGCTCGAGGCGATGCGCTGGCTCGGCATCGACTGGGACGAGGGCGTCGAGACCGGCGGCCCGCACGAGCCCTACCGGCAGTCGCAGCGCGGCGAGATCTACGCGGACCTCATCGAGCGGCTGCTCGAGGCAGGGCACCTCTACGAGTCGTTCGCGACCGCCGAGGAGATCGAGGCCCGCAACCACGAGGCCGGCCGCGACGCCCGCCAGGGCTACGACAACTTCGAGCGCGACCTCACCGAGGCCGAACGCGAGGCGCACCGCGCCGCGGGCCGCCAGCCGAGCCTGCGCCTGCGCGTGCCCGACGAGGACCTCTCGTTCGACGACCTCGTGCGCGGCGAGATCACCTTCCCGGCCGGCTCGTTCTCGGACTTCGTGGTCGTGCGCCCGAACGGCGCGCCGCTCTACACGTTCGTGAACCCCGTCGACGACGCCCTGATGGGCGTCACGCACGTGCTGCGCGGCGAGGACCTGCTCTCGTCCACGCCCCGCCAGATCGCGCTGTACCGGGCGCTCGCCGACATCGGCGTCGCGACCGCGATCCCGCGCTTCGGGCACATGCCGTACGTCATGGGAGAGGGCAACCGCAAGCTCTCGAAGCGCGACCCGCAGTCGAACCTGTTCCTGCTGCGCGAGGCCGGCTTCATCCCCGAGGGGCTGCTCAACTACCTCTCGCTGCTCGGCTGGTCGATCGCGCACGACCGCGACGTCTTCTCGCGCGACGAGCTCATCGCGGAGTTCGACGTCGCCGACGTGAACCCGAACCCCTCGCGCTTCGACCCCAAGAAGGCCGAGTCGATCAACGGCGACCACGTGCGCATGCTCGCGGCCGACGACTTCGCCGCCCGGCTCGAGCCCTACCTCGGCCGGGTGTTCGGCGGCAAGCCGAGCGACGAGGAGCGCGCCCTGCTCGCCAAGGCCGCCCCGCTCGTGCAGGAGCGCATGCAGCTGCTCGGCCAGGCCGAGGACATGCTGGGCTTCCTCTTCCTCGACACCGAGGACATCCGTCACGACCAGGATGCGGTGGCCGGGCTCAGCGACGACGCGCACGCCGTGCTCGAGGCCTCCCGCCGCGCGCTCGCCGAGCTCGAGACCTTCGACACCGCCTCGATCGAGCAGGTGCTGCGCGACGTGCTCGTCGACGGGCTCGGCATCAAGCCGCGCTTCGCGTTCACGCCGCTGCGCGTCGCGGTGACGGGCCGCCGCATCTCGCCGCCGCTGTTCGAGTCGATGGAGCTGCTCGGCCGCGAGGCCGTGCTCGCGCGCATCGAGCGGCTGGCCGCGAGCGTCTGATGGACGTCGATGTCGTCGTCATCGGCGCCGGTCCGGCGGGTCTCGCGGCAGCGCTCAACCTCGCGCGCCAGCAGCGCACGGTGGCGCTGCTCGACTCCAACCGCCCGCGCCATGCGGCGACGCTGCAGTCGCACGGCTACATCACCCGCGACGGCATCTCGCCGCTCGAGATGCGCTCGCTCGGCCGCGAGGAGGTGCTGCGCTACCCGACGGTGACGCACGAGCGCACCCTCGTGCGGCAGATCGTCGCCGTCGACGACGGCTTCGCCGTGCAGGCGGAGCAGCCCGGTTCGCGTGCCGAGAGCGAGACGCGCGCCGCTGCGGTCCTGATCGCGACCGGGCTCTCCGAGACGCTGCCCGCGTCGCAGCACGTGCGCCCCTGGTACGGCACGAGCCTCCACTCCTGCATGGACTGCGACGGCTACGACAAGCGCGGCCAGGCGCTCGCGCTCATCGGTGAGACGCCCGACCTCGTCGACCGCGCCATGGTCATCCGCCGGCACACCGACGACCTCGCCGTGTTCACGAACGGGTCGGATGCCGTCGACGACGCGGGCGCGGCTCGGCTCGCCGACCACGGGGTCGCGCTCGTCCGCACGCCCGTCGCCGCGATCGAGGGAGACCGCGACGGCATGCGCGCGATCGTGCTCGAGGACGGAGAGCGAAGCCTCCGCACCGGCGGCTTCGTGCGGCCCTGGTGGCACCCGCAGCTCGAGTTCGCCGATGCGCTCGGGCTCGAGCGCGATGAGGACGGCCTGGTCGTCGTCGACCGGATGCAGCGCGCATCCGTCGAGGGCATCTACGCCGCCGGCGACATCACCCCCGGCTTCCGGCAGCTCGCGGTGGCCGCTGGCGCCGGCACGATCGCCGCCTCGGTGATCAACCGCGACCTCATCGCGCGAGAGCGCTGACGCCCGAGCAGGCGGCCGCAGTGGGGTTCCAAGCGCTGGATGCGGAGCTGTGGCTGCGCACCGCGGCCGCGATCGCGCTGCTCGCGGCGGTGGCGTTCGCCGGCCTGCGGACGTTCCGGGTCGCGGCCCCGTGGGAGGCGGTCGTCGCGATCCTGCGCGCAGCCGTGCAGCTCGCGCTCCTCAGCGTCGTGCTGGCCGGGCTGATCCAGGATGTGCGATGGATCGCGCTCGGCCTCGTCGTCATGCTCGTCGCCGCCGTCGCGACCGCGGCGCGGCGGGGCAGGGGCGCCTCGGCGCCGCCGGCGCTGCTCGCCGCCGCGATCGCCGCTGGGCCGGCCGTGGCGATGCTCGTCGTGTTCGGCACGGGAGCGCTCGAGCTCACGCCGCAGTACCTGCTCGCGGTCGGCGGCATCGTGATCGGCAACGCCATGACGATGGCGATCCTGGTGCAGCGCGTGCTGCATGCGTCCATCCGCGATCACTGGGACGAGGTGGAGGGCTGGCTCGCCCTCGGCGCGACGCCTCGGCAGTCGATCGCGACGCTCGCTCGGGATGCGGTCCGCACCGCGCTGCTGCCGTCGATCGACCAGACGCGCACGACCGGCATCGTCGTGCTGCCCGGCGCGTTCGTCGGCGCCGTGTTCGCGGGCCTCTCGCCGATCGAGGCGGGGAGGTTCCAGCTCGTGGTGCTCGCGAGCATCCTCGCGGCCGGCGTGGTGACGGCGTCGACCCTCGCGTTCACGGCGCACCGGGCCGCGACGCGCACGGTCGCGACGCGGCAGTGACTGCCTTCGTGGAGGTGCCGCCGCCGGCAGCGCTCGACTCCGTCGCGACCCGCCTGTGGCACCTCGACACCGCCCCGGTCCGGCGCTTCGAGAAGATCCTGCCGCTGCCGAGCATCCACCTGATCGTCAACCTCTCGGAGCCGTACCGCTTGTTCGACCGCACCGGCGCGAGCACTGCGGTGGTGGATGCGTTCGTCTCGGGCCTGCAGCGCGAGTGGCTGGTGATCGAGTCGCCCGCGCGCATCCGGCACGTGGGCGTCGAGCTCACACCCGCCGGCCTGCACGCGCTCGCGCCGGACCGTGCTGCGACGAGCGCGGGAGCCGTGCAGGACGCGCGCGCGCTGCTCGACGGCATCGACCTGCTCGTGGAGCGGCTAAGCGCCGCCCGATCGCCGCACGCGATGCTCGGCATGCTGGCCGACTTCCTGCTCGGTTCGCTCGTGCAGGCGCCGGATCCGCTGGTCACCGCGACCGCCCGTGCGATCGAGGCCGACGTCGACCGCACGGTCGCGTCCCTGGCCACCGAGCTGGGCGTCTCGCAGCGCACCCTGATCGCGCGCTTCCGCGCCGCGACCGGCACGACGCCGAAGCAGCATGCCCAGGTGCTGCGCTTCCACCGGTTCGTCGACCGCGTGCACGCCGCGGGTGGACCGCCGGACTGGGCAGACCTCGCCGTGGCCTCGGGCTACTACGACCAGCCGCACGTCATCCGGGCGTTCCGCCGGTTCAGCGGCTGGACGCCGGCCGAGTACCACCGCCTGGTCGCGGAGCACGGGTCGGATGCGGCCCACTTCGTGCCGCTCGAGCAGCTGCCTGCCGCTCCGCCGCTTCGCACGGAGGATCAGGCGAGCGCGTAGGCCTCGCGCAGCCAGCCGAGCAGCTCGTCGTCGACGTCGTCGATCGCGGCCAGGTCGACGCGGTGCGTGCACATGCCGCCGACGGCCCGCAGCCGCTCGGTGGCAGGCGCGTCGGCGAGATTGATGCCGAGCTGCACGCGCTTCGCACTCGCTGCCTCGACCACGGCGAACTGCTTGCGGCGGCGCAGCGAGACGCTCGTCTTCTTGGGCGCCACCTCGACGTCGGCGCCGAGCGCCGTCGCCTCGGCCACCAAGCGGTCGAGGATCGGCCGCAGTGCGGCCTTGCCGCCCGCGTACTGCGCGTCGACCAGGTCGTCGTGCGTCTGCGGGCCCGCATCGCGCGCGCGGTACCGCAGTGCCACGAGGTTGGCGAAGCCGTGGCTCATCCCGTGCTCGCCCTTGAGCAGCGCCATCGTCTTGCCATGCTTCTCGAGGCTGGCGTCGTCGCGCTTGGCGACGTCGAGCACAGCGAACCACTCGTCCAGGCTCCTGCCGGTCTTCGCGGGCAGGTTGTCGATCATCGATTGCGTCGCAGCATCCACGTCCATGCTCGCGACCGTAGCGCCCCGCCATCGCGGGGGATTGTACGAAGTTGACCGCGCATCCTCCGATACCGGGATGCGAGTGCCGCGCAACCGCACCGGCAGATCGGTGCGGGGGTTCCCCCGGTGCTCGTCGGGCCTGAGCTCCCGGTACCGATCTGCGGGTCGCACCGAAGCGCACCCGCAGACCGGTGCAAGTGGTCCGCAGTCAGCGTCGCGCGGCCCGACCCCGCCGCCGCGATTGGCGCCCCGCCGCCCCGTCCGCTATGCTCGACTCTTGGCTCGCTGTGCTTCGGTGCGCGACCTTGGGGTATGGTGTAATTGGCAACACGGAGGTTTCTGGTACCTTTGTTCTTGGTTCGAGTCCAGGTACCCCAGCACTTCGAAGCCCCCGCAACGCGGGGGCTTCTTCGCGTTCCCGGACGGCGTCGCGTTGTCCCAGCCTCGGCCCGTGTGTAATGTTCGTTACACATTGGTCCGATTGGCGGCTCGCCGTCTGCTGAACGTCAAAGGCGACGTTCGAGGGAAAGGTCTGCACGATGACTTCGACGGTGGATGCGCCAGGCGGCGCGACGACGACGCCGCGCAGGAGCCTGCGCCTCTGGGAGGTCGTGGCCATCTCGGTCGGCTTCATGGGTCCGGTCATGGCGATGTCGCTCAACGGCATCGGTGTCGCGGGGCTCGTCGGCCCCTCGGTGCCGTTCACCTTCGTGGTCTCCTTCATCGGCACCATGCTCGTGGCGTACGCCTTCATCCGGCTCACGCGATCAATCACCCACGCCGGCTCGGTCTACGCGCTCGCCGGCGCGACGCTCGGCCCTCGTGCCGGCTTCTTCGGCGGCTTCGCGCTGTTGGGCACCTACCTCTTCTTCGCCGCGTGCATCGCGGGGGCGTGCGCCGTCTTCTTCGAGGCGATGATGACCGAGCTCGGCGTCGTGCTGCCCGGGTGGACGTGGATGCTCGTGCCGGTCGTGGTGGCGGTGTTCGTCCTGCTCCTGAACGTCCGCGAGTCCACCGTCACGGCGCGCACCCTGCTGGGCATCGGCTTCGTCGGCATCGCCGCGATGGTGGTGCTGTCGATCGTGATCATCGGCCGCGTGGCGGCCGGCGACGCCCCCGTCTCCACCGGCGTCGACCTGTCGGTGCTGCTGCCGGGCGACGCCCCGATCAGCGCAGTCATGACCGCGGCGGTGTTCGGCTTCCTCTCCTGGGCGGGCTTCGAGTCGGGCACCTCGCTCGGCGAGGAGACCCGGAACCCCAAGCGGGTCGTGCCGATCGCGCTGCTGCTCGCGGTCGTGATCGCGGGTGCGATCTACGTGCTGGTGATGTTCGCGCAGACCATCGGGTTCGGCACCGACGCGGCGGGCGTGGAGGCGTTCGCGAGCGCCTCGTCGACGCTGACGACGCTCGCGTCCACGTACATCGGCCCCTGGTTCGCGGTGCTCATCTCTGTGCTCGCCTTCCTCGTCGCGTTCGCCTCCCTGCTCAGCTCGACCGCTGCGGCCTCTCGGCTGCTGTTCGCGCTCGCGCGGGACGGCTTCGGCCCGACGTCGTTCGCACAGCTGAGTCCCAAGACCGGCGTGCCGGTGCGCAGCACCGTCTTCGTGGTGGTGCTCACCGTCGTGCTCGCGGTAGTGCTCGGCATGTTCGGTGCCACGAGCGTCGATGCCTACTACTGGTACGCGACCATCGCGACGCTGTGCATGGTCGTCGCCTATGCCATGTGCTCCGTGGGCGTGATCCGTCACACCTTCAGGCCCGGCTCGCGCATCCCGAAGTGGGAGGCCGTCGTGCCCGTCCTCGGTGTCGCGTTCCTCGTCTACGTCTACGTCATCCAGATCGCGGGCCAGGTCGCGCCCTACTCCTACTTCCCTTGGATCGCGGGCGCGTGGTGCGTCATCGGTCTCGTCATCGTGCTCGCCAAGCCTGCGCTCGCCGACCGGATCGGGTCGCGCCTCACCATGGAGGATCTCGACTGACCATGCCTACGACCGAATCCTCTCCCGAGGCCCTCGACGAGCTCATCTTCGTCGCGACCTCCGACATCGCCGCACGGACGAAGGGCCGCTCGATGCGGCTCGCCGACTTCGACGAGCACACCTCGCTGGGCTGGGTGCCGGCCAACCTGGGCATCGGCTCCCTCGGGCACATCGTCGACGACATCCCCTACGGCTCCACCGGGGATCTGCGGCTCAAGCCCGACCACTCGTCGCTCACGCGCGTCGACGGCATCCCCGGCAGGCCGCCCCTGAACATCGTGTTCGCCGATCTCGTGAACACGGATGGGTCGGCCTGGGAGAGCTGCCCCAGGACCTTCCTGCGAGAGGCGGTCGAGCAGCTGCGCGACGAGTTCGGGATCAGCACGCGCAGCTCCTTCGAGCATGAGTTCGTCGATGTGAGCGCCAAGGGCGACCACCACCCGTTCTCGCTGCAGGCGTTCAGGAACGCCGAGCCGCTCGGCTCGACGCTCATGAGCGTGCTGCACCGCGCGGGGCTCGAGCCCGAGACCTGGCTGCCCGAGTACGGCCGCCACCAATACGAGATCACGGTCGCGCCCACCGACCCGGTGGCGGCGGCGGACCGCGCGGTCCTCGTGCGCGACATCGTCTATGACATCTTCGCCGCCCACGGCCGCGAGGCGTCCTTCGCTCCCGTCGTCGCGCCCGGCGAGACCGGGAACGGCGTGCACGTGCACTTCGGCCTGAACGACGCCGAGGGGAACACGCTGGTCTTCGACGCGGAGCGCCCCGGTCGGCTCTCCGAGCTGGCGGGCAGCTTCGCTGCCGGCATCGTGCGGCACGGGCCAGCCATGGCGGCGATGTTCGCTCCGCTCGCCACCAGCTACCTGCGGCTCGCGCCGCACAACTGGTCGACCGCGCGCGCCTTCCTCGGCCTGCAGAACCGCGAGGCGCTGCTGCGCATCTGCCCGACGAACGAGATCGATGGGCGCGACCCGCGCAGCCAGCTGCACTTCGAGTTCCGCGGATCCGACATCGGCGCGAACCCGTGGATCCTGCTCGGCATGATCCTGCGCGCCGGCATGCACGGCATGCGGGAGGGGCTCGCGACGCCCGAGATCGTCGAGGGCGAGCTGGATCTCGACGGTCGCCACGCGGGGCTCGCGCGGCTGCCCCGCGACCTCGAGGAGGCGCTCGACATCCTGGCTCGCGACGAGGTCGTCTCCCGCTGGTTCTCGCCGGCGTACCTCGCCACCTACGTCGCGATCAAGCGCGACGAGTTCGCGTCCGTGCAGGCCAGGTCGCTCGCGGAGCAGTGCGAGGTGTACGCCCGTGTCTACTGACGTGCAGACGGATGCGCTCGTCGCGGCGACCATCGATGCCATGCCGCTGATCGACCACCACTGCCACGGCATCATCACGGAGCCGCTCGACCGTGCCGCGTTCGAGGACCTCATCACCGAGTCCGACTGGCCGGCCCCCGACGGCACGACGCACTTCGACACCCAGGTCGGGTTCGCCATCCGCCGCTACTGCGCCCCCGTGCTCGGCCTCGCGCCCTTCGCGAGCCCGGAGGACTACCTCGCCCGGCGCCGGGAGCTCGGGGCGGAGGCCAGCGAGCGGCTGCTCCGTGCCACCGGCATCAGCGACTACGGCATCGAGGTCGGACACCGCGGCGACGAGATCCTCGATCCCGATGGCATGGCGGCCGCTGGCGCCGCCCGCGCCCACGAGATCGTGCGCCTCGAGCGGCTGGCCGAGGAGCTGATGCTCGAGGGCTGCGAGTCGAGCGCCTTCCGCGAGGCATACGACCGGCTGCTCGACGAGCGGATGCAGGGTGCCATCGGCGTGAAGTCGATCGCCGCGTACCGGATCGGACTCGACTTCGATCCGTCGCGGCCGTCGGCGACCGAGGTCGACGCGGCCGTCGAGGCGTGGGCTCGCGGCACGACGGCGGATGAGCCGCTGCGGCTCGCCGACCCGGTCATCATCCGCCACCTGCTGTGGGCGGCGGTCGACCGTGCGTGCGCGATCCAGTTCCACATCGGCTACGGCGACGCCGACGTCGACCTGCACCGCTGCAGCCCGCTGCTGCTCACCGAGTTCCTCCGTCGGACCCGAGACTCCGGCGCACGCGTGCTGCTGCTGCACTGCTACCCCTTCCACCGAGAGGCCGGCTACCTGGCGCAGGTCTTCCCCCACGTCTACTTCGACGTCGGGCTGGCGATCAACTACACGGGGTCGCGATCGGTCGAGGTGATCGCCGAGACGCTCGAGCTGGCGCCGTTCCACAAGATCCTGTTCTCCTCCGACGCCTTCGGGGTCGCGGAGCTCTTCCACCTGGGCGCGCTGCTCTTCCGCCGCGGTCTCCAGCAGGCGCTTGACGCCTTCGCGGAGCGCGACGGCTGGCCCGCGGACGAACGCTCCCGAGTCGCGGAGCTGATCGCCTGGCGCAACGCCGCCCGCGTGTATCGATTGGCTGCCCCGGCCGCGGCAGCAACGTGAACGCCGCGCTCACCGGGCTCGACGAGCTCGCGACGCGCTGGGAGGCCGCGTTGGAGCGGCAGCTCCCGGCCGCGGTGCGCCTGCGGCACAAGCTGCACGCCGCGCCGCGCCTGTCCGGAGATGAGCACGACACGACCGCGCGCATGGCCGAGGAGCTGGAGCGCGTCGTGCTGTTCGAGCCGGTGGCAGGAGCGGGCGCCGTCGGCCGCGTCGGTCCGATCGGCGGCCACGCCGTGGCGGTGCGGGCGGAGCTCGACGCGCTGCCGGTCACCGAGCGCACGGGCGCCGCGTTCGCGGCGGCGAACGGTGCGATGCATGCCTGCGGCCACGACGTCCATCAGGCTGCGCTCACCGCGCTGCTCCGCGCTTCCGCGGGCCTCGACCTGCCCGTGGGCCTCGTCGCGCTGCTGCAGCCGCGCGAGGAGTCCTACCCTTCCGGCGCGCTCGACGTGCTGCGCGAGGGCGTGCTCGAGCGCCACGCGATCGCGCACGTCATCGCCGCGCACGTGCATCCGGGGGTGCCCACCGGCGCGGTCGCCGTGGGCGGGGGGTTCATCAACGCCGCCGCCGACGAGATCGAGGTGCTCGTCGAGGGCCGCGGCGGCCATGGCGGCTATCCGCACGACGGCGCCGACACCGTCGCGGCCATCGCCCACATCGCCACTGCCATCCCCGAGGTGGTGCGCCGCACCGTCGCCCCGCTCAACCCGGCGGTCATCAGCGTCGGCACGCTCAGCGCCGGGGATGGCGCGGCGAATGTGCTGCCCGCGAGCGCGCGCCTGCTCGCCACGATGCGCACGACCGATCCCGCCGATCGCGAGCCCCTGGTGCAGGCGGTGCGCACGATGGCGGAGCGGATCGCGGAAGCCTTCGGGACGCGCGCGACGGTCGTCCGCACCGAGGGCGAGCCGGTGCTCGTCAACGACCACGCGCTCGCGCAGGGCGCCGACGACTGGCTCGCCCGGCTGGGCGTCGACGGCGCGGAGACGATGCGATCGCTCGGTGCCGACGACTTCTCGTACTTCAGCGAGGCGGTGCCCTCGCTGATGATGTTCGCGGGCGTCGAGACCGCGGGCGAGGAGCCGCAGCCCGCGCTGCACCATCCGCGCTTCCTGCCCGGTGACGAGGCCGTCGGCGTCGTCGCCCGCGCGCTGCTGGCCGGATATCTCGCCGCGGCAGAGCGCGTGCTCGGCATCGAGCACCACCGCGACGGTCGCGCGCATCCGCTGAGCACCGAGCCCACGGGCGCGGCCCGGTGAGCCGCACCGACGACGCCGTCGTGCAGCTGATCGCGCGCGACGCTCGCGTCATCGCGGGCGTCGAGCAGCTGCGATTCTTCCCGCTCGCCGCTGTCTCCGGTCGCGGCAACCCGGCGATCGCCGATGCCATCGCGCGCGCGGCGGTGGATCCGGCCGGCTCCTCGATCCTGTCGGGCACGCATCCAGCGGCCGTCGCGCTCGCCGAGGAGCTGCTGGCGCTCGTGCCCGCTCGAGACCCGGACGCGCAGCGGCGGGTCTACCTGGGGCACGCTGGCACCGACGCGAACGATGTCGCCATCCGGGGCTGCCGGCACGCGACCGGCAGGCCGCGCGTGCTCGCCTTCGAGCAGGGATACCACGGCGGCCTCGGCTCCGCTCAAGGCGTCTCCGGTGTGCACGTCGCCGCGGGAGCGCAGGCAGACCCCGGCGTCTGGTTCCTGCCCTACCCCGATCGCTACCGTCCCCACACGGGCGACGCCGCGACGGTCGTCGACGACGTGCTGCGGCGCGCCGAGGCGGGACTCGCAGAGGGCACCACCGCCGCCGTGATCGTCGAGCCGCTGCAGTCGGACGGTGGGCTCATCGTGCCGCCCGCGGGATTCCTCGCAGGCTTGCGCGCGCTGTGCGACGCGCACGGCGCGTACCTCATCGTCGACGAGGTCAAGGTAGGGCTCGGGCGCACCGGGCGCACGCACGCGTTCGAGCACCAGGCCGTCGTGCCCGACGTCGTCACGCTCGGCAAGGCGCTCGGCGGCGGTCTCCCGCTGTCGGCCGCGATCGGGCCCGCGGCGGTGCTCGACGAGCCGACGGCATCGGCGCTCATGACGACGGTCGGCAACCCGATCTCCTGCGCTGCCGCCCTCGCGGTGCTCGCGCTCGTCCGCGACGGGGCGACGACCCGGAGCGCGGAGGAGCGCGGCGCTGAGCTCCGCTCGCAGCTCGAGCAGTATGCGGCCAGCGGTCGCCCGGGCGCGGAGCGCATCGGCGACGTGCGAGGGCTGGGACTCTCGCTCGGCGTGGAGCTCGTCAGCGGGCGCGAGGACTCGACGCCGGATCCGCTGCTGACCGCGAAGGTCGCGTACCGGGCGTGGGAGCTCGGCGCGGTCGCATACCCCGTGCGCGGCAACGTCCTCGAGCTGACGCCGCCGCTGGGCATCACCGCGCGGGAGGTGGAGCGCGCGGCCGCGATCCTGGCCCAGGCGATCGACGACGCGGCGACCGGGAGCGTCTCGGACGAGCAGATCGCGCCGTACCGGGGCTGGTAGCGCCGGATCAGGCCGGCGGCTCGGCCGCGGGTCGCGCGCGCATCGCCTCGATCGCCTCGATCCGCTGGCGACCGGCCTCGCCCATCCGGTCGGTGACGCCGGCGATCACCGCCTCCACGACGGCGAGCGCCGGCACGAGAGAGTCGAACGGCGATGGCGCCGCCACCTCCGCCGCGAGCACCGTGGTGGCGACCTCGGCAGCGGGGGAGAGCCAGCGGTCGGTGAAGAGCACGATCTCGGCGCCCCGGTCGGCGGCCTGCTGCGCCAGGCGCACGACCGCCGCGTCGTAGCGACGGTAGTCGAACACGACGAGCACGTCGCCGCGCCGGACGTCCGCGACGGCCGCGAGGCGGGGGAGCTCCCGGTCGTCGAGCACGGTGACGTCCGGCCGCAGCTGCACGAGGTGCGCTCCGAGGTACTCGGCGAGCATGCGGCTGAACCGGCCACCCAGCAGAACCACGCGCTGGCGGGGCTCCGACAGCAGCGCGACCGCCCGGTCGAACTCACTCTGGGGCAGCTCGTCGATGGTGGTGGCGATCCCGGCGGAGAACACCCGCACCGTGCGGCCGAGGTCACCGACGCCGGAGCGGAGGTCCTCACGGCCGTACTGCTCGAGCGGCGAGCCCAGCCGCTCGTGGACCTCGCGCTGGAGTCGCCGCTGGAAGTCGGGGTAGCCGCTGAAGCCGAGCCGGGTCACGAACCGGACCACGGTGGGCGGGCTGACGCTCGCGCGCTGGGCGAGCTCGGCGACGGTCTCGAGCCCGGCGATGGGGTAGTTCGCGAGCAGCGCCCGGCCGACCTTGCGCTCCCCGGCGCTCAGCGTCGCCAGCGAGCCGCGCACCACGTCGCTGAGCGAGCTCGCGCTCGGGGCACCGGGCATGTCCGTCACGTTCCCGCCTCTCAAGTCCGGAACCGACGCTACCGCGCTGCGCTGACGGGACGCGGTCCTCGGCACCGCGCTCGACACGCATCTCGACAACGCGCGAGCGTCGAGGCATCCTGTGTTGTCCCCCGATCGACGAGGAGGACACCATGGCGGACGAGACGGATGCGGCGAGCGGCGCAGGCCCCGACGGCGGGCACGTGCGCACCGGCCCGGAGGCGTCGGACTCACTGAAGTACTCGCAGGAGGTCACGTCGCCGGACGACGAGCCGGAGCGCGACGGCCGCAGCCTCGCGACCACGAGCCACGACGTGATCCGCGAGTGGGCGGAGGCCCGCGACGCGGTGCCCGCGACCGTCGACGGTACCGAGCACGACGGGCACCTGGGCGTGCTGCGCTTCGACTTCGGCGGCGACTCCGACCGGCTCCGGCACGTCGAGTGGGAGGAGTGGTTCGAGACCTTCGACGAGCGTCGCCTCAACTTCATCTACCAGGAGACTCGCTCCGACGGCTCGGAGTCGAACTTCTTCCGGCTCGACAATCCCGAGCGCGAGGACGGCTGACAGCCTCACGCGTGGAACAGGTCGCCCGCGAGGTACTTGAGGCCGGTGTCGGTCGCGACCGTCACGACGGTGCCTCCTGGGCCGAGTGCCGTCGCGAGCTGCAGCGCGCCTGTGACGTTCAGCGCGCTCGACGTGCCCGCGAAGATGCCCTCCTGCTGCGCGAGCGGCAGCGCCAGTGCTCGCGCCTCGGCCTCGTCGATGGCGCGCGCCTCGTCGTAGGTGCCCGGATCGAGCATCGGCGGCACGATGCCGGTGGCGATGCCCTCGACGCGGTGCGGGCCTGACCACCCTTCGGTCAGCGTGGGCGACGACGTGGGCTCGAGCGCGACGATGTGCACGGGCTCCGCCTGGTGCCGCAGCGCCGATGCGACGCCCACGAGCATCCCCGCGGTGCCGACGCCGGCGCAGAAGGCGTCGATGCGCACGCCGCTCGCTTGCGTCTCCTCGAGGATCTCGCGGCCCATCGCCGCGTACCCGACGAGGGCATCCTCGTTGTGGAACTGGTCGACCCAGTGCGCGCCCTCGCGCTCGACGATGCGGTCGACCTCCTGCCGCATCCGCACGAACAGATCGGCCGTGATGCGCCCGGCGTCGCTCGGCACGATCGTGAGGTCGGCGCCGAACGCGCGCATCGTCGCGAGCTTCTCCTGCGAGAAGGCGTCGGAGGACACGATCGAGAGCGGGTAGCCCTTGACGGCGCAGACGAACGCGAGCGACGACCCCGTGCTGCCGCCCGAGAACTCGACGAGCCGCTGGCCGGGTCGCAGGTCGCCGCGCCGCTCGGCGCCCTCGACGATGGCGAGGGCCATGCGGTCCTTGTAGCTGCCGGTCGGGTTGCCGCCCTCGAGCTTGACGAGCACGCTCGCCGCGCCCTCGGGCACGAGCCGCCGCATCCGCACGAGCGGCGTGCGGCCGATCGCCTCGAGCGCCGACTCCCGGATGCCTGTCGTCGGCATGCGCACCTCGCCTCTGCGCGGCCGTGCGCGTCGCGTCGACGCGAGGACCCGCGCAATCGGAAGATACTCCTGGCCGCGACGACGCAGCAGGGCTGGTCGCACCCTCGGGCGACGCGTCGTGCGATGATGCGGTCAACGAGACAGGAGCGTCATGGGCGACATCATCGGCGGCGTCCCCTGGTGGGTGCTCGCGCTCGTGCTCTTCGCGGCCTGGGTCGCCGTCTGCCTCTGGGCGGTCGCGAAGCTGCTGCGGATGGACGTGGCGCTCATCACGAAGGTGCTGTGGGCGCTCGCGATCCTCGCGTTCCCCGTCGCCGGCCTCATCGCCTTCCTGCTGCTCGCGGATCGCACGCCGCAGATGGAGCGCGAGCTGGGCATCCGCCGCTACTGACCCGTCGGCCGAGGCGGCGGCCGCGCCTAGACTGCCGCGCATGGACCTCGCCGTCATCGCCTGCATCGCCGCCGCTCTCGCGGCGGCCGTGCACGGCTACATCTTCGTGCTCGAGACGCTCCGCTGGGAGGAGCCGGGCACCCGGCGCGTGTTCGGCACGACGCCCGAGCAGGCGGCGCAGTCGAGGCAGCTGGCTGCGAATCAGGGCGTCTACAACCTGCTGCTCGGCATCGCCGCGCTCGCCGGCGTGCTCGCGATCCTCGCCGGCGCTCGTGGGGCCGGCATCGCGGTGCTGCTGACGACGACGGGCATCATGCTCGCCGCCGCGCTCTACCTGGTGGTCTCCGACCGCACGAAGGGCCGCGCGGCCGCGGTGCAGGGCTTCTTCCCGCTCGTCGCGGTCGTGACGGGGCTCATCGCGCTCGGCCAGGTCGTCTGACGAGCGAGGGCCGTGCCGCCGACGAACTGCGTCAGCGGCACGGCCCCGACCGTGTCAGTCCTTCTTCTTGTTGGGGAATATGCCGAGGAACCGGCGCGACGACGATGCGCGGCGCGGGCGCTTGGCCTGCTCCTGGTCGTCGCTCGAGGTCGAGCGCCGGTCGGTCGAGCGGTCGCCGTCGTTGCTCTGGCTGCGGCCCCGCTCGCCCTCGCCGAGGTCGGTCTCGTCGGCGTGCTCCTCGCGGATCTCCCGGCCCTCGGCCTCGAGCTTGTCGCGGGCCTCGGCCTTCTTCTCGACCTTCTTCGTGCCGCGCGGCGGCAGCTGGATCGCCGACTCCGCCTCGATGCCCGCCTGCAGCTGCCGGGCGCGCTCGACCTCGGCATCCACCTCGGCGCCCAGGAGCAGCACGATGTTGAAGATCCAGAGCGCGAACAGCAGCGCCATGACGGTGCCGATCGCGCCGTACGAGCTGTAGCCCGAGGCGAACGTGAAGTAGAGCCCGAGGGCCACGGCGGCGAGCGCGATGCCGATGATGGCGACGACCGAGCCGATGCTGACCCACGTGAACTTCGGCTGCTGCAGGTTCGGCGCCAGGTAGTACAGCAGGGCGATCATCGCGATCACGAGCGCGAGGATCACGGGCCACTTCACCCACGCCCAGATCGGCAGGAACGTCTGCGTCATGAACGCGAGGAAGCCGCCGAGGCCGAGCGGCTCGGCGATCGGGCCGAGCACCCCGGTCACGAGCGCCTCGTTGACGGCGAGCGACACGAGGATGACGACGACGCCGACGAGCAGCGCGACCGTGATGAGCAGCATGGTCGCCGTCTGCTTGATGAAGCCGCGGCCCTCCTCGATGCCGTAGACGATGTTCATGCAGCGCGAGAACGACTTGACGTACGCGGATGCCGACCACACCGCCGTCGCGATACCGATGATGAGCGCGATCACACCGCCGGCCGCCGAGCTGGTCATCGTCTCGACGAGGTTGACGATGAGGTCCTGGTAGTCCTCGGGCACCTGTCGCACCGCGTCGTCGACGATGCCCGTGACGGTGGAGGCGTTGTTGGCGAGCACGAGCGAGATGATCGAGAAGACGGCGAGCAGTCCCGGTGCGAGCGACAGCACCATGTAGTACGTCAGCATCGCGGCGAGGTCGGTGCCGCCATCGCTGCCGAACTCCTTGAGCGCGCGCTTGAGCGCGTACTTCCAGCTCGCACCCTCGAGCTTCTGCGGTGCCTCGGGCTTCTCGTCGTGGTCCGGGTCCGGCGCGTCTGCTGCGTCGAGCGTGGCGTCGATGGGGTCTCTGGTCGACACGGGGTGTCCTCTCGCTGCCGGTGCTGGTGGCGCAGAACTGTACCCCACACACATGCGAGCCGTCCCCAGCCGCGCGGCGCTCAGTCGCCGACGACGCGCTCCACGAGCCGGTCGAAGGATGCGTCCACGTCGGTCGCGAGGCCGAAGCCGCCGGCCGCCTCGAGCGTGGCGAACCCGTGGGCCGCGGCGCGCAGTCCGCGCAGCGTGTGGATCGCGTCGTCGCCGCTGAGGTGGGCGACCGCCCGCTCCGCGATGGACATCACGCGAGCGCCCGCGGCTTCGAGCGCGGGGTGACCGCTCGGCTGCGCGGGAAGCGCCCGGTAGCGCGACGGATGCCGCACCGCGAACGACCGGTAGGCGTGCAGGAACGCCCGGGCCGCATCCGCCCCGCGACGCTCGCCGACCGCAGCCTCCACGGCGTCGCCGAGGTCGCGGTAGATGCGCGCGCCGACGAGCGCCTCGAGCTCCGGGAGCCCCGCGACGTGCTTGTAGAGCGACGGTGGCCGCACGCCCGCCCTGGCCGCGACGGCGCCGATCGAGAGCGGCGCGCCGCCCGTCGCATCGAGCTCGGCGAGCGCGAGGTCGACGAGGGCGTCGGGGGAGAGGCCGGCCCTAGGCACGCTCACCGAGCTGCCAGCCGACGCGACGGGCGAGCCCGAGCACCGTGGCCGCGGTCTCGCCGGGCCGCTCGGCGTGCGGGTAGTGGCCCGCGCCCGGGATCATGACGACCTCGCCGCGCGTCGCATCCGCATAGTGCTGCGCCTCGGCTGCCGGGTCCGTGAAGTCGGGGTCCGCGTCGCCCATGACGACGACGACCGGCGCAACCTGCGCCGCTCGCGCGCCCACGGCATCCTTCGTCCGGCCCGTGCCCATGGCGACGAGGGCGTCGGTGCCGTGCGGCCGCCGCAGCGACGCGACGATGCGCCGACGGTGGTCGGCGAGGTCGGCCGGTGGCGCGTTGTGCAGCGAGCGGTAGAAGAGCGACCAGAGCAGGGGCGTGCGCGTCACGAGCCGCGTCGCGGCGCCCATGATCCCGGACTGCTTCGGCGTCGTCGCCCACGGCGCGATCGCGACGGCGCCGACGATGGAGGCGGGTGAGAGCTGGGTCGCGAGCAGGGCGCTGTCGGGGGTGAAGGAGTGGCCCACGACGATCGCGGGGCCGCCGAGCCGCTCGACGAGCGCGACGGCGGCGCGAGCGATCTGCTCCTGGCCTACGGGCGTGGGCGAGATGCCGGAGTCGCCGTGCCCGGGCAGGTCGGCGGTCGCGACACGGAGGCCCTGCGCCACGAGCAGCGGCACGAGGTGGCGGTAGGCGCTGCGGAGGTCGCCCATGCCCGGCAGGCAGACGACGAGCGGTGCGCCGGCGGGGCCGGTGACGTCGTAGGCGAGGTCGACGTCGTCGACCTCGAGCGTGGCAGGTGCGGTAGTGGTCATGCGCTCAGGCTAATGCCATTAGCCACCGACCACAAGGCTCGAGAAGGAGCCCCGCGCCCGAGCCCCACCGCTCCCGAACGCGACCGCTCGGGATCCGCCGAACTTCCCCAAACTCCGGGTTCTCGCGGCGAGAACCCGGAGTTTCGGGAAGTTCGGCGTTCGGCGGCCTCGAGGCGTCGGCCCCGCGGCGGTGCTCAGTACGCGTCGGTCTCGGAGCGCCCCTGCTTCAGCCGCGCCACCGCCGCCTCCGAGCCTCGCGCCATGAGCGTCACGTCGGCCGCGACGAACACGAACGAGGCGCCGCGGGCGATGCAGCGGTCGGCATCCGCCTCCGCGAACGTGTTCACGCCCACCGGCTTGCCTACCGCGCGCACGGCGTCGATCGTCGCGTCGACCGCCGCCACGACGGCCGGCTCCGAGGGCCGGCCAGGGAAGCCCATGGAGCCCGCGAGGTCCGCCGGGCCGATGAACACGGCGTCGACGCCGTCGACCGCCGCGATCTCGGCGGCGTTCGCCACGGCCTCGGCCGTCTCGATCTGCACCGTCACGGAGACATGCGCATCCGCTCCCTGCACGTAGCCGGCGATGCGGCCCCAGCGGGAGGAGCGCGCGAGGGCCGAGCCGATGCCGCGCGCGCCGTCGCGCTCGCCCTCGCCGCCTGGGTAGCGGGCTGCGCGGACCGCAGCCACGGCATCCGCCGCCGTCGACACCATCGGCACGAGCACGTTGACGGCGCCGAGGTCGAGCACCTGCTTGATCACCACGGGGTCGTTCCACGGCACGCGCACGATCGTCGTCACCGGGTAGGCGGCGGCGGCCTGCAGGATGGGCAGCATCTCGGAGATCGAGATGGGCCCGTGCTCGCCGTCGACGAGCAGCAGGTCGGCGCCCGAGCCGGCCATGATCTCGGCGGCCACGGCGCTGCCGGATGCGTTCCACAGGCCGACGAGTGGAACCTCGGCCGCGGCGAGCGCGTCGCGGAAGGTCGTCATCGGAACGTCACCTCGACCGAGCCCATGTCCTGGAAGTGCGCCGTGACCACGTCGCCGGGCTGCACCCACACGGGCCGCGTGAACGAGCCGGCGAGGATCAGCTCGCCCGCCTCGAGGCGGTCGCCGTGCTGCGCGAGCTTGCCCGCGAGCCAGGCGACACCGTTCGCGGGATGGCCGAGCACGCCGCCGGAGACGCCGGTCTCGATGATCTCGCCGTTGACGAGGCAGTGCGCCCCGATCCAGGCGAGGTTGCGGTCGTGCGGGCCGACCTCGACGTCGCCGACGACGATCGCTCCGAGCGCGGCGTTGTCGCTGATCGTGTCGACGATCGTGCGCCCCTCGAGCTCGATGTGCGAGTCGAGGATCTCGAGCGCCGGCACGACCACCTCGGTGGCGTCGAGCACCTGCTCGACGGTGAGCCCCTCACCCTCGAGCGGCGCCCGCAGCACGAAGGCCAGCTCGACCTCGACGCGCACGTTCGACCACTGCGCGTGCTCGACCGTGTCGCCCGAGCGGAAGGCCTGATCGGCGAAGATCACGCCGTAGTCGGGCTCGGTGATGCCGGTCGCGAACTGCATGGCCTTGCTCGTCAGCCCGATCTTGCGGCCGACGAGGCGCGCCCCGGCCTCCTCGCGGCGCGCGCGCCAGATGCGCTGCACCGCGTAGGAGTCCTCGATCGTGGCCTGCGGGAACCGCGTCGAGATCTTCTCGATCGTGCCCCGTGAGCGCGTGGCCTCGGCGAGCTCGTCGGCGATCCGCGTCACCGCCGCGTCGTCGAGCCCGCGTCCGGGTCCGGTGGACCCGGACGGTGCAGGCTCGGTCGTCGCGGCAGGGCCCGCCGTCACAGCTGGTTGCCGATCTTGAAGCCCTTCGATGCCTCGCCCCGGTAGGTGCCGTCGTCATCGCCCGGACGGGTGTACGAGAATCCGTCGGCGCCGATCGTCACCTCCATCTCGCTGGAGTCGGTGCGCTCGACGACCTCGACGAGGTTGCCGTCGAGGTCGAGCACCGGCGACGCCTCGGTGTACCAGGAGGGCACGACGGGGTTGCCCCACCAGTCGCGGCGCTGGTTGTCGTGCACGTCCCAGGTGATCACGGGGTTGTCGGGGTCACCGGTCCAGTAATCCTGCGTGTAGATCTCGATGCGGTGACCATCCGGGTCGGTGATGTAGAGGTAGAACGCGTTCGAGACACCGTGGCGGCCGGGGCCGCGCTCGATGTGGTCGGACATCCGGAGCGCGCCGAGCTTGTCGCAGATCTGGATGATGTTGTGCTTCTCGTGCGTCGAGAACGCGATGTGGTGCATGCGCGGGCCATTGCCGCCCGTGAGGGCGGTGTCGTGCACCGTGCCCTTGCGCTGCATCCACGCGGCGTAGGTGACGCCCTGGTCGTCCTGGATGTCCTCGGTGACGCGGAAGCCGAGGTCCTCGAGGTACTTGCGGCCGCGCGGCACGTCGGGCGTGACCTGGTTGAAGTGGTCGAGGCGCACGAGCTCGCCCGCCGAGATCAGGTCGTAGCGCTGGTGCAGGCGCTCGGCGTGCTCGGTCGCGTAGAAGAACTCGTACGGGAAGCCCAGCGGGTCCTCGACGCGCACGCTGTCCCCGAAGCCCTTCTGGAAGCCGTTGGCGCGACGCTCCGTGCGGCAGCCGAGCTCCTGGTAGTAGGCCTCGGCGCGGTCGACGTCCTCGGGGGTGCGCACGCGGTAGGCGAACGCGGCGACGGCGGCGACCGGGCCCTTGCGCAGCACGAGGTTGTGGTGGATGAACTCCTCGAACGATCGCAGGTAGATCGCCTCGTCGTCCTCCTCGGTGACGTGCAGGCCGAGCACGTCGACGTAGAAGGCGCGGCTCGCCGCCAGGTCGGTGACGACGAGGTCCATCGCCGCGCAGCGGATGATGTCCGGCGCGGGGACACTCGGCTTGAGGATCTCAGGCTTGGGGATCTCGTTCATGATGATGTGCTCCTTCGAGGTGCGAGGGCTGTGCGTGATACTCAGTGGGCGGATGCGCCGAAGCGGGTGGTGTGGACGTCGCCGAGCGTGATGTGCACGGCCTGCTGGTCGCTGTAGAAGTCGAGCGAGCGGTAGCCGCCCTCGTGGCCGAGGCCGGACGCCTTCACGCCGCCGAACGGGCTGCGCAGGTCGCGGACGTTGTGGCTGTTGAGCCACACCATGCCGGCCTCGACGTTCTGCGAGAACAGGTGCGCGCGCTTGAGGTTGTTCGTCCAGATGTACGCGGCGAGCCCGTACTTGGTGTTGTTCGCGAGCTCGAGCGCCTCCTCGTCGGAGTCGAACGGCGTGATCGCGACGACCGGGCCGAAGATCTCCTCCTGGAAGATCCGGGCGTCCGGGGCGACGTCGGCGAACACCGTGGGGGCGACGTAGTTGCCCTCGGGGAATCCCTCCGGGCGGCCGCCGCCGGCGAGCAGCCGGCCCTCGCCCTTGCCGATCTCGACGTACGACATCACCTTGTCGAAGTGCTCGGGGTGCACGAGCGCGCCCACCTCGGTCTTGGGGTCGGCGGGGTCGCCGACCACGATGTTCTTCGCGCGCTCGGCGTAGCGCTCGAGGAACTCCTCGTAGATCGAGCGCTCGACGAGGATGCGGCTGCCGGCGGTGCAGCGCTCGCCGTTGAGCGAGAAGACCCCGAAGAGCGTCGAGTCGATCGCGGCGTCGAGGTCGGCGTCGGCGAAGACGACGGCGGGGCTCTTGCCGCCGAGCTCCATCGACAGCGCCTTCAGGTGCGGCGCCGAGTTGCCGAAGATGAGCTTGCCGGTGCTGCTCTCGCCCGTGAACGAGATGAGCGGCACGTCGGGGTGCTTGACGAGCGCGTCGCCCGCGGTCTCGCCGAAGCCGTTGACGAGGTTGAAGACGCCGCGCGGCAGCTCGGCCTCCTCGAAGATGCCCGCCCACAGCGAGGCCGACAGCGGCGTGAACTCGGCGGGCTTGAGCACGACGGTGCAGCCGGAGGCCAGCGCGGGACCGAGCTTCCACGACTCGAGCATGAACGGGGTGTTCCACGGCGTGATGAGGCCGGCGACGCCCTTCGGCTTGCGGTTCACGTAGTTGACCTGCGTGCCGGGCACCTTGTAGGTGTCGTCGCGGCCGGCGACGATGAGGTCGGCGAAGAAGCGGAAGTTCTCGGCGGCGCGCTGCGCCTGGCCGCGCGCCTGCGTGATCGGCAGTCCGGAGTCCCACGACTCGAACTGCGCGAGCTCCTGGTCGCGCGACTCGACGATGTCGGCGATGCGGCTGAGGATGCGCGCGCGCTCGCGGTTCTTCATGCGCGGCCACGGGCCCTCGTGGAAGGCGCGGGTCGCCGCGGCGACGGCGAGGTCGATGTCGGCCTGCTTGCCGGACGCGGCGACGGTGTAGTCCTCGTTCGTGACCGGGTTGAGCACGCCGAAGGTGTCGCCGTCGACGGAGGCGACGCGCTCGCCGTCGATGAAGTGGGGGATCAGGTCGGGGATGCCTGCGGGCTGGGTTGCCATGATGGCTCCGTTTCTGTCGGGTCGTCCGCGCGCCGGTGGGCGGCGGGTCGTGCGTGGTGGTTCGGAGGCGCTGGGTTCAGGAGGCGCCGGGTTCAGGAGGCGCTGGGGCGGATGCGCTGCAGGTACGCGTCGGGCGTCGCGAGCCGGTGGGCGCGCACCGCGAGCTCGATCCTGCGGGGGTCGGCGCCCTCCTCGATGAGGCCGAGGATCGCCTCGTGCTCGTCGACCGAGGAGACGGCGCGGCTGGGCACGAACGAGAAGGTGGACTGTCGCAGTCGCGCGAGCCGCTTCCAGTTGTTGTCGATGACGTCGCCGAGCACCTGGTTGTGGCACACATCCGTCAGTCGGCGGTGGAACGCCTCGTTGAGGGCGGTGAAGCGCACCGGGTCGAAGGCGGTGAGCGTCTCGCGCATCTGCTCGTTGATCGCGCGAGCCTCGTCGACGTCCGACTTCGAGTAGAGCCCGGCGGCGAGCATGACGGCTGCGCCCTCGACGATCGAGAGCGTCTCCATGGTGTCGTGGTACTCGAGCTCGTCGATCTCGGCGACGCGGGCGCCGATGTTGCGCTCGAACGTCACCATGCCCTCCGCCTCCAGCCGACGGATCGCCTCGCGCACCGGCACGACGCTCATGTCGAGCTCGCGGCCGATCGCGTCGAGCACGAGCCGGTAGCCGGGGGAGTAAGTGCCGTCGACGATGCGGTCGTGCAGCAGCTCGTACGCCCGCTGCGACTTCGAGGGCGCGACCTTGCCGCCGGCCTCGGCGACCGTCGCGGCCCGACCGCGTCGCCCGGTCACTCGGCACCCGCATCCGCGATGGACGCCTCGTACTTCGCGCGCCACTCGGCGTTCATGGGGAAGAGCCCGTCGACCGGGTGGCCGGCGTCGACCTGCGCGGCGATGAACTCCTCCTCGCGCTCCTGCACGATCGCCTCGTCGACGAGCTCGCGCGCGAGCGCCGGCGGGATCACGAGCACGCCGTCGCCGTCGCCGACGATGATGTCGCCGGGCTGCACGGTCGCACCGCCGCACGCGATCGTCTCGTCGAACGACCACGGCACGTGCAGCCTGCCGAGCACGGCCGGGTGGGCGCCGCCGTGGTAGGTCGGCACGCCGATCTCGGTGACGACGTCGAGGTCGCGCACGCCGCCGTCGGTCACGAGGCCCGCGGCGCCGAGGTGTCGCGCTCGCAGCGCGAGGATGTCACCGAGCGTGCCCGAGCGGTTGTCGCCGCGGGCCTCGATGACGACGACGTCGCCCGGCTGCAGCGAGTCGAACAGCTGCTTCTGCGCGTTGTAGCCGCCGCCGTGGCTCTTGAAGAGGTCCTCGCGGTTGGGCACATAGCGCAGGGTGCGGGCGGTGCCGACGATGCGCTTGCCGGGGTGGGTCGGGCGGAGCCCGTCGATCGACACGTTGTTGAGGCCGCGCTTGCGGAGCCCCGACGAGAGGGTCGCGAGCGCGACGCTCGAGAGCTTCTCGCGCAGCTCGTCGTCGAGCGCGGGTGCCGCCGCCTGCTGGAAGTCGGCGAGCGGGCGGCCGGATGCGTCGGCCCACTGCTCGGCCGTCGGCTTCGGCTGCGCGGAGTACGACGGCAGCGCGTGCTCGCCGACTCGCAGGGTGGTCGCGAGCCGGCCGGTCGAGAGCTGCTCGCCGTCGATGGCGGTCGCCGTCACCTCGACCTCGACGGTCTGGCCGGGGGAGAAGGTGGAGGCGTTCGCGGGCGTGCCGGTGAGGATGACGTCACCGGGCTCGAGCGTGATGAGCTGCGACAGGTCGCTGACGATCTGCGGCAGCGAGAAGATGAGCGTCGAGGTCGAGTCGGCCTGCACGAGCTCGCCGTCGAGCCACGTGCGCACCTCGATCGCCGCGGGGTCGAGGCGCTCCGCGGGCAGCAGGGCGGGTCCGATCGGCGTCATGCCGTCGCCGCCCTTCGAGCGCACGTTCGCGCCCTTGTCGACCCATCGGAGGTCGAAGACGCCGAGGTCGTTCGATGCGGTGACGGCGGCGACGTGCGCCCACGCATCCGTCGCGTCGACCCGCCGGGCGTGCCGGCCGATGATGATCGCGATCTCGCCCTCGAAGCCGAAGATCTGGGTGCCGGCCGGCACCTCGACCTCGCCGCCCGTGGAGAGCGAGGTCGCGGGCTTCAGGAAGAAGCCGGGCGCCTCGGGCGTGCGGCCCTTCTGGGCGGCGCGGGCGGCGTAGCCGATGTGCATCGCGAAGACCTTCGCGGGCTGGGTGCCGATGAGCCGCCAGGCGGCGTCGGCGGCTGAGGGGATGCCCGCGGTGCGGAGCGACGATGCTTCCATGCGGGCATCGTATACGATTCCAGATCTGTTCTGCAAGGGCGCCTGAGGCGGCCTGCGACGGCCCGTCAAGCCCCGTGATCCGCTCCCTCTTGCCGTCGTGCATGAAATCGTATATGTTCCACCTAGTCCCCGCCGGGTCCCTCCTGGCCACCCCACTGACAAAGGAGTCAGCGTGTCTCAGAGCACGACGCCTCACACCTCCGTCAAGGAGCGCAACAAGGTCCTCGCGGCAGTCGTCGTCGGCACCACCATCGAGTGGTACGACTTCTTCATCTACGCCTTCATGGCGAACCTGGTCTTCGCGCAGCTGTTCTTCCAGCCCGCCGGCGAAGGCATGATGCAGATCCTCTCGCTCATCACGATCGGCATCTCGTTCCTGTTCCGCCCGCTCGGCGCCTTCCTGGCCGGGCACTTCGGCGACAAGATCGGCCGCCGCCCGATGCTCGTGCTCACGCTGCTCCTCATGGGCGCCGCCACCACGCTCGTCGGCGCGCTGCCGACGTTCGAGCAGGCCGGCTGGATCGCTCCGATCCTGCTGATCACGCTCCGCATCCTCCAGGGCATCTCGGCCGGCGGCGAGTGGGGCGGTGCCGTGCTGATGGCCATCGAGCACGCTCCGCGTGGCCGCCGCGGCCTCTACGGCTCCTTCGTGCAGGCGGGCGTGCCGCTCGGCATGCTGCTCGCGACGGGCGTGCTCGCGGGGATCCGCGCGGCCTTCCCGGGTGAGTCGTTCCTCGAGGTCGGCTGGCGCATCCCGTTCTTCATCTCGATCCTGCTCGTCGTGGTCGGCTACGTCGTCCGCCGCTCGGTCGACGAGTCGCCGGTCTTCCAGGAGATAAAGCAGACCGCGCAGCAGGAGTCGGCGCCGATCGTCCAGGTCTTCCGCAAGTACGGCATGGTCGTGGTCTTCGCCGCGATGGTCTTCATGGCGAACAACGCGACCGGCTACATGACGACCGGTGGCTACGTGCAGGGCCTCGCGTCCCGTCCCGTGGACGGCACGCCTCCCGGCCTCGGCTTCGACCCCGTCGGCGTGCAGCTCGCGACGTTCGCAGGCTCGCTCTCGTGGCTGGTCTTCACGTTCGTCGCCGGCGCGCTCTCCGACCGCATCGGCCGCAAGCCGCTGTACATCGCCGGCTGGATCGTGCTGGCCATCACCATCGTGCCGCTCTTCCTGCTCGTCGAGCAGGGCGTGTGGGGCGTGGCGCTCGGCACCATCTTCCTGGGCGCGGGCCTCGGCCTCACCTACGGCGCGCAGGCAGCCTGGTACGCCGAGTCCTTCCCGGCCTCGGTGCGGTACTCGGGCGTCTCGATCGCCTACGCGATCGGCGCGATCATCGGTGGCGCGTTCGCCCCGACGATCGCCCAGGCGCTGCTGCAGGCGACCGGTTCGACGTGGTCGATCGTCGGCTACCTGCTCGCGACCGTCGTGATCTCGCTCGTCGGCACGCTGCTGCTCAAGGACCGCACGGGCATCCCGATGTCGATCGAGTTCGAGCACTCCGGCCGGTTCGACTCCTGGAAGAAGGGCGACGACTACGTCGAGCTCTCCGAGGTCGACCGCGCAGCCGCCACCAAGTGAGCTGATCGGACGGGGGTCCCGCTGCGGCGGGGCCCCCGTTCGCATGCCCGCGACTCGACGACGATCGCTAGTCGATGATGCTGGGATCGTCGATGGCGGTGCCGCGCTGGTACGGGCCGAAGAACAGGTCGGCGCCGTCGTGCGTGAGCGCGGTGCCCGTCGCGCGCCGGCCGTCGAAGCCGGCGATCGTCGCGAACGCCATCCGGCGCGACGCGTCGTGCGGGTCGACGATCTCGAGCGCCCAGCCCGTCGATGTCTCGACGATCGCGGGATCGGCGATCGTGACGTGCAGCATGCCGCCGTGCGCCGTGAGCGTGACGGCGCCGCGGAACGCGAGGGAGCCGGGCTCGGGGGAGTCGGAGCCGGAGGGGAAGCGGATGCCCACGTCGGTGACGCTCGCGCCGCCGCTCGCCTCGACGGTGCCGTCGCCCATGCCGCGGACGTAGTCGAGCAGCGAGGCCTTGATGCCCCAAAGGAGGGAGCCGCCGTGGAGGGCGCGGTCGTGGGCGGTCATCGCGGCTGCGGCCAGGAGAGGGACCGCGCGAAGCCGATGAGCGCCTGCGCGCGCTCCGTGGGCTCGGGCGACGCCGGCCAGATGACATCGATCCCGACGGTCGGCACCTCGGGCACGATCTCGAGCATGGCCACAGGGTAGCCATCGTAGCTCGCCTGGTTCGCGGGCCGCTGCACGAGGATGCCGTAGCCGAGCCCGCGTCCCACGAGCGCGCGCACCGCCTCATAGCTCTGCACGCGGTGCCGCACGCGCGGCACGAGCCCCTGCGCCGCGAAGAGCGACATCGTGTGCTCGCTCGAGGGCGGCGCGTCGAGCAGGATCAGGTCGCGCTCGACGAGCTGCTCGAGATGCACGGTCGGCTCGGCGGCGAGCGGGTCGTCGGCGGCCAGCACGGCGTGGGCGGGCAGCTCGAACAGCCGGGCGCGGCGGGGCTCGCCGGGCACGAGCGTGTCGTAGACGAACGCCACGTCGATCTGCCCCGACTCGAGCCGGCCCTTCAGCCGGTCGTGCGTGGCCTCGACGATCTCGAGCTCGACCCGCGGATGCGCGCGGCCGAATCCCTGCAGGATCGGCGGCAGCACCGTGGGCGCGAGCGTCGGGTAGCAGCCGATCGTGATGGGGCCGACGAGCTCGCCGGGAGCCGCGCGCAGCGACGACTCGAGCTCGCGCGACGCGGCGAGCAGCGCGCGGGCGCGAGCCACGACATCCACCCCGGTGCTCGTCAGCGTCAGCCCCCTCGCGCGCCGGCGCACCATGAGCGTCGCCCCGAGAGAGCGCTCGAGCTCGGTGAGCGCCTCGGACACCGCCGAGGGTGACGCGTGCAGGCGCGCGGCTGCGCCGGCGACGGTGCCCTCCTCCGCTGCGCAGACGAGGAACGAGAGCTGGCGGAGCGTGAAGGAGGGCGCATCGAAGGTCGTCAGAATTCGGTCCATCCGACGTTGAACGTGCGATCAATCCGCTTTCCAAGAGTATGGCCGGGCGGGACACTCGAGAGGAAGCGCCGACCACGAGGAAGTGCCATGCCGAGCAACGAAGCTCCTGTCGCCGACTGGGTGACGATCCCCGACCTGCACCGCGACCCGTTCCCCATCTACGAGCGCCTCCGCGCCGAGGGCGGCGTGCACTGGGTGCCGCAGGTCGGCCGCTACCTCATCACCTCCTACGAGGCGGTCCACGAGACCGAGCTCGACCAGGAGACCTTCTCGGCGAACGAGGAGGGCTCGCTGCAGATCCGGGCGATGGGGCACTCGATGCTGCGACGCGACGACCCCGAGCACTACCTCGAGCGCAAGGCGTGGCAGCCGGCCCTCCGCCCCGGCGTCGTCAAGCGCGAGTGGATGTCGATGTTCGAGCGCAACGCCGCGCGCTTCCTCGACGAGATGATCGAGAAGGGTCCCGGCGCCGACCTCATCTGGGACTTCGCCGCGCCCTACGCCGCCGAGAGCCTGCGCGAGATCATCGGCCTGCACAACGTGACCCAGCAGGAGATGCAGCGCTGGTCGCAGACGCTCATCGACGCGACCGGCAACTACGCCGACGACCCCGAGGTGTGGGCGCGCGGCAAGCGCTCGTTCGACGAGGTCGACGTGGCGCTCGACGAGATGCTGCGCTGGCACGCGGAGCACCCGAACCCCTCGCTGCTGTCGCAGCTGCTGCGCATCCCCGACTACCAGATGCCGATCGAGCGCATCCGCGCGAACGTGAAGATGACGATCGGCGGGGGCCTCAACGAGCCGCGCGACGCGCTCGGCGTCGCCGCGTGGGGGCTGCTGACGCACCCCGAGCAGCGCCGCGCCGTCGAGGCGGACCCGAGCCTGTGGCACGCGGCCTTCGACGAGACGATCCGCTGGATCGCGCCCATCGGTCTGTACTCCCGGCAGGTCACCCGCGACACCGAGCTCGCGGGCGTCCGGCTGCCGGCGCGCGCGAAGCTCGGCATCTGCATCATCTCGGCCAACCGCGACGAGCACGTGTGGGACGACGCCGCGACGTTCGACATCCGCCGCGAGGTGAAGCCGCACCTCGCCTTCGGCAAGGGCGTGCACGTGTGCCTCGGCGCCTGGGTCGCGCGGGCGGAGGTGGCCGACGTCGCGCTGCCCATGCTGTTCGAGCGGCTGCGTGGCCTCGAGCTCGTTCCCGACGACCCGGCCGAGATCGCCGGATGGGTCTTCCGCGGCATGACGAAGCTGCCGGTGCGATGGACGTCGGTCGCGGGGCGCGCCGCGACGGCGTCAGCTGTCGGCGCCGATGCAGACCGTGCCGGCGCCCCGACCGCCGACGCCACCGCCCCGAGGATCGCCGTGGTCGGGTCGGGACCGGCGGGGTGCTTCACCACGCAGGCGCTGCGCCGGCGCTTCCCGGCCGCCGAGCTCGAGGTGATCGACGCGCTCCCCGTGCCGTTCGGACTCGTGCGCTCCGGTGTCGCGCCGGACCACCGCGGCACGAAGTCGGTCACAGCGCAGTTCGACCGGCTGTTCCTGCGCGAGGGGGTGCGGTTCCGCGGCAACCTGCGGCTCGGCACCGACGTCTCGCTCGACGACCTGCGCGGCGCCTTCGACGCCGTCGTGCTGGCGACGGGGATGCACCGGGACCGTCCGCTCGACATCCCCGGCTCCCAGCTCGACGGCGTCCACGGGGCTGGCCGCATCACGCGCCTGCTGAACGCCCATGCGGATGAGGGCGAGGCGCCCTCGCTCGGCGAGGACGTCGTGGTCGTGGGCCAGGGCAACGTCGCGATGGACCTCGTGCGGCTCCTGGCTCGCGACGCGGAGGGCCTGGAGGGCACCGACGTCGACGACGAGGCCCACGCGCGACTCGCCGGACGCGTGCGCACGATTCACGTGGTCGGCCGGAGCGGGCCGACGGCGGCGAAGTTCGATCCGGTCATGGTGCGCGAGCTCGCCGGGGTCGCCGGCGTCGAGCACCACGTGCACGGTGCCGCGCTCGAGGCCGTCGAGCAGGGCAAGGATGCTCGCGCCGACGCCGTGCGTTCGCTCGCGTCCCGCGCGGTCGGCTCGCCGCGGGTCGACGTGCACTGGTGGTTCGGGCTCACGCCCGACCGCATCGAGGGCGAGGGGCGCGTCGAGCGGGCGGTCTTCCGCGGCGCGGACCGCGAGGTGGTCCTGCCCGCCGACGCCGTCGTCACCGCCGTCGGCTTCGACGCCGACGAGGATGCACCGACGGCGCCCGGCGCGCACGCCGATGGACGCGTGCAGCCAGGGCTCTACGTCGCGGGCTGGCTGCGTCGGGGGCCGCGAGGCACGATCCCGGATCAGCGCACCGACGCTCGGGAGCTGGCCAGGACGATCGCCGAGGACATCGAGACCGGCGCCGTCCCGCTCGGCAGCACCGGGCTCGAGCCGCGCCCAGGAGAGGTCGGCTTCGACGGGTGGCGCCGCATCGACGTGCTCGAGCGGCTCGGCGCGGCACCCGGCAGGGAGCGGGCGAAGCTGCGGTCGGTCGCGCGCATGCTCGACGTCGCCGCCGACGAGGGGATCCCGCTGCCAGAGCTGGCGGCTGAGGAGCGCGCCTCCGGCGGCGGTCTGCCGGTGACGGTGCTGTTCGGCACCGAGTCCGGCGGCGCCGAACTCGTCGCCGACGAGCTGCGCCGGTCGCTCGCCGATCGCGCCGACGTCGAGGTGCGCGATCTCGCCGAGGTCACGCCGGCCGACCTCGACGCATCCCGGCTGCACCTCGTGGTCTGCTCCACGTACGGCGACGGCGAGGTGCCGAAGCCGGCGCGTGGGTTCCATCGCGCGCTCGCCGAGCAGCGGCCGGATCTGCAGGGCATCCGCTACGCCGTCTTCGGCATGGGCGACCGCAGCTACACGAAGACGTACTCGCGCGGCAGCGAGCTCATCGACGAGGCGCTCGCGGCGTGCGGCGCGGAGCGCGTCGGCGAGTACGGCCGGCACGACGCGGGCGGGCCCGTGCCCGCCGCCGAGGCTGCGCGCGACTGGGCCGACGGGGTGCTGTCGGCCGCCCCGGCCGCCGCGTCGGTCGGGAGCTGACGGGTCGCGGGCACGCGCGGTCGCTCAGCCGAGCAGGCCCATCGTGCCCGTCACGATGAGCGCGACGCCGCCCAGCACCGAGAGCCCGATGATCGCCCAGCGCACGACGGTGCGGCTCACGAGGTGCGCGAGCCGGTTGCCCAGCAGCACGCCGGCCACCACCGGAACCGCGAGCACGAGCCACGCCCACAGCGGCCAATCCGGGGAGCCTTCGGGCGCCACGAACGGCCGCACGACGACGATCGCGCCGCTGATGAGCACCCAGAACGGCTGCATCGTCGCGACGAACGTGCGGTCCTGCCACCCGGAGACGAGCGAGTAGACGCCGACGGCGGGCGCGCCCATGCCGACGCTCGAGTTGAGCAGGCCGATCGCCGTGCCCGTGGCGACGCGCAGCACGGGCCCGTCGTGGGCGCGCGCGGCGCTCGTGAACGCGACGGTGATCAGGACGCCGACCACGGCGACGACGCCGACGAGCACGCGGAGCAGGTCGGTGTCGAGTCCCTTCGCCAGCAGCAGTCCCGGCACCATGAGCGCGAGCGCCGGCACCGCGATCCACAGCAGGCGTCGCCAGTCCACCTCGCGCCACACCTTCGGCAGGATGACGATGCACGCGATCGCGCCGTACAGGTTCACCACCAGCACAGCCGCGAGCGGCCCCGCGACCAGCGCGATGGCCGGCGTCACGACGAGCCCCCACCCCATGCCGATCATGCGCTGGCCCGCGGCGCCGATGAAGACGGCCACGAGCGCGACGACGAACGAGACGAGATCCACTAGCGCAGGTCTGCTTCGATGGCGCGGGCGGTGGCCAGCACGGCCGGCCCGACCGCGTCGGTGTCGGGCTGGCCGACGGTCACCACTGCCACCGACGCATCCGTCGACCGCTGGCCGCGGATGGGCGCGCCGACCGACGTGATGCCCTGGATGACCTCGTTGGCGCTCGCCGCCCAGCCGCGCGAGCGCACCGACGCGACCTCCGGGTGCATCGGCTCGTCGTGGCCGAGCTGTCGCCAGGTGGCGTCGTCGAGCATCGCCTGCAGTGCGATGCCCGGTGCGCCGAGCGCGATCGGGTGCCGGTGGCCGGGGTGCTGCGCGACGGATGCGTTGACGCCGCGGGGCACGGCCGTCACGAGCGTGACGGCGTCGTCGCCGTCACGCACGGCGAGGAACGCCGTCATGCCGAGCTCGTCGGCGAGCTGCTGCAGGTGGGGGAGCGAGGCCGACTGCAGGTCGTGCTCCACGTCGCGCGCGAGCACCGCCAGCTGCGGGCCGAGCGAGAGGGTGCCGCCGGCACGCACGACGAGCCGGTGCTCCTCGAGGGTGCGCACGAGCCGGTAGGCGACCGAGCGGTGCACGCCCAGCAGGTCGGCGAGCGACTGGATGGTCTGGCTGCCGTGGTCGGCGAGCAGCGAGAGCGCGGTCAGGCCGCGGGAGAGCGTCTGCGAGCCGCTCGTCTCGCCCGCGGTCGACGCCTTCGTGGCGCGGGGCTCGGGCATCGTCGCTCGCTCTCGTCGTCGCATCCACCCGGATGCGGTGTTGCAAGCATAGAACAGCGCGTTCAGATAGTGGCACGCCGGTGGAGACGCGGCGAGTGCGCGATCGGCTGCGGCTCGGCCGTGATCAGCTCGCGGAAGCCGGGGCACTGCGCGAAGTCGCTGTGCTCGCACGACTGCAGATGGCGGATGACCGCGAGTGCCGCCTCGAGCTCGGCCTGCCGCCGTTCGAGCGCGGCAACCTGCTCGGCGAGCATCGCGTGCCGCTCGGCCGCGTTCGAGGTGCCGAGCACCGCGCGGATCGCGGCGAGGGACATGCCCGCGTCCTGACCGCGCAGGATCGTGCCGATGCGCATCCGCGCCGACTCGTCGTAGCGGCGCTTGCCGCCGACGCGGGCCGCGGGCTCGAGGACGCCCTCCGCCTCCCAGTGCCGCAGCACGTGCGGCGCGAGCCCGAACTCGGCCGCGAGCTCTCCGATCGACAGCATGCTTGACCTCATGCCGACATGAAGTCACATGATGATGCACATGGCAACTCCGCACACCGATCCCATCGACTGCATCGTCCTCGGCGGCGGCCCCGCCGGGCTCCAGGCCGCCCTCACCCTCGCGCGCGTGCACCGCTCCGTCGTGCTCGTCGATGAGGGTCCGGGGCGCAACGCCGCGGCCGCGCACATGCAGAACGTCGTCACCCGTGACGGCACGCCGCCCGCCGAGTTCCGAGCCATTGCCCGCGAGCAGCTGGCCGCCTACCGCACGGTGCGGCAGCTCGACGGCACGGCGGTCGCTGCTGAGACCCGCGACGACGGCGTGGTCGTCGACCTCGCCGACGGCGAGCGGCTGGAGGCGCGCTATCTCGTGCTCGCGACCGGTGTCGCCGACCTGCCGCTGCCGCTGCCGGGCCTCGCACGGCACTGGGGCGGACAGGTCGCGCACTGCCCGTTCTGCCACGGGCACGAGCTCGGCCGCCGTGTGGTCGTGCTCGGTGGCGAGCCGCAGCGCGAGCACCCCCTGCGCATGATGGTGGGTGTCGCCGAGCACCTGACGTGGTTGACGGATGGGGTGCGGCTCGAACCCGACGTCGTGGCGGGCCTCGAGCGGCTCGGCGTGGTCGTGGACGAGCGGCGCGCCACCGGCGTGGTCGAGCGCGATGGCCAGCTGATCGGCCTCGCCCTGAAGGACGGGACGGAGCTCGCGTGCAACGGAGTGCTCACGGGCGGCGCGTGGGTGCAGCGCTCCGAGCTGCCCGCGGCGCTCGGCTGCGCGATGCTGCCGGACGGGGCCATCGAGGTCGACGAGGCGGGAGCGACGAGCGTGCCGCGCGTGTTCGCCGCCGGCGACGCAGCGCACCGCGCGGCAGCGGGGCCCGGGCACTCCGTGATCGCGAGCGCCGCCGCCGGGCAGATGGCTGCCCTCGGCGTCGTCCGCGCGCTCATCGCGTGATCAGCGCGGGCGTCAGCCGGCGATGAGCCCCGCGACGCCGCTCACGATGACGGCGGCGCCGCCGGCGAGCGACAGCACGACGATCGCGGTGCGGGCGGCGCTCGCCGGCACGCGGTGCGCGATCCGGTGGGCGAGCAGGGTGCCGAGCGCCGCGGCCGCCGCGGCGCCGACCCACGCCCACCACGGCCAGTCCGGGAAGCCCTCGGGCACGAGCAGCTGGCGGCTCGCGAGGGTCGCGAGGTTGAGGACCACCCAGAACGGCTGCATCGTCGCCGCGAGCACGCGCGGGTCCCAGCGGCTGACGAGCGCGTAGACGCCGACCGGCGGTGCGCCGACGCCGACCGCGGCGTTGAGGCCGCCGATCGCGAGCCCCGAGGCGATCCGGGTCGCGGGGCCGTCGAGCGTGTGCTGCGTGCGCGTGAAGGCGACCGAGACGAGCAGGCCCGCGATCGCGACGGTCCCGACCGCGATGCGCAGCGCATCCGTCGGCACGATGCGCGCAACGAGCAGACCCGCGACGGTCGCCGGCAGTGCGGGGAGCAGCAGCCACACCAACCGGCGCCAGTCGACGTCGCGCCACACCCCCGGCAGCATGAGCGCGCAGCCGATCGCCGAGAAGATGCAGTTGAGCGGCACGGCGGCGATCGGACCTGCGACCATCACCGACACGGGGCCCATGACGAGCCCGAACCCTAGGCCGATGACGCGCTGCGCGACCGTCGCGACGAAGAGCGCCGCCGCGTAGAGCAGCAGCGTGACGGGGTCGATCAACGCATTGCTGCGTCGCGGTGCGCCGCGGTCACCGGCTAGACCTCGACCGAGTCGCCGACCTCGAGGCGGTGGTGCTCGCCGCCGCCCTGCTGCGCCGCGGCCTCGATGCGGCCGTGCGCCATCGCGAGGCCCATGGGCGACAGCGGTGCGTCGTGCACGGCGAAGGTGGCGCGCGGCGCCACCTCGGTGACGAAGTCGATCACCTCGCCGATCTTCAGCCACGGGGCGCCGGCGGGCGTCGCGAGCAGCGCGACCGGGACGTCGGGTGCGGTGTAGGAGTCGCCGGGGTAGTAGAAGCGCTCGTTGACGAGCACGCCGAGGTTGTCGACGAGCGGGATCGAGCGGTGGATCTCGGCGTGCTTGCCGCCGAAGAAGCGCAGCCGGAAGGGGCCCGCGGTCACGCGCTCGCCGGCCTCCACCACCGTGATGTTGAAACCCTCGGCCGCCGCCGCAACGCCTGCGGGAGCGAAGATCGGCACGGTCGGGTGCGCCGCGCGCAGCGCCTCGAGGTGCGGCGCGTCCCAGTGGTCGGCGTGCTCGTGGGTGATCACGACCGCCTTCAGCCCGCGGACCGTGATCGGACCGGTCTGGTTGCCCGGGTCGATGACGAGCTGCTGGCCTTCCTCGTCGAGGATCATGCAGGCGTGCTCTCGCTTGGTCACTCGCATGCCGTCCACGATAGGCGCTGGCGGCGGTCGGCGCGCGAGTCGCCGTGGTGGCGGGCCTCCGCATGCCTAGGCTCGGGCGCGTGCGCATCGTCGTCGCCTCGAATCCCACCGCCCGCTTCGGCCGCAACGGCGCGCTCGGTGCGATCGTGGCTGCGCGCATCGCCGACCTCGGCAATGACGTCGAGCACATCGCCGCGGCCGACTACGCGGGCCAGCTGGAGCAGACGCGCTTCGCGATGACCCAGGCGGATGCGCTCGTCGTCGTGGGCGGGGACGGCATGGTGCACCTCGGGGTCAACATCGTCGGCGGCACGTCGAAGCGGCTGCTGGTGATCCCCGCGGGGAGCGGCAACGACTTCGCGACCGGCATCGGCATCCGGTCCACGCAGGCGGCGCTCGATGAGCTCGAGGCCATGCTCGCCTCCGAGCCCGACCGGGTCGACCTCATCCGCATCGAGCATCCTGACGGGGTCGCGATCGCCGCGGGCATCGTGTCCGTCGGCTTCGACGCCGACGTCAACGTGCGATCCTTCCGCCTCACCCGCGTGCCGAGCCGCATCCGCTATCAGGCGTCGATCCTCGCGACCGTGCTGCGGCCGCGGCACCGCACCTTCAGGGTGCGGCTCGACGGGGGAGCGGAGCGCTCGTGGCGCACGCTCGTCGCCGCGATCGCGAACAACCGCACCTTCGGCGGCGGCATCCCGGTCGCGCCGGACGCGTCGATGCGCGACGGGAGGCTGACGGCGGTGTTCGCCGACGAGCTCAGCTACCCGGCGTTCCTGGGGCTGCTCGCGCGGGTCTTCCGCGGCACGCACACGAGCGACCGGCGGGTGACGGTCGCCGAGTGCGAGAGTGCCGAGATCGCGAGCGATGAGACCGTCATCGTGTGTGCCGACGGCGAGATCGTCGGCCGGTTGCCCGTCCGGTGCAGCGTCATGCCGGGCGCCCTGCAGGTGCTGCGGCTGCCGTGACCTGCCACCCGTGCTGCGGGGTTCCGGTACGGATTTGCGGGTCGCGTGGGGCTGCACCCGCAGCCGGGTACGGCAGATTCGCGCGGCGCGGAACGTGCTCGATTCCCGTACGGATTTGCGGGTCGCGTGGGGCTGCATCCGCAGCTCCGTACCGCAGATGCGCGCGGCAGGGCACGGGTTCGAGGCTCCGGTACGGATCTGCGGGTCGTGCGGCGCCTCACCCACGATTCCGTACCAGGATGGCGAGGGCGCGCTCGATTTTGCGCGGCGCCGGATCGTGTGGCACACTATCCAGGTTGCTTCGCGAGCGAGAGCAGCACGGCCCCATCGTATAGCGGCCTAGTACGCCGCCCTCTCACGGCGGTAACGCGGGTTCGAATCCCGCTGGGGTCACAGTGAGAAGAGCGCCCCCGGTCATCGACCGGGGACGCTTCGCTGTCTGCGCCCGGCGTCCCGCGCGGACTCGGCCCGCTCGGGGCGAGTGGCGGGTTGTTGCAGTTGTCGCGCGCCATTCGTGCAGCAGCTCGCCTTCTGAGCGCCGCCGGCGGAGCCGCAGCGCCCCCGGTCGAAGACCGGGGGCGCTGCGGTGATGCGGTATCAGGCGGCTGCGGTGAGGGCGCCTCGGAAGAACGCCGCGAGCTCCTCGCGGGCGCTGAGCGGCAGCACCTGCGACACGTAGTGGTCGGGTCGCACGACCACGATCGCGCCGTCGCGCGAGATGCCGCGCTCGTCGAAGATGTCCACGTCCGGGTGCTTCGCGAAGACGTTCTCGAGGTTCACGAGCTGGAACGGTCCGACGACCGGCTTGAACGCATCCGGCACGTCGTTCAGGTTCACGTCGTGGTGGCCCTGCTGGTAGATGACCCGCACGTCGAACAGCGCGCTCGAGTCGCGGCCGGCGGGCGTGTGCACCGTGACAGGGGAGTCGGGCCCGTCCAGCCACTCGGCCAGGTCGCGGACGGCCGAGGCCTCGGCGGGAGCCGCGCTGTCGGCGAAGACGTAGATGCGGTAGCGGCCGTCGGCCGTGTGGAAGTGGCCGAGCTGGCATGGGTTCGTGTCGGCGACCTTGGTGACGCGCGCCGACTTGAAGCGCTTGCCCACGGGGAAGCCGGCGGCGAGCTCTTGGTGCTCAGCCCCGCCGACGATCATCGACGGCTCGTACTGGGTCATGAACCCGGCGGGGAACTCGGCGGTGCGGGTGTAGAAGTCGGCGACCTCCTGCGGGCTGCCGAGCTCATGCGCCGGCTTCGCCATGAGCGTCGACCACTCCTTGTCGAAGTCGATGAGGTTCTGCGCGACGACCTGGCGCTCGAGGGAGTAGGTGTCGAGCAGGCGCTCGGGGGCGCGCCCGTCGAGCACGTGACCGAGCTTCCAGCCGATGTTCCAGCCGTCCTGCATCGAGACGTTCATGCCCTGGCCGGCCTTGGCGCTGTGCGTGTGGCACGCGTCGCCCGCGATGAAGACGCGGGGAGTGCGGGTGCCGCGCTCTTCGGCGACCACGTCGTCGAAGCGGTCGGTGAGACGGTGGCCGACCTCGTAGACGCTGCTCCAGGCGACGTTCTTCACGTCGAGCGTGTAGGGCGCGATGATGGCGTTCGCCTTCGCGATGATCTGGTCGATCGTGGTCTTGCGCACGTTGCCCTTGTCGTCCTCCGGCACCTCGCCGAGGTCGACGTACATGCGGAAGAGGTAGCCGCCCTCGCGGGGGATGAGCAGGATGCTGCCGACGCTCGACTGGATCGCCGACTTCGTGCGGATGTCGGGGAAGTCGGTGTTGGCGAGCACGTCCATGACGCCCCAGGCGTGGTTCGCGGACTGGCCGGCGAGGGTGCAGCCGATCGCGCTGCGCACGCCGCTGCGGGCGCCGTCGGCGCCGACGACGAACTTCGCGCGGATGACGCGCTCGACGTCCTTCTGGTCGCCGGAGGTGTGCGCGACCGTGACGCGCACCGGGTAGTCGCCCTCCTGGGTCACCTCGAGCGACTTGAACTCGTACCCGTAGTCGGGCTTCAGGCGACCGGGTGCGTTGTAGGCGGCCTCGGCGAAGTAGTCGAGCACGCGCGCCTGGTTGACGATCAGGTGCGGGAACTCGCTAACGCCGGTCGGGTCGTCGGGCGGGCTCGCGGTCTTGATGATGCGCGCCGGGTCCTCGGGGTCAGGGGTCCAGAACGCCATCTCGGTCAGGTGGTAGGCCTCGGCGGTGATGCGCTCCGCGAAGCCGAACGCCTGGAACGTCTCGACGCTGCGAGCCTGGATGCCGTCGGCCTGGCCGATCCCGAGGCGCTCCGGCCGCCGCTCGATGATGCGCACGTTGACGTCGGGGAACTGCGCGAGCTGCGCGGCCGTGATCATGCCCGCGGGGCCGGTGCCGACGATCAGCACGTCCACCTCGTCCGGCAGGTCTGCGGGTCGGTCCAGGCCGACGCCTGCGGCGGGCTGCACCCGCGGGTCGGTGGACACGTATCCGTGGTGGTGGAACTGCACGGCTGCTTCCTCACTGCTCTGTGGGGACGATCGACGTCATCGTCTGCTGGTCTGAAGGTCAGCGTGTTCTATAGATGAACACCTGCTTCAATTACTGATTACGAGCATACGGGCGCCGCCCGGCCGCGACAAGCAGGCGTCGTCGGCGGCGGTGCTCTGGGCCGCCCCCCTCGTCTCGGCGAGAGGTGATCCCGGCGCACGAGCACGAGCGGAGGCGGATGTCGCCTCGATCCGGGAGCGCACCGCTCGCCGTTCGTTCGGCACGGCGGCCTGCGATGCGCGCGCGTCGCGGGTCAGCCGGCCAGCCGCGTCGCCGGCTGCCCCTGCGACAGCACGAGCGCGATGAGCGCGAGCGTCCGCGCCCGCTCATGCACGACGTCCGCGTAGCCGAACCGCAACCAGCGGCCGCCCGCCGCGATGATCGCGCTGTTCCGACGCCGATCCTTCGCCGCCTGCTTCGGGTCGTCATGCCACTCCGAGCCGTCGGCCTCGACGTACAGCCAGCCGTCGATGAGCAGGTCGCTGTGCCCGCCGCCGGGCGCGGGCACCTGCGTCTCGACGCGCCAGCCGCGGTCTCGGCACGGCACGCGCAGCAGCGACTCCAGCCCCGAGTCCGCGCTCGCGTCGAGCTGCCGCCGCCACGAGCGGCAGCGCGCTGGCAGCAGATCGAACAGGCGGTCGAGGTCGGGCTCGCCGAGCAGCCCCTGGTGCAGCGCGCTGTCGATCGACGCGATCGCGTCCTCCCGCGGCACGCGCGCGCAGTGCTGCGCGAGGGCATCCACCACCGACACCCGCCACGGCTTCGCATCGACGGTGAAATCGCCCCAGATGCGCTGCCCGTCCTCGACGCCGGCCACGCCCGCGTGCGGGCGAGTGGCGATCTGCAGCGGGGTCGGATGCGTGACCCAGACGCCGAAGGAGCGCAGCGCCGACGCCCCACCGAGCACGCCGCGGAGCGCGAGGGCCAGCACGATGGAGGGATTCGCGTCGGGCGCCACCACCCAGCTGCGGCCGATCGGCCGCAGGTCGCCGCGATCCACGGCCAGACGGATCGCGGCGTAGGAGTGGCCGAGATCATGGAGTGCGGCGCGCGTCGTGGCGCCGCCCGCGGCGAGCATGTCGATGGTGAGGTCGCGCATCCGGCTCATGATGCGGATGCGCGGCGCGCCGTGTGCGCTTCGACGCCCGACCTGTGGACGGGGCGGCCGACCCGCGGCCCGGGCGCCGTCACGAGCGGAGGTGCCGCGCCCGCGACCGCGCTCGGATCGCCTCCGCCGGTGGCGCGAGCCCGGCAATCGCCTCGGCTCATGCCGCGGTAGCGCGCACCGGACTCACCCCGCGCAGGGGTGCCCCACAGGCGGAGCCGCAAGGGTGGCCCGGTCTGAGAGGAGACGCATCCATGCAATGCCCCAATGACGCAGCGACGCTCGTGATGAGCGAGCGCAGCGGCATCGAGATCGACTACTGCCCCGAGTGCCGCGGCATCTGGCTCGACCGCGGCGAGCTCGACAAACTCATCGAGCGCTCGGAGCAGCCGCAGCAGGGCTACGGCCGGCAGCGGCCCTACGACCAGCAGCAGCAGAACGACCAGCAGGCCTACGGCCAGCAGGCCTACGGCCAGCAGCCGTACGGCCAGCAGCCGTACGACCAGCGCTCGGGCTCGAGCGACACGGTCGGCAAGATCGCCGACAAGGTCATGCGCACGGTGCAGGAGCGCTCGAGCGGTCAGCGCGGCGCGCGCGACCAGCAGCGCCGCGGCAGCCGCGGCTGGCTCGGCGACATCCTCGGCTGAGCGTCGCCGACGTTCCGCGGGCGTGGTGGCTCAGCGCACGCGGCGCCTCAACGGGACCCCTTCCACCGTTCGGGACCTGGTGCACCAGGTCCCGATTGGTGGGAGGGGTCCCCTTCAGGCGCAGCAGTCGCAGCAGGCGCGCAATCCCACAGGCGCAGCCGAGCACGCGCTCGGCCGAGCGGGCGCTCAGTCCAGCAGGCCCAGCGTCCGCACCTGCGCGCGCTCGTCGTCGAGCTCGGCGACCGATGCGCGCACCTGCGCCTCGATGTCTGGGTCCATGGCGAGGCCCTCGACGATCGACCACTCGCCGCCAGCGGTCGTGACCGGGAACGACGACACGAGCCCCTCGGGCACGCCGTACTCACCGCGTGAGATGACCGACATCGACGTCCAGTCATCCGCCGCAGTGCCGAGCGCCCAGTCGCGCACATGGTCGATCGTGGCCGACGCCGCCGAGGCGGCCGACGAGGCGCCGCGCGCCTCGATGATCGCCGCGCCGCGGTTCGCGACGGTCGGCACGAACTCGCCCTTCACCCACTCGCGCTCGACGAGGTCGACGGCGGGCTCGCCGCCGACGGTCGCGTGCGTGATGTCGGGCACCTGCGTCGCCGAGTGGTTGCCCCACACGATCATGCGCCGCACGTCGGCGACGGCAGCGCCCGTCTTCGCCGCGAGCTGCGCGATCGCACGGTTGTGATCGAGCCGCGTGAGCGCCGAGAAGCGCTCGCGCGGGATGTCTGGCGCGGCCGCCGCGGCGATGAGCGCGTTGGTGTTCGCGGGATTGCCGGTGACGGTGATGCGGATGCCATCGGCCGCCCGCTCCTGGATCGCGCGTCCCTGCGCGGCGAAGATCGCGCCGTTCGCGGCGAGCAGGTCGCCCCGCTCCATGCCCTTCGCGCGCGGCCTCGCGCCCACGAGCAGCGCGTGGTCGGCGCCCTCGAACGCGACCGGCGCATCCGCGGTGGTGTCCACCGAGGCGAGCAGCGGGAAGGCGGCGTCCTGCAGCTCCATCACGACGCCCTCGAGCGCCGTCATGGCCTGCGGCACCTCGAGGATGCGCAGTCGCACGGGCTGATCGGGGCCGAGCATGTCGCCGGCGGCGATGCGGAACAGCAGCTGGTAGCCGATCTGGCCGGCCCCGCCGGTCACGGCGACGGTGATGGGTGCGCTCATGCCCCCATGGTGGTGCCTCAGACGTGGCCGTCGCTAGACGGTGGCATCAGAGCCGGGTCAGAGCCAGTGCCTGCGCTTGAAGACGAGGTAGAGGATGCCCGCGAAGGCCAGCATGAGCACGACCGCGAAGGGGTAGCCGAGCAGCCAGTGCAGCTCGGGCATGTGCGTGAAGTTCATGCCGTAGATGCCGGCGATGAGGGTCGGTGCGAAGAGGATCGCCGCCCACGACGTGACCTTCTTCGTCTGGTCGTTCTGCTCGATCTGCTGCTCGGTCATGGCGCGCAGCTCGTCGTTCTGCCGCTCCGCGACGCGCGCCGACGCCAGCTGCAGCATGCTCGCGAGCAGGTCGCGGTCGCCGCCCAGGCGGGTGGCGGTGCGCCGGGCGTGGTCGTCGACGTCGCGCAGGTGGCGGCGCAGCTCGAGCTCGTCGTCGCCGATGCGGGCCGCGACCCGCTCGACGACGTCGCTCATGGGGTCGGCGGCGCGCTGCAGCCCCAGCACGCGGCGCATCGTCCGGTAGATGTCGACGGTGGGCGGGTGCTCCTCGCCGAAGAAGACGTCCTCGATGCCCTCGATCTGCTCGTGCACGGCCATCGCGAGCCGCTCGTGGGCGTCGGCGGTGTCGTCGAGGATCGCGTACAGCACCGCGAGCGGCGTGAGCCGCAGGGGTGCGATGCCTCGACCCAGCCGCTCCCGCACGCGCCGGGGAGCGTCATCGCCGTGCCACGAGACCGTCACGACGCAGCGGTCGCTGACGATGACGTGCACCTCGCGGCCGACGAGCGCATCGCCGTGCCCGCCGTCCTCCACGCGGTGCACGACGCAGTACGCGGTCGTGCCGTAGGCCTCGAGCTTCGGGCGCTGCCCGCGCGAGACGACGTCCTCGACGAGCAGGTGGTGCAGGTCGAGCTCGTCCGCGACCTCGCGCAGCTCGACCTCGGTGGGGTCGACGAGGTCCACCCACGCGAACCCGTCGCGCTCGGCAGCCGTCTCGAAGACCCGGTCGAACGGCACGGCGCCGGCGACGCGCGTGCCGCCCGCCCAGACGGAGGCGTCGGCGATGGGCATGAGAGCAATGTACGTCGCCAGCGCCGCAGGGAATGCGATGCAGTGCCGCCGGGAATGCGACGCCGTACCGCCGGCGTTCGCCGTCAGGGGAGCGGACCGTGGCCCCGCGTAGACTTGGGAGATGGCCGGTCGCGGCCGACAAGCGCTGGGAGAAGGAAATGGGCAGGACGCTCGCAGAGAAGGTGTGGGACGACCACGTCGTGGTGAAGGGTGAGGACGGCGCACCCGACCTCATCTACATCGACCTCCACCTCGTGCACGAGGTGACGAGCCCGCAGGCCTTCGACGGCCTCCGCCAGGCCGGCCGTGGCCTCCGCCGCACCGACCTCACCGTCGCGACCGAGGACCACAACACGCCGACGCTCGCGATCGACAAGCCCATCCAGGACCCCACGAGCCGCAAGCAGATCGAGACGCTGCGCCAGAACGCGGCCGAGTTCGGCGTGCGGATCCACTCGCTCGGCGACAAGGAGCAGGGCATCGTGCACCTCGTCGGCCCGCAGCTCGGCCTCACGCTGCCCGGCGTCACCGTGGTCTGCGGCGACTCGCACACCTCCACGCACGGCGCGTTCGGCGCGATGGCGTTCGGCATCGGCACGAGCGAGGTCGAGCACGTCATGGCCACGCAGACGCTGCCGCTCAAGCCCTTCAAGACGATGGCCATCAACGTCGAGGGCGAGCTGCGCCCCGGCGTGACGGCGAAGGACATCATCCTCGCGGTGATCGCGAAGATCGGCACCGGCGGCGGTGCCGGCTACGTCTTCGAGTACCGCGGCAGCGCCATCCGCGCGCTCTCGATCGAGGGCCGCATGACGATCTGCAACATGTCGATCGAGGCCGGCGCGCGCGCCGGCATGGTCGCGCCCGACGAGACCACGTTCGCGTACGTCAAGGACAAGCCGCACGCGCCGAAGGGCGCCGACTGGGATGCCGCGCTCGAGTACTGGCGCACGCTCCCGACCGATGACGACGCCGTCTTCGACGCCGAGGTCACGATCGACGCGAACCTGCTCGAGCCGTTCGTCACCTGGGGCACCAACCCCGGCCAGGGCGCGTCGCTCTCGGGCGAGGTGCCCGACCCCGCATCGTTCGCGGACCCCAACGACCGCGCCGCCGCCGAGCGCGCGCTCGAGTACATGGACCTCGCTCCGGGCACGAAGCTCAAGGAGATCCCGGTCGACACCGTGTTCATCGGCTCCTGCACGAACTCCCGCATGGAGGACCTGTCGGCCGCGGCCGACATCATCCGCGGCCAGAAGAAGGCGGATGGCGTGCGCGTGCTGGTCGTGCCGGGCTCGGCCCGGGTGCGCCTCGAGGCGGAGGCCGCCGGCCTCGACAAGGTGTTCACCGACTTCGGCGCCGAGTGGCGCTTCGCCGGCTGCTCGATGTGCCTCGGCATGAACCCCGACCAGCTCGCGCCGGGCGAGCGCTGCGCGTCGACCTCGAACCGCAACTTCGAGGGCCGCCAGGGCAAGGGCGGTCGCACGCATCTCGTGTCGCCGCTCGTCGCAGCGGCGACCGCGATCCGCGGCACCCTGTCCAGCCCCTGGGACTTGCAGGCGCAGAGCTCGGACGCGCAGGACACCCAGCACGGCCAGCAGACCGAGGAGGCCTGACATGGAGCAGATCCGCACGCTGACCGGGCCGATCATCCCGCTCGAGCGCTCGAACGTCGACACCGACCAGATCATCCCCGCAGTGTTCCTCAAGCGCGTCACGAAGACGGGCTACGACGACGCCCTCTTCCACTCGTGGCGGCAGGACCCGGACTTCGTCCTCAACCAGGAGCCGTACCGGCACGGCGGCGTCCTCGTCGTCGGCCACGACTTCGGCACCGGCTCGAGCCGGGAGCACGCCGTCTGGGCGCTCCGCGACTTCGGCATCACCGCCGTGCTCGGCCCGCGCTTCGGCGAGATCTTCCGCGGCAACGCCGGCAAGCAGGGCCTGCTCGTCGGCCAGATCTCGGAGCAGGCCATGGAGGCGCTCTGGGCGGTCGCGAAGGCGAACCCGGGCGAGCCCGTCACCGTCGACCTCGAGGCGCGCACCGCGACCGCGGGCGGCGCCACGCACGACTTCCAGATCGATGACTACACTCGCTGGCGCCTGCTCGAAGGCCTCGACGACATCGCCCTGACCCTCCGAGACGAGCACGCGATCACCGCGTTCGAGTCGAACCGACCGGCGTGGATGCCCACGACGCAGCCCGTCAGGGAAGGAAACTGAGTGAACCTGACCGAGTTCTCCAAGAGCGCCGGCGCCGCCGTCGGCATGAACGTCGACCGCCTCACGGTGCGCGGCGGCAAGCCGCTGAACGGCCGCATCCAGATGAAGGGCGCGAAGAACCTGGTCACGAAGGCCATGGTCGCGGCGCTGCTGGGCGAGACGCCCAGCGAGCTGCGGAGCGTGCCCCAGATCAGCGACGTGCGCGTCGTGGAGGGCCTGCTCGAGCTGCACGGCGTCACTGTCCGCCGGGACGGCGACACGCTGCGCCTCGATCCGTCGAACGTCCGCACCGCGCACGAGACGTCGATCAACGCGCACGCCGGCTCCAGCCGCATCCCGATCCTCTTCTGCGGCCCGCTGCTGCACCAGCTGGGCGAGGCGTTCATCCCCGACCTCGGCGGCTGCCACATCGGTGACCGGCCCATCGACTTCCACCTCGAGGTGCTGCGCAACTTCGGCGCCGTCGTCGAGAAGCTGCCGAGCGGCATCCGCATGTCGGCCCCCAACGGCCTGCACGGCGCGAAGATCCAGCTGCCCTACCCCTCGGTCGGCGCGACCGAGCAGGTGCTCCTGGGTGCGGTGCGCGCGAAGGGCCGCACCGAGCTCAAGAACGCCGCCGTCGAGCCCGAGATCCTCGACCTCATCGCGATCCTGCAGAAGATGGGCGCCGAGATCCAGGTCGACACCGACCGCACCATCCGCATCGAGGGCGTCGACCGCCTCTTCGGGTACAGCCACACCGCGCTGTTCGACCGCAACGAGACCGCCTCCTGGGCGTGCGCCGCGCTCGCGACGGGCGGCGACGTCTTCCTCGAGGGCGCTCGCCAGCCCGAGATGACCACGTTCCTCAACGTCTTCCGCAAGGCCGGCGGCGCGTTCGAGATCGAGGACGACGGCATCCGCTTCTGGCACCCGGGCGGTGACCTCAAGCCGGTCGTGGTCGAGACGGATGTGCACCCCGGCTTCATGACGGACTGGCAGCAGCCGCTCGTCGTGGCGCTCGCGAAGGCCAACGGCATCTCGATCGTGCACGAGACGGTCTACGAGCAGCGCTTCGGCTTCACCGAGGCGCTCGTCGAGATGGGTGCGCGCATCCAGATCCACACCGACTGCCTCGGCAGCCACGCGTGCCGCTTCGGTGCCCGCAACTACCAGCACTCCGCGGTCATCGCCGGACCCGTGCAGCTGCACGGCGCCGACGTCGTCGTGCCCGACCTGCGCGGCGGCTTCAGCCACCTCGTGGCCGCGCTCACGGCCGAGGGCACGAGCCGCATCTCGAACGTCGGGATCATCGCCCGCGGCTACGAGCGCTTCATCGAGAAGCTCGAGACGTTGGGTGCCGACTTCGACGTGGAGGGCTGATGACGCTGCCCGGCAGGCCGCCGATCGAGGAGCGCGTGCCCGTCTACCGCGGGCTCGCGGCCGTCGTCCTCCCGGCGGTCGCCGCGATGGCGAAGCTCTCGATCCGCGGCAACGAGCACGTGCCGGCCAAGGGTGCCTTCGTGCTGTCGCCGAACCACTACAGCGAGATCGACCCGGTCATCATGGCCGTCGCGATCTACAAGTCCGGCCGCATCCCCCGCTTCATGGCCAAGGCGAGCCTGTTCAAGGTCCCGGTCGTCGGGCGCATCCTCGCGGCTGCCGGCCAGATCCCCGTGGAGCGCGCCGGTCGCTCGTCCCACGGCGCGCCGATGCAGGCAGCGCGTCAGGTCGTGCGCGATGAGCTGGGCGTGATCATCTACCCGGAGGGCTCGCTCACGCGCGATCCCGACCTGTGGCCGATGCGCGGGAAGACCGGCGCGGTGCGCATGGCGCTCGAGGCCGGTGTGCCGCTCATCCCGGCCGCGCACTGGGGCACGCAGCACCTCATGCCGCGCTACGGCAAGACGATCCACCCGTTCCCGCGGAAGCGGATCGACATCCTCTTCGGCCCGCCCCTCGACCTCAGCGACTTCGCCGGCCGCACCGACCAGGCCGCGATGAACGAGGCGACCGACCGGCTGATGGCCGCGATCGCCGGGCTGCTCGGCGAGCTGCGCGGCCAGACGCCGCCGACGGAGCGCTGGGACCCCTCGGCCGCGGGCCAGTCCGAGATCGGGCGATTCGAGGACGACGGGCAGCCGGGTGGCTGACGTCGCGGTGCTCGGTGCCGGCAGCTGGGGCACGACATTCGCGAAGGCACTCGCCGACGGCGGCGCGGACACCATCCTCTGGGCACGCCGCCCCGAGGCGGCGCGCGAGATCGACGAGTCCCGCCGCAACACGCGCTACCTCCCCGGCATCACGCTCCCTGCGTCGCTGCACGCGACGAGCGACATCCGCGCGGCCCTCGAGGGCGCATCCCAGGTGTACCTCGCCGTGCCGAGCCAACAGCTGCGGCAGCTGCTGCGCGAGCACGGCGGCGCGATCGAGGCAGACGCGCCCGTCGTGAGCCTCATGAAGGGCGTCGAGGCCGGGACGCGGCTGCGCATGAGCGAGGTGATCGCGCAGGAGCTGCACATCGACGCGGGTCGCATCGCCGTCGTCTCGGGGCCCAACCTCGCGCTCGAGATCGCGCAGGAGCAGCCGACCGCCGCGGTGGTCTCGTCGACGAGCCCGATGACGGCGCGCGACGTCGCGAAGCGCGCGCGCAACGACTACTTCCACTCGTTCATCAACACCGACGTCATCGGCACCGAGTTCGGCGGCGTGCTGAAGAACCTCGTCGCGCTCGCGATCGGCATCGTCGACGGTGTCGGCCACGGCGAGAACACGAAGGCGTCGATCATCACGCGCGGCCTCGCCGAGGTCACCGACTTCGCCGTCGCGCACGGCGCCGAGCGCGAGACGCTGCGCGGGCTCGCCGGCCTCGGCGACCTCATCGCGACGTGCGGCTCGCCGCTGTCGCGCAACTTCACCGCGGGCCGGCTGCTCGGCATGGGCTACTCGCGCACCGACGTCATCGCCCGCATGGAGCAGGTGGCCGAGGGACTCGCATCCGTCGACCCGGTGGCGCAGCTCGCGGAGGCCGCAGGGGTGCGGATGCCCATCCTCGAGCAGGTGCGGCTGGTGCTCGACGGAGCGATGGACCCGCGCGACATCGCGCCCCACCTGACGACCGACGACGAGCCGATCGAGGAGTAGGACCGTGCCCGACCCCCAGCCAGGAGCCGCGCAGCGGATCCGCGTCGCCGTGCTCTTCGGCGGCCGCTCGAGCGAGCACTCCATCTCGTGCGCGACCGCCGGGAGCGTGCTGCGGCACCTCGACCGGGAGCGCTTCGAGCCCGTCGTGATCGGCATCACGCCCGAGGGCGCGTGGACGCTGTGGGACGGCGACCCCGCCGACCTGACGCTCGAGGCGATGCCGGTCGTCGCCGACAACGGCACCCGCGTGCGGCTGCCGCAGGTCGCGGGGGAGCGGGAGCTGAGCGTGCAGGACGAGGGCGGCGAGCGTGCCGTGCCCGTCGACATCGTGTTCCCGATCCTGCACGGCCCGTTCGGCGAGGACGGCACGATCCAGGGCGCGCTCGAGCTCGCAGCCCTGCCCTATGTCGGCAACGGCGTGCTCGCGAGCGCGGTCGGCATGGACAAGCACTACACGAAGACGGTGCTCGAGCACGCCGGCATCCGCGTGGCGCCGTGGATGACCGTCTCGCGCGGCGAGTGGCTGCGCGACCCGGACGCCGTGCGCTCGCGGCTGGGCGACTTCCCGCTGCCGGTGTTCGTGAAGCCCGCGCGCGCCGGCTCGTCCGTCGGCGTGAGCCGCGTCGGGTCGGTGCTCGAGTTCGACCGGGCGATGGCGGTCGCGCTCGCCGAGGACTCCCGCGCGCTCGTCGAGGTGGGCGTCGTCGGCCGCGAGGTCGAGCTCGGCGTGCTCTCGGGTCGCGCCGGCGAGCTGCCGCGCGCGTCGCTCCCCGGCGAGATCGAGCTCGACGAAGGCCGCTTCTACGACTTCGACCTCAAGTACCTCGGCGGCGAGGGCGCGCGCGTCGTGTGCCCGGCGCCGTTCGACGACGAGACGCTCGCGGCGCTGCAGCACACCGCGATCCGCGCGTTCGACGCCATCGAGGGCACGGGCCTCGCCCGCGTCGACTTCTTCGTCTCGCCCGAGCACGGCATCGTCGTGAACGAGATCAACACCATGCCCGGCTTCACGTCGATCTCGATGTTCCCCGTGCTGTGGGAGGCGACCGGCATCGGCTACGCCGACCTCATCACCGAGCTCATCGAGCTGGGCATGCAGGAGGAGCGGTAGCCGGCGTGCTGCTGACCGTCGGCCACGGCCGGCTCGACGGGGATGCGCTCCGGTCGCTGCTGACGGACGCGGGGGTCGAGCTCGTGGTCGACATCCGCCGCTTCCCGGGCAGCCGAGCCAACCCGGCGGCCGCGCGCGACGCGATCGCGGCGGAGCTCGCCGCCGGCGGCATCGACTGGCGCTGGGAGGAGCGGCTGGGCGGCAGGCGGCGCTTGAGCCGCGCAGACGACGACGCCTCGCCCGACGGCTGGTGGCGCGTCGACGCGTTCCGCGCCTACGCCGCGTGGACGCGCACCGACGAGTTCGCGGAGGGGCTCGCGTCGGTGCTCGCGGACGCGTCGGCTCGGCGCACCGCGGTGATGTGCTCGGAGTCCGTCTGGTGGCGCTGCCACCGACGGGTCGTCGCCGACGTCGCGGCCGTCGCGCACGGCGTCGAGGTGCAGCACCTCATGCACGACGGCTCGCTGCGGCCGCATGCGCCGAGCGAGACGGCGACCGTCGTCGACGGCGCCGTGGTCTGGCCTCCAACCGCTAGCGAGCCCGCTCCGCCGGAGTGACGGTGGGCGCGGCGCCCGTCCTCGAGCCTCGGGGCGGTCGGCCGCCGCCCACCCGCGTGAGCGCGACGCCGGTCAGGCAGATGAGCCCGCCGAGCAGCGCGAGCGGCGGCGGGACCTCCGCGAGGAGCGCCCATGCCATGCCGGTCGCGAGCACCGGCACGAGGTACGACGTGATCGCGAGCCGGCCGGCCGGCATCCGTTGCAGCGCGTAGGCCCACGCGAGGAACGCCACGGCCGTCGGCACGACGCCGAGGTAGACGAGGCCGGTCGTGGCGGCAGGGGGAGCGGCCGCGAGCTGGTCGACGAGCGATCCGGCCCACGGCAGGCTGCCCACGACACCGACGACCACGCCGATGAGCGTGATCTGCAGCCCCGGCAGGCTGCGCAGCAGCGGCTTCTGCAGCAGCACCGCCAGCGCGTAGGTCACGGCCGCGACGAGCGCGAGCACGACGCCGATGAGGCTCAGCGAGCCGGTCGCCGTCGCGAGGCCGATGAGCGCGATGCCGCCGAAGGCGATGATCGCGCCGATGATGAGCCAGCGCGGGAAGCCCTCGCCGAGCGCGACGCCCGCCACCAGGGCGACGATGAGCGGCGCGACGTTGACGAGCAGCGCGGCGGTGCCCGGGTCGAGCAGGTGCTCGGATGCGTTGAGCGCGAGATTGTAGACGAGGAACCACGAGACGCCGAAGGCGAGGAGCAGCAGCCACTGCTTGCGCGTCGGCCGCACCCAGGCGCCGCGCACGGCTTGCGCGGCACCGAGCACGAGTGCGGCGACCACCAGCCGGCCGAGCGTGAGCGATCCTGGATCGAAGTCGTCGGCGATCGCGCGGATCACCACGAACGCGGACGCCCACGCGACGAGCGCGATCGCGATGGCGGCGACGACGGTCGCGCGGGCGCGGAGCGGGGCCGGGGCCGGGAGCGGGGCCGGGAGCGGGGCAGGTGTCACCTCGCGAGCCTACGGTCGCCCGCGGACGGCCACGAGCGGCGCAGCCGCCGCGCATCGGCAAGATCCCGCCAGCGCGCCCCGTTCGCCCGGCGCGCTCGGCCCTGCACGCTCAGCGCTGCGCGAGCGCAGGATCGAGCAGCCAGCTGTCGACGCCGCCGCGCAGCCACTCCTGCAGCATCGCGTTGAAGCGATCGACGTCCTCGACGTTCCACACGTGATGCATGCCCGGCGCGACGCGCGTCTCCGCCTGCGGCACGGTGCGCCGGAGCGCGGCGAGCGAGCGGCGCATGACGGCCGGCTCCTTTGCGCCCGCGACCAGCAGCATCCGCCCCGGGTAGGCGTCGAGGCTGTCGGGCATGCCGCCGGCGTAGACCTCGGTCAGCATCGCCTCGGCGGTGTCGCGCCGGATCGAGACGCCGTGGTCGACGTAGGGCGCGTGCGAGTCGGCGGGGAGGCCGAACGCGACCGCCTGCGCCTTCCAGAACCAGCGGCGATGCCAGAGGGCGAGCTGCAGCGCGGAGGTGGCCCGGGCCGCGCCGCCGACCCGCTCGACCGCAGCGCCGCTCGCGAGCACCGCGGCGACGAGGTCGGGGTGGCGGGCGGCGAGGTGCAGCGCGACGACGCCGCCGAGCGACAGGCCCACGACGTCGACCGTCGCGGCGTCACCGGTGAGGCCGCGGATGCGCGCGGCGACGTCGTCGGCCGCTCCCGCGAGGCCCGGCCAGCGCTCGTCGACCCGGGCGCCGAAGCCGGGCAGGTGCGGCGTGAGCGCGAGCCGGTCGAGGACGGCGGGCAGCTGCGGCTCCCACATCCAGTTGGCGACGTTGCCGCCGTGGAGGAATACGACGGGTCGGTGGTCGCCCGCCACGGCCGGCGGGTGCGTCTCGGGGAAGTGGATCATCGCAGCTGCGCCTCGAGGTCGTCGAGCCACTCGAGCTCGGTGCGCACGTGACGGATGCCGTGGTCGAGCGTGGCGAGCCGCATGCGCTGGCCCCGTGTCTCGGCGGGAGGCGTCGTGGCGCGGATGCCGTCGTAGATGGCGAGCTGCTCGCGCGCCGCCGTCCGGCGCCGCTCGACGAGCGTCACGACCTCGGCGTAATCGAGCGCGTCGGCGAGGAAGATGCGGGCGAGGAACGGCTCGCGCTCGGGCTGGCGGTCGAGGTCGGAGCGCAGCCATGCGACGAGCGCATCGCGCCCCGCGTCGGTGAGGTGGTGCTCCTGGCGGTCGGGGGCGTTCGTGCCGGGAACGACCGTGACGCTCGCGAGGCCCTGCTCGACGAGCGCAGCCAGCGTGCGGTAGATCTGCGCCTTGTCGGCCGACCAGAGGTGCGCGACGGTCGAGTCGAAGTGGCGCTTGAGGTCGGAGCCCGTCATGGGCGCGATCGCCAGCATGCCGAGGATGATGCGGGAGAGGATCACGGCGCTAGTCGACCATGCGACTAGTAGACTTGTCAACTACTGCGCATCTGGACGGCGAGCCTGCCAGGATGCCGAGATGAGCGAAGAGGCCAAGGAGACGCTGGTCCGGTACCTCCACGCGCAGCAGGATGCGCTGCGCTGGAAGCTCGAGGGGGTCTCCGAGCGCGACGCACGGATGCCGATGACGCCGACCGGCACGAACCTGCTGGGGCTCGTGAAGCACGTCGCGTCGGTGGCGTCGGAGTACTTCGGCCACTGCATCGGCCGGCCGTTCCCAGAGCACCTCGCGTGGACCGACGAGGACGCCGAGGACAACGCCGACATGTGGGCCGGGCCCGACGAGTCCCTCGAGTCGGTGCTGGGGCTCTGGGACCGGGTCTGGGCGCATGCCGATGCCGGGTTCGCGGAGCTCCCGCTCAACGCGCCCGCGCACGTGCCGTGGTGGCAGCAGGGCGACACGACGCTGCACCGCCTGATCGTGCACATGATCGCCGAGGTCGGTCGGCACGCCGGGCACGCCGACATCGTGCGCGAGGCGATCGACGGGGCGGCCGGCCTGCGGGACGGCGTCTCGAACCTGCCCGAGCAGGACGCCGAGTGGTGGGCCGCCTACGTGGAGCGGCTGCGCGCGACCGCCGAGGCGGCGAGCGACTGAGGTCGCCCGCCGCTCGGGCCGTCAGAGTCCGTGCGGGTTCTCCGGGTCGGTGCCCTCGGCGGGGTCAGCCTTGGGGTCCTCCACCGGGTCCGTGTCGCCCTGGCCTGCGGTGTCGCCCATCAGCGCCTCGGCCTCGCCCTGATCGCCGTAGCCGCCGACCACCGCGTCGTCCTGGCTCGCGTGGTCGTGCCCGGCCTGCGGGTTCGCTGCCTGCTCGTGCTCCTGCTCGTTCCCATGGTGCATGGCGTTGCCTCCGTCTCAGCGGCGCCGTCGCCGCACACGCTCGACCGTACGCCGCGCGGTCATGGCTCGCCACCGCATCCGCCGGATGCGTCGACGCGCTCACGCCCTCATGCGCTGACGGCCATGCGCCCCTTCGCCGCGTCGATGCGCTCCGCCGCGAGCGCCTCGGCAGCCGCGAGCGGCGTGACGCCGCGCTCCCGGGCGCTCGCGAGCACCCCGCGCAGCGTGTCGCCGATGCCCGTGAGGCGCTCGGCGATCGCCGGCCACTGGAGGCCGTCGGCGATGCCCTGCAGGTGGATGACGCCGCCGGCGTTCACGACGAAGTCGGGCGCGTAGACGATGCCGCGGGCCGCGAGGCGCTCGGCGCCGGAGTGCTCGGCGAGCGGATTGTTGGCGGGGCCGACGACCGCCCTCACGGGCAGCCGGTCGATCACCGCATCGGTGAGGATGCCGCCGAGCCCCGCGGGCACGAGCACGTCAGCCGGGGTGGTGAGCGCCGCGTCGGGGGCGATCCAGCGCGCGCCGAGCTCGTCGGCGAGCTGGCGCTTGCGCTCGTCGATGTCGGTGACGAAGAGCGTGGCGCCGTGGCCGGCGAGCATGCGGGCGAGCCGTCCGCCCACCTGGCCGAGCCCCGAGATCACGAACGAGCGGTCCTCGATGCGGTCGGAGCCGAACGCCTCCTCGAGCGTCGGTGCGATCGCCGAGTAGACGCCGAGCGCGGTCGCGCCCGCGGGCTCGCCGGCGCCGCCGCTCTCGGCGGGGAGACCGACGACGTGCTCGGTGCGCTCGCGGACGACGAGCATGTCGTGCTCGGTCGTGCCGACGTCCTCGGCGGTGCGGTACAGGCCACCGAGCGACTCGACCATGTCGCCGAGGTCGAGCAGCGCGGCGTGGCGGAGGTCGGAGTCGATGGGGATGCCGAGGGGCAGCGCGATCACCGACTTGCCACCGCCCGCGTCGAGTCCGGCGGCTGCGTTCTTGAGGGTCATCGCGGCCGAGAGGCGGAGCGCATCCGCCTGCGCGTCGGCCCACGTCGGGTACGTCCACATGCGGCAACCGCCGAGCGCCGGCCCGAGCACGCTCGAATGAAGTGCGACGGTGATGACGAGACCGCTCCTCGCGCCCATCGACGTCAGGACGCGTTCGTGCGAGAACTCGGGGATGGCGCTCATGGCAGCTCTCCTCAATGCAAGCGCGCCGCGGATCTCACGGCGCTGTGAGTTGGTGCCGCGGGTCGCGCGGCTTGCCGCCGATCTTGCTCCGAATGCGCGATGCGCGCAAGCGGCTCGCGTGGGATTGCGCGCCGTGCGCAACGGCACGCTCGTGCAGGGCTGGTGGATGCGCATCCCGACCGACGCGCGCGGTCGCCCCTCGACGTCACCGTGCTCGCGAGCGCGCCCGCAGGTCATCGATCAGCGGGACGATCGCGAACGCGAGCAGGAGGAACGCGGTCGGCACCACCGTGAGGAAGCCGATCGCGCCATATGCCAATGCGCCGACGAGGCCGCCGACGAAGAAGGCGCAGACGAGCAGCGAGTGGAGCGCCAGTCGATGGAGGTCGGGTCGCACGGGGTCGGGGTCGTCGCGCCGCTTGAGATAGACGAGCTTGCCGAGCTCGATGCCGATGTCGGTGATCATGCCGGTCACATGCGTCGTGCGGATCTGCGCGTTCGAGATCTTCGTGATGATCGCGTTCTGTAGGCCCATCGTGAGACCGAGCAGCCCGATGAGCGCCCAGCCGCGATCGGCGGTCGAGAGCTGCTCGGCGACGAGGCCGATGAGCAGCACGAGCACCGCCTCGACGAGCAGCACGTTCGCGTACCGGCTGCGCAGCCCGCGCCGGCGGCCCCAGTTGAACAGCAGCGCGCACGCGGCGGCGCCCACGACGAAGGAGGCGATGCCGACGATGCAGAGCAGCGCCACGTCGAGGGCGCCCGCAGCCAGGGTGTCGGCGAGCATCGCTGTCAGGCCCGTCATGTGCGAGGTGTAGAGGGCGATCGCCATGAAGCCGACGGAGTTGACGATGCCGGCCGTCAAGGCGAGCAGGACCGCGAGGTCGCGGTTCGAGTGCACGGTGCGGTCGGGGCCTGCGAGCCCTCGCAGGTGCGCACCGATGCGAGCGCCGAGGCCCACGGGCGCCTCGAGGCCGTCAGTGGATGCCATGGCCCCGAGGCTAGTGCGGCGCCTCGGCTGCGCCGGGCCCGCTCAGCGGAGGGTGCGCCCGTGCCCGTCCTCATCGCCGCTGTCGCGGTCGAGCCCCTCGCCCTCGACGACGATCTCCTCGCGCTGCACCGGCACCTGGATGGTCTGCATCTCGGTGACGACGCGGCGGCGGATGCGCGGCGCCCCTGTCGCGCCACCCACGGTGCCGCTCGACCCGCGCGTGTCATCGGCATCGCGGCGGTCGTCGTGCGCGTCCGCGTCGCGGCGGTCGTCGTGCGCGTCCGGGTCGCGGCGGTCGTCGATGCCGTCGCCGTCGCGGTCCTGGCCCCGGTCCGCGTCCGGATGCCCATCCGCCTCCGTCTGCCTGCCGGCATCCGCCATCGCGCCCGCCTGCTGCGCCGGCGGCTGCACGCCGTAGTAGCGGTAGAGCTCCGCCTCCTGCGCGACGGTCAGGTCAGACGCATCGTCGATGCGCGGAGCGTCGTGCACGAACGCCTTCTCGTACGGCACGGTCAGCTCGTCGCCGCGCTCGGTCGCGCCCTCGATCGGCACGAACGACTCGTGCGCGCCGAACAGCCCGGTGTGCACCGTCAGCCACGTGGGCTGATCGGTGCCCTCGAGCACGAAGACCTGCCCGACCTTGCCGATCTTGCGACCATCGCTGCCGTAGACGTCGCGGCCGGCGAGCGCGTCGATGTTGCCCTGGAACGTCACGATGTACCTCCATCGGTGCGGTTCCCTCGCTGCGCGGCGCTGCGGGCGCGCGGCCCACGCGCCCAGCGAGGGCGGCTGATGCCTGTCGCGAACGTATGCCCGCTTCCTGAGCGCGCCATCACAGCGGCGCGACCGCGTCAGGCGATGCGGAACCCGCGGTCGCCGCGCGGCTCGAGATCATCGGCGTCGACCCGCTCGACGCGAGCCGAGGGCGGGCCGTGCTCGAGCCAGGCGCCCATCGCGGCCACCGCATCCGCCGTGCCCTCGATCTCCGCCTCGACGGTGCCGTCGAAGCGGTTGCGCACGCTGCCCGCGACGCCGAGGCGCTCGGCCTCGGCGCTCGCGGCCCAGCGGAAGCCGACGCCCTGCACGCTGCCTTGCACGACGAACCGGCGACGGATGCGGTCGGTCGTCAGCGCTGCTCCCGCGGCTGCTCGGCGTTGGGCTCGTCGCCCGCATCCTGCACCTGCTGCGGCTGCTCTGCGTCGAAGCCCTCGCGGCGCGGCTCCTCGGCGCGCTCGTGCAGCAGGCCGTCGCCGTGCACGGCCTCGCCGGTGCGCGTGTCGACGCCGGCGCCGGCCTGGCCCTCCGACGCGTCGAACTCGTTGTGACGGGAGTCGAACGAGTCGGCGCTCCCTGTGCCGGCCGGGGGTGCCTGCTGGTACGTCTGGTCGTCCTCACGGTTGTCGTGCTCGGGCGTGGTGTCCTGGCCGAGCCTGTCGTCGCCGCGCTCGGGCTGGTTCGCCTGGTCGGGCTGGTCTGCGCCTCGGTAGACGGGGTCGCCTTCGCGGCTGTCGTGCTGCGGGTTGTCGTCGTTCCTGGCCATGATCGCTCCTCAACCTGCGCCCGGGCGGCGCTGTGGCACCACGCTACGGCTGCTGCCTGGAGGTGAACAGAGCATCGCGCAAGCGGCTGCACCCCGCCGGCAACTCGCGTCTGGTGCTCGGCGCGAATGCGGCGGAGGATGCGCCCAGGAGGTGCCGAGATGGTGCAGTACACGGATGCGTTCAGCGGGTTCGCCGTGCCCGACTTGGATGTCGCGCGGTCGTTCTACGGCGATGTGCTCGGGCTCGAGGTGGGGGAGGAGATGGGGCAGCTCGCGCTCACGCTGCCGGGCGGCTCGCGGGTGTTCGTCTACCAGAAGGACGACCATCAGCCCGCCGTCTTCACGATCCTCAACTTCGTCGTCGGCGACATCGAGGCGGCGGTCGACGAGATGGCTGGCAAGGGCGTGCGCTTCGAGTTCTACGACGGCTTCGATCAGGATGCGCGCGGCATCTCGCGCGGCATGGGCGTGGAGATCGCCTGGTTCACCGACCCGGCGGGCAACATCGTCGGACTGATCGGCAATGAGATCACCTGAGCGCTCCCACCCGCCGGTTGAGCCCGCACCCGCCGGTTGAGTCCCCACCCGCCGGTCGAGCCCCGACCCGCCGGTTGAGCCGCTCCGCGCGCGAAGCGCGCTGAGCGTGTCGAAACCACCCTTCCCCGCCGGTTGAGCCGCTCCGCGCGCGAAGCGCGCTGAGCGTGTCGAAACCGGATCGTTCGCTCATGGCAGCCTGCGCGCGGTCGAGCCCGCGGCCGGCCGTCGCGCTGTCGCCGCCCGAGACCGCCGCGAGAGGGTCGGCGCGCCGCCGGTAGGCTGATCTGTTGTGGCACTCACGATCGGCATCGTCGGACTCCCCAACGTGGGCAAGTCGACCCTCTTCAACGCTCTCACCAAGAACACCGTGCTCGCGGCGAACTACCCGTTCGCCACGATCGAGCCGAACATCGGGGTGGTCGAGCTGCCGGACGCGCGCCTGGCGCGCCTCGCCGAGATCCACGGCTCGCAGCGCATCCTGCCCGCCGCGGTGTCGTTCGTCGACATCGCCGGCATCGTCAAGGGCGCGAGCGAGGGCGAGGGCCTCGGCAACAAGTTCCTCGCGAACATCCGTGAGGCGGATGCGATCGCTCAGGTCGTGCGCGGATTCGGCGACAGCGATGTCGTGCACGTCGAGGGCACGGTCGACCCCTCCTCCGACATGGAGACGATCAACACCGAGCTGATGCTCGCCGACATGCAGACGCTCGAGAAGGCGATCCCGCGGCTCGAGAAGGAGCTGAAGGGCAAGAAGGTCGACGCGTCCGTGCTCGCCGCGGCCGTCGAGGCGAACGAGATCCTAAACTCCGGGCGCACGTTGACGCAGGCGGGCTTCGACACGACGCCCATCAAGGAGCTCGGGCTGCTCACCGCGAAGCCGGTGCTGTTCGTCTTCAACGTCGACGAGGACGTGTTGTCGGATGCCGACAGGAAGGCCGAGCTCGCGGCGCTCGTCGCGCCTGCGAAGGCCGTCTTCCTCGACGCGAAGGTCGAGTCGGAGCTCGTCGACCTCGAGCCGGCGGAGGCGCTCGAGCTGCTGCAGTCGCTGGGCCAGGAGGAGTCGGGCCTCGACCAGCTCGCGCGCATCGGCTTCGAGACGCTCGGCCTGCAGACCTACCTGACGGCGGGCCCGAAGGAATCGCGCGCCTGGACGATCCGCAAGGGCTGGACCGCTCCGCAGGCGGCCGGCGTCATCCACACCGACTTCGAGCGCGGCTTCATCAAGGCGGAGGTCGTGTCGTTCGCCGACCTCGACGCCGCCGGCTCGATGGCCGAGGCGAAGGCCGCCGGCCGCGTGCGCATCGAGGGCAAGGACTACGTGATGGCTGACGGGGACGTCGTGGAGTTCCGCTTCAACGTGTGACGGGGGCGCGTCCTACGGGAAATCACGCGGTAGACGTAGCGCTTTGCCGCGACGAGTCCGCCGTGAGTCCGCGAGCGGTCGTCATCAGGTCCGCGGCGGCCGCGCGCGTGCGGTCCTCAGCCGTCGGCCAAAGGTGCCCGTAGGTGTTCAGTGTCGTCGTCGCCTTCGCGTGCCCCAAGGCCCGCTGCACAGTCACGACGTCGCAACCGGCCGCGATGAGTCCGGAGGCGTAATAGTGCCGCAGGTCGTGAAGGCGGAAGGGCTCGAGGTTCGCATCCTTCAACGCCTTTCTCCACCAGTAGCCCACGGTGTTCTGGTGCGGCGGCTCGCCAGTAGGTCCGACGAACAGCCACTGCTCCTCGCCGCGCACGCCGATCTCTTCCGAGTGTCGAGCGATCATGGTCACCAGCTCGTCGGCGATGAAAACGTGGCGCTCGCTCCCATGCTTTGGCGGGGTGATCTTGATCGTGCCAGAACCGGCGCGCTGGATCTGTCGAGCGACGTGCATCTGCCGCTTGAGGAAATGGATGTCACCGAGCTGCAGGCCGGACGCCTCTCCAAGTCGAAGGCCGGCGAACGCGCACAGGGAGATGAAAAGCCGGAACCAATCAGGCGCCGCATTCAGCGCAGCGCCGACGGCTTCGGGCGACGGGACCTGCATCGCGTGCTCGGCGCGGCGGATGCGGGGAAGCTTCACCCCCTCGGAAGGGTCACTCGCGATGAGGCGGTCTCGTGCAGCAGCGCGCAGCACAGACCGCACGTTGCTCACACGCGTGCGGATCGTCGATGCGGCGAGTCCGTCCGACTGCATCTGCTTCACCCACGTCTCGACGTGCGATCGACGTACCTGCCCGAGCGGTGTCCTCGCGAACGTGCAGCCGCGGACCGCGAGAGACATCGCTGTCACGGTGTTGTCCGCCCAGACCTGCCGCTGTGACCAGTCCTCGAAGAACGCTTCGAGTGTCACACGCGAGCGCTTGGGATCGACGTAACTCCCTGTGACCACGGCGGCCGTGACGTCGTTGATCCACGCCTGCGCATCGATCTTCCTGGCGAAGTGGCGGGCGTGCTCCTTGCCCAGGTCGTCTCGGTAGCGTGCTCGCCAAGCACCGTTCGGGCGCTTCTGAATGCTCGCCATCGCCGATCACCTCGACCTTTCGAACTCGGTGACGAACTCCAGTCCTTCACGAGACCGCTCCTGTTCGGCACGGAGCTCCTCTTGAGTCATCCCCATCCGTACCTGCTCAACCGCTTCGCTCTCTCGGGCGAGCATCCGTGCCTCCTCGTCAAACGTCGCTCCATTGCGGCGTAGCCAATCGCGGACGATGTCCTTCCAGCGATCCGACATCTCCTCGGAGTGCGCGTCGGCGGCGATAGCGAGCTCCATCTGCGCATGGGCGAGCCGGTCCATCGCCTCGGTGACTTCGTCCGAAGCGCGCTTCACTGCCTGTTGACGCGCCATGATCTCCGACGCGCCGTCGGTCCAGAGCAACAAGTCCAGCGGTTTCAGGACGATGTCCGCCACCGCCCTAGCCTCCGCGAGGCGTAGCGGCCGCTCGCCCTTCTCGATGCTCCAGACCGTTGCTTGAGACCACTTCCAGCCGCGCTCGCGCATCCGGCCCGCTAGGTCCTGCTGCGAGAGCTCTCCGCGAAGGCGGGCGAGGTTGCGTCCTATCTGTGCGTCCATCTCCATGCCGCCAGGCTACTAGAAACTCTAGTTGCACTCAACTGGCTCCTGTGGTGTACTGTCTTTCGTAGTGATCAACGACTAGAAACGGAGATGTGATGGCGACGGAGATCCTCTACTTGAACGAGGTGGCGGCGAGGCTGAAGCGCTCCCGCAAGGCGGTGGAGTGGTTGTGCTACTCCGGCCAGCTTCAGTCCGGCAAGCTGGCGGGTCGGCGGGTCGTGCGGAGCGATGCCCTCGACAGGTTCATCAACGCCGCGTTCGAGTCGCCTGCGGCGGCTCCTGCGTCGGCTTGAGGGCCGCTGTCTGATGGCGATGCAGATCGGTCCCGCGAGCGAGCGCTCGCTCGCCGAAATGTGGGAAGCGCTCGTCGCCGAGCAGATCGGCCTGCACGAGCTTCACGAGACGTCCCCCGCCGCCATGGCATTCTGGACGCACGGCTATGACACGGGCGTGATGATCATGCGGGAGCCGCTGCTCCAGGCGCGCCGCGACAGCGACAGGGCCTGGCTCTTCGCGCTCAACGGTCGCGACCGCGCCCTGGAGATGGAACGGCGCATGAACCGCGCGATCGCTTCGTGCCCTCCTGGTCTCGAGCCGCACGGCGTCGGGTACATGACCCATATCCTCGGCGTCGCGACGGGGTTGGCTCCTTGATCGCCGAGGTCAGCGCTGGCACAGCGAGCGACCTCTACATCGACGCGGCGCTCGTCATGTCGAGCGGGTACGAGCGCCCTTCCCCTAGCCGTGGCGCTGAGCGGGCGGACGGCCTTCGGCTGCTCTACGCGGGCGCGGTGAACGGCCTGGTGGGCGATCCTGAGACTGGGAAGACGCTCATCGCTACGGCCATCGCCGCCGAGGGCATCGCGCGGGGCGAAAGTGTCCTGTGGATCGATGTGGACCACAACGGGCCGGCGGCGACGCTGGCACGACTCGGTCGGTTCGGCGTCCAGGAGTCGGTGCTGCTCGACACGAACCGCTTCCGACTCGCGATCCCCGACGAGCAGAGCGCCGTTCTAGGGCTGGTCGCAGATGCCGAGCGTTGGCACCCGGACCTTGTGATCGTCGACAGCATGGGGGAGATCCTCCCGATGTTCGGGGCGTCGACGAACAGCGCCGACGAGTTCACCAACGTCAACATGCGGACTCTCGCGCGGCTGGCCAAGTCGGGGGCGGCAGTGCTTGCCCTCGATCACATGGCGAAGGGCGCCGAGTCGCGCCAGATGGGTGCGGCTGGCACCTTCGCCAAGAAGCGCGCGGTCGACGGCGCGTACCTGCGCGTGTCCTCGAAGGGGTTCAAGCCGGGAGAAGGAGGACTGGCGAGTCTGTCGATCCTCAAGGACCGTCACGGGTCCCTTCGTGCGCAGTCGCCGAGCGGTCAGGAGCCCGAGTTCACCACCTTCATCCTGGAGGAGGCGGAGGGCGAGGTGTCCTGGCGTTTCATCGTGCCCGACGCGGCCAACGGGGCGCCCGACATGGGAGCGCTACTCGGCGACCTCCGGTCGATGGACCCGCAGCCTAGGAACTACCGTGAAGTGGAGGCGAAGCTCCGCATCGCGGACAAGCTGGCCCGCGACCTCTGGCGGACGCACCGGGCGATGCTCGAGGAGGCGGAGCACCTGCCTGCCGCGGCTCCTGCACCGGCTGCACCTGCCGCACCTGAGCGCACCTGACAGCCCAGGGGCACTAGCTCGCGCACTGCACCCGCGCACCCCACCCCTGGAGGGGGGTGCGGGTGCGGTGCAGGTGCGCGCGCCGGTCATGCGACTTTGCTCGCGGCCAAGAGCAGTGGATCATCAGTTGAGATGAAGATCACTCCTGATGTCGAGCTGCCCGCTCAGTTGCTCTCCGCCTCGCGCCAGGGGCGTTTGGTGCTCTTCATCGGCGCGGGCGTTTCGCGGAACGCTCCCTCCGGGCTGCCGCTGTTCAGCTCGCTCGCTGAGGAAATCGCGCACAGCTATGGCCTAGATTTCGACCACGAGATTCCCCCGGATCGCTTCCTCGGCAACCTCGAGAGGACGCACGACGACGTCAAGGATCGCGTCGCAGCTCGGATCAGTCGTCCTGGCGCGGTCCCCAACCTCAATCACCGCGCCATAGCGCGGCTTGCCCGAGCGGCAAACGCCCGGCTGGTCTCCACGAACTACGACGAGCTGGTCGAGGCTGCAGCGACACAAGCGGGGGGCCCCTCCTTCGAACGTTACGTAGCGCCTGCTCTGCCGCTAGGACGGGAGTTCGAGGGGATCGTGTACTTGCACGGCGGGGTCTCACGTCCGAGCCGCGAATTGGTCGTCACCGATAGCGACTTCGGTCGCGCCTATCTGACCGATGGCTGGGCGCGCCGCTTCGTGCAGCAGCTGTTCACGCATTGGACGGTGCTCTTCATTGGCTACAGCCATAGCGACACCGTGATGCGTTACTTGGCCCGCGGACTCCCTCCGAGCGATCGACGACGCTACGTGCTGACCGACAAACCTGACAATGACATCTGGGTTGAACTCGACATCGAGCCCATCTACTATCCGCCCGCGGACGAGCATGCAGCTCTTGCGACGAGCCTGGACGCGTGGGCTGGTCTGCTCGAAGTACAAGAACTGGACCGTCATCGGAGGGCGCGCGACCTCTCCCTTGGCCCGGTCCCGAAGAACCCGTTCGAGCTCGACTTCCTCGCGGACGCCGTCACCCACCCATCCGGAGCCCTCGGGTTCTCAGAAGGGGCTAAGGGCGCGAACTGGCTCCGGTGGGCAGAGCAGCAACCGACCTTCAAGATGTTGTTCGCCCGCGACGCTTCCGACGATCCCGCCGTAGCGCCGTTGTGCCGTTGGTTTGTCGACCGGTTCGTCGCAGACCCGAGCGCGTTTTCGGCCGCTGCCGGAACCTTCGCGCGCCTCGGCACCGAACTGTCCCCGCAGTTGAAGCAGATGATCTCCTATGAGATCCGAGCGGTTGCCGCTCAGTCGCCGCATCACGCAGTGACGTTGCGCGCTTTACTGACAGCGGCCATAGACCAGGGCGATCCGCACCAGCTTGCGTGGTTCAACCCCTACATTCACGGGGTACAAGGGCGGGCTGGCATGCCGCTGCTGCGCCGTGCTTCGCTGCCCCGAGTGCGGTTCGATGAGTACCAGCGATGGTGGTCGGAGACCGAGGATGGTTTGCGCTCCATCGATGGCGTCGCTGAGGTGACATGGGCTGGCGATACTCGGGCGCTCCGAGAGATCATCGACCACGTGGTCGATGCGGGTAGCGACGACGATGCAACCGAAGTCTTGCAGATCTGCGAACAAGCGCTTTTGGATGCGCACGAACTGCGCGCCGCGTTTCGAGACCATGGCTCGTTCGACTCATGGTCCTTCGGGAGGAGCGCCATCGAGGAGCATGAGCAGAACCACGACCGGGGTCCTGAAAGTGCGCTGATCGACACTCTCCGGGACCTCGGTACGCGTCAAGGCGCGCTTCGCTCTCAACTGCAGCGCAGATGGCTCACTAGTGAGTTCGCGCTGTTCCGACGCCTAGGCCTGCACCTGCTGATCGAAGACGACGGCGTTGGAGCGGACGACCGCGTGCGACATCTCCTCGACCGGTCGCTCCTCTTCGATCACCAGACCAAGCATGAGACCTTCCGCCTGCTTGCCGCGTCGGCTGAGGGACTCAGCTCTACGATGCGAACAGAACTACTGGCCGCAATCCAGAGCGGCCCTGCGGATGACGATCCGGTGGAGGGCACGGATACGAAGCTGCGAAACAGAGCGATCTTCGACCGGCTGGAGTGGTTGAGCCGATTTGCTCCTGAGTGGAGCGAGTTGACGCCGGCGATCGAAGATCGATCGCGTGGCGGCAGGGTGGGTGTCCGAGAGAACCCCGACTTCGATACTTACATGCAGTCCGGCACGTGGGGAGGACAGCCACCTATCGAGCCGACGGAGTTCATCCGTCTGATCGACGAAGCTGGCGGATCTACGGCCATTGAGACTTTGTTGGCGGTCGACTACAGCGAACGGGATTTCCAGTCGGCGACATGGGACGATGCGATCCGGCAAGTGCAGGACACCGCACAAGAGAGTTGGGGCCGCGGGCTGTTGCTGTGGGAGGGCGCTTCGGCTTCACCTTCCTCCAGGAAGGACGAGATCCTCGCGGCCGTGCTGTGGGGATGGATTGCCAAGCCACTAGACCCTGGTGCCCAGGTCAGGTGCCTTGAGAAGATCGAGGGGGTTCACGAATTGACCGCGCTTGCGTACCCCATCGCTGCATTCTGCCGCACGCTTGTCGGGTATGACGGTGATCTGGAGCCCGAAGTGATCGAGCGGCTCGAAGAGCTGGCGGATGCGGTCTGGGCGAAGAACGAGTCGGTTTTCGACGCATCCGGCTGGAACGATCCAGTCATGATGGCCTTCAACACCTGGCCCGGTCGGATCGCCGATTTCTGGCTCCGCAATGTATCTCGTCGCTGGCACGAGAATGCGGACGCGTGGAACGGGCTCACCGAGCGACAGCGTCACGCGATTGCTCGGCTCGCTGGGCCTTCGCCAGCTCAACAGTCCGCGGTCGCCGTCCTCGCCGCGGACGTAACCTTCCTGGTTGCCGCCGACTCAGCATTCACGCAAGAACACATCCTTCCCATCTTCGATGTGCGTTCGTCGCCGATTGCATCGACGGCTTGGGCGGGCTTCTTGCACCACCCTCGAGCGTCCGATGCGCTGCTCAATGCGGGCTTTTGGGAGATGCTCCGTACAGCCCCACTCGCTCTCGAGGAGTCCGCTGATCGCGAGGTGCTCGAGCGCCAGTACTGGAGTTTGATCGCGAGGATCGTTGCGTCGGCAGCGCCCGAAGCAGTCGACCGGACCACGCTGATGCAATCCTTCTCGAGCGGCGAGAGCCCTCACCGGCTCACGCGCTTCTTGAAAGCGCTGACCTCAGTGCTGCGCCAGGAGCAACTCGAGGATCGTCAACGTCAGTGGGACCTATGGTTGGGAACCGCGATGTCGGAGCGGCTAACGATTCTGCTTCCGCTGGACGAACGTGCCGCGTGGGGAGATCTGGCTCTCGCGCTGGAGATTCGGAGCGCTGTAGAACTTGCGCTGCCGAGCCCCGGCCCATTCACCCATAGGACACTGTTCGAGGAGGTCGCTGATACGTTCTTCGAATCGAATTGCCAGGTGCTGCTGGACATGGCCACTGCGCGAGTCCGGTGTACGAGAGGCGAGCTCTGGCACGCTTCGGCTCAGATTCAGGCCCTAGTTCGGCGCGCCATGCCCGTCGTGGGCGCCACGCGCATCCAGCCTCTCGTAGAGGCGGCCTTTGCTAGCGGCATCCTCGAGGCACGGCACTGGCTTGACTAGTGCCAAAGGAGTCTCAGACTCAGCCCTGTCAACGCAGGTTCGTCCCGGCCGGGAGGTATGTGCGAGTCAGCATGGGTGCGCATTGGGTAGCAGTGTGCTCAGTCTCCCGGCAGGCGCTGACAGACACCGCTTGGTGAGTACCGCGCTGCGTCCCATCAGAAGGCACTTGGCCGATGCACTGCCTGCGCGGTCCTCGCTCGCGCTTGCCGGCACTCCGGGGTCCGATAGACAGCGCGCCGTCGCCTAGGCAGACACCGGCTTGAGCTGCGACTCGCCGTGACCGTTGGCGCTACTAGGCGCGAGCGGAACTTGCAGGGGCCTCTTGCTGCTCTCCAGGGGGGAGGGAGGTCGAGGTCAGGCCATCAGTCGACCGCTTCGCGTTCTGGTGCTCGCGGCCTGTACGGGTCTGGGGGGAAATTTTCTCAGCCGGCCTGACGATCCTGCGCCGTGCTAGCTCGAGCCTGGGTCCGCGTCCACGCCGCAACGGGTAGCTCTCGGAGCACGTAGCGGGTTCCAACGGCCCCCGGACCGCATGCCGAAAGCAAGGCCTTGCGGTGTGCCGCTCATTCGCGGAGAGAACCGGCTCGGTTCCAGGTGGCACTCCGCGTCGATCGCGGACCAGGTTCAGAGGAACGGTCTCTGCGTCGCGCGGTGCGGTAGAACGGCCGAGTGAACTTCCCCAAACCCAATCAGCATTCGGGACCGTTGGCTGGCCATGTTCGTGCGGGCAGGGTCTTCAAATCACCCCTTGCCGCAACAGGGATGCTACGCGTCGAGAACTGGCGCAAAGATGACTTGCCGGACCTTCTGTGGCCCGTTTTGGTCACGGCCGAGCAAGGCGATGAGAGCATGCGTCGCTTCGTCCGCTGGCAGGCGGCAGTTCAGGAGGGTCTGGCGCACCACGATGAGCCTGCCTTCGTTGCCGAGGCGCTCGACGGGCGCCTTACGAGCCTAGCGAGCCTGGCACGACGCTTCGCGGACGCCGGGGACGTCATCCTCACAGCAGCGGCAGAGCGCGGTCTCTTGTCGCCGAAGGTCACCACCGCCCTCGCTTCGTACCCTGAGCTTCCCGCACCCTGGCTGGTCGGGAACGTCACCGTCACCCAGCCCGACGGGACGACGCTTGAGTTCCTGCACTCGGCAGTTGCAGAGATTTGGGTCGACGAGCATCGCGAATCGTTGGTCAAGTGCCTCCGCACTTGGAGCACCGTCCAAGCGGGCACCTTCCGATCCAGCCCAGAAACGATCGAACTCCTCAAGTTGTTTCCCACGGATCCCGGCACCGTCGACAGCGCCGGCGCAGCAGTGAGAGCCATGTGGAACGCGCACAAAGCCCTGCTGCTGAGTGAGAATGGCAATCGATTTGCTGACGCTCTGGCCTGGGCCCGCGTCTTCTGGGGCGTGAACTCGATGACAACACGATGCGTCCGAAAGCGAGACACGCGAGCGGCATCGGAACAGGACCACCCGTCGGGGGCGAACCCGGCACCGGCTAGCGGTGGGGCGACGTCACCGAACCCCTCTGAAGTTCCAGAGGGCGGTGCGCACCTCCGTCGTCTGGCGATGGACCTGATCAGTAGCTTCGTCGAGGCGCTGGAGACGGCGCCTGCACGCCTGCATGACCCTGAGCGCCAGGAGGTGGTGTCTGGATTGGTTGTGCGTGCGGGCCGAGACGTCGTCGCTGTGCTCGGCGCGCCGGATCTCTGGTGCATCGAACACGGCGCCCACATCGGTCGGATGCTGGTCGAATGCAAGATCTATCTGCATTGGATGGCGACACAGGATCCTGCGATCTACCGGCAGTTCCAGGAGTACGGGGCCGGCAAAGCGAAGCTGTACGCCCGCATCGCCGACGAGCTGCCCGAAGACGCTCGAACTGACGGATTCCGCGAGAGCGTAGCCGAACTAGAGCGGCTAAGTCACAACGACCTCCCCTTCGATAGCCGCTCTGTGGACACTCGAGACTCGTTCGCTGAAGGAAAGTCAATCCGCGCGATGGCGGAGGAGGCAGGACTCCTGGACTTCTACCGCCAGGCGTACTCGCTAGCAAGCGGCGTCTCCCATTCCGAGTGGTGGTCGCTCGAGGCGCACTCCATGGAGCCTTGCCTGAACGTCCTCCATGGAGGGCACCGCGTCCCGAATCTGTCCTTGAGCAAGGGCGGAAATGTCGAGTTGGCAGGTTCGTGGGTGGATCAGTTGCACTCGATCATGCGTGCGGGACTGAGCATCCTCGACACCGATACCGGCTGTGTGTCGCGCGCCTTCGCGTGGCTCGACTATGGCGACGAGCATCCAGCCAGCGCGTCCGATCACCCGTCCGACGAAGATTGAACCGCATGCAAGCGCCAGGGGGAGCGCGCAGGGGAGCAGACGATGCGCCGGTGCATACGCCACGCTTCTGCAGCATGGTGTTGCGGCGAGCGTCGACGCGTTTGTCCTGGGTCCGATCAGAAAGGGCTCGAGACGTCTGAGAGTCGTCTGGACTCGGCCGCGTCGCTATGTCAATGCGCCCGATCCACAATCAGTCGCTCGAGGGCGAAGTCACTGGAGTGTGACGCGCCGACGCGCGTCACAGAACGCGGTCGGCAGGCTCGCGGCTGCTCGGCACCGCGTTTTTGGATTTCGCTCTACCAGCGCCCCGCCGCGGCGCGGCGAGATACAAGCGTCGTGGGGTCGGCATCTGCGGAAGCGGCGGCCTCCTGCTCACGGCCAAGTCGGGCGCGACGGCGGCTATGCAGGACATCAGCGGTATGGCGCGAAACGGACGGATGGGGTCGCAGACGGAGGAGCAGCGGCGCGCACCCATCGAGGGTTCGATGGTCTCGGCAGAGGCGATGCTTTGGTAGGCCGCGCTCAACTCGTCGGGAGGGCGTGCAGGAATCGCTCGGGATAGTCGATCCCGGGCAGGCCGCGCACGTCGAGTTCGGCGATCGTCAGCTCGCAGTGGGGACGATCTCGGCGAGCAGGCGCTCGACGCGGCCGCGGATGTCGTCGCGGACGCGGCGGACGGTCTCGATGTCCTTGCCGGCGGGGTCCTCGAGCTCCCAGTCCTCGTAGCGCTTGCCGGGGAAGATGGGGCAGGCGTCGCCGCAGCCCATGGTGATGACTGCGTCGGATTCGCGGACGGCGTCGACGGTGAGCACCTTGGGAGTGTTGCCGGCGATGTCGATGCCGACCTCGGCCATCGCCTCGATGGCGACGGGGTTGATCTGGTCCTTCGGGGCGCTGCCGGCGGAGAGCACCTCGACGGCGCCCTTGGAGAGCGCAGACGCGAAGCCGGCGGCCATCTGGGATCGGCCAGCGTTGTGCACGCAAACGAACAGGACGGTGGGGTTCTCGCTCATGGTGATTCTCTCTCGGTCGGGTGTCGGTCTGGACCGGCACCGCTGCATTTCTAGGGCTTAGGGGTGTCGTGCGAGTGAACGCTCGTGGTGCGGGGGATGGACAGCTGCTCAGACGAGCTCGGCGACGAGGCGCTCGACGCGTTGTGCGATGTCGTCGCGGATCGCGGCAACGCCCTCGTGTGACGCGAGCGCCGGGTCGCCGACCGCCCAATCCTCATACCGGACTCCGGGGATGATGGGGCAGACGTCGCCGCAACCCATGGTGACGACAACATCGGCGGCCCGGACGGCGTCATCGGTGACCGGCTTGGGAAAGGCCCCGTCGCAGTCGTCGATGGCCTCGAGCAGCGGCCGCACGTTCGGGTGGATGGCAGAGGCGGGCGACGCACCTGCGGAGCGTGCGACGACACGGCCGCGTGCTGCCTGGTTGACGAGGGCGGCTGCGAGCTGCGACCGGCCCGCGTTGGCGACGCAGACGAACAGCACCTGCGGCACACCCGTCGAGCGGTCCCGCGTCAGGTCGGAGAGGCGCTGCCGGGCGAACCGGTCTGTTAGCGGCACGAGGTGTGCTGTGATCCGTGCTGTTCGGGCGAGTCCGGCGTAGGACTCGCGCACGACGCCCGTGACGGCGTCGGGGCTCAGCTGGGGGAACCGCGACATCAGCGAGGACGCGAGGTGCGTGAGTGCCTCGTCGACGTCGTCGAGGCCGTGGTAGGCGTCAGTGTCGCGGAGCGGCGCGAGTGCTGCGGGCGCGAAGCTCTCGAGCAGGGTGGTGACCGCGGGACGCGCGGCCGAATCGATCGAGTACCAGACCCACGTGCCTCGGCGCTCGGAGACGAGCACGCCGGCGTCCTTGAGCACCTTGAGGTGGTGGGACACGGTGGGTTGCGAGACGTCCGCGAGCTCCGCGAGATCACACACGCATGACTCGCCTCGCGGGTCGGAGGCGATGGCCGAGAGCATGCGCAGCCGCAGCGGGTCGGCGAGCGACTTCAGCGTTGCCGCGACGGTCGAGGCGGCATGCTCGCTGATGGCGTGCGACGCGACGGGCGAGCACAGTGCGGCTTCCGACGTGGTGGTCATGATCCCTCCCGTTCGTGGCTGGGCTGCGAAGAGACGTGGAGGTCTTGCGGCAACGGGTCGGTGCGGAACCAGACGCGGCCGGCCCACAGCGACACGTAGACGAGGCCGACGAGCACGGGCACCTCGATCAGGGGTCCGACGACGCCGGCGAGCGCCTGGCCCGAGGCAGCGCCGAAGGCGCCGATCGCGACCGCGATCGCCAGCTCGAAGTTGTTGCCCGCGGCGGTGAACGCGAGGGTGGTGGAACGGGCGTAGCCCAGCCCCAATGCCTTGCCTGTGACGAGGCCGATCGACCACATCAGCGCGAAGTAGACGAGCAACGGCAGCGCGATCCGGGCGACGTCGAGGGGCCGCTGCACGACGTTCTCGCCCTGGAGCGCGAAGAGCAGCACGATCGTGAAGAGCAGGCCGTAGAGCGCCCACGGGCCGACGGCCGGGAGGTAGGTGCGCTCGTACCAGTCGCGGCCTCGGGTGCGCTCGCCGATCCAGCGCGATGCGAATCCGGCCGCCAGGGGGATGCCGAGGAAGATGAGCACGTTGATCGCGATCTCGCCCATTGAGATGTCGAGACCCTGCGTCTCGAGGCCGAGCCATGTCGGCAGCACAGTGAGGTAGAACCAGCCCAGCAGTGCGAAGGCGACGACCTGGAAGACGGAGTTGACGGCGACGAGCACCGCGGCCGCTTCCCGGTCCCCGCAGGCGAGGTCGTTCCAGATGACGACCATGGCGATGCAGCGCGCGAGCACCACGATGATGAGCCCGGTGCGGTACTCGGGCAGGTCCGGCAGGAGCAGCCAGGCGAGCGCGAACATGAGCGCCGGTCCGACGAGCCAGTTGAGCACGAGCGACGAGATCAAGAGGCGGCGGTCGCCGGTGATGGCGGCGACGCGGTCGTAGCGGACCTTGGCCAGCACCGGATACATCATCACGAGCAGCCCGAGCGCGATCGGCAAGGAGATGCCGCCGATCTCGAGCTGGGCGAGGAGCGTCCCGACGGCAGGCACGGTGCTGCCGAGCACCAGTCCGGCGCCCATGGCAAGCGCGATCCACAGCGGGAGCCAGCGGTCCAGCGCAGACAGGCGGCGCGGCGCGGCCGCCGCGATCGGCGCCCGCTCGGGGCTGGTCGCGACGCTCACGCGACGACGCTCTCGAGACGGTGAGCGGGCGCTGCAGGCTCAAGTGCCGCAAGGTAGTGCTGGGCGTCCTGCGCGGCTGCGCAGCCGGTGCCCGCTGCCGTGATCGCCTGCCGGTAGGTGCGGTCGACGAGGTCGCCCGCGGCGAAGACGCCCGCCACGCTCGTTCGCGTCGAGGGGTGGTCGACGACCACGTACTCGTCGCCGTCGGTCGTGACCTGTCCGGCGACCAGCTCCGAGCGGGGGTCGTGGCCGATCGCGATGAACGCGCCGCTCACAGGCAGGGAGCGCTCGGCACCGGTCTCGGTGTCACGGAGGGAGATGGAATCGAGCTGCTGCTCGCCGACGAGATCGACGACCTCGCTGTTCCATGCCACCTCGACCTTGGGGTGGGTGAGGGCGCGCTCGGCCATGATGCGCGAGGCCCGGAAGGCGTCGCGGCGGTGCACGATCGTGACCTTGGATGCGAACTGGGTGAGGAACAGCGCCTCCTCCATCGCCGAGTCGCCGCCGCCGATGACGGCGACCTCCCGCTCGCGGAAGAAGAAGCCGTCGCACGTCGCGCACCACGAGACGCCGTGGCCGCTCAGGCGATCCTCGGCCGGCAGCCCGAGCCTCCGGTAGGCCGAACCCATCGTCAGGATCACGGCGCTCGCGGCGTACTCGTCGCCGGAGCCGGTGCGGATGCGCTTCACCGGTCCCTCGAGGTCCAGCTCGGTGGCGTCGTCGAGAAGGCTGCGGGCGCCGAAGCGCTCTGCCTGCGCCCGTAGCGACTCCATCAGCTCAGGGCCCTGGACGCCATCCACGAAGCCTGGAAAGTTCTCCACTTCGGTGGTGGCCATCAGGGCGCCGCCCGCGGTGACCGACCCCGCGATGACCACGGGCGCCAGGCCCGCTCGACCCGCATAGATGGCCGCGGTGTAGCCCGCGGGACCGGACCCAATGATCTCACTCGCAACTTCCTGCGCGGCACGAAGTAGCCGCCGGGAGCGAGATTCGCGCCAACCTCGCTTGGGCATGTTCGAGCTTTCACCGTCCGACGCGCCGTCATCGCGTCGTTGGCTTCTTCACTGCGTGACCAGCACGCGAGTCCCGGCCCCGTTTGGCAGCGCATGCGGCCGCACCAGGCGGACCTCACGGTGACGTTTACGGGCGGCGCCACGGAGTTCCCTGGTCGGAGCCCCGCTGGGAGCGTTGTGGAGGAATCGCTCAGCGGTGCGAGGGGAATCGCTCCCGGCCGCTCCGTCGTGCACGTGGCTCAACTCGGCGTCGCTGGTTGGCCCGAGCCGGCCATGCCTTCACCGATGATCAGGAGGTCGAAGTAGTCGCTCATCGACGCATGCTTTCGGCGGTCGCGATCGCGTCGCGTAGCTGCTCCAGCGTTGGCGAGCCGACGAATCCGTCGGGAGTGAGGTAGATCCGGCAGGACAGCCCGGGCGGCGAGTCAGGCGTTGGGAAGAGAGGAACCCCGTCGATGAGCAGTGAGGGAGAGCCGTGAAAGCCCAACTCTTCCGCGTCTATCTGTGTTGCCACGAGCTGCCTGTGGACGGTCAGGTCGGGCCGTTCGGTTGCGATGGCTGCGAGGCGTTCGGCGACGGTCTCCCAACTTGGGCATCCATCGAAGTACTGCAAGGTGATCTCCATGTGCTGACCGTAAACGTTGCAGCACGGTGCAAGGTCAAGTGGTGTGATGGGAGCATGCGCATAGGACACCTCGCCGCCCTCACCGGCGTCAGCACGCAAGCCCTACGGTTCTACGAGCGGAAGGGCCTCTTGCCGACCGCAGCACGAGAGAGCAACGGGTACCGGGTCTACGAGGACGACGCTGCCGTAGCGCAAGTCGGCTTCATCCGTGCGGCTCAGGGCGCCGGGCTGAAGTTGACCGAGATCGCCGGCGTCCTTGAGCTTCGCGAGGCTGGTCAGGCCCCGTGTTCTCACGTCCGTTCCCTCCTAAATCGAGAGCGCGAGGAGATTCGCGCCCGGCAGACAGAACTCGCTCGCCTCGAAGCAGAATTAAGTCGCATGATCGAGGCAAGCCTGGCACTCGACCCGTCAGCATGCTCCCCGAGCAGCGTCTGCAATGTCATCCCGCACTAGGACGTCTTTGACGTCTGCCTTGAAGCACGAGCAGAGCGAACGAGAGCCCGCAACGACGGTTCGAGGAGCGGCGATCGCGTATGGGTCTACCAAGCAACCTGCCTCCCGGGCTCCTAATCGGGCGCTGCTCGACGGGCTGGGTCTCCGTACAAGCGAAGCGGGCTTGTGCATGGTGGCGGAAGCGCTGACGGGTGGCTGGCTCCGCGCGACGACTGGACAATGTCATGGCTGACGCGCGCGTGCGATGCTCGTGTTGCGGTAAGGAGTACCCGCGACGAAAGGTCCACGCGATCGGCAGGGACGGAACGTTCATCTGCCGACGATGCGGTCTCTGGGTGGCACTGCGGCTTCGGGGTGATCGAGAGGACGAGAAGCGCTGACCCTTGGATGGCTGACTCTGGATGCAGGAGCGTCGAATCGCCTCGTCAGCACTCGGTCAACCGCAGACTCCCCCCGGCCGCGCGTGTCGCGAAGTCGTCGAGGTCGCGCGCGGGGCGCAGGCGCGAAAGATGCCCCCTCGTTCGGCCATTTCCCTAGATACCCCGACGTCTCTCTGCCCCGGCCCGAGATCAGAGGTGGCCGCAGTCCTGTGGGAATCAGCTGCACTACTTGCAACCCTCGCTCGGGGTGAGCCGGGTCGGGGGGGGGGGGGGGGGGGCCGCGCCCCGCCCCCCCCCCCCCCCCCCCGCCCCCCCCCCCCCCCCCCCCCCCCCGCCCACAAAAAAAAACCCCCCACC
>NZ_JBNCLZ010000007.1:0-139966 GCF_049844935.1 Agrococcus sp. DT81.2 | reverse complement strand
ACCTGCACGGCATCAGCCCGATCAAGGCGACCGTGACGATCACGATCCCGGCGACCGAGCTGCTCCGCGACCCCGACCAGCCCGAGGACCCGCAGCTGCGGTTCCCGGCGCTGCTCGACGGCCGCATCCTCGTCGACGCCGCCACCATCCGCGCGCTCGCCGCCGAGACGATCGTGTGGGAACGGCTCTTCCTCCACCCCGTCACCGGGCTGCCGGTGACGGTCGACACGTACACGCCGAACCGGGCGATGCGGCGCTGGCTCAAGGCGCGCGACGGCCGCTGCCGCTGGCCCGGCTGCACCAGCCCCGTGCACCGCGCCGACCTCGACCACACCCAGGCGTGGGTCGACGGCGGCGCCACCAGCATCGCCAACCTCGCGCACCTCTGCCGCCGCCACCACCTCATGAAGCACACCACCGCTTGGCGCGTCAGACAGCTGCCCGGCGGGGTGCTCGAGTGGACCGACCCGCTCGGCAACATCCACCGCGACGAGCCAGAGCCGCAAGGGCCGGTGTTCGTCGAGACGATGGAGCACGTCTGGGGCATGGCCATCAGCGGCACCGCACCGGCCACTGGCCCACCACCGCCGTTCTAGACCGGCGAGCACCGCCGCACTAGTGTCCAGCCAGGAAGCTGTCCGGTCACGGCCGACGCGCAGGCTCGGCGCCGCCGCGAGCTCTAGCATCGTCGCATGCCGGCTGTACCCCATTCCGACGCCATCGCCGCCGCTGCCGCCGACTTCGGGTGGCCAGAGCTGCGGCCAGGGCAGCGCGAGGCGGTCGAGGCGATCCTCGACGGGCACGACGTGCTCGCCGTCATGCCGACGGGGCACGGCAAGTCGGCGATCTACCAGCTCGCCGCGACCCTGACGGAGGGCCTCACCATCGTCGTCTCGCCCCTCATCGCGCTCCAGCGCGACCAGGTGGAGCAGCTTGAGGAGCTCGGCGCCGATCCCGCGGTCGCGGTGAACTCGTCGCAGCGCGTGACCGAGAACCGCGAGGCGTGGGAGGAGCTCGAGGCCGAGGAGGCGGGCTTCCTCTTCCTCGCGCCCGAGCAGCTCGCGCGCGACGACGTCATCGAGCGGGTGCGCGAGCTGCGGCCGTCGCTCTTCGTCGTCGACGAGGCGCACTGCGTCTCGGCGTGGGGCCACGACTTCCGGCCCGACTACCTGCGGCTCGGCCACGTGATCGAGGCGCTCGGGCATCCGACGACCGTCGCGCTCACGGCGACCGCCGCCCCGCCCGTCCGGGACGAGATCGTCGAGCGGCTGCGGATGCGCGACGCGCGCCAGGTCGTGCGCGGCTTCGACCGACCCAACATCTTCCTCGAGGCGCACCGGGTCGCCGACGACGACGATCAGCGCGAGGCGGTCGTCGAGCGCGCTGCCGCCGAGGCGAAGCCGGGCCTCGTCTACGTCGCCACGCGCAAGCAGGCGGAGCAGCTCGCCGACGAGCTGCGCGAGGCCGGGATGCGCGCCGAGGCGTACCACGCCGGCATGTCGCGTGCCGAGCGCGAGCGCGTGCACGACGCCTTCACCGACGGCGGCGCCGAGGTCGTCGCGGCGACCTCCGCGTTCGGCATGGGCATCGACAAGGCCGACGTGCGCTTCGTGCTGCACGCCGCGGCCCCTGATTCGCCCGACTCGTACTACCAGGAGATCGGCCGCGCCGGGCGGGACGGGGAGCCCGCGCTCGCCGCGCTCTACTTCCGGCAGGAGGACTTCGGGGTGCACCGCTTCCGCACCGGAGGCTCCGCCGACACCGAGATGCTCTCGCAGGTCGCGACACGCATCCGGCGGGCGAAGCAGCCCGTGCCGCCCGAGCGGCTTCGCGAGCGCCTCGACGTCGGCGCGAGCCGGCTCACCTCCGCCGTCAACCTCCTCGAGCAGACGGGTGCCGTCGAGACGAACGGCGACGGCGATCTGGTGTGGCGCGAGGGCACGGTGAAGCCCGCCGTCGACGAGGCGGCGCGGCTCGCAGAGGCCCGCCGCAGGGTCGACCGGTCCCGCGTCGACATGATGCGCGGCTACGCCGATACCGGCGGCTGCCGGCGTCGCTTCCTGCTCGGCTACTTCGGTGAGGAGCTGCCTGAGCTGTGCGGCGCGTGCGACACGTGCCGCAGCGGTTCCGCGGCGCGGATCGAGGAGGCGCGCGGGGAGGGCGAGGCGGATGCGAGCTGGCCCGTCGGTCTCGAGGTGCGCCACGAGGCGTGGGGCTCGGGCAGCGTCGTCAGCGAGGACGGCGATCGCATCACGGTGCTCTTCGACGAGGAGGGCTACAAGACGCTCGCGCTCGAGGCGATCGAGCGCACGGGCGTGCTGCAGCCGCGGACGCCCTAGCATCGGGGCATGCCGAACCGGCGAGAGACGCTCGATCGCCTGTACGAGGCGTTCGAGCCGCTGCCCATCCGCCTGCAGCCGATGTTCGGCGAGCACGCCATCTACTGCGACGACCGCATCTTCGGCTTCGTCTGCGACGACACGCTGCTGCTCAAGCTCGTGCCCGAGGCCGAGGAGCTGACGGCGGAGCTCCCGCGCGGCGAGGCCTACCCGGGATCCAAGCCGTACGGCGTCGTCGACGACGACCGGATGTGGGACACCGACTGGTTGCACGAGGTCGCGCAGACGATCGCGGCCACGCAGTCGCCGAAGCCTGCGAAGCCGCGGCGCTCAGGCTCGCACGGGAGCGGCACCTAGGCTGGAGGCATGACGCGCACGCTCGGAACCAGCGGCATCGAGGTCTCGCCCATCGGCCTCGGCTGCAACAACTTCGGCCGCAGGGGCACCGTGACGGAGGACCAGTCGGGCACCGACGCGGTCATCCACGCCGCGATCGATCACGGCATCACGCTCTTCGACACCGCCGACATCTACGGCAACCCGGCCACGACCTCCGAGACCCTCATGGGCGTCGCCCTCGCGAAGGCCGGCAGCGCCGCGCGCGACAAAGTGGTGCTCGCGACGAAGTGGGGCCACTCCGGGCTCCCGATCGAGGGCACCGAGACATGGGGTCCCAAGGGAGCCCGCACGTACATCCGCAACGCCGTCGAGGCGTCGCTGCGACGGCTGCAGACCGACCGCATCGAGCTCTACCAGCTGCACACGCCCGACCCCGAGACGCCGATCGAGGAGACCGTGCGGGCGCTCGACGAGCTCGTCGCCGAGGGCAAGGTCCGCGCGTACGGGCACTCGAACCTCACCGCCGACCAGATCGGCGAGGCCGCGGAGGTCGAGAGCCCGAACGGCTTCGTCTCGGCGCAGAACGAGTACTCGCTCGTCGCCCGCGACGTCGAGCGCGAGGTGCTGCCCGCGGTGCTCGAGGTCGGCATCGGCTTCCTGCCCTACTTCCCGCTCGCCAACGGCCTGCTGTCGGGCAAGTACTCGCAGGGCACGGGGCCGGCGGATGCGCGGCTCACGGCGCTCAAGCCGCAGCTGCTCGAGGAGGCCGACTGGCCGCGCATCGCCGAGTACGAGCGGATCGTGCGGCGCGCCGACCGCACGATGCTCGCCGCGACCTTCCAGTGGCTGCTCGCACAGCCCGCGGTGACGAGCGTGATCGCCGGCGCCACCCGGCCCGAGCAGGTCGCCCAGAACGCCGAGGCCGGCCGCGGCGAGCTCGACCAGGAGACGGTCGACGAGATCTCGGAGCTGTTCTCCTAGCTCACCCAGGGCCGCGTATCAGCGCAGCGCCGCGTAGCCCTGCTCGTCGCGCGCGTTCGACGCCGCCCGGATCGTGCCGTCCGCATCGCGCGCCGCGTACGAGAGCCGGCCGAGCGACCAGGGCCCCGCATCGGTCACGACGTGGCCGCGCCGACGCAGCTCCGCGATCGCGGGCTCGCCGAGCCGCGACTCGACGTGCAGCCCGCCCGGCTCCCAGACGCGCGGCTCGAACGACGACACCAGGTGCGTCACGTGCCACGACGGGGCATCGATCGCGGCCTGCGCGTCGAGGCCCAGCACGCGCATCCCGAGCAGCATCGCGAACTGCCACTGGTCCTGCTGGTCGCCGCCGGGCGTGCCGAGCGCCGCCGTGGCGCCGTCGTCGTCGACGAGCATCGTCGGCGAGAGGGTCGTGCGCGGGCGGATGCGCGGCGCGAGGCTCGTCGGCAGGTCCGGCTCGAGCCACAGCATCTGCGCGCGCGTGCCGAGGCAGAAGCCGAGCTCGGCGATCGCGGGGCTCGACTGCAGCCAGCCGCCCGACGGGGTGGCCGAGATGACCATCCCGTCGCGGTCGACCACGTCGATGTGGCACGTGTCGCCGCGCGTCGGCTCGCCGGTGCCGGCGGGTCGGGTCGCGGGCGGACCGTCGGGGAGCCGCGGCATGCGAGGTGCGCCGCGCAGCGCGCCCGGCCGCAGCTCGAGCGAGGCCGACTCGCCGATGAGGGCCCGCCGCTCGGCGAGGTAGTCGTCGTCGAGGAGCCGCGAGAGGTCGGCGCCGTCGCCGAACCAGGCGTCGCGGTCGGCGAGGGCGAGCTTCATCGCCTCCGCCGCGAGGTGCACGAGCTCGGCGTCGAACGCCTCGGCGCGGGCGGGCAGCAGCGGCTCGAGCATCCCGAGGGCAGCGAGCAGCGCCGGCCCCTGCGACCAGGCGCCGACCTTGTGCACGATCGTGCCGCGCCACGGCATCGATACGGTGTCCTCCCACGTCGGCCGCCAGCCGGCGAGGTCGTCACCTGTGAGCAGGCCCGCGTGGGCGGCGCCCGACGAGTCCATGAACGGCTGCTGTGTGTGCCGGTCGATGGCCTCGGCGACGAAGCCCCCGCTCCACGCGGCGATCGCCGCGTCGCACGCCGACTCGCGGTCCTTGCCGCGGCCCGCCTCCGCGAGCCTGCGGTACGTCTCGGCGAGCGCGGGATTGCGCACGATGTCCCAGTCGGAGGGCGCCGGATCGGCCCAGAGGGCCGCCGACGCGGGCCAGTGCTCGCGGAAGAAGTCGGCGCGCGCGCCGATCGTCCTCGCGACGCGGGGGAGCACCCGGTGGCCGCGCTCGGCGAGCTCGATCGCGAACGCGAGCACGTCGGCGGGCGCCCACGTGCCGTGGTCGCGCACGAGCGTCAGCCACGCGGGCACGGCGCCCGGCACGACTGCGGCGAGCAGCCCGGTGCCGGGGATGTGCTCGATGCCGTCCGCGCGGATCCGCTCGATCGTCGCGGCCGCGGGCGTCACGCCCTGCCCGCCGAGCACCCTGGGCGCGGCGCCCGGGACCCGCACGATCGCCGGCAGGTCGCCGCCCGGGCCGTTGAGGTGCGGCTCGACGACGTGCAGCACGAAGCCCGCCGCCGCGGCGGCATCGGCCGCGTTGCCGCCCCGCTCGAGCACCGCCATGCCGCTCGAGGTGGCGAGCCAGTGCGTCGACGCGACCGCCCCGAACGATCCTTGCAGCGGCGGTCGGGTGCGCATCATGACGGCAACGCTACCGACGCCATCCTCGGTCGGGCCTCAGGCGATGATGCTGCGCCAGGTGCCTCCGAGGTCGCCAGACTGCAGCAACCCCGACGCGGTCGCCACGACCACATCCCCGCCCGGCAGCACGGCCATCGCGGACATCGGTTCCGGGGCCGCTCCGGCTCGCGTCCACCGCCCGTCGGGGCCGGAGCGCCAGAGCTGCCCGTCGGGCTCGATGCCTGTCACCGTCTCACCGTCCGCGCCCAGGAGGGCGACCGGTGGTGCTCCGTCGACCGGCTCGAAGGAGCTGCCACCGTCGGAGCTGCGGCTGAGCCCATCGGCGCTCGTCATCAGGAGTCCGCTCTCTGTGGCGAGCAGGTCGTACGGGTTGGCTGCCGCACCCTGCCGCCACGTCGAGCCGCCGTCGTCGCTGGTGAGGATCTGTCCCGCGGCCGCGCCGACGAACGTGTCGCTCGCGCCGTCGTACGTGAGCGAGTGGAAGTCGGCGACGCCCGCGAGTGACATCGCCTCCCATGTCTCACCTCCGTCGTCGCTGCGGATGAAGCCGAGGTTCGGTCCCTGCAGCGGCGGCTCGCCGGATGCGCCTGGGTGCCCGGACGCGAGCAGCGCCCCGTCGGCAGCCGTCAGGCCCATGAGATCGACGACGTTCCCCCCGACCGGGCCGGCGGTCTCGCCGGTGGCGAGGTCGACGGTGAAGAGGCCGTTGTGGGTGCCGAGCATCAGCGCGGTGCCGTCGGTGCTCGGGACGAGGCGGTGGATGTGGTTGTCGGCGGCGAGCGCCTCGACCGCGCTGTCGGCGGGGGCGCAGGCAGCTGCGGTGAGGGCGACGAGCGCGGAGAGCGCAGCGGCGGTCGCTACGCGTCGGCGGCGGAGGGCGGTGGGCATGGAATGGTTCCTTCTCGGGCTGGTGGACTGTCGGAGACTGGACCGCGGCTCGTCGCCGCGGTCCGCCGAGAGGCGGCCGCGCGGGTCGCGCCGCCTTCCGGGCTCAGGTCTGACTGATCGAGAGCTCGACGAGCGAGAGCGCACGGGTGCGCTGACCGGAGGAGCCGGTCGCGGGCGCGGAGCGTGCGCTCGCCACGACGATGCGACCGGACCGAGCAGCCGGTATGGGTGCGATCAGCGCCGCAGGGGCGATGGCACCGGCGACGGCGCCGAGCATGGCCAGCCGTGAGCGACCGGGGAGAGTCGTCGGGCGGGGCGCACGCACGCTCACCGATCCCACCCTTCCATGGTAGCGCTGGGCGGCCCGTGCGCCGCCCAGCGCTGCGCCGGCCGGGGGCGCTCAGCCGAGAGCTGACAGCAGCTCTGCGCAGGCCGCCTCACAGCGCCGACATGCCTCGGCGCAGATGCGGCAGTGCTCGTGCATGCCGGCGTGCTGCTCGCACTCGTCCGCGCACGCCTTGCATGCCGCCTGACACGCCTCGAGCACCGCGCGCGTGAGATTGGCGTCGTAGCCCGTGTGCCGGGACAGCACTCTGCCGGTCGCGTCGCACACGTCGGCGCAGTCCAGGTTGGTTCGGATGCACTTCGTGAGCTCCGCGACCATGTCCTCGGAGAGGCACGCGTCCGCGCAGGCCGTGCACGTCTGCGCGCACTCGAAGCACGCGGCGATGCACTCCGCAAGCGCCTCCTGATCCACGCCTCCGAGGTCCTTCGGGTAGGTGTCGAGCATCGACTTCACGTTGTGTGTCATGGTCCTCGCTCCTCGCTCCTCGCTCCTTGCGCGCCGGGCCGCCCTGTGCTGCCTGGCCGCACTCCCGATGGAAGCGCATCCGCTCGGCCGTGTCACCCTGCGAGTGTCCAGCCGGGCGTCCCGGCCCTTCCGCCGGCCGCACCCGACCGGGTCGACGCGTCGTCGTGCCGCGCTCAGCGGCCCGCCGCCGCCCGCTCGGGCGCGGAGAGGAAGTCCCGGCGCACACCGAGCGACTCGTCGGTGCGACGGATCGACTCCGCGGCATCGGCGACGGTTCCCGCGAGAGCGCGGATCGCGTCGATGTTCTCCGGGATCACGATCGCCTGGTTGTCGACGGTGTAGGTGTAGAAGAGCTCGTTGCCCTGGACGGTGAGGATGTCCTCCCAGACCGCGACCTCGTACATGTCTCCGCGGGGTCGCCCGAGGTCGCGCATCAGCTCGACGGTGCTGTTGAGAGCCACCACGCCGTCGGCCCTGCGCACGCGCGCGATCCTCGGCATCGCCATCAGCGCTTCGAGCACCTCGTCGCGCGTCGAGGGGCGTGACAGCTCGACCGTCCAGAAGTGCATGTGGTTCTGGGTGTGCGATCCCTTCGCAGCCATGGTGACGACGTCGAGGTCCGGATCGACCGACTGCGCATCCGGTCCCTGATGGCTCGGGATGCTGCCCTCCGGGACGATCGTGTTCATGATGCCCGAATGGTCCGACTCCCACGGGTCGGTGGCGCGGCGGAGCAGCACCCCGCGGGCCTTCGCGAGGAGACCGGCGGCCTTCAGCGCCGTCAGCGTCCGCACCGTCGCTGTGGTGTTGCAGGAGACGACGCGCGTGGCGTCCCGGCCGAGTGCGGTCGCGTAGTTGGCATGCGCGACGAAGGAGTGCCCCGTGACGTCGTGACGCTCGCCTCCTTGGAGGATCGCCTTCACCCCGTGATCGCGGTAGTGCGCGAGGTTCTCAGCCCCGACCTTCGCAGGGGTGCAGTCGACGACGACATCGGTCCGGTCGAGCAGATCGTGGAGCTCTCCCGCCACGGGAAGTCCCGACTCCCTCATGGACACCGCAGCGCTCGGGGTGGAGGCGTAGACCGGGATGCCGAGGGTCACCGCCGTCTGGATCCGGTAGTCCGAGATCACGTCGCTGACCCCGACGAGCTCCATGTCCGGCTGCGCGCGGACCGCGTCCGCGACTCGCTTCCCTATGACGCCGTAGCCGTTGACGGTGACGCGTGTCTTCTCTGGCATGTTCGTTCCCCTTCGTCGATTCGGCAGCGGTGAGGCATCCGCGCGTTGCAGCTGCGGCCGCGACGTCGTCCATCGTGAGGAGCAGTCCTCGCGACGTCTGCCGGAGCGGAACACCCCCGGCTCGAATCTGCCCCACGCCCGCCGGGATGGCAAGCGCGGGCCGCACGTGGCCGGTCGCGGGGGAGCCAGGCGGTCGGACTGTCCACAGGGCGCCGGGCAGGCGCAGCGAGCGGCGTCCGCCGTCGCGCACAGTGCGCGCATGGAGACCGTCCGCATCCGCACCCCGCAGTCCCTGCTCCGCCTGCTGCCTCGCCTCGTCGGCTCGGCCGAGGCGCCGTCGCTCGTCGCGCTGCCGTTCCATCGGGGCAGATCAGGGATGCCCATGGTGCTCGACCTGCCGGAGCCACGTTCGGAGCGAGCGATCACTCGGGCGATCCGCGCCGGGGCCCGCGGCGCCGACGCCGTCGTGCTCGTCGCCTGCCTCCCGTCGCCCCTCGGTGCCGATCCGCTGCCGCTGCAGCAGGAGCTGCGCGGCATCGTCGACCGCTTGGGTCGCGCTGGCATCCGCTGCCTCGAGCTGCTCGCCCTCGCCCCCGACGCCTGGGGCGACTACGCCGCCCCCGAGTGCGCGCGCGGGCCGCTCGCCGAGCTCGACCTGCTCGACGACCCGGCACCGGGCGTGCCGGCGCCGCCCGTCATCCCCGGTGTCCCGGTGCACCGCGACGACGACGCGGCACGGGCGGTGGAGGGCTGGCTCGACTCGATCCACCTCGTCGAGCTCAACGCCGCCGCAGACGCTCCCATCGCCGCGCTCGAGCGGGCCGTCGAGCTCGCGCCGCGGCTCGGCGCGGGGCGCGGCCCGCTCGGCGTCGACCCGGCGAAGGCGGCCGCCGTCGCGATCGCGCTCGTCGCGCACCCCATGCTCCGCGACCTCGCGATCGAGCTGGCGATCGACGGCACCGACGCCGCGGCCGCGACCCTCGCCGCCATCGACGAGCACGGCTCGCTCGCTGCCGACGGCGCCGCGGAGCGCTTCCTCGGGTGCGGACCGGAGCCGGACGCCGAGCGGCTCCACGACCGGCTCCGCCGCTGGACGACGATCGCCGAGGCGACGCCGCTCGAGGGCAGGGCGCCGGTGCTGGTCATCGTCGGCTTCCTGCACTTCTTCGTCGGCCGGGGACGCACGGCCGGCCGTTGCGCGGAGCTCGCGATGGCCGCCGACCCCGAACTCACGATGGCGCCGCTGCTGCGCGACATCATCGATGCGAAGGGCGCGCCCGACTGGGTGCTGCACTCGGGGGACAGGGAGTAGCGTCGCGGCATGACGAGCGAACGCGTGCATGACGTCCTGGTGGTCGGCGGCGGCAACGGCGGGCTGTCGGCCGCCGCGCACCTCCTCCGCAGAGGCTGCCGCGACGTCGGCCTCATCGAGCCCGCCGAGCGGCACGTCTACAAGCCGTTGCAGCACTACGTCGGCACGGGCGTGGCCGACCCGGAGGAGCTCGTGCGGCCGCAGGCCTCGCTCATCCCCGAGGGCGTCGAGTGGCACCGCACGGCCGCCGTGTCGATCGACCCGGTGCGGCTGTCCGTGCGCTGCGCCGACGGCAGCGAGGTGCGCGGGCGCGACATCCTGCTGGCACCCGGCGCGTGGATCGACTGGGGCCTGCTGCCCGGCGCCGAGCGGGCGCTGCGCGAGGGCAACGCCATCACGACGTGGGTCGACAGCGAGCTCGACCGCGCACGCTCCCGGATCGCCGCCATGACGAGCGGGCGGGCGATCTTCCACGTGCACGGCCAGCCGGCGTCCGGCCAGGAGACGGCGTTCAAGCCCCTCTTCATCGCGTGCGACACCTGGCGGGCGGCGGGCGTGCTCGATCGCATCGAGGTGGTGCTCGTGCACGAGGGTCCTCGACTGCACGCGGTCGAGGCGATCGAGCAGGAGATCCGCCGCCACCTCGACGACTACGGCGTCGACGTGCGGATGAGCACACACATCCAGAGCATCGAGGGCGACGCCGTGGCGCTCGTCGGGCCGTACGGCTCGGGCGCCGAGCACGCCGACCTCATCGTGCTGCACGCCCCGTACGCGGCGCACGGGTTCATCGCCGAGTCCGGGCTCGACGCCGAGGGCACGGGCGGCTTCATCGCCGTCGACCCCGAGACGCTGCGGCACCCCCGCCACCCCCGCATCTGGGCCGTCGGCGACGGCGCCGACCTCGGCGACGCGCGCACGGGCGGCGCCCTGCGGCAGCAGGTGAAGATCGCGGTCGAGAACATCCGTCGCGCTCGCGGCGGGCAGGAGCTGCAGCGCTACGACGGCTACACGGTCGCGCCGATCGCCACCGCGCGGCGCAGCCTGTCGTTCGGCGAATACGACCGGGAGCTGCGCGTGCGGCGCAGCCTGCCGGTGCCCGACCAGATCCGCTCGAGCCCCGTGTGGTACGCACTGGACCGCTACGCGCTGCCGCAGGTGTACTGGCACCGGCTGCTCAAGGGCCGGCTCTGACGACCGCTTGCGCGCGCGATGCGGGCTCCACGGGCGCGACGTGGAAGACTGGAGGATGTGACCCACATCGGAGCGGCGACCGGCGAGCATGCCACCCAGGGGCCTGAGGGCCGCCAGTTCGCAGTGCGCTGGGCAGGAATGACCGACACAGGCTTCCGTCGCCAGCACAACGAGGACTCGCTCGTCACGCAGCCGCCGGTGTTCGCGGTGGCCGACGGCATGGGCGGCCACTCGCACGGCGACCTCGCGAGCAAGGCGGTCGCCGAGCAGCTCGGCGGCCTCGGCTCGCTCGAGGCGGTCGAGCCGATCGACGTCGTCGAGGCGCTCCGGCGCGCGACCGACGTGATCGAGAAGCTGGGCGACGGGGAGGGCGCCGCCGGCACCACCGTCACCGGCTGCGCGTTCGCGATGCACGAGGGGGCGCCGCACTTCGCCGTCTTCAACGTCGGCGACTCGCGCACGTACGCGATGCTCGGCGAGCGGCTCACGCGCATCACGATCGACCACTCCGTCGTGCAGGAGCTCATCGACGCCGGGCTCCTCACCGAGGAGGAGGCCGAGACCCACCCGGAGGCCAACGTCGTCACGCGCGGCGTCGGTGCCGGCATCGACCCGGTGCCCGACTACTTCCTGCTGCCGATCATGCCCCAGCTGCGGCTGCTGGTGTGCTCCGACGGGCTCACCAAGGAGGTGCACGACATCGACATCGAGCGCATCCTGTGGGAGCACGAGGACCCCGCCGCCGCCGCCTCCGCGCTCGTCTCCGCCGCGCTCGACAACGGCGGCCGCGACAACGTGACCGTCATCGTCGTCGACGTCACGAGGGCACCGACCGTCGACGACGTCGACCGCACCGTGCCTCGGACGACGCTGCGCGACGAGGAGACCAGGCGGTCCTGATGGCCAGGCGGCTCCCCTCAGCGCCGCCGGTCCTGCCCGGCTACTCGCACCTGCACGTGCTCGGCACGGGCGGCTACGCCGACGTGTTCCTGTACGAGCAGGCGCTGCCGCGCCGACCGGTCGCCGTCAAGGTGCTGCTCGCCGAGCTCGTCGACGAGGACGTGCGCCGCTCCTTCCGCAGCGAGGTCAACCTCATGGGGCGGCTGTCGTCGCATCCCGGCATCCTCACCGTCTTCGGGGCGAGCGTCGCGAGCGACGGCCGTCCCTACCTCGTGATGGAGCTCGCGAACCCCGAGCTCGGCGAGCGCTTCCGCACCGACCCGCTCGCCCCCGAGGCCGCACTGCGCGTCGCCGTCCGCGTTGGCGCCGCGATCGAGACCGCGCACCGCGCCGGCGTGCTGCACCGCGACATCAAGCCCGCGAACATCCTCACCACCGCGTTCGGCCACCCGGTGCTGAGCGACTTCGGCATCGCCGGCCTCCAGCACGACGCGACCGAGGCGGCGGGCGTCTCGGTGCCGTGGGCCGCCCCCGAGGTGCTGCGCGGCGAGACGAACGGCACCGTCGCGACCGAGATCTGGTCGCTCGGCGCGACGCTCTTCTCGCTCATCGCCGGCCGCAGCCCCGCGGAGCACCCCGGCAGGGCCAACGACCACGCCGCCCTCACCGAGCGCATCATCGCCCACGAGCTGCTGCCGTCGCGCGCCATCCCGCCGCAGTTGCGGCGGGTGCTCGATCGGGCGCTCGCCGCGAAGCCCGAGGACCGGTTCGAGACGGTCGAGCAGATGCTGCTCGAGCTGCAGCGCGTGCAGCGCGAGCTCGGCTTCGACGAGACCCCGATCGAGGTCGAGGTCGACCCCTGGGCCGCGGCGCCGCTGCCCGAGCCCGAGGTGCAGGAGGACGCGGATGCGCTGCGGCTGCGGCAGCGCAGGTCGCGACGGTCCCCGGGCATCACCGGCAGCCGCGTCGACATCTCCGCGTCGACCGGCAGGCGTCAGCCGCAGCAGCCCAAGCGCTTCGCCGTCGGCCTCGGCATCGCGGTCGCGAGCATCGTCGTGCTCGGCATCATCGCCGTCGCCGCCGTCGCGCTCTCGAGCCTCTCCCAGCGCATCCCGGTGGTCGAGCACGTGGAGGTCACGGCCGAGTCGGGGACGGGTCGCGTCCAGTTCACCTGGGACGACCCGGGCCTGATCGACACCGACACCTACCACGTGCGCACCTCGACGGGGGATGCGCTCATCCAGGGCGGCCGCGAGTTCGCGATGACGGGCGAGCCGGGGGAGCGGCTGTGCATCGACATCGCGGTGAACCGCGACGGCGCGACCGGAGACGTGACCACGGCCTGCGGGGAGCCGCTGCCGTGAAGCGCCGCACCGCCGGCGTCGCACTGGGCTCGCTCCTCGTCGCCGGCGTCGTCGCCGGCGCGGTGCTGAGCCCCGGCTACGTCGCGGTGCAGCCCGAGCTCGACGGCTCGAGCGTCTGGGTCGGCAACGGCACCGCGGGCGCGATCGGCCTCGCCAACACCGCGAACGGCACGATCGAGCGGATCGTGCGGGTCGGCGACGTCGACGAGGCGCACCAGGCGTCGAGCGGCACGGTGGTCGTCGACCGCGACGCCTCCACGATCCGGGTCGTCCGCGCGGGCGCGACGCTGCCGGGCCCCGCCGTGCCCATCGATGCCGGAGCCGTCGTGGGCGTGCGGAACGATCAGGTCGTCATCACCTCGCCCGCGACCGGCGACGTGTGGCGGACGACGACCGGCGCGATCGCCGAGGGCACGCCGCTCGGCGACGCGCTCGTCGCGCTCGGCCGCGGCGGCGTCGCCGTCCTGGGCGAGCACAGCCTGCTCGCTGCCTCACCGGGCCTCGGCCGCGTGCTGCGCGTGAACGCGGCCGGCGAGACGGTCGGGAGCGACCGCGCTCCGGTCTCGCCGTCGGCTCCCGATCTGCAGCTCACGGCGCTCGGCGACGAGTGGGTGCTCTACGACGCCGGCTCCGGCGTGCTCTCGACCAGCTCGTGGCAGACGTCCGTCCAGGCCCGGGGCGCGCGACTCCAGGAGCCGGGGCCGAGCGCCACGGCGGTGCTGTACGCCACCGACGACGCCCTCGTGCGGCAGCCGCTCGGCGTCCACGCCGAGGAGGTCCTCGCCTCGGGCCCCGGGGCCGAGCCCGCGAGCCCGGTGATCGCGGGCGACTGCACGTTCGCCGCGTGGAGCGACGGCGTCGGCTGGCGCGACTGCGCCTCCGCCGAGCCAGTGGTGCTCAGCCTGCCCGACATGGCGCTCGACCCCGAGCTGCGGATCCTGCAGCGGGGCAGCGCCACCGCGCTCGTCGACGAGGGCTCCGGCGATGCCTGGGCGATCGACCACGACGGCGCCAGGATCGTCGGCTGGGAGGAGGAGGGCGACGAGCCCGAGCCCGAGGCGCCCACCGAGGGCCAGACCGTCGAGGAGGTCGTCGAGGCGGCGCCCGCACCGCCGGTCGCCGAGGACGACGAGCTGGGCGCGCGGCCGGGCGCCGTGACGATGCTGCCCGTGCTGCTCAACGACAGCGACGCGAACGGCGACCCGATCATCATCACCGAGGTCGACGCCGACCGCCCCGACGCCGCCGTGTCGATCGCGCCGGACGGCCGCTCCATCCGGCTCGAGGCGCCCGAGGAGGGCGTGACGCGCATCGACTACACGGTCTCCGACGGCACCGCCGACGACGACGCCGTCGCCACTGTGACCATCCGCGGCGGCAACGAGCCGCCCGTGCTCGAGCGACCGCTGCAGGCCACCATCGAGGCCGGCGGCACCCTGGTCATCGACGCCCTCGACGGATGGGTCGACCCCGACGGCGACCCGCTCGCGGTGGTGTCGGCGTCGGTCGAGCCGACCGATCGCGTCAGCGTGCGCGCAGACGGCCGGCTGGAGTTCCGCGACGGCCGTGCCGGAGCGCAGCGCGAGATCGAGGTGACCGTCACCGACGGCGAGGCCACCGAGACGGCGACGATCGCGGTCACCGCGCACGCCGGCGCCGTGCCGATCACCGCCCAGCCGGTGACCGCGGTCACGCGCGTCGGCCAGCGGCTCGTGCTCGAGCCGCTGCTCGCGGCACAGGGCGGGGCCGGAGCGCTCAGCCTCCACAACGTCGTCGCCGGGTCGCAGCCCGTCGAGCCCAACTACGCGGACGACACGATCGTCGTGCTCCCCACCGACCCGGGGCTGCTGCGGTTCGACTACGTGGTCACCGACGGCCAGTCGACGCAGAACGGCGAGGTCGCCGTGCGCGTGCTCGAGGGCGCTGATGCCTCGACCGCGCCCGTGACGATGCCGCAGCGGGCGGCGCTGCCCGCGATCGGCGCGGTCGAGCTCGACGTCGACCGGCTCGCGCACGACCCCGCGGGCGGCGTGGTGGCGCTCCGCACCGCAGAGAGCGACACGCCCGCGGTGCGCGCCGAGGTGGTCGACGCCGAGCGGCTCCGGCTGACGCTCGCCGACGACCTGACCGCCGAGGCGACGGTGCGGTACACGGTGACGAACGGCGTCGCCACCACGACGGGCGAGCTGCTCGTCTCGTCGGCGGCCGCCGCGTCGGTGCAGCCGCCCATCGCGCGCGACGACGACGTCTCCGTGCGGCCCGGCGGCCTCGTCGAGATCCCCGTGCTGGTCAACGACGAGCAGCCCGACGGGCTGCCGCTCACCCTCGACCCGCAGGTCGTCGCGGCCCCGGAGGCGGGCATGCTCTTCGTCGACGGCGATCGGATGCGCTATGTCGCCGGCGACACACCCGGCACGTTCACCGCCACCTACGGCGTACGCGGACCCGACGGCCAGACGGCGACCGCCGACATCGAGCTGCGCGTCGCGGCGCAGGCCCAGACGACCAACGCCGCGCCAGACGCCCCCACGGTCGAGGCGCGCGTCGTCGCCGGCGCGAGCATCGACCTGCACCTGCCGCTCGCCGACGCTGACCCGAACGGCGACCCCGTGCAGCTGCTCGGCCCGTCCTCGGCGCCGGCGCTCGGCTTCGTCACCCAGTCGGGCAGGTCGACGCTGCAGTACCAGGCAGGCGAGTACTCGTTCGGCACCGATGACTTCCAGTACCGGGTGGTCGACGACCTCGGCGCCGCGAGCGAGGGCACCGTGCGCGTCGTCGTCGTCGAGCCGGGGCCGGCGCTGCCGCCGGTGCTGCGGCAGGACGAGGCGGTCATGCGACCCGACTCGACGCTCGTCGTGCCGGTGCTCGACAACGACAGCGACCCCGCCGGGCTCCCGCTCGAGATCGTGGGCGTCGAGACCCGGTCGAGCGGCGCGGCCGCCGAGGCGCGCGACGGGGCGGTGCTCGTGACGGCGAGCCCGGAGGCCACCGAGATCGGGGTCGTGGTGACCGTGGAGAACTCGGCGGGCACTCGCTCGACGAGCTGGCTCCGCGTCGACGTCGATGCGGACGCCCCGCCGCCCGCCCCTGACGTCGACGACGTGCAGATCGCCATCCAGTCCATCGCCGACGCGGACGCCGTCCGCATCTCCCCGCTCGCCCACGCCTCCGTGCGCGACGGCCGCACCGACGTGCTGCAGGCGAGCCTCCCCATGGAAGCCACAGGCGTCGCCGTGCGCGACGACGGCACCATCGAGGTGGCGGTCGGCGACCGCACGCGCTTCGTGCCGTTCTCGGTCGCACGCACCGACGCGCCGGAGGCCGTCTCCACCGCTGTCATCGCCGTGCCGGGCCGCCTCGACGCCCTCCCGCAGCTCAAGCAGGGCGTCGCCCCGCTCACCGTCCGCAGCGGGGAGACGCTCGAGATCGACATCGACGCCGTCGTCGACACCGTCGACGGGGACGGCGCGCTGCTCACCGACGCGAGCACCGTCGTCGCGTCGCCGACCGACGGCTCCAACCCCGTGATCGACGAGCGCACGCTGCGCTACGTGCCGCCGGCGGGCCACTTCGGACCCGCGAGCATCACGTTCACGGTCACCGACGGCGAGAGTCGCACCGACCCCGACGGCCGCGTCGGCACCATCGTGCTGCCGATCGAGGTCATCGCGGGCGACGACGTGCCGCTCACGGTGCTCGGCTCGTTCGTGCAGCTCGAGCCCGGCACCGAGCGCACGATCGACCTCGCCCGCGTCACGATGGCGCCGGACCCGGCGAGGCTCGCCGGCGCATCCTGGTCGATCCTCGACGAGGTGCCCGAGGGCTTCGAGGCGACGATCGAGGGCTCGGCGCTCACCGTGCGCGTGCTGCCCGAGACGGACCCCGGCACGACCGCCGAGCTCGAGGTGGGCACGCGCGACGTCGCCGGAGCCGGGGTGCCAGGCACCGTCGTGCTGTCGGTCATCTCGACCACCGCGCCGCTCGTCGCGCCGATCGCCGACGCGATCACGCTGCAGCGCGGCACGAGCACCGAGGTGCTGCCGCTCGCGAACGACGAGGCATCCAACCCGTTCCCCGCACCGCTGCGGATCGGCGCCCTCCGCGCGACCGGCGCGGCCGCCCGCGGCATCGACGCGGGGCTCAGCGAGGGGGCGGTCACGCTCACGGCCAGGCCGAACGCGGTGATCGGCGCGACCATCGTCCAGGTGCTCGTGCTCGACGTCACCGGCGACCCGAAGCGCGGCGTCTGGAGCCCGATCACGATCACCGTGCAGGACGTGCCGGATGCGCCGGCGCCACCCGTGCAGGTGTTCGACGAGCACGTCGACGGCGTCGTGAGCATGGCGATCGAGCCGCCCGCCGACAATGGCAGCCCCATCACCGGCTACCGCATCGTGGGCGACGGCGTCGATGTCGCGTGCGGCGCGGAGCCTCGCTGCACGATCCAGGGGCTCCAGCCGGGCGTCGAGCTGCGGCTCCAGGCGATCGCGATCAACGCGCTCGGCGAGAGCGCGCGGTCCGCCGCCTCGGAGCCCGTGCACGCCGACCGGCTGCCGGCGCTCGTGCAGGGCGTGCAGGCCGTGCCGGGTGCCGAGCCCGGCACCGCGCGCGTCTCGTGGAGCGCCGTGCCGCAGCCGCAGGGCGGCACGCCGATCGAAGCCTACCTGCTGCGCGTGTCGGGCAGCGGCACCGACCGGCTCGTGCGCGTCGGCGCCGCCGAGCGCACCGCTGAGCTCGCGGGCCTCACGCCCGGTCGCGCGTACGGGATCGAGGTCGCGGCGGCCAACGACGCGGGCGTGCCCGACGCCGCGTGGCGCTGGCCGGCCGCGCCCGTCCCGTTCACCGCCGTCGGCGAGCCCGCGACGACGCCCGTGCTGATCACGGGTCGTGACAGCGGCGCCGTCACCGTGCGCTGGTCGGCCGTCGATCCGGTCGGCGCCCCGAGCGTGCGCTACACCGCCCGCATCGTCCCGGCTGCCGACGTGGCGACGCTCGGCTGCTCGAGCGCCGCCAACGGGCAGCCCGCCGGCACCGCGGAGACGACCGCGACGCTCACCATCGCCGAGGGATCGCGCGCCGTCGTGGCCGTCACCGCCGACAACGGCTGGCACTGCTCCGTGTCGGTCTCGGCACCCGTGTTCGGCACGCCGGCGCCCGTCCCGGCGAACAGCGTCGCGTTCGCGGCAGGGCAGATGCAGGTGCGGGACGACGCGCTCGACCTGCAGATCATCGCGCTGCCGGCAACTGCCGACGGCATGTGGATCGAGGCTCGCACGACCCAGTCGCCGCAGCCCGTCGAGCCCGTCTGGCAGCGGGTCGAGGTCGGCTCGTGGGTGACCCCGACGACGACCTCGTTCACGTACGGCCGCGAGGCGACCGTCGACGTCCGTGCGTGCGCGCCCTCGGGCGCCGGCACCGGTGCGGTGTGCTCGGCCCCGACGACGATCGGCAGCGGGATGCCGCTGAGCCTGCGCGCCGACGTCGTCTCGTGCCGGCTGCTCAACCCCCTCGAGACCCGGGGGCCGACGAACGCGTCGCCCGAGGCGCGCGGCAGCGTCGTCGCGAGCTACCTCGTCGGCGGCGCGTGGACCGAGGAGCGGCCCGCGAGCTCGCCGGTGCCCGCCGGGGCGACGCAGGTGCGGGCCACGGGCGTCGTAACCTTGTCGGAGTCCGATCCCATCCGGGATCCGTCGCCCACTGTTTTAAGTTGCGGGCTGTGAACAGAGGGGAGCCGCCCGTGGGCGTCGATGTCGCGAGCATCCAGGAGCTGTCGGAGCGAGTGGTCGAGGGCGTCGAGCGGGTGCTGGTCGGCAAGCCCCATGTCGTGCAGCTGTCGCTCACCGCGATGCTGAGCCACGGCCACCTGCTCATCGAGGACAACCCCGGCACCGGCAAGACGTCGCTCGCCCGCGCCCTCGCCGCCTCGATCGCCGGCACGTCGACCCGCATCCAGTTCACGCCCGACCTGCTGCCGGGCGACATCACCGGCGTGAGCGTGTGGAGCCAGGGCGCCGGCGAGTTCGAGTACCGGCCTGGCCCGGTGTTCTCGAACGTCGTGCTCGCCGACGAGATCAACCGCGCGAGCCCGAAGACGCAGTCGGCGCTCCTCGAGGTGATGCAGGAGGGCCGCGTGACCGTGGACGGCGTGCCGCACTCGGTGCCGCGCCCGTTCATGGTCATCGCCACCCAGAACCCGATCGAGCACGCGGGCACGTACGAGCTGCCGGAGGCGCAGCTCGACCGCTTCGCGCTCAAGGCCTCGATCGGCTATCCCGACCACGCGTCGACGCTCCGCATCCTGGCCGACTCGGGCGAGGAGGTCTCGCCCGACGAGATCAGCCCGGTGACGGATGCGGCGACCGTGCAGGCCATGGCGGCCGTCATCCGCGGCGTGCACGTCGAGCCGTCGATCGTCGACTACGTCGCGCGCCTCGTCGAGGCGACGCGCGAGGCCGACGAGGTGCGCCTCGGCGTCTCGGTGCGCGGCGCGCTCGCGCTCGTGCGCACGGCGCGCGCGTGGGCGGCGATCCACGGCCGCGACTACGTGACCCCTGACGACGTGAAGGCGCTCGCGGTGCCGGCGCTCGCGCACCGCCTCGTGCTGCAGCCGGAGGCGGAGTTCGACGACGTCCGGCCGGAGAGCATCGTGCAGCAGCTCATGCTCACCGTGGCACCGCCCAGGCGCTGAGATGCGCTGGCTCGACGCCGCCCTGCGAGCGCTCACCCCGTGGGGATGGACGCTGCTCGCGAGCGTCGTGCTGGGCGTCGTGCTGGCGCGAACGCTGGGCTGGAGCGAGGCCGTCGTCGCCGCCGTCGCGGCCGCGGGGCTCATGCTCGGCGCGATCCCGTGGGTCGTCGGCGAGCGCTGGGCGCGCGCGAGGATCGGGCTGAGCGCCGAGCGCGTGCCGGTCGGCGCCGAGGCGCTCGCGCTCGTCGAGATCGCGCGGCCCTCCCGCGCGGCCACGCCGCGCCAGGTCGACCTGAGCGTCGACGACGAGGAGGCCGTGCTCGAGATCCCGCCGCTCGAGGTGGGCGCGAGCGTGCTCCGCAGCGTCCCCCTCGACACGTCGCGGCGCGGGCTGCGCACGATCGGGCCGGCGACCATCCTGCGCACCGACCCCTTCGGCGTGCTCGAGCGACGGCATCACTTGACCGAGACCCGCACCCTCGTGGTGCACCCCCGCGTCGTGCGCCTGCCCGGCGGCGCCGGTGGCATCGTGCGCGACCTCGACGGCGAGGCCGCCGCCGAGCGCACGGCCGACGACGTGTCGTTCCACAGCCTGCGCGAGTACTCGCCCGGCGATGACCGGCGGCTCGTCCACTGGCGCTCGAGCGCCCGCCACGGCACGCTGCTCGTGCGGCAGTTCGAGCCGTCGCGCCGCGCCGACGCGCTCATCGTCCTCTCGACCGACCCGTCCGAGTACGACGGCGACGACTTCGAGCTCGCGCTCTCGCTCGTCGGCACGCTCGGCCTCGCGGCGATCGCCGACCGCCGCACCCTCCGCATCGTCGAGAGCCCCGCGACCGAGCGGGGAGCGGCGAAGGAGATCGACTCGGCGACGCGCGAGCGGCTGCTCGACACGCTCGCGGTGCTCGAGCCGCGCAGCTCGCACGGCATCGCCGAGGCCTCCCGCGCCTCCCGCGGCGGCGCTCCCGGCAGCCTCGCGTGGCTCATCACGGGCTCCACGGTGCCGCCGCGCACGCTCCGCACGGCCGCGAACGGCATGCCGGCGGGCGTCGTCTCGGTCGTGGTGCGCGCCGCCGTCGGCGCCGTGCCCGCCCGCTCGCGGCTCGGCGACGCCGACGTCGTGACCGTCGGGGCGATCGAGGACCTCGCTCGCGGCATCCGGCAGACGAGGGCGCCGTGATCGCCCGGCGCGCGCCCGGGGCAGGGCTGCTGCTGCTCGCCATCGCGGGCGCGTGCGTGCCGATGTGGTGGATATTCGGCACGCCGCAGCTCGTGGTGGCGCTCGCGGTCGCGATCCTCGTCGGTGGTGCGATCGCGACGCTCGGCGCGTGGCGGCGGTGGAGCTGGCCGCGCGTCGCCGTGCTGGGCGTCGCCGCGCTCGCGCTGCTCGCCGTGCCGCTCACGGCGCCGCAGCGCATCCCGCGCGGCGACTCGCTCGCGGCCTTCCTCGACGCGGGTGCCGCCGTCGTGCTGTCGTGGCGCCGGCTGCTGACGATCGGGCTCCCGGTCGGCACGGGCGACTCGCTGCTGATGGCCCCCGTCGTGCTCGCGCTCGCCGGCACGATCATCGGCGTCTCGATCGCCCTCCGCTCCCGCCGCGGCGAGGCGGCGGCGCTCGTGCCCGCCGTGATCGCCGTGTGGTCGATCCTGTGGGGGCCGCACGACCTGCCGGCGCCGTGGCTCTCGGGCGTGCTCGCCCTCGTGCCGCTCACCGCGTACGTGACGGTCGTGCGGCAGGCCCGGCGACGCAGCCGCGCGCCTCGTGCGCTGTCGTCGCTCGCTCGCCGCGTCGGCGCCGGCGGGATCGTCGCGCTGCTCGCGGGCGGCGGCGCCGCGGCCGCCGGCGCGCTGCTGCCGGTGCCGGACCGCGTGGTGCTGCGCGGCGACAGCCCCTCCTCCGTGGCGCTCGAGGGCCACTCGCCGCTGTCGGCCTACCGCGCGAACTGGGCCGCCGACACCAGGGATGCGGTGCAGCTGACGGCGACCGGCCTCGAGCCGGGCGACCGCATCCGCGTCGCCGCCCTCGACGACTACGACGGCGAGGTGCTGGGCGTCGGCCGAGCCTCGTTCGAGCGGGTCCCGGGAGCCGAGGGCGGGCAGGGCCGCGTGGTCGGCATCACCGTCGACGGCTTCGAGAGCGCGTGGCTGCCGACCGTCGGCGTGCCGTCGGCGATCCGCTTCATCGGCCCTCGCGCCGAGGCGCTCGCCTCGGGGCTGCACCGCGACGCCGCGCTCGGGGCGCTCGTCGTGACGCCCGGCATCGGGGCGGGGGACGGCTACCAGCTGCTCGTGGAGCCCGGCACGCGCGTCGCCGAGGGCGACGAGGTCCGCGGGCTCGAGCCCGCCGATCCGCTGCTGGGCACGGAGGCGCTGCCCGATGCGATGCTCACCGCCCTCGCCTCCTGGACCGGGGAGGCGAGCAGCCCCGGGGATCGGCTCGCGGCGATGGTCGAGGCGTTGCGCGCGCAGGGCTACGTCAGCCACGGCGTGCTCGACGACGAGGCGCCGTCACGCGCGGGCCACTCGATCGAGCGCCTCGAGGAGCTGTTCCGCGAGCCGATGATCGGGGACGCCGAGCAGTACGCGACCGCCGCGATGCTGCTCGCCCGACAGCTCGGCTTCGACGCCCGCGTCGTGGTCGGCTTCACCCCCGACGCGATCGCGCCGGGCTCGCCGACCGTCGTGGTCGGTGCCGACGCGGATGCGTGGATCGAGGTGCGCTCGACCTCGGGTTGGGTCGGGATCGATGTCGTGCCCGAGCCGAGGCCCATCCCGGAGCAGGAGGACGGCGCGCCGACGGTCGTCGAGGAGCCGCCCGCCCAGCAGGCGCCCGCGCCGCCGCCCGGCGGTCAGCAGCAGGGGGTGGATCCCGCCGCGCCCAGCGCGCCGCAGGACACGGACGACCCGACGTCCCGGCTGCTCGCCGTGCTCGGCGCGGCCGCGGCCGTGCTCGGGCTCGTCGCGCTCGTCGCCGCCCTGCCGGTCGGGCTCGTGATCGCCAAGGTCGTCCGGCGGCGGCGCCGTCGTCGCGCGGAGGAGCCCCGGGAGCGCGCCGAGGGGGCGTGGAACGAGCTGGTCGACCGGCTGCGCGACCGCGGGGACGCGCCGCCGCCGGACGGCACGCGGCTCGAGCAGGCCGGTGCGGACGAGCGGATGCGCGCGCTCGCCGACCGCGTCGACCGCGCCGTGTTCGCGGCGGCGCCGCCGACCGACGCCGAGGTGGACGAGGCGTGGCGGCTGAGCGACGACGTGCTCGCCGCACGGGACGCCGACGCCGGCAGGATGCGCCCCGCGCTCGCGAGCCTCAACCCCGCCTCGCTCGTCGGCCGCTGACGCAGGGCGGCGCCCTCTCCACAGGTCGCGCGGTCACCGAGGCGAGGCCGGTCGGCGCGGCGCATGCTGTCGCCATGGAGACGCGCATCGGCCTGCCCCGGCCGCCCGCGGAGCCGGAGCCCGCGTCATTCCCGCTGCTCGCGAGCCTCGCGCCCGTGCTCGGCGCCGGCGGCCTGTGGCTGCTGCTGCAGACGCCCACGGTGCTCGTGTTCGCGCTGCTCGGACCGGTGATCGCGCTCGCGAGCCTCGGCGACGGCCGGCGGGTGCGGCGCAGGCGCCGGCGACGTGAGACGGAGCGGTGGCGGGTCGAGATCGCGCACGTCGCGGCCCGCATCGACGCGGCCCTCGACCAGCGCCGGGAGGCGATGGCGGCGGCGCACCCGGGCGCGCGCGAGATCGCCGGGCGTGCCGCGCACGACCCGCACCGCTGGCGACGGTCGGCGGGGGATGCGGTGCCGATCGTGCTCGGCATCGGCGCCCTGCCGTCCGGCGTCGCGGTCGAGGGCGAGGTGCCGGCGACCGACGAGCTCGCGCGGAGCGTGGGCGCGGCGGCCGAAGCGGAGCGGCTGCGGTCCTTCGCCGCGGTCGTGCACGGCCCCGTGGTCGTCGACGCGCGCGACGGGCTCGGCATCGTCGGGCAGCGCCGGGTCGCGCTCGCGGCCGCCCGCGCCGCGGTCGTGCAGGTGCTCGACGCCGTGCCTCCCGACGCCGCGGAGGTGATCGCACCCGACGATCCCGCGTGGGACTGGCTGACGGCCGCGCCGCATCCGCTGCACCGCGAGCCGGGGAGCGCCGTGCGGGTCGTCGGCGACGGGCTCGAGGCGACGGTCGCGATCGCCGCGCGCGCGTCTGCGCTGCCGCGGGAGTGCCGCGTGGTCATGCACGTCGCGCTCGACTCCGCCCGGCTCGGCTCTCGCGCCCTCGAACCGGCAGCGCTCGCCGAGCGCGAGGCTGCCGACGCAGCCCTCACGCTCGCGCTCGCGGCCGAGCACGCCGGCATCCGCCGCGCAGGTGTCGTCCCGGCGCACGTCGACCTCGAGGCGCTGCCGGTCGCCACCGGTGGCCTCGCGGCGACGTTCCTCGTCGCCGACGGCCCGATCGAGCTCGACCTCGTGCGGGAGGGACCGCACGCCGTGGTCGGCGGCACGACCGGCTCGGGCAAGAGCGAGCTGCTGCTCGCGTGGATCGCCGCGATGGCGACGGGCCGCTCGACCGCCGAGGTGTCGTTCCTGCTCGTCGACTTCAAGGGCGGCGCCTCGTTCGGGCCGCTCGCGGGGCTCGCGCACTGCGTCGGCGTCATGACCGACCTCGACGACGTCGGCGCGCGGCGGGCGATCGAGAGCCTCCGCGCCGAGCTGCGGCGCCGCGAGCGGGTGCTCGCCGACCAGGGAGCGCGCGCCGTGGAGCAGGCGAGCGGGCTCCCGCGCCTCGTGATCGTCGTCGACGAGTTCGCGGCGATGCTGCAGGAGCTGCCCGATCTCCACCGCCTCTTCGTCGACCTCGCCGCGCGCGGCCGCTCGCTCGGCGTGCACCTCGTGCTCTGCACGCAGCGGCCGTCCGAGGCGGTGCGCGACGCGCTGCTCGCGAACTGCGGCATCCGCATCTCGCTGCGCGTCACCGACGAGCACGACGCCGTCGCGATCACCGGTACCGCCGAGGCGGCCACCATCCCGCTCGCCGCCCGCGGCCGCTGCGTGGTGCGGGTGAGCGGCGGCGCGACGCGCGCGGCCCAAGCGGCGATCGCGTCCCCCGCCCACCTCGCCGCACTCGTCGCGCACGCGGCCGGGCAGCCGGGGCCGCCGCGCCCGTGGTGCGCGCCGCTGCCGGCGCGGCTGCCGCTCGCGCTCGTGCAGGCGGACACCGTCGACGGCGTCCGCCTCGGCCTCGTCGACCTGCCGGCCCAGCAGCGTGTCGCACCGCTCGTGTGGCGCCCGGGCGTCGACGGGCCGCTGCTGGCGATCGGCGGGACCTCGAGCGGCCGGTCGAGCCTCGCCGACCTGCTCGCGGGGCAGCTGGGGTGCGAGGTGGTCGACCGCGAGGATGCGCTGTGGGATGCGCTGCATCCCGAGGAGCACGCGGGAGGGGCGCTCGTGGTCGACGACGTCGACCTGCAGCTCTCGCGGCTGGGGGAGGAGCAGCAGTCGCGCGTCTGCCAGCTGCTCGCCGGGCGGATGCGCGACGGCTCGGCGGTGGCGCTCACCGCCAGGCGCGTCCCGAGCTCGATGGGCCAGATCGCGCCGCTCGCGGAGCTGCGGATCCTGCTGCGCATCGCGAGCCGGCAGGAGCACGTCGTCGCGGGCGGCGCGGGCCACCTGCACGACGGCTCCCTGCTGCCCGGCGCGGGCTGGCTGCGCGACGAGCGGATCCAGCTCGCTCTCCCGGATGCGCGAGCGCCGCGCCGCGCGCCGCGGTCGGTGCCGATGCCGACCGGTCCGGCCGCGATCGTGCTGGGCGCGGGCGTCGCGGCGCCGCGGCTCGCGCACGCCGCGCGGCCCGGCGAGCGGTCATCGCTGGGCGACGCGGATGTCGTCGTCGGCACGGTCGCCGAGTGGGAGGCGGCGTGGGGCGAGCTCGACCGGCTGCGCGCCGACCGCCCGGTCGTCGTGCTCGGCGTCGACGAGCGGCAGCTGCGGCAGGTCCTCCGTCTCGCGCCGCCGGTGCCGCCGATGCGCTCGGCGCCCGCGTGGGTGCTCGAGCGGGGCAGGTTCGAGCGGCTGCGCTACCTCAGCAGCGAGGCGACCGGCACGGGCTGAGCGCCGAGCGATGACGCGACGCCCGGGTGCACGACCTCGCCGCCGGTCGTGTTGAGGCCCTGCGCGAGACCGTCGTCCGCCCGCAGCGCCTCCCGCCAGCCGAGGTCGGCGATGCGCGTGGTCGCGGAGAGCGTGGCGTTCGTGAGCGCCGACGTCGACGTGCGCGGCACGGCTCCCGGCAGGTTCGCGACGCACGCGAAGACGGTGTCGTGCACGCGGAACGTGGGGTCGGCGTGGGTGGTGGGACGCGAGTCGGCGAAGCAGCCGCCCTGGTCGACGGCGATGTCGACGAGCACGGAACCGGGGCGCATGCCCGCGACCATGGCGTTCGTGACGAGCTTCGGGGCCTTCGCGCCCGGGATCAGCACCGAGCCGATGACGAGGTCGGCGTCGGCCACCGACTCCGCGACCGTGACGAGGTTGGAGTGCAGCGTCTGCACGCGACCGCCGTAGACGACGTCGAACTGTCGCAGACGGGGCAGCGAGACGTCGAGCACCGTGACGCGGGAGCCGAGGCCCACGGCCATCTCGACCGCTGCGGTCCCGGCGACGCCGCCGCCGAGCACGACCGTGTGGCCGGCGCGGGTGCCGGGCACGCCGCCGAGCAGGAGGCCCGCCCCGCCGGCGGGCGCGGTGAGCAGCGAGGCGCCCTGCGTGACCGACAGGCGGCCGGCGACCTCGCTCATGGGCGCGAGCAGCGGCAGCGTGCCGTCGGGCGCTCGCACCGTCTCGTACGCGATCGCGGTCGTGCCGCGCTCGAGCAGCGCCTGCGTGAGGGCGGGGTCGGCCGCGAGGTGCAGGTAGGCGAAGAGCGTCAGGTCGTCGCGCAGGAAGCCGTGCTCTGCCGGCGTCGGCTCCTTCACCTTGAGGACGAGCTCGGATGCCCACGCCTCCTCCGCCGTCGCGACCATGCGCGCGCCGGAGGAGACGTAGGCCTCGTCGGAGATCCCGCTGCCGGCGCCCGCGCCGGCCTCGATGACGACGTCGTGGCCGCGCGCCACGAGCTCCGCCGCCCCGGCAGGGGTCAGCGCCACCCGCGCCTCACCGGTCTTGACCTCGCGCGGGACCCCGATCAGCATCAGGCGGACTTCGTCGACGCGATGGCGCGGCCGATGACCTCGACCGCCTCGCGCAGCTGGTCGTCCGTGATCGTCAGGCTGGGCAGGAAGCGCAGCACGTTGTAGTCGGTGCCGGCCGTCAGCACGAGCACGCCGTCGAGGCCCGCGGCCTGCGAGATCGGGGCGGTCGGGATCGGGGCGCCCGACTCGGGGTCGATGAACTCGACCGCGAGCATGGCACCGCGGCCGCGCACCTCGATGATCTCCGGGTGCTGCTCGGCGAGGCCGTCGAGCAGCGGCCGCAGCACGCGCTCGATGCGCTTCGCCTCGCCGTTCAGGTCGTTGGCCTCGATCTGCTCGAAGACGGCCACGGCCGCGGCGCACGAGACGGGGTTGCCGCCGAAGGTGCCGCCGATGCCGCCGACGTGCACGGAGTCCATGATCTCGGCGCGACCGGTCACGCCCGCGAGCGGCATGCCGCCGGCGATGCCCTTGGCGGAGAGCACCATGTCGGGCACCCAGCCGAGCTGCTCCGACGCGAACGTCGTGCCGGTGCGGCAGATGCCGGACTGCACCTCGTCGGCGATCATGACGACGCCGTTCGCCGTGCACCACTCCTGCATCGCGGCGAGGTAGCCCTCGGCGGGCACGATGAAGCCGCCCTCGCCCTGGATGGGCTCGATGACGAGGCACGCGAGGTCGCTGACGCCGACGTGCTTGTCGAGGTAGTACTGGGTGCGCTCGGCCGCCTCCGCGCCGCTCAGCCCGTCGTGCAGCGGGTAGGAGCCGGGCGCGTGGAAGATGTCGGACGCGAGCGGGCCCATGCCGGTCGCGTAGGGCGCCGGCTTGAAGTTCATGGTCATCGTCAGGTTCGTGCGGCCGTGGTAGCCGTGCTCGACGACCGCGACGGCGCGGCGACCGGTGTACTTGCGAGCCACCTTGACGCCGTTCTCGACTGCCTCGGAGCCCGAGTTGATGAAGAAGGTCTTCTTGTCGTGGTCGCCGGGGGTGTGCTTCGCGAGGTACTCGGCGACGCGCACGTACGGCTCGTAGGGCGTGGTGCCGAAGAGCGAGTGCGTGAGCTTGCCGACCTGCTCGCGCACGGCCGCGACGACCGCGTCGTTCGTGTGGCCGACGGTCGTGACGCCGATGCCGCAGCCGAGGTCGATGAACCGGTTGCCGTCGACGTCGGTGATGATCGCGTCGTGCGCCTCGGCGATGAACACGGGGAGCTGGTGCGGGATGCCCTGCGGCACCGCCTTCGCCTTGCGCTCGAGCAGCGCACGGCTGTTCGGGCCCGGGATCTCGGTGACGACGGAGCGGGACGGGGCGGAAACGGCGATGTCGGTCATGGGCCCGATCCTACGCCGGGAAGCGTGCTCGGGGCGCGACCTGGCGCATACGCTGAGGCCATGCCGATGCGCCACGCCTACGCCGTCGAGGTGGAATGGACGGGAGCCGGTGCCGAGGGCACCCGGACGTACCGCTCCTACACTCGGGACCACGTCATCCGGATCGACGGGCTGCCCGACATCCTCGGCTCCTCGGACCCGACGTTCCGCGGCGACCGCGCCCGGCACAATCCCGAGCAGCTGCTGCTCGCCTCGCTCGCGCAGTGCCACATGCTCTCCTACCTCCACCAGGCCGCGACGCGCGGCATCGTCGTCACCGCCTACCGCGATGCCGCGAGCGGCACGATGGTGACGGAGGGCACGGGCGGCCGCTTCACCGAGGCGGTGCTGCACCCGGTCGTCACGATCACGGATGCGTCGCAGGCGGCGGACGCGCTCGACGCGCACGAGCAGGCGAACCGCGACTGCTTCATCGCCTCGTCGGTCGCGTTCCCCGTGCTGCACGAGCCGACGATCGTGGTCGCCGGCAGGGTCGTCGCGGGCGAGGTGCACGCATGAGCGCGGCACCTGTTCGTGAAGCATCGCTGCGCCGCGTCATCATCCTCGGCTCGACCGGCTCGATCGGCACGCAGACGCTCGACGTCATCCGCGCGAACCCGGGCCGCTTCCGCGTCGTCGGGCTCGTCGCCGGGAGCGACCGGTCGGGACTCGAGGCGCAGCAGGCGGAGTTCGGCGGCGAGGCGGCGCTCGGCGCCGACGCGGCCGTGACGATGATCGAGTCGGTCGAGTGTGACGTCGTCGTGAACGGCATCACGGGCTCCGTCGGGCTCGCGCCGACCCTCGCGGCGCTCGACGCCGGCCGCTCGCTCGCGCTCGCCAACAAGGAGTCGCTCATCGCGGGCGGCGACCTCGTGATGCGGCGCGCCGCGCCCGGCCAGATCGTGCCGGTCGACTCGGAGCACTCGGCGATCGCGCAGTGCCTGCGGGCCGGCGACCACGGCGAGGTGCGGCGGCTCGTGCTCACGGCCTCCGGCGGCCCGTTCCGCGGCTGGTCGCGCGAGCGGATGGCCTCGGTGAGCCCCGCGGATGCGCTCGCGCACCCCACGTGGGACATGGGCCCGATGGTGACCACGAACTCGGCAACGCTCGTGAACAAGGGTCTCGAGGTGATCGAGGCGCACCTGCTGTTCGGCATCCCGCTCGAGCGCATCGACGTCACCGTGCACCCGCAGTCGATCGTGCACTCGATGGTCGAGTTCGCCGACGGCTCGACCATCGCGCAGGCGTCGCCGCCCGACATGCGCCTGCCGCTGTCGCTCGGCCTCGACTGGCCGCACCGCGTGCCGGGGGTCGGCGCACCGCTCGACTGGACGGTCGCCTCCGCCTGGACGTTCGAGCCGCTCGACGAGGACGCGTTCCCGGCGGTCGCGCTCGCGAAGCACGTCGGCAGGCTCGGCTCCACCTACCCGGCCGTCTTCAACGCCGCGAACGAGCAGGCGGTGCGGGCCTTCCACCTGGGCGAGATCGGCTTCCTCGACATCCTGCCCGCGATCGAGCGGGTGCTCGAGCTGCACGAGCCGGGCGAGCTGACGCTCGATCGGGTGCTGCAGGCGGAGCGCTGGGCGCGTCGCGCCGCCGACGAGGTGTGCGCCGTCAACCGCTGAGGCGCCGAACTTCCCTGAATCGCGCGGTTTGGCGGTCGAAAATCGCGGTTCGGGGAAGTTCGACGGTCAACGCGGTTCGACGACGACCTCGACGCCCGCGCGGTCGATCGCCGCGACCACCTCGCCGGCGTCGTCCCACCAGCGCGCGTAGTGGTCGGGATCGCGATTGATCTGCACCGCGTGCGCGACGCGCGTCGGCGCCAGCTCGTCGCGGCCGTCGATCCTCGCGAGCGCACGGTAGAACAGCACGGCCGAGCCGTACGCATCCATGCGCACCTCGTACGGACCCCAGGGATCGCGCTGCTGGAACAGCCCGCGGGAGTCGGGCCCGGCCCGGTCGCCGCGATCGAGCACCCGCAGGCTCGACTCGCCCATCGCCGTCATGACCGCGACGCGCACGTCGCGCTCGCTCATGCCGAGGTCGCGGCCCGCGCGCATGATGATCGCCGCGTGCTCGAGCTGCTCGCCGCTCCAACCGGCGACCGAGCTGGGCACCCCGCCCTCGACGGTGGCCGTCTGCTGCACCGGGTCGGGAGCGGGGCGGGTGACGATCCAGGCGAGCAGCAGCACGAGCGCGAGCCCGACGACGCCGAGCACGATGCCGCGGCCATCGGAGGCGTTCCGCGGCACGCGCTCGGCGACGCTCGATGCTGCGGCTCTCGATGCTGGGCCGACTGCCATGCGGATCAGCGTAGGCACCTGGTCTGTGCGACTAGCCTGAGCGGCGATGGAACCCGTCCTGCTCTACGTCCTGGGCGTGCTCGTCGTCGTCATCGGCCTCGCCGTCTCGATCGGCCTGCACGAGCTGGGCCACCTCTGGCCCGCGAAGGCGTTCGGCGTGCGCGTCGGGCAGTGGATGATCGGCTTCGGCCCGACGCTCTTCTCGTTCCGCCGCGGCGAGACCGAGTACGGCGTCAAGGCGATCCCGCTCGGCGGCTACATCTCGATGTCGGGCATGTTCCCGCCGCTCAAGCCCGGCGGGGAGTCGAGGGATGCGTCGACCGGCTTCCTCGACACGCTCGTGCAGGACGCGCGCGACACGAGTGCCGACACCATCCACGAGGGCGAGGAGCACCGGGCGTTCTGGCGGCTCGCGACCTGGAAGCGGATCGTCATCATGCTCGGCGGGCCGTTCATGAACCTCGTGCTCGCCACCGTGCTCTACGCGCTCGTGCTGTGCGGCTTCGGGATCGCCGTGCCCTCCACGACCGTCGCGACCGTCTCGGAGTGCGTGATCGCGGCGACCGAGGAGCGCTCGGAGTGCGCCGCCGGCGACCCCGAGGCGCCCGGCGCGGCGGCCGGCATGCTCCCCGGTGACACGATCGTGCGCATCGACGGCCAGCCCGTCGAGGGCTGGGAGGACGTGCAGGCCGCGATCCGCGACCGCGCAGGCACCCCGACCGCATTCGAGGTCGAGCGCGACGGCGGCACCCTCGCCCTCGAGGTGACCCCGCTCGCGACCGAGCGCTACGTCTTCGACGACCGGGGCCAGCAGGTCGAGTCGGGCGGCGAGCCCGTCACCGAGACGATCGGCTTCGTCGGCGTCGGCCCGCAGTACGTGATCGAGCAGCAGCCCGCCTCGGCCGTCCTGCCGGCGGTGGGCGACAACGTCGTGCGGGTCGGCGAGCTCATCCTCAACCTGCCGCAGCGCCTCATCGACGTGGCGGAAGCCGCGTTCGGACCGGGGGAGCGCGACCCGAACGGCCCGATGTCGGTCGTCGGCGTCGGCCGCATGGCGGGCGAGATCGCCGCGCTCGACCAGGTGCCGATCCTCGAGCGCATCAGCGCGACGGTGCAGCTGCTCGCGAGCCTCAACGTCGCCCTGTTCGTCTTCAACCTCATCCCGCTCATGCCGCTCGACGGAGGCCACGTGCTCGGCGCCGTCGTCGACGCGATCCGTCGCGGCTGGGCGAGGCTGCGCGGCAAGGTGGCCGAGCCGCTCGACACGGCGAAGTGGGTGCCCGTCACGCTCGTCGTCACCGGCGTGCTCGGCATCATGAGCGTGCTGCTCATCTACGCCGACATCGTCAAGCCGGTGAGCCTGTTCGGCGGGTAGGCAGCGGCGCGGTCAGCGCCTCGTGCCGACGGCGAGCAGGTACTCCTTCTCGAACCGTGCCGCGCCGCCCGAGCCGCGGTCCCACTCGGCGCTGAACGCGTCGAGCGCGGCGTCGAACTCGTCTGCCCTGCCCTCGCGCTCCGCGTTGGCGCGCGCGGCGATCGTGGGCCCGTAGAAGGCCTTGAAGTGCTCGCCGTAGTCGCGCGCGCCTGGGAAGGCGGTGATCTCGAGCGAGTCGCGCTCGAGCGTGCGGAACTCGACCCGGTCGCCGAACAGCTCCGCGAGGTGCTCCTCGCTGCCCCACAACGGGGGCGGCTGCGCTCCTGGCGGCGGCGGCGGCGAGAACGGCTTCATGGTGCGGAAGAGCGCGCCCAGCATCCCCTCGGGCGTCCAGCTCAGCAGCGCGAGCGTCCCGCCGGGCGTGCAGACCCGCACGAGCTCGTCCGCGGCCGCCTGGTGGTGCGGGGCGAACATGACCCCGATCGACGACATGACGACGTCGAACGACGCGTCCTCGAACGGCAGGTGCTCGGCATCGGCCTGCACCCAGTCGAGCTGCAGCCCCGCCGCCTCGGCGCGCCGACGGCCCGCGTCGAGCAGCTCCGGCGTGAGGTCGCTCGCCGTGACCCGCGCGCCGGCAGCGGCCGCCGGGAGCGACGCGTTGCCGGTGCCGGCGGCGACGTCGAGCACGCGCATGCCCGGTCCGATCCCGGCCGCCTGGACGAGCCGCGGCCCGAGCGGCAGCAGGAAGGTCTCCACCATCGTCGTGTAGTCGCCGGACGCCCACATCGCCCGGTGCTTGGCCTTGAGCTCCTGATCGTCCATGGCGACGAGTGAACTCGCGTTGCGCGATCGCCGCCAGGGGCGATCGCGCGCGCGTCAGCGCTCCGGGGTGCCCTGGTGGAACCGCTGCCGCCACGAGGCGCCGCTGCGCACCCACAGCGAGCTGCGCAGCGCGCTCGACTCGCCCACCGATCGCCACACGATCAGCTGCGCGTCGTCCGAGATGCGGTGCGTCGCGAGCAGCTCGAGCTCGACCGGCGACGGCAGCGGGCCGATCTCGGCGAGCAGCTCGTCGCGGCCCCACCGGCGACCGGTCGCGCCGATCTCCTCCCACTCGGGGTGCAGCAGCGCGGCGACGCTCGCCGGGTCGGCGCGCACCTCGTCGCTCAGCAGCTCCCGCTCGAGCCGCACGACCGTCGCCTCGTCCGGGTCGTCGGCGAGGAAGCCGTCGAGGTCGTCGAACAGGCCGACGGCCGTCGAGGTCGCGGGCGCGGCCTCGACCTCCGCGACGAGCGGCGCGGCGGCCGCGGCGGGCCGCTCTTCGCCGCGCGTCACCCCGCCGAACCCAGGTCCCGCATCCGGCACGAGCCCGCGCTGGTGGGCGGTCGCGGCGCCGTTCGCCAGCCGGTCCGCCTCCTCGTTGAGCGGATGCCCCGCGTGGCCGCGCACCCACTCGAAGCGCACGACGCCGCCCGCCGCCTTGCGCTCGGTCATGAGGCGGTCGAGCTCCTCGAGCAGCTCGCGGTTCAGCACCGGCTTGCCGTCGGCCTTGCGCCAGCCCTTGCGCTTCCAGCCCGGCATCCACTGCGTGACCGACTTGATGACGTACTGGCTGTCGCACAGGATCAGCAGCTCGTCGACGCCCTCCGTCTGCTGCAGCAGGTCGATGACCGCCGAGAGCTCGCCGATGTTGTTCGTGCCCTGGCGCTGCCCGCCCGCCGCCCAGCGGTGCTCGTCGATGTACCAGCCCCAGCCGGTCGGTCCCGGGTTGCCGAGGGAGGAGCCGTCTGCCGCTGCGATGATCATGCGATCGATCCTGCCAGCCGCCACGACTTGCAACCGTCGGCGCGTACGCTGGTCACCATGGCAGCCATCAATCTCGGCAAGCCCGAGCCGCTCACGCTCGCGCCCCGTCGCAAGACCAGGCAGATCAAGGTCGGCAAGGTGCTCGTCGGGGGCGGCGCGCCCGTCTCCGTGCAGTCGATGACCACGACGAAGACGACCGACATCAACGCGACCCTCCAGCAGATCGCCGAGCTCACCGCGACCGGCTGCGACATCGTGCGCGTCGCGGTGCCGAGCCAGGACGACGCCGATGTGCTGCACATCATCGCGAAGAAGAGCCAGATCCCGGTCATCGCCGACATCCACTTCCAGCCGAAGTACGTGTTCCAGGCGATCGACGCCGGCTGCGCCGCCGTGCGCGTCAACCCGGGCAACATCCGCAAGTTCGACGACCAGGTGGGCGAGATCGCGAAGCGCGCGAAGGCGGCGGGCGTGAGCCTCCGCATCGGCGTCAACGCCGGCTCGCTCGACCCGCGCCTGCTGCAGAAGCACGGCAAGGCGACGCCCGAGGCGCTCGTCGAGTCGGCCGTCTGGGAGGCGAGCCTGTTCGAGGAGCACGACTTCCACGACTTCAAGATCTCGGTCAAGCACAACGACCCGGTCGTGATGGTGAAGACGTACCGGATGCTCGCCGAGCGCGGCGACTGGCCGCTCCACCTCGGCGTCACCGAGGCCGGCCCCGCCTTCCAGGGCACGATCAAGTCGGCGACCGCCTTCGGCATCCTGCTCGCCGAGGGCATCGGCGACACGATCCGCGTCTCGCTCTCGGCCCCTCCGGCCGAGGAGATCAAGGTCGGCCTGCAGATCCTGCAGTCGCTCAACCTGCGCGAGCGCAAGCTCGAGATCGTCTCGTGCCCGTCGTGCGGCCGGGCTCAGGTCGACGTGTACTCGCTCGCCGATGCCGTCACCGAGGGCCTCAAGGACGTGCAGGTGCCGCTGCGCGTCGCGGTCATGGGATGCGTCGTCAACGGCCCGGGCGAGGCGCGCGAGGCCGACCTCGGCGTCGCCTCCGGCAACGGCAAGGGGCAGATCTTCATCAAGGGCGAGGTCGTCAAGACCGTCCCGGAGGCCGACATCGTGCAGACGCTCATCGACGAGGCCCGCAAGATCGCCGACGAGCAGGGCCTGCCCTCGGGCGAGGCCACGGTCGTCACGACCGCCTGACCCGCTGCGATGAACGCCGTGCCAGACGATCCGTCGCAGCCGGCGCATCCGTCGCAGCGGCGCACCCTCGTCGTGCTGTCGTCGGTGCAGGCGCTCGGCGGCGTCGCCAACGGCGTCGCGCTCGGCGTCGGCTCGCTGCTCGTCGCGCAGGTGACCGGTCGCGAGGAGCTCGCCGGGCTCGCCGCGACGCTGCTGACGCTCGGCGGTGCGGGGCTCGCCGTGCCGCTCGCGCGGCTCGCGCACCGGCGCGGCCGCCGCATCGCACTGACCGCGGGCGCGCTGCTCGCGCTGCTCGGCACGGTGCTGCTCGCGGTGGGCGGCACGCTCGGCTCGCCGTGGATCGTGCTGCCCGGCTTCCTCGTGCTCGGCGGCGCGATGGCCGTCAACCTCCAGTCGCGGTTCGCCGCCACCGACCTCTCGCGGCCGAGCAGGCGGGGCCGCGACCTCGCGCTCGTCGTGTGGATGACGACGATCGGCGTCATCGTCGGCCCGAACCTCATCGCGCCGGGCGACGTGCTCGGCATGGCGCTCGGACTGCCGCACCTCGTCGGCGCCTACGTCATCTCCGGCACCGCCACGGCCCTCATGGCGGCCGTGCTGTGGATCTTCCTGCGCCCGGACCCGCTGCTCGAGAGCCGCGCGGCCGCGCCTCCCGCTGGACCCGCGCCGGCACTGCGAATGCGCGAGCACCCGCGCGCGGTCGCGGCGGTCGTCGCGGTCGCCGCCGCGCACGCGACCATGGTCGGCGTCATGGCGCTCACGCCCGTGCACCTCGAGCACGCGGGCCACGGGCTCGCGCTCATCGGCTTCACCATGAGCGCCCACACGGCCGGCATGTACGCGCTCGCGCCCGTCTTCGGCTGGCTGACCGACCGCGTCGGGGCGCGCGCGACCGTGCTGCTCGGCGCCGGCATCCTGCTCGCGGCGGTCGCCGCCAACATCGCGCTCGGGCCCGACCTCGCGCCGGTCGGCCTCGCACTGCTCGGACTCGGATGGAGCGCGGCGACGGTCGCGGGGTCGACGATCGTGGCCGGCGCCGTCGAGCCGGTCCTCCGCCCGGCGCTGCAAGGGCGCAGCGACCTCGTCATGGGGCTCGCCGGCGCCGCGGCGGGCGCCGCCGCCGGGCCCGTGCTGGGGCTGCTCGGCTACGGCGGGCTCAACCTCGCGATGCTCCCCGTCGTCGCCGCCGTCGCGGTCGCGGCGGTGCTCGCGACCCGCCAGCGCCACGCTGTGCTCGCGGGGCCCGGCCCGGCCTGATCGGGTCGGCGCGCCGAGGCGCCGCCCAGCGCGGCGGTCCCGCCACCGGGTAGCGTGACGGAGGCGACTGTCGCCGCGGCCAGCGCCGCCACCGCACCAGAGGAGTCCCCGTGTCGAACGCAGTCCCCGGCCGGGATCCGATCACGCCCGAGGAGCTCGAGCGGGCGAAGCGCATCATCCGCTCGATCGAGCAGTCGTTCCAGTCGACCGTCGTCGGCCAGCACCAGCTGCTGCGCTCGCTGCTCGTCGCGCTGCTGACCGGCGGCCACGTGCTCATGGAGTCGGTGCCCGGCCTCGCGAAGACGACCGCGGCCGCGACGCTCGCGCGCTCCGTGACCGCGTCGTTCCACCGCATCCAGTGCACGCCCGACCTGCTGCCGAGCGACATCGTCGGCACGCAGATCTACGACCAGCACGACGGGCAGTTCCGCACCCAGCTCGGCCCCGTGCACGCCAACTTCGTGCTGCTCGACGAGATCAACCGCTCGAGCGCCAAGACCCAGTCGGCGATGCTCGAGGCGATGCAGGAGCGCCAGACGTCGATCGGCGGCGAGACGCACCGGCTGCCCGAGCCGTTCCTCGTGCTCGCGACGCAGAACCCCATCGAGCAGGAGGGCACCTACACGCTGCCCGAGGCGCAGCTCGACCGCTTCCTGCTCAAGGAGATCCTCACCTACCCGTCGCCGACGGAGGAGGCCGAGATCGTCCGCCGCGCCGAGACCGGCGTGTTCGAGCAGGCCGACGAGCCGGTCGCCTCGCTCGACGACGTGCGGTTCCTGCAGGCGCTCGTGAAGCGCGTCTATGTCGACCAGGCGATCACCAACTACGTCGTGCAGCTCATGTACGTCACGCGGCACGCGCACGACTACATCGGCGCCCAGCTGGCGGGCTACATCGAGTACGGCGCGAGCCCGCGCGGCTCGCTGTCGTTCGCGCAGGCCTCCAGGGCGCTCGCGCTCGTGCAGGGCCGCGACTGGGTGATCCCCGAGGACATCAAGGATCTCCGGCACGCCGTGCTCCGCCACCGCCTCATCCTCGGCTACGAGGCGGAGGCCGACGGCATCACGAGCGAGGAGATCATCGACGCGATCTTCGCCGCCGTGCGGACACCGTAGGACCCGTCATGGAACGACGGCTGCGCAAGGTGAAGACGACGATGTCGATCCACGCGCACCGTCGCACGCTCGAGCTGCTCGACGGCGAGTACGCCTCGATCCACCACGGCCGCAGCCACGACTTCGACGACCTGCGCGAGTATCAGCCGGGCGACGAGGTCAAGGACATCGACTGGAAGGCGACCGCGCGCAGCCACGTGCCGCTCATCAAGCGCTACATCGCCTCCCGCCAGCACAATCTGCTGCTCGTCGTCGACTCCGGCCGCAACATGGCGGCGACCGCGGAGTCGGGGGAGACGAAGCGCGACATCGCCATCCTCGTCGCCGGAGTGCTCGGCTACCTCGCCACCCGGCACGGCGACCGGGTCGGGCTGCTGATGGGCGACGCCGAGCGGCTCGAGAGCATGCCGGAGGGCGGCGCCGAGTCGCACCTCGAGCGCATGCTGCGGCGCGTCGACGAGGCGATCTCGCTCGACGGGCCCCGCTCCGACCTCGAGGGCGTGCTCGCGCAGGCCGTGCGGCGGATGCGTCGTCGCTCGCTCATCGTCGTGGTCGCCGACGACCTCGCGTACACGCACGACCTCGACGTGCACCTCGGCCGCCTCCACACCCGCCACGAGGTGCTCTGGGTGTCGATCGGCGACGCCGACCTGATGTCGCGCCACCGCGACCACCGCGAGCTCGTCGGCGTCGACTCGGGCGTCCGACTGCCGGCCTTCCTGCGCCGCGACCGCGGGCTGCGGAAGGCGTTCGACGAGGCGACCGCGGAGCGCCGCGCGCGGCTCGAGACCGGCCTGCGCACGCTCGGCATCGCCTCCGTCCGCATCGGCGACAGCGCCGGCGCGATCGGCGGGCTGTTCCGGCTGCTCGAGAGGCACCGACGTGCGCGCCGCTGAACTCGCTCACCACCTGGCGCTGCTGCCCGCGCCCGACACCTACGGACCCTTCGGCTACGGACCGTGGTGGCTGCTCGGCACGGTCGCGCTGCTGCTCGTGCTCGGCGCCTACGCGTTCTCGTGGCTGTGGACGCGGCCGCGCGGCATCCTCGAGCCTCCGCCGCCGCCGCCCGTCCCGGTCGACGTGCGCAGCGTGAAGCAGAAGTACCTCGGCATGATCGACGAGGTCGCGCTCGAGCACGCCGACGGCAACCTCGACGCGCGCGCCCTCGCGCAGCGGCTCAGCCTCGTGCTGCGCTTCTTCGCCCACGAGTCGACCGGCGTCGTCGCCGAGGTCATGACGCTGCGCGACCTGCAGGGCGCGGACCTCCCGAGCGTGCACGGCGCGATCGAGCAGTACTACCCGTCGTCGTTCCGGCGCGCGGCGAAGCACGACCCGGATGCGGCGATCGAGGCCGCGCGGCAGGTGGTGGCGACGTGGATGTAACGCTGCTGTGGCCGTGGGTGCTGCCGATACTGGGCGGGATCGGCGTGCTGCTGGCCGTGCTCGGGCTGTGGCTGCCCCGCCGCAAGCGGGGCCGCGGCCTGCCGGTGGCGCACGTCGACCGCATGACGTCGCTCGGCGCGTTCCGCGGCGCGCTGCTGCGCTACCGGCTGTGGATCGGCGCCGCGCTGCTCGCGTCGCTCGTCGGCGTCGGCGTCGCGGGCGCGATCGCCTCCCGGCCCTCCGGCATCAGCGCCAACCAGGAGGAGGACTACAAGCGCGACATCATGCTGTGCCTCGACGTCTCGGGCTCCATGGTCGAGGTGGACGCCGAGATCCTCGGCGTCTACCAGCAGATCGCCTCCGAGCTCGGCGGCGAGCGCATCGGCATGCGGATCTTCGACGCCTCGAGCGTCATGGCGTTCCCGCTGACAAGCGACTACGAGTACATCGCCGCCCAGCTGGGCCGGTACGAGCGGGCGCTGAGCGGCACGCTCGGCCCCGAGGAGCAGTTCAACTACCTCGCTGGCACCGCGAGCGGGCTCGGCGCCTCCCTCGTCGGCGACGGCCTCGCCTCGTGCGTGCTCGACTTCGCCGACCTCGAGGCGAGCGAGCGGCCGCGGTCGATCATCCTCGCGACCGACAACGTCGTGAACGGCCAGCAGATCTTCTCGCTCCCGCAAGCAGGGCAGCTCGCCGTGGACAACGAAGTGCGCGTGTACGCGATCAACCCGTTCGACTTCGGCGGCGACATGGCGTCGCAGGAGCTGCGGGAGGTCGCCGAGGGCACCGGCGGCGCCTACTTCGCGCTCGACTTCGCGCAGACGGTGCCGCAGATCGTCGACCGCATCAACGCCATCGAGGCCGGCTACATCGAGACGCCGCCGCAGGTGCAGATCATCGACCGCCCTGGCTCGCTGCCGCTCGTCGTGCTCGTGCTCGCCACCGCCGTGTGTCTCATCGCTGCGAGGGTGCGACTGTGATCACCTTCCACCCCACGCTCCCCGTCGTTGTGCTCGTGCTCGCGGCGATCGCGCTCGCGGTGTGCGGCTGGCAGCTAGCCACCGGCCGTGGCCGCCGGCTCGCGTGGCTGCGGCGCTCGCTGCTCGTGCTGCTCGCGGTCGCGATGGCGTTCCGGCCGGCGGTGCCCGGCGGCGAGGTGCCGACCGCGACGATCCAGGCGAGGGTGTTCATCATGGTCGACACGTCGCAGTCCATCGCCGCCGAGGACTGGGGGAGCGAGCCGCGACTCGTCGGCATGCAGGAGGACGTCGTCGAGATCGCCCGCGCCTTCGCGGGCGCCGACCTCTCGGTCATCTCCTTCGACTCGGAGGCGATCCTGCGGGTCCCCCTCACCGACGACGGCTCCGCGATCATCGAGATGGTGCGCGCGCTGCGGCCCGAGATCGCCCAGCAGTCGCGCGGCACGTCCGTCACGATCGCGCACGACCTGCTCAAGGCCGAGCTCGAGCGCACCGAAGCGGCCGAGCCCGACTCGCCGGCGATCGTCTTCTACCTCGGCGACGGCGAGCACACCGCCCAGCAGCCGCCGCAGTCGTTCGACGACGTCGCTCCGCTCGTCGACCGCGGGCTCGTGCTCGGCTATGGCACGCAGCAGGGCGGCAGGATGCGGGTGTCGAGCTTCGACCCGGCCGTGCAGGAGCAGTACCTGCAGGATCCCGGCGGCGGCGACGCGATCTCGCGCATCGACGAAGCGCAGCTCGGCGCGATCGCCGACCAGCTCGGCATCACCTACCTGCACCGCGCGCCCGGCCTGCCGATCACGGATGCGCTCGGCCCGATGGCCGCCGCCGACGGCGAGGCGAACCTCGACCGCACCGAGGAGGCGCGGCTCGAGGTGGCGTGGATCTTCGGCGTGCCGATCGCGCTGCTGCTCGCCTGGGAGGGGCTCAGCCTCGCGCGTTCGCTGCGCGCGACCCGGGGCTTCCTGAGCAGGGAGGGCGCGCGATGAGCCGCGTGCTCACCGACCGGCAGCGCCGCACGCTCCGCTGGTGGCTCATGGTCGGGCTCATCCCCGTCGCGCTCGCCGTGCTCGTCGTCTCGACGAAGCTCATCAGCGTCAACGTGCTGTCGCAGTCGGCGATCGACCGCTTCGAGGGGCGTGCGTATGCGCAGGGCGCCGAGTCCGCCCGCGGGCTCGAGCTGTGGAACTGGATCGAGCCGTGGAAGGCGCCGTTCGATCTCGGCGTGAACCTGGTGATGGCCGGCTCGCTCGAGGAGGGCAGGGCGAAGCTCGAGGAGTCGCTCGTGCTGCACGGCGAGCCCACGACGGCCGGCCGGATGCACGAGCACTGCGTGATCGTCGCCTCGCTCGTCACCGCGATCGAGAAGCAGGGCGACGTCGCCAGGGAGGCCGATGACCGGCAGTCGGCGAACGACTTCTACCTCCTGGCCCTCGGGATCATCGAGGGGCTCCCGGAGGGCTGCCGCGACGAGCCGCTGCCCCGCGAGGCCGACACCGCCGAGCAGTTCCAGGCCGCCACACCGCGCATCGAGGAGAAGCTGGAGGACGCGTCGTCGCAGGAGGGCGAGGGCGAGGGCGACGGCGAGCCGCAGACGCCGGAGGACCTGCTCGAGGAGCAGAACCAGGAGGCGCAGGGCGAGCAGCAGCAGCAGGACCAGTACGACCAGGACGGCCGCGACGAGGACGGCGGCGGCCCGAGCGTCGACCGGCCCTGGTGACCGCGCGGCTGGTGCGACGGGCCCTCTGGGGCCCACTTAGACTCGCAGGGTGATCCGCCTCTCCGAGCTCTTCTTCACCACCCTTCGCGAGGACCCGGCCGAGGCCGAGGTCGCGAGCCACCGGCTGCTGCTGCGCGCGGGCTACATCCGCCGCGCCGGCGCCGGGCTCTACTCGTGGCTGCCGCTCGGCCTGCGCGTCCGCCGCAACATCGAGCGCGTCATCCGAGAGGAGATGACGGCCGCCGGCGCCCAGGAGGTGCTCTTCCCCGGCCTGCTGCCGCGCGAGCCGTACGAGCGCACCGGCCGCTGGACCGAGTACGGCGACGGCATCTTCCGCCTGCAGGACCGCAAGGGCGCCGACCACCTGCTCGCGCCCACGCACGAGGAGGTCTTCACGCTGCTCGTGCAGGACCTCGTCTCGAGCTACAAGGCGCTGCCGCTGACGATCTACCAGATCCAGGACAAGTACCGCGACGAGGCGCGGCCCCGCGCCGGCCTGCTGCGCGCCCGCGAGTTCTCGATGAAGGACGCCTACTCGTTCGACGTCGACGACGCCGGCCTCGACGCCTCCTACCAGCGGCAGAGGGACGCGTACGAGCGCATCTTCCAGCGCCTCGGCCTCGAGTACGTCATCGTCTCCGCCGACGCCGGCGCGATGGGCGGATCGAAGTCCGAGGAGTTCCTGCACCCCACACCGGTCGGCGAGGACACCATCGTGCGCTCCGCCGGCGGGTACGCCGCGAACGTCGAGGCGTTCGAGACCGTCGCCCCCGAGCGGGTGCCCGTCGAGGGCCAGCCCGACGCGGTCGTGCGCGACACCCCCGACACCCCGACGATCGAGACGCTCGTCGCCGACGCGAACGCCCGCTTCCCGCGCGAGGACGGCCGGCCCTGGACGGCCGCCGACACGCTCAAGAACGTCGTGCTGCGGCTCACGCACCTCGACGGCAGCCGTGAGCTCGTGGTCATCGGCCTGCCCGGCGACCGCGAGGTCGACCAGAAGCGCGTCGAGGTGGCCTTCCAGCCGGCCGACGTCACCGCGGCCGACGACGACGACTTCAAGGCCAACCCCGGCCTCGTGAAGGGCTACATCGGCCCGTGGTCGCCGAGCGGCGCCGTGCTCGGCGAGGAGGCCGCCACCGGCATCCGCTATCTGCTCGACAAGCGAGTGGTCGACGGCACCGCGTGGATCACCGGCGCGAACGAGCCGGGCAGGCACGTCTTCGGGCTCGTCGCCGGCCGCGACTTCGTCGGCGACGGATGGGTCGAGGCCGCCGACGTGCGCGACGGCGACCCGGCGCCCGACGGCTCCGGCCCCGTGACGCTCGAGCGCGGCATGGAGGTCGGCCACGTCTTCCAGCTGGGCCGCAAGTACGCCGAGGCGCTCGGGCTCAAGGTGCTCGACCAGAACGGCAAGCTCGTCACCGTCACGATGGGCTCCTACGGCATCGGCGTCACCCGCAACCTCGCCGCGATCGTCGAGAAGTCGCACGACGAGCGCGGCATCGTCTGGCCGCGCGAGATCGCGCCGTTCGATGTGCACGTCGTCGCCACCGGCAAGGACCCCGCGACCTTCGACGTCGCCGAGCAGGTCGTGGCCGGCATGGAGGCGCGCGGCCTCGAGGTGCTCTTCGACGACCGGCCCAAGGTCTCGCCGGGCGTGAAGTTCGGCGACGCGGAGATCATCGGCGTGCCGCAGATCGTGATCGTCGGCCGCGACGCGACCGCCGGTCTCGTCGAGGTCTGGGATCGGGCGACGGGGGAGCGGCAGCAGGTCGCGCTCGACGCGCTCGAGGGCGCGCTCGGCCGCTAGCGCGCCCTGTCCGCGTCGGGGGCCGGGACCGCCGACCACTGGCCGGTGACCGATTCGACGTCCTCCCAGACCTCGACGCCGCGCACCTCGGGCAGCATGTCGCGCGTGAAGACCGGGTCCTTGCCCGCCCTCCGCTGCTCGTCGTAGTTGCGGAGCAGCTTGAACGCGACGCCCGAGAGCAGACCGATGGCGACGAGGTTGACGATCGCCATGACGCCCATGAGCAGGTCGGCGGTGTTCCAGATGGTGGCCGTGGCGACGACGGAGCCGCCGAGCACCGCGACGACGGCGAGCACGCGGTAGACCGTGAGGGCGACCCGGCTCTCGGTGATGAACTCGATGTTCGACTCGCCGTAGTAGTAGTTGCCGATGATCGACGAGAAGGCGAGCAGGAAGACGATGAGCGACAGCGCGATCCCCGCCCATGCGCCCAGCTCTCCGGTCACGGCGTCGAAGGTGAGTCCGATGCCGCCCTCCGCACCCGTGAGGTCGGGCGTCGAGACGAGGATGATGAACGCGGTGATCGAGCACACCAGGAAGGTGTCGAAGTAGACGCCGAGCGTCTGCACGAGTCCCTGCTTCGCGGGATGCGTGACGGCCGCGGAGGCGCCGGCGTTCGGGGCCGAGCCGAGCCCGGCCTCGTTCGAGAACATGCCGCGCTTGACGCCCTGCATGATGATCGTGCCGATCGCGCCGCCCGCGAGCTGCTGGAAGCCGAACGCGCCTGCGTAGATCTCGCCGATCACGCGGGGCACCTCGGTGATGTTCATGCCGACGATGATCAGGCCGAGCACGAGGTAGAGCAGCGCCATGGCGGGCACGAGCGACTCGGTCACCTTCGCGATGCGACGGACGCCGCCGAAGACGATGAGGCCGGTGAGGACGGCCACGACCAGGCCGATCGCCCACGGCAGCCACGCCGCGTCGGAGCCCACGGTCGACGTCACCGTGGCGACGATCGTGTTCGCCTGCAGCGACGAGAACGCGAACGGGAAGCAGACGATGAGGATGACGGCGAAGAGGATGCCCATCCAGCGCGCGCCGAGCCCCCGCTGCATGTAGTACGCCGGCCCGCCGCGGAAGCCGTCGGCGTCGCGGTGCTTGTACAGCTGCGCGAGGGACGACTCGATGAACGACGAGGCGCCGCCGATGAAGGCCATCGTCCACATCCAGAAGATGGCGCCAGGGCCGCCGATCGCGATCGCCGTGGCGACGCCGGCGATGTTCCCGACGCCCACGCGGCTCGCGGCCGAGATCGTGAACGCCTGGAACGACGACACCGACTGCGCGCTGCCGTCGCGCGCCTTCGGGGTCTTGTCGGTGAGCACCCGGAACATCGCGGGCAGCAGCCGCAGCTGCACCACGCCGGTGCGGACGGTGAAGTAGATGCCCAGCAGCGCGAGCACCGGCAGGACGACCCACGTCCACCAGAAGTCGCCGGTCGTCAGCACCATGTCGTCGAAGCTCATCGCCACAGCCTAATTCCCGGCGACCGCGGCGCGCGGTAGAATGATCGGTCGGCATCCCGTGCCGGCAGAAGACGAACAAGGAGCCCACAAGTGAAGATCGATCTGAGCGTGCTGAAGACCGTCGAGCGCGAGCGGGAGATCTCCTCGGACGCCCTGATCCACATCATCGAGCAGGCGATCCTCCAGGCCCACGTCCGCTCAGGCGAGAAGCCCGACCCCAGCGCGCCGCAGCCGCGCGTCGAGGTGAACCGCTCGACCGGCGAGGTCACGCTGTACGAGCCCGAGCTCGACGAGGACGGCAACCGCATCGGCGAGTCGATCGCGACCACCGACGACTTCAGCCGCATCGCCGCATCCGCTGCCAAGCAGGTCATCTTCCAGGCCCTGCGCGAGAAGAGCGACGAGACGGTGCTCGGCGCCTACAAGGACCGCGAGGGCGACATCATCGCCGGCATCGTGCAGCAGGGCACGAACCCGCGCATGGTGCACGTCAAGCTCGGCGACGACATGGAGGCGCTGCTGCCGCCCGAGGAGCAGGTGCCCGGCGCCGAGTACAAGCACGGCCAGCGGATGCGCGTCTACATCACGAAGGTCGAGCGCGGCCAGCGCGGGCCGCAGGTGACGGTGAGCCGCACGCACCCGTCGCTCGTGCGCAGGCTGTTCGCGCTCGAGGTGCCCGAGATCGCCTCGGGCGCCGTCGAGATCGTCGCGATCGCCCGCGAGGCCGGCCACCGCACGAAGATCGCCGTGCGCGCGACGCAGCCCGGCATCAACGCGAAGGGCGCGTGCATCGGCGAGCTCGGCGCCCGCGTGCGCGCCGTGCAGGCGGAGCTGGGCGAGGAGAAGGTCGACATCGTCGACTACTCGGAAGACCTGCCGTCGTTCGTGGCGAGCGCGCTGAGCCCCGCCCGCGTGTCGGATGCGTTCATGCTCGACGAGAAGACACGGGCCGTGCGCGCGCTCGTGCCCGACTTCCAGCTGTCGCTCGCGATCGGCAGGGAGGGGCAGAACGCCCGCCTCGCCGCGAAGCTCACGGGCGCGAAGATCGACATCCAGCCCGATTCGGTGATGGATGAGTGAGCGGGTCGTGCGCTAGACTCGTGACCATCCGTACGTGTCTTGGCTGTCGCGCGCGCACTGAACCCGCACAACTCGTGCGGATCGTGGGCGCAGGCGGAGCGGCGGTCGTCGATCTCGATCGCCGGCTTCCCGGCCGTGGCGCGTGGGTGCATCCGACGCAGCAGTGCGCGGAACGCGCGCTCCGCGCGATCCCACGGGCGCTGCGCGACAAGCACCTGGATACCTCGCCCATCGCACGATGGGCACAGGACGGGCTCGACCCGAGCCCCGACCGAAGGAATGAACGGCACATGGACAACTGATGAGCAGCTCGAAATGAGACCCGTCAGCTTATAGTCCGCCCTGTCCTGGGCGGACCAGGACAGGAGAGAAGTGGCAAACCCACGCGTGCATGAGATCGCCGCCGAGCTCGGCGTCGAGAGCAAGGTCGCAATGGCCAAGCTCAAGGAGATGGGCGAGTTCGTCAAGGGACCCGCCTCGGCGATCGCACCCCCGGTCGCCCGCAAGCTCAAGGCCGCGCTCGCGGCCGAGGGCGGCGCCAGCGCGCCCGCGGCTGCGGCCGCGAAGGCGCCGGCGAAGACCCAGGCCAAGCCCGGCGGAGCGACCCCCAAGGCCGCCGCCCCCGCGCCGGCCCCGGCAGCCCCGACCCTGGCTCCGGCCCCCAAGGCGGCACCGAGCCCGGCGCCCGCGCCGAAGGCCGAGCCCGCACCCGCTGCAGAGGCTCCCGCTCCCGCGACGCCCGCGGCGGGAGCTCCCGCTGCGCCCGCGCAGGGTGACGACGGCGGCGCGACCGGCAGCGCGATCCCGCGCCCGATGGGTCGCCCCGGCGCCCCTCGCCCGGGCAACAACCCGTTCGCGTCCGCCCAGGGCATGGGCCGACCGCGCCCCGGCAACAACCCGTTCACGAGCAAGGCGGGCCCCGGCGGCCCCCGCCCCGTGGCTCCCCGCCCGGGCGCTCCGCGTCCCGGCGCTCCGCGTCCTGGCGCTCCTCGCCCCGGTGCTCCGCGCCCCGGTGGCGCTGGTCGTCCCGGTCCCGGCGGTCGTCCCGGCGGCGGCGGCTTCCAGCGCGCCGGTGCGGGCGCTCCCGGCCCCGGCGCTCCCGGCCGTGGCGGTCCCGCGTTCGCGGGTCGTCCCGGCGGCGGCGGCCGTGGCCGCGGCGGCACTGCCGGCGCGTTCGGCAAGGGCGGCGCCAAGGGCAAGTCCCGCAAGTCCAAGCGGACGAAGCGGCTCGAGTTCGAGATGCGCGAGGCGCCGTCGATCGGTGGCGTCAAGGTCCGTCGCGGCGACGGCACGACCGTCGTGCGCATGCGCCGCGGCGCATCCATCGCCGACTTCGCCGAGAAGATCGACGCGAGCCCCGGCGACCTCGTGACCGTGCTGTTCCACCTCGGTGAGATGGCGACGGCGACGGAGTCGCTCGACGAGGCCACCTTCGAGCTGCTGGGCGCCGAGCTGGGATACCGCATCCAGATCGTCAGCCCCGAGGACGAGGACAAGGAGCTCCTGGAGGGCTTCGACATCGACCTCGAGCAGGAGCTCGAGGACGAGACCGACGAGGACCTCGTCTACCGCTCGCCCGTCGTCACCGTCATGGGTCACGTCGACCACGGCAAGACGCGCCTGCTCGACGCGATCCGCGGTGCGAACGTCATCGAGGGCGAGGCCGGCGGCATCACGCAGCACATCGGCGCCTACCAGGTCTGGCAGGAGCACGAGGGCGAGGACCGCGCGATCACCTTCATCGACACCCCGGGCCACGAGGCGTTCACCGCCATGCGTGCCCGCGGTGCGCAGGTGACCGACATCGCGATCCTCGTGGTCGCGGCGGACGACGGCATCATGCCGCAGACGATCGAGGCGCTGAACCACGCGCAGGCGGCGAACGTGCCGATCGTCGTGGCCGTGAACAAGGTCGACAAGGAGGGCGCGAACCCCGCCAAGGTGCGCCAGCAGCTCACCGAGTACGGCCTCGTCACCGAGGAGTACGGCGGCGACACGATGTTCGTCGACGTCTCCGCGCTCGCGCGCACCGGTATCGAGGAGCTCCTCGAGGCAGTGCTGCTCACCGCGGACGCCGGTCTCGACCTGCGTGCCAACCCCAACAAGGAGGCTCGCGGCGTCGCGATCGAGGCGAGGCTCGACAAGGGCCGCGGCTCGGTGGCGACCGTGCTCATCCAGTCGGGAACGCTCCGCGTCGGAGACGCGATCGTCGCGGGCACGGCCTACGGCCGCGTCCGTGCGATGGTCGACGACCGCGGCGAGCTGGTCCAGGAGGCCGGCCCGTCGATGCCCGTGCAGGTGCAGGGTCTCTCGAGCGTCCCGCGCGCCGGTGACAGCTTCATCGTCACCGAGGAGGACCGCACCGCGCGCCAGATCGCTGAGAAGCGCGAGGCCGTGGAGCGCAACGCGCAGCTGGCGAAGGCCCGCAAGCGCCTGTCGCTCGAGGACTTCAAGCTGGCGCTCGAGCAGGGCAAGGTCGAGACGCTCAACCTCATCATCAAGGGCGACGTGTCGGGTGCCGTGGAGGCGCTCGAGGAGTCGCTCATGAAGATCGAGATCGACGACTCCGTCGACCTGCGGATCATCCACCGCGGCGTCGGCGGCGTGACCGAGTCGGACGTGAACCTGGCGACCGTCGACTCGGCCGTCATCATCGGCTTCAACGTGCGCCCCGACCCGAAGGCTCGAGAGCGCGCCGCCCGCGAGGGTGTCGACATCCGCTTCTACAACGTGATCTACGCGGCCATCGAGGACGTGGAGAACTCGCTGAAGGGCATGCTCAAGCCGGAGTTCGAGGAGAAGCAGTCGGGCGTCGCGGAGATCCGCGAGGTCTTCCGCTCGTCCAAGTTCGGCAACATCGCCGGCTGCATCGTGCGCTCGGGGACGATCACCCGCAACGCCAAGGCGCGGATCATCCGCGACGGCGTCGTGCTGGCCGATGGCCTCGCCATCGAGTCGCTGCGTCGCTTCAAGGACGACGTCACCGAGGTCCGCACGGACTTCGAGTGCGGCATCGGCCTCGGCAAGTTCAACGATCTGCAGATCGGCGACGAGATCGAGACCACCGAGATGGTGGAGAAGCCGCGCGTCTGACGCGCAATCGGGAGTGGGGCGGCTGCGGTCGCCCCACTCCTGTCTCTAGGACCGGAGGAATCACATGGCAGAGAACCCCAGGGCGAGGAAGATCGCCGACCGCATCCACGAGATCACCGTGCGCGCGCTGGAGCACGAGGTCCGCGACCCGCGGCTCGGCTTCGTCACCATCACCGCGGTGCGCATGACCGGCGACCTCCAGCACGCCTCGATCTTCTACACGGTGTACGGCACCGACGAGGAGCGCGAGGAGACGGCCAAGGCGCTCGCGAGCGCGAAGGGCGTCGTGCGCCGCGAGATCGGCAAGGGGCTCACGCTGCGGCTGACGCCGTCGATCGAGTTCATCCTCGACGCGCTGCCCGAGAGCGCCGCGTCGATCGAGCACCTGCTCGACGAGGCGCGCGTGCGCGACGCCGAGGCGCAGCGCGCCGCGGCCGCCGCCCAGTACGCCGGCGACGCCGACCCGTACAAGAAGCCCCGCGAGGCCGACGAGGACTAGCGCGAGTCGGCGCGTGCGGCGGTCACTCGAGCCGCCGCACGTGCCGCAGCTCGCGCAGCCCCGTCGCGCCGCCCGCGGCACCGATCTTCTCGGCGCCGTCGGCATGCCAGCCGTGGCGCTCGTAGAAGCGCGCCGCCCGCTCGTTGCCGTGCAGCACCCAGAGGTACGCCTCGCGCCAGCCCTCGTCTCGCAGCGCAAGCTCCGCGCGCTCGATGAGCGAGTGGCCGAGGCCGAGCCCCCAGCACGAGGGCAGCACGTAGAGGCCCGCGAGCTCGCCGCGATCGGTGTCCCCGCGGTCGCGTCCCTCGCCGAACGTGGCCCAGCCCACGATGTCGCCGGCCAGCTCGGCGACGAGCATCGAGTGCGCGACACCGCCATCGCCGTAGCTCGGTCGCCCGGCGAGCGAGCGGTCGATCCATCGCGTCCACATCTCGGCGCGACGCTCGACCCGCTGCGCATCGAGCACCGACTGGTCGATCAGGCCGCGATACGCCTCGCGCCACGTCTCCACGTGCACCACGGCGACGCCCGTGGCGTCCTCCGCCGTCGCGCTGCGGATGCGCGCCGGCACGCTCACGCCTCGGCGAAGCGGAGCCGCCGCGCCGCCAGGTCCGCTTCCGTGAGCCGCACCCGGATGCGCGTGCCCGGCTCCGCCGCCGTCTCGCACGCCGCCTCCGTGGGCGGGTCGATCAGCTGGATCGTGGCGCCCTCCTTGCGCACCTCGACCACGACGGCGTCGAACTCGTCGCCGATCCGGTGGCGCAGCACCGCGATCTCGACCGCGTCGATCGACTCGCGCTCGAGCCGCGACGCAACCTGTCCCGACTGCTGCATGATCTCGGGCAGCCCAGCGAGCCCATCCGCGGCCCATGCGGGGATCTCGCGACCGTTCGCGATGGCCTCGCAGTGCGCAAGCACGAATCGGTCGACGAGCCGCCGCAGCGGTGCGGTGGTGTGCGCGTACGGCGCCCCGATCGCCGCCTGCTCGAGCTCGGAGCCGACCGACTCGTCGTCGAGCACCGTGTACGAGGCGCCGCGGAACAGCCGCCGAGCGGCCTGGAGGATCGCGAGCGTCGTCGGCTTCGAGCGGTCGAGGCGACGAAGGAACGCGCCGTAGTGCTCGCCCTCGGCCCACTCCTCGCCGATCGCCCGCACCTCGGTGCGGAAGCGCTCGACGTCGCCCTGCGGCGGCACCGGCATCGTCCGCAGGATGCCGCGCTTCGCGCGCAGCTGCAGGTTCGCGGCCTCCATGCCGGTCAGGAGCGAGAGCTGCGCGTTCCAGCGCTCGACGGGCAGCAGCTCGCGGCGCTCGATGCGATAGTCATCGCCCTCGCGCACGACCTGCTCCTCCGGCATGTCGAGGCTCGCACCCTCGCGCGCCTCCTCTAGCGCGATGCGCAGCTCGCCGATCACCCGCAGCAGCCCCAGCATGGCGTCGCCCGCCTCGACGCGCCGCTGGGCCTCGACGTAGGTCAGCTGCGCGCGCGAGCGCACTCGCGCGCGCTCGAGCGTCGTCCCGGTGACGACCCCTGCCGCATCCAGGCGCATCGTCCACACGTAGGCCCCGCGCTCCTGCCCTTCGAGCAGGCTCGCGGCGCCCTCGCTCACGACCGGAGGGTGCAGCGGCACGCGGCCGTCGGGCGCGTACATCGTCTGCCCGCGTCGCCGCGCCTCGGTGTCGATCGCACCGCCCGGAGCGACGAACGCGGGCACGTCGGCGATCGCGTAGCGCACGACGAAGCCGTCGCCGTCCCGCTCGAGGTGGAGCGCCTGATCGAGATCGGTCGACCCCTCCGGGTCGATCGTGACGAACGCGACGCCGGTCTGATCGGCCTCCGGCAGCTGCGGGTCGGCGGCGAAGGCGGCCGCCTCGGCCTCGGCCTCGGGCGGGAACTCGGCGGTGAGCCCGAGCTCGTCGCGGATCGCCGCGAGGGCGGCGGCGAGCTCGTCGCTCGCATCGGTCAGGCGCGCATGTCGTGCCGGCATGCGAGCCAACCTAGTCGGGCAGCCTGACCGAGCCGTCGGCTCGCACGACGAGGCCGTCGGCCGCGAGCGAGGCGAGGGCGCGACCCAGCTGCGCGGCGTCGGGCCAGAGCGGTGCGAGCTCCACCTCCGTCAGCGGCACGTCGACGGCGCGCAGCGCCCGCAGCACCGTGCCGCGCACCTGCCGGTCGCTGCCGGCGAACGTGCCCTGCCGCGGCGCCCGCCTGCCCTCGAACGGCGGGTACCCAAACGCGCGCCACGCGCATGCATCCGCGATCGGACAGGTCTCGCACCGGGGCGCCCGCGCGGTGCAGACGAGCGCGCCGAGCTCCATGAGCGCGATGGAGACGACGGATGCGTCGGCGGGGGAGTCCGGCAGCAGCGCCTCGACGTCGGCGAGGTCCCGCTTGGCAGCCGGTCCGGCCTCGCCCTGCCCCCGCTCGGCCCGCGCGACGACGCGGCGCACGTTCGTGTCGACGACGGGGTGCCGGTCGCCGAAGTGGAAGACCGCGACGGCGCGCGCCGTGTAGTCGCCGATGCCGGGGAGCGCGAGCAGCGCCGCCACGTCGCGCGGCACCTCGCCGCCGTGCCGCTCGACGATCGCGCGCGCGGCATCCTGCAGGCGCAGCGCCCGCCGCGGATAGCCGAGCGTGCCCCACTGCCGCAGCACCTCGTGGGTGGGCGCGTCGGCGAGGTCGGCGGGCGTCGGCCAGCGCTCGAGCCAGCGGTCGATCTCGACCGCGACCCGCGACGCCTGCGTCTGCTGCAGCATGATCTCGCTCACGAGCGTGCCCCAGGCGTCGAACTCCGGCCGCCGCCACGGCAGGTCCCGCGCGCTGAAGCGGTACCAGTCGGTGAGCGCGTCCAGGGAGGCAGCACCGAGCATGCCGCCAGCCTAGATGCCGCCGCCTTCGCGCCCTAGCGTGGGTGAGGTGACCCAGCATCCGCAGCAGGAGTGGCCAGCGCCGAGCCGGACCACGGTCGACCACGCCGCGGCGGCGACCGCCGCCCCCGGCCGGAGCCTCGCCCCCGACCTCGCTCGCGGCCTCATGCTGCTGCTCATCGCCGTGGCCAACGTGCCCTGGTGGCTGTACCGCGGCGAGCACGGGCTGACGAACGCGCATCAGCTCGGCCATGAGGGGGCCGATCTCGGCTACCAGCTCTTCTCCCTCGTGGTGATCGATGGCCGCGCGTATCCGCTGTTCGCCTTCCTGTTCGGGTACGGCATCTGGCAGCTGTACAGCCGGCAGTCGGCGGCGGGCACGCCGATGGTCGAGGCGAAGCGACTGCTGCAACGACGCCACTGGTGGATGCTCGCATTCGGCGCCGTGCACGCGCTGCTGCTCTGGTTCGGCGACATCGTCGGTGCGTACGGCCTCACCGGTCTGCTCGTCACATGGCTGCTGCTGCAGCGGAGCGACCGCACGCTCAAGGTGGTCGCGTGGGTGCTGGCGGGGCTGGTGCTGCTGTTCGGGCTGCTCTCGATCGTCAGCGGCCTCGTGCTGAGCGTCGGGGTCGCCGGCGATGCGGTGCAGCTCGGCGGGCCAGAGCTCCCGACGCCCGCCGGAGAGGCGAACTACCTGCTGTTCATGCTCGGGAGCGTCGGCACCTGGGCGATCGGGACGGTCGGGCAGGTGCTCATGCTCACCGTGTCGCTCTCCGTGACGCTCGGCATCCTGGCGGCGCGTCGGGGCCTGCTCGACCGCCCGAGGCCGCATCGCGCGATGCTCATCCGGATCGCGGTGGTCGGCGTCGCGATCGGCTGGGCGGGTGGCGCGCTCGCTGCGGCGCAGTTCGCTGGGCTGGTCTTCGCGCCGTCCCTCGCGTGGGCGACGATGGGCGTCTCCAGCCTCGCGGGCGTCGCGGGCGGGGTCGGCTACGCGGCGCTGTTCGGCCTCATCGCCGCGGCGATCGGCGACCGCCGCGGTCCGATCGCGCGCGCTATCTCCGCGGTCGGCAAGCGCTCGCTCTCGAGCTACCTCGCCCAGTCCGTGCTGTTCGCGCCGGTGCTCGCCGCGTGGGGCTTCGGCCTCGGCGCGGTGCTCACGCCGCTCGGCGCCGCCGCGTACGCCGTCGGCGTCTGGCTCGTCACCGTCGTGGTCGCCGCGCTGCTCGATCGCGCAGGCAAGCGCGGCCCCGCCGAGGCGCTGCTGCGCCGACTCGCCTACGGGAAGCGGCCGGTCGCGGCACCGACGCCCGTGCAGTGAGCGCCGCGCCGCGACCGCCTAGGCTGACGCCATGGTCGACTCCGCGCTGCTGATGAAGGCTGCCTCGTGGACGCCCGAGCAGAAGGCGCTGTACACGAGCCTCGCCGAGCAGCTCGTGCGGCGCAATCCTCGTGGCCGCAGGCTCGTCGCGATCGAGGGCCGCGACGGCGTCGGCAAGACGCGGTTCGCGGATGCGCTGCAGGTCGCGCTCGCGCGCGCCGGCGTCGAGTCGTTCCGGGCGAGCGCCGACGACTTCCACCGCGCGAGGGCGTTCCGCTACCGCCAGGGCCGCGACTCGCCCAAGGGGTACTACGAGGACGCGTTCGACGTCGAGCTGCTCGACCGCGTGCTGCTGCACCCGTTCCGCATGGGCGGCTCGACCGGCTTCATGACCCGCGCCTTCGACCTGCACGCCGACCGCTCGGTCGCGATGGAGTGGCAGACGGCGGGACCGGATGCGGTGCTCATCGTCGACGGCGTCTTCCTGCAGCGACCCGCGCTGGCCGGCAAGTGGCACGCCGTGCTCTACCTCGAGGCCGACGACCGGGTGCGGGGCGAGCGGCTGCGGGCGCGCGACGGCGCGCATCCCGACGTGCAGCACGAGTCGCACCGCCGCTACCGCGAGGCGCACGACTTCTACGAGCGCACGGTGCGTCCGCGTCAGCGGGCGCTGGTCGTCGTCGACAACAGCGACTGGCGCTGGCCGAAGCAGGTCTTCGCCGATTCGTGCTGACCCCGTCATGAGCGAGCGGTTCGAAGTAGGCGACCACGTGAGCTGGAACTCCGAGGCCGGTCGGGTCTCGGGCACGATCACGAAGGTCCACACGCGCGACTTCGACTACAAGGGGCACCCGCGCCGTGCCTCCGAGGATGAGCCGCAGTACGAGATCCTCAGCGACAAGACGGATCACGTCGCGGCGCACAAGGGCTCTGCGCTTCGCAAGCTCGAGCGCTAGGGGTGCTAGCCGAGCCGTCGCACCGCCGACGCCGGCAGGAACCGCCCCGTCCGCTCGACCTCGTGCACGAGCTCGACGAGCGACGCGTTCACCGGCGCCTCCCTGCCGATCCTCCGCGCTGCCTCGACGACGGCGCCGTTGATGTGGTCGACCTCGGTCGGCTGCCGGCGACGGATCGACTGCTGCGTCGACCCGAGGTTCGGCACGTCACCGAGCCGGTCCTTGATGCGCAGCGGCACCTGCTGCGCGATGCGTCGCGGCGCGAACGCCACGACCCGCACGAGCAGCGGCGTGAGCCCCTGCAGGGGCTGGAACCGCACGCCGGAGGCCAGGCCGATGCGCGCCGTCTCGCGCATCGACGCGAGCATCACGCGCCGCAGCCCCGGGTCGCGGATCACGTCCTGCACCGAGTGGCCGACGATCGCCGGCAGCGCGTTGACCATGTTGATGAGCAGCTTCGTCCACTGCGCGCCCTCGATCGAGGGCGTCTCGCTCGTCGGGAGGGCCTCGCCGAGCAGCGCCGCGAACCGTGCGCCCTCGGCGCCGCCGACGATCGTGTCTCCGGTGGCCGTCACGGTGATGACGCCCGGCTCCATCGAGTTCGCCGCCATGAGCGCGATGCCGCCGGCGACGCGGGAGTGGCCGAGCAGGTCGGCCGCGACCCGCTCCCCGCCGAGGCCGTTCTGCACGACGAGCAGCGGCACGCCGTCGAGGTGCGCGCGGTTGGCCTCGAGCGCCGCGACCGCGCCGGTCGCCTTCGTCGCGAGGATCGCGACGTCCGGCGTCGCCTCGAGCGCCTCGAGCGCGGTCACGCCCGCGGTGTGCGTGCCGAAGCCGCCCTTGAGGCGCAGCCCGTCCTCCCGCATGGCCGCGAGGTGCTCGCCGCGCGCGGTGACGGTCACGTCGTGCCCCACCGCATCCAACCGCGCCGCGATCGTGCCGCCGATCGCGCCCGCACCGATCACGGCGATGCGCTGCCTCGGCGGCGCGTCCGGCGCTGGCTCGGTCGTCATGATCAGCAGGCTATCCGCCGGCCGGTTGAGGGATGTCGGCGGCGGGGCCTAGCGTTCGGACAGGCGACTCGACGAGGAGGATCCATGATCGAAGCGGCCGTGCCCCGACTGTCGGCGAAGCGGTTCCACGCCCATCCGGGGGTGGAGGACTGGCGCGTGCTCTTCTGGGGCGCCTACGCCCACTACGCGAGCGACTCGCTCGCGCACGCCGTGCGGATCGTCGACGCAGCAGCCGCCGTCGCGGCCGAGGTCGGGCACGAGCCCGACTTCGACGTGCGACCGCACGGCATCACGATCCGCACGTTCAGCAAGCGCAACGGCGCACTGACCGCGATCGATGCCGAGCTGGCGGCCGGCATCCAGGCAGCCGCGCGCGCGGAGGGCGGGCGTCCCGATCCGTCGACGCTCATGGTCACCGGCATCGCCGTGGCGCAGGACCGCGGCGCGGACGTGCGCCCCTTCTGGGCGGCGGTGCTGGGCTACGAGCCGATCGACGACGCAGACGCGATCGATCCGCAGCGCCGCAACCCGCATGTGTGGCTGCACGAGCTCGACCCGCCGAAGCCACGGCGCGGCCGCACCCACATCGACGTGTCGCTGCCCGCCGACCACGCCAGGGCGCGCGTCGAGGCCGCGCTCGCGGCGGGCGGCAGGCTCGTGTCGTCGAACGACGAGGGATGGACCATCGCTTCGCCCGAGAACCACGGCATCGACATCGCCATCTGGCCCGACTCGGAGGACTTCGGCGATGACCCCGACGAGGAGCGCGAGGCCTGGTCCGACGAGCCGGACTAGGCTCGTCGGGTGTCAGCCGCCGCATCCGCCCCCGACGGGATCCTGCTCGTCGACAAGCCCCAGGGCATCACGAGCCACACCGCGGTGAGCCGCGCGCGGCGCGCGCTCGGCACGCGCAAGGTCGGCCACGCCGGCACCCTCGACCCGATGGCGACCGGTCTGCTGATCCTCGGCGTCGGCCCCTCGACGCGGCTGCTCACGCACATGGTCGGCCTCGACAAGACCTACACGGCCACGATCGTGCTCGGCGCGGCCACGACGACCGACGATGCCGAGGGCGAGGTCACCGGCACGGCGGATGCGTCGCACCTGACCTCCGCCGACCTCGCGGCGCCGATGGCGGCACTGACCGGCGACATCGAGCAGGTCCCGTCCTCGGTGAGCGCGATCAAGGTCGACGGTGAGCGCGCCTACGCGCGCGTGAGGGCGGGGGAGCAGGTCGAGCTGCAGGCGCGCCCCGTGACGGTCGCCCGCTTCGAGGCGGTCGCGTTCCGGATCGGCGCCCTCGCCGAGGTCGACGTGATCGTCGACTGCTCGAGCGGCACGTACATCCGGGCCCTCGCGCGCGACCTCGGCGCCGCGCTCGGCGTCGGCGGTCATCTCTCGGCGCTGCGCCGCACCCGCATCGGACCCTTCGCGGTCGACGGTGCACCGGGAGCGGATGCCCTGCCCGAGACCGGCGCGGACGCCCTGCTGCTGCCGCCCGCGGCCGCCGCCGCGCGCATCCTGCCCGTCGCGCGGCTCGACGACGAGCGCGCCGCCGACCTCGCGAGCGGCCGCCGCACCGTCGCGCTCGAGGACGAGTCGGGCATCGTCGCCGCCGTGCACGGTGACCGGCTCGTCGGCATCGCGCGCGTCTCGGGGCGCAGGCTGCTGCCCGTCACGAACTTCCCGACCGCGCCGAGCTCGACCGCGCCCGGCCCGACGAGCGGCACCGCATGATCAGCTGGCTCATGCTCGCGCAGGCGAGCGCGCTCGGCGTGATCGGCGCAGCCGTCGCGGTCGCCGGGCTCGCCCGCAAGCGGTTCAACGACTGGGTGTTCGCGGCGGCGGCGATCACGATGCTGTCGCTCGTCGTGCAGACCGTCGCGTCGGTCATCGCGCCGCTGCTGGGCGCCGGTCCGACCGGCGATCTGCTCGAGTACTGGACCTACCTCATCACGGCGCTCATGATCCCGCCGGCCGCGGTCCTCTGGGCGCTGGTCGACAAGAAGGGCGAGTGGGCGACGCTCGTCGTCGGCGTCGGCATCCTCGCGGTCGCGGTGATGGTCTACCGGATGCACCAGATCTGGTTCGTGCAGCTGGCGTGACGCGGGCTGCCCCGCGGGCGGGGATTACAATCGATCCGATGAGCGAGCGCAAGCATGCCGGGATCGGCCGAGTCCTCGTCGCGGTGTACGCGGTGCTGGCGATGGCGGCGACCGGCCGCTCGTTCGTCCAGATCGTGCAGCGCTTCGACGAGGCACCGCTCGCGTACGCGCTGAGCGCCGTCGCCGCCGTCGTCTACATCCTGGCGACCGTCGCGCTCGCCATGCGAGGGGATGCTTGGCGCCGCGTCGCGCTCGCGGCCGTCTGCTTCGAGCTCGTCGGCGTGCTCGTCGTCGGCGGCCTCTCGCTCGCCGCGCCCGAGCTGTTCGCGCACGACACGGTGTGGAGCCGCTTCGGGATGGGCTACCTCTTCATCCCCGCCGTGCTGCCGTTCCTCGGCCTGTGGTGGCTGCGCGCGAGCCGCGAGCGGGTCGCGGCATGAGCGGCGCCGGCGAGCAGGGCACCGCGGCCGCCATGGCGTGGATCGACGAGCTCGAGTCCATCCCCTCCGCCATCACGATCGGCAAGTTCGACGGCGTGCACATCGGCCACCAGCGCATCCTCCAGCAGCTGCGAGCCCTCGCCGAGCCAGACGGGCTCTCGACCACCGTCGTCACCTTCGACCGCAACCCGCTCGAGGTCGTGCGGCCGGACCGCGCTCCGCTGCCGCTCGTCTCGCTCCCGCACAAGGTCGAGCTGCTGCGGGCCGCCGGCGCCGACCGCGTCGTCGTCATCCCCTTCACGGCGGCGACCGCCGCGCAGCCGGCGCAGGAGTTCGCCGAGCGGGTGCTGTTCGACGGCCTGGGAGGCCGCGTGCTGCTCGTGGGCGACGACTTCCGCTTCGGCCACCGGGGCGCCGGTGACGCCGCCATGCTGCGCGAGCTCGCCGAGCCGAGGGGCGCCCGCGTCGAGTCGATCGACGACATCTGCTTCGCCGACGGCCGTCGCGTGTCGAGCACCTGGATCCGCGAGGCGCTCGCGCTCGGCCGCATCGACGAGGCCAACGGCATGCTCGGCCGCCGCCACCTGCTGCGGGGCGACGTCGTGCGCGGCTTCCAGCGCGGGCGCGCGCTCGGCTTCCCGACCGCCAACCTCGGCGCGCCGGTCGAGGGGTTCATCCCCGCCGACGGGGTCTACGCGGCGCTTGCCCACGTCGACGCCGGCACCTTCGCCGCCGCCGTCTCCATCGGCGACAACCCGACCTTCGACGGCGTCGCCGCCAAGACCGTCGAGGCGTACCTGCTCGACGTCGACCTCGACCTCTACGACCGGCCGATCGCGCTCGAGCTCGTGGAGTTCGTGCGGCCCATGCACCGCTTCGAGAGCCTCGACGAGCTCGTCGCGCAGATGGCTCGCGACGTCGAGCACACGCGCGAGATCATCACCGCGGCGAGCACCTGAGCCTGACGGACGCGTCGCCGGTGCGGCCGGTAGACTGCCGTGCACCCGCAAGCCGCAGCACACCCAGCAGCGGCACACTCAGCGGAGTCCCGCACCGCGGCGGACCACCAGAAGGATCAGCGTGACCACACCCAGCGCAGCGCTCGCTCCGGCAGAGCGCGCCGTCCAGCTGCTCGGCAGCGACCTCTCCGAGGTGGCGCTCCGGCAGCACCTCGAGGGTCTGCCGACCGTCGACGCCGTCGGGCTCGAGGCCCGCGCGGCGGGGCTCGGCACCCGCTCGATCAAGACGACCTCCAAGCAGGTGGCGCTCGACCTCGTCATCCGCATGATCGACCTCACGACCCTCCAGGGCGCCGACACCCGCGGCAAGGTGCACTCGCTCGTCGCGAAGGCGCTCGTGCCCGACGCATCCGACCCCTCCACGCCCCGGCCCGCGGCCGTCTGCGTGTACGGCGACATGGTCGGCAACGCGAGGGAGGCCCTCGGCTCCGCCTGGAGCGCGGGCAGGGACGACGGCATCAACATCGCCGCGGTCGCGACCGCGTTCCCGGCGGGCCGCGCGAGCCTGCCGGTGAAGCTGCAGGACACCCGCGACGCGGTCGCCGCGGGCGCCGACGAGATCGACATGGTGATCGACCGGGGCGCGTTCCTCGAGGGCAACTACGGCAAGGTCTTCGACGAGATCGTGCTGACGAAGGAGGCGTGCCGCCGCGACGACGGCAGCTACGCGCACCTCAAGGTCATCCTCGAGACCGGCGAGCTCGTCACGTACGACAACGTGCGCCGCGCGTCGTGGCTCTCGATCCTCGCGGGCGGCGACTTCATCAAGACCTCCACCGGCAAGGTGCAGCCCGCCGCGACCCTGCCCGTGACGCTGCTCATGCTGCAGGTCGTGCGCGACTGGGAGCGGCTCACGGGGGAGCGCATCGGCGTGAAGCCCGCCGGCGGCATCTCGACCGCGAAGGACGCCATCAAGTACCTCGTCACCGTCGCCGAGACGTGCGGTGAGACGTGGCTCGACCCGCACCTGTTCCGCTTCGGCGCATCCAGCCTGCTCAACGACGTGCTGCAGCAGCGCCAGAAGCTCACCACCGGCCGCTACTCCGGCCCCGACTACGTCACGATCGACTGAGGCTCCCCATGGCATTCCTCGACTACGCGCCGGCTCCCGAGTCGACCTCCATCCTCAACCTGCGGGACGAGTACCGCCTCTGGATCGGCGGCGAGTGGGTCACGGGCGGCGGCACCGCCTTCGCCTCGATCTCGCCGTCGACCGAGCAGCAGATCGCCATGTTCGCGACGGCTGACGAGGGCGACGTGGATGCGGCGGTCGCGGCCGCGCGTGCCGCGTTCCGCACCGTCTGGGGCCCGATGTCCGGCCGCGACCGCGGCAAGTACCTGTTCCGCATCGCCCGCATCCTGCAGGAGCGGGCGCGCGAGCTCGCGGTCGCCGAGTCGCTCGACAACGGCAAGCCCATCAAGGAGACGCGCGACGCCGACGTGCCGCTCGTCGCCCAGTGGTTCTTCCACTGCGCCGGGTGGGCCGACAAGCTCGACTACGTCGGCCTCGGTGCCGCGCCCCAGCCGCACGGCGTGGCCGCGCAGATCATCCCGTGGAACTTCCCGCTGCTCATGCTCGCGTGGAAGGTCGCCCCGGCGCTCGCCGCCGGCAACACGGTCGTGCTGAAGCCCGCCGAGACGACCCCGCTGACCGCGATGCTCTTCGCCGAGATCTGCGAGCAGGCCGGCCTGCCGGCCGGCGTCGTGAACCTGCTGACGGGCGCTGGCGACACGGGCGCGGCGCTCGTGCGCCACCCCGACGTCGACAAGGTCGCGTTCACAGGCTCCACCGCGGTCGGCCGCGAGATCGCCAAGGCGATCGCGGGCACCGACAAGAAGCTCACCCTCGAGCTCGGGGGCAAGGGCGCGAACATCGTCTTCGACGACGCGCCGCTCGACCAGGCCATCGAGGGCATCGTCAACGGCATCTTCTTCAACCAGGGCCAGGTGTGCTGCGCCGGCAGCCGGTTGCTCGTGCAGGAGAACGTGCACGACGCGGTGCTCGAGCGGCTCAAGGAGCGCATGGCGACGCTGCGGCTCGGCGACCCGCTCGACAAGAACACCGACGTCGGCGCGATCAACTCGTCCGAGCAGCTCGAGCGCATCACGCGGCTCGTCGACCAGGGCGAGGCCGAGGGCGGCGAGCGCTGGGCGCCCGCGTGCGAGCTGCCCGCGCAGGGCTACTGGTTCCCTCCGACCGTCGTCACCGGCGTCGAGGCGTCGTCGACGATCGCCCGCGAGGAGATCTTCGGACCCGTCCTGTCGGTGCTGACGTTCCGCACGCCCGACGAGGCGATCGCGAAGGCGAACAACACGCCCTACGGCCTCTCGGCCGGCATCTGGAGCGACAAGGGCGCCCGGGTGCTCGCCGTCGCCGACAAGTTGCGCGCCGGCGTCGTCTGGACGAACACGTTCAACAAGTTCGACCCCACGAGCCCGTTCGGCGGCTACAAGGAGTCGGGCTACGGCCGCGAGGGCGGCGTGCAGGGCATGCAGGCATACCTGAAGGCAGGCAAGTGATGGCCACTGGAGTGAAGACGACCACGCGCCTCGACGTGCCGAAGACCTACAAGCTCTTCATCGGCGGCGCCTTCCCGCGCAGCGAGTCCGGCCGCGTCACCGAGGTGCGCAGCCCCGAGGGCGCGTTCGTCGCGAACGTCGCGAAGGCGTCGAGGAAGGATGCGCGCGACGCCGTCCGCGCCGCCCGCAAGGCGCAGCCCGGCTGGGCCGGCGCGACGGCCTACAACCGCGGCCAGGTGCTGTACCGCGTCGCCGAGGTGCTCGAGGGCCGCAAGGCGCAGTTCGTCGACGAGCTCGTGCGCACCGGGGGCCTCTCGGCCGCTCGCGCGCAGCAGCAGGTCGAGGACGCCATCGACCTGTGGGTGTGGCACGCGGGCTGGACCGACAAGATCGCCCAGATCGGCGGCAGCGCGAACCCGGTCGCCGGCCCCTACTTCAACCTCTCGGTGCCGGAGCCGACGGGCGTCGTCGCGATCATCGCGCCGCAGTCGAGCGCGCTGCTCGGCCTGACCTCGGTCATCGCGCCCGCGCTCGTCACCGGCAACGCCGTCGTGGTCGTGCCCGCCGCATCCGCCCCGCTCTCGGCCATCTCGCTCGGCGAGGTGCTCGCGACGAGCGACCTGCCGGGCGGCGTCGTCAACGTGCTCACCGGAGACCCGGCCGAGCTCGCGCCGTGGCTCGCAGGCCACGCCGACGTCAACGCGCTCGACCTCACCGGGGCCGGCGGGCTCGATTGGGTCGCGCTCGAGGTGATCGCGGCCGACACGCTCAAGCGCGTCATCCGCCCGGAGCCGGGCCTCGCGCCCGAGACGCCGCATCGCATCCTCGCGCTCACCGAGACGAAGACGGTCTGGCACACGAAGTCGCGCCTGTAGGCATGGCGGGGCAGGCGCACCCGCACGCCCACTCGCATGGTGGGGGCGGCGCGGATGCGTCGAGCACGACCCGCGTCGCCGTCGCCTTCGGCATCACCGCGGCGCTGCTCGTCGCGCAAGTGGTCGGCTCGATCGTCACCGGCTCGCTCGCGCTGCTCGTCGACACCGTGCACATGCTGACGGATGTCGCGGGGCTCGGGGTCGCGCTCGGCGCGCAGGCGCTGCTGCGCCGGCCGCCCACCGGCACGCGCACGTGGGGGCTCGTGCGGGTCGAGGTGCTCGCCGCGGCGGCGCAGGCGGCGGCGCTGCTCGTCGTCGCGGTCGTGGTGGTGGTCGAGGGCGTGCGGCGGCTCGCGGAGCCGACGGAGGTGCCGGGGCCGCTGCTGCTCGTGTTCGGCGTCGTGGGGCTCGCCGGCAACCTGGTGTCGCTCGCCGTGCTGGCCGGCGGGCGGCGGGCGAGCCTCAACCTGCGTGCCGCCTTCCTCGAGGTGCTGAACGACGCGATCGGATCCGTCGCGGTGATCGCGGCGGCGCTCGCGATCTGGCTGTGGGACTTCCAGCAGGCCGACATCATCGCGAGCGCCCTGGTCGCGGCGCTCATCGTGCCGCGCTCGGTCGTGCTGCTGCGCGACTCCGGCCGCATCCTGCTCGAGGCGACCCCCGCGGCGCTCGACCTCGCCGACGTGCGGGCGCACCTCGAGCGGCAGCCGCACGTGCTGGGCGTGCACGACCTGCACGCGACGACGCTCGGCACGGGCACGCACCAGCTGACCGCGCACGTCGTCGTCGAGGAGTCGTGCTTCCGCGACGGGCACGCCCCGCACATCCTCGACGCGCTGCAGCAGTGCGTCGCCGAGCACTTCCCCGTGCCCCTCGAGCACGCGACGTTCCAGCTCGAGCCGCCCGGCCACGCCGCGCACGAGTCGCCGACGCACGCCTGAGCCGGCCCGTCCTCGCGGCCGCGGTCGCACTCGCTTAGGGTGTCGCTCAGGAGAGGAGCCGCGATGGAGCGGATCGCCAACCCGGTCTCGGGCCGCGTGGACGACGACGACGCAGCAGCGCTGCCGCCGACCCGGCTCATGGTGGTGTGCCGCTACGGGCTCGCGCTCCTGATCCCCGTCTTCGTGCTGGTAGACGTGGCGATGGCGCAGACGCGCGGGCCGGGGGAATGGTGGATCCCGCTGGTGCCCTTCGTCATCGCCTTCACGCTCCTCACCGCAGGAGCGCATGGCTCGTGGTGGCGACCGGCGCCGCGAGGCGCATGGCAGGCGGGCATGATCGCCGTGATCGCCGTGCTCGCCGTCGGCGCGATCGTCGCGGTCGTCGTCGGACCGCCCGCGATGACGGTCACCACGACCCTCCTGATCGGCGCGGTGATCGGCGTTGGGGCCGCGCAGCTGTGGCGGATGCGGTCCGAGCGGCCCTAAGTTTGGCTCGGGCGAACCTGCACCGATCTGCGGGTGCGGGCACGCCATCACCCGCAACTCGGTACCGGAGCACCGCGGCCCCCGAGCGGACTGGTACCGATCTGCGGGTGCGAGCCGTCGCCACCCGCAATCCCGTACCGGAACCGCACGGGCCGACCGCGCGCCCGACCGCGTCCCGGCCCCTCGACCCGCCGCTCAGCGCACGGCGCGCACGAACGCCGCCCACGGTATCCGCTCGACGACGCCCTCCGCGGCCGCGGCCAGGACCGGGTCGTCGGTCACGAGCACGTCCGCCTGCAGCGACGCGACCGCGAGCGGCTCGGCGCGCGCCACGTCGTCCCAATCGAGCTGCACCGCGAGCCTCCACGCGACCGCGCGCGAGACGCGATCGGCGAGCAGCCGCACCTTGAGCGACGCGAGCGCCTCGAGCTGTGCGCGTCCCTCGGCATCCGAGAGGTCGCCCGCCCGGACGGCGGTGTAGAGCAGCTGCATCACCTGGGATCGCAGAGCCCCCGCGCCGACCAGCTGGTGCTCGCCCACGTCGATGCCGTCCCGCACGATGCGCAGCGCGGTCGGCGCGTCGATGGCGAAGCGCGTCATCAGCAGCTCGACTCGATGAGGTCGGCGTACCAGCGACAGCCGTCGAGCCAGGTGTCGATGCGGATGCGCTCGTCGCGCGCGTGCAGCGTCAGCCGCTCCTCGCGGGTCATCGAGAACGGCGTGAAGCGGTAGACGTGATCGGTGATGCGGTGCGCGTGGCGGCCGTCGGTGCCGCCGAGCATCACGTACGGCACGGTGAGCACGTCGGGGCGCAGGCGGCCGATCGCCGCCTCGATGTCGACCCAGCCGGGGCCGGTCGACGGGCTCTCGGGGCTCGGCCCGTGCCCGTGCAGCAGCTCGAGCTCGACGAGCGGGTCGGCGATCGCTCGCCGGACGAGCGTGAGCGTGTCGTCGACGCTCGAGCCGACCGCGATGCGCGCGTTCACGACCGCGACCGCCTCCTCCGCGAGCGCATTCGGCGCGGCCGAGCCCGACAGCTGCGTCACGACCGCCGTCGTCGACAGCATCGCCCGGGTCTCGTCACCGCGAGCGAGGATGCGCTCCACGAGCCGCCGCGAGCGCCGCACGTTGCGCAGCACCGCGCCCTGCGGCCCGCGCGCCTCGGCGCCGAGCAGCTCGAGCATGCGCAGCGCCGGCTCGGGCAGCGAGCGGGGGAACGACGCACGGTCCAGCCGCCGGATGGCGCGCGCGAGCCGCGACGTCGCCGGCAGCTGCGGCGGCGTCGACGCGTGCCCGCCGACTTGCGCCACACGCACCCGGATGTTCGCGAAGCCCTTCTCGGCGACGCCCACGACCGCGATCTCGCGCTCGACGCCCGCGATCGGCGGCTCGATGATCGCGCCGCCCTCGTCGAGCGCCCACGCCGGCCGCACGCCCGCCGCGTCGAGCGCTGCGATCGCCGAGGCGGCGCCCGTGCCCATCGTCTCCTCGTCGTGGCCGAACACGAGCCAGACGTCGCGGGCGGGCGTGAAGCCGGCCTCGAGCAGCGCCTCGACCGCCACGCAGATGCCGACGAGCGAGCCCTTGTCGTCGAGCGTGCCCCGCCCCCACACGTGCGTCGCGTCGCGGTGACCGCTGTAGGGCGGATGCGTCCACCCCTCGGGCGGAGCCGGCACGACGTCCTGGTGCGCCATGAGCAGCGCGGGCGAGCCGCCCGCGTCGTCACCGGCGGCGCGTCCCGGCCAGCGCGCGAGCAGCGTCGTGCCGACCGACTCGACCTCGAGCGCCTCGAACAGCCGCGGGAAGCGCTCGCGGAGCGCCGACTGGAACGCCGGCAGCTGCTCCGGCAGCTCGGTCGGCAACCGCACGAGCGCGATCAGATCGTCGATCGCGGACTCGTCGATGCGCACCACGCGAGCAGGCTATCGTCGTCGCCGACGGGGAGGCCGATGGGCGAACGCGAGCGCATGGTGGCGGCACTGCGCCGCTCCGGCAGCGTGTTCGCCGAGGACGAGCTGACCGAGCTCCACCGCGCAGCCCCCGACGAGGCGGCGCTCGCGGCAATGGTCGCCCGTCGCGCAGCGGGGGAGCCGATCGAGCAGATCGTCGGCACCGCCGCCTTCGCCGGGCTGCGCATCCGCGTGCGGCCCGGGGTGTTCGTGCCGCGCCGCCGCACGGAGCTGCTCGCCACGATCGTCGCCGACGCGCTCGCCGGGCTGCCGCGCGGCGCGCGCCTGCTCGACCTGGGCTGCGGCTCCGGCGCGATCGCGGCGCTCGCGATGCACCGCGTGCCCGGCCTCGAGGTGGTCGCGATCGACGCCGACCCCCGCGCCGTCGACTGCGCCCGCGAGAACCTCACGGCAGCCCGCGTGGTGCTGGCCGACTCGCCGGACGCGCTCGACGCATCCGCGCGCTTCGACGTCGTCGCCGCGAACCTGCCCTACGTGCCCACTCGCGAGCTCGCCCTCATGCCGCGCGACGCGCGGGAGCACGAGCCGCTGCTCGCGCTCGACGGCGGCCCCGACGGCCTCGTGCCGCTGCGCCGGCTCGCCCCCTCGATCGCGGCGCGGCTCGCCCCCGGCGGTCGCGTCGCCGTCGAGCTGGCGCCGCAGCAGGTGGATGCGGCGGCCGGCATCCTGCGCGCGGTCGGACTGGGCGGGGCGGAGGTGCGCGAGGACGACGCGCTGGGGGCGACCGTGCTCGTGGCGCGTTAGCGTGTGAGGCAACCACCGAAGGAGGCCGCCGTGGCCGTCACCGACAACACGCGCGAGATCGAGCCGACCGTCATCACCGACCTGAGCGAGCGGATGACGTACGGCGCCTACCTGGGTCTCGACACGCTGCTGGCCTCGCAGCATCCCAGGAGCGAGCCCGAGCACCACGACGAGCTGCTGTTCATCATCCAGCACCAGACGACCGAGCTGTGGCTCAAGCTCGTCATCCACGAGCTCGACGACGCGCGCCGCCTGCTCGCGGCCGATCAGCTCGGCGCCGCGCTCAAGCGCATCGCCCGCGTCAAGCACATCCAGGAGGTGCTGACGCAGCAGTGGTCGGTGCTCGCGACCCTCACGCCCACCGAGTACGTGCAGTTCCGCGGCGCGCTCGCGAACGCATCCGGCTTCCAGTCCGCGCAGTACCGGCTCGTCGAATTCGCGCTCGGCAACAAGCACGAGCGCATGCTGCAGGTGTTCGCGTCGAGCCCCGACGACCACGCCGCGCTCGCCGCCGAGCTCGAGCGACCGAGCCTGTACGACGAGTTCCTGCGGCTCCTCGCCCGCCGCGGCCACGCCGTGCCGGCCGAGGTGCTCGAGCGCGACGTGCGCAAGGCGCACGTGTTCAGCGAGCCGCTCGTCGACGTGTTCACGCGCATCTACACGGGTGCCGGGAAGACCGGGGCCGACCTGGCGGAGGGCGCCGAGCACTGGCGCGAGTACGAGGCGTGCGAGGAGCTCGTCGACCTCGAGGACAACTTCCAGCTCTGGCGCTTCCGCCACCTCCGCACCGTCACGCGCACGATCGGGATGAAGAGCGGCACCGGCGGCTCGAGCGGCACCGACTTCCTGCGCCGCGCCCTCGACCTCACGTTCTTCCCCGAGCTGTACGCGGTCCGCACCCGGATCGAGGAGTGAGCGCGCCCGTCATCGCCCGCGTCGAGCGGGCGCGCATCGGCGGGCACTGGGTGACGGATGCCGTGGTCGAGCTGAGCGGGACCGGCATGCGCCTGATACCGGCGGACGAGGTGCCGGAGGACGAGGTGCCGGAGGACGAGGCGCCCGAGGGCGTGCGCACCCGCATCCGCGGGGCGCTGCTGCCGCCCATCACCGACGCGCACGTGCACCTGGGGCTGACCGACGCTGCACAGAGCGCGTCGACCGCGCTCGGCCGCGTGCTCGACCTCGGCTGGGCACCGGATGCGCTGCCGGCGCTCGTCGAGGCGGCGCGCGAGGCGCACCCGGGCCTCGACGTGCGCGTCGCTGGCCCGCTCCACACGGCGGTCGGCGGCTACCCGGCGCGCAGCGGCTGGGCGCCGCCGGGCGCCGCCGCAGAGCTCGGCGGCGCTGACGACGCCGCGCGATCGATCCGCGCCCAGGCCGCCGCGGGAGCATCCGTCGTCAAGGTCGCGCTCAACGCCGAGGCGGGCCCCGCGCCCGACGACGCGCTGCTCGAGGCGATCGCGACCGAGGCCCGTGCTGCCGGCCTGCCGCTCGTCGCGCACGTGCAGGGTCGGGGCCAGGCGGAGCGGGCGCTCGCGGCCGGCGTCGACGTGCTCGCGCACACGCCGTGGACGCACCGGCTGGGCGACGACGTCATCCGCGCCGCCGCCGCGAGCCAGACCTGGATCTCGACGCTCGCGATGCACGGCCGCGGCGGCGACGACGTCGCCTTCGCGCGCGCGACCGACAACCTCGCGCGCTTCGCCGCCGCCGGGGGAACGGTCGCCTACGGCACCGACCTCGGCAACGGCATCGGCCGCTTCGACCTGGACCCGCAGGAGATCGCCGCCCTCCGGCAGGCCGGCATCGAGGGCAGCGCGCTCGTCGACGCGCTGCTGGCCGAGTGGCTGCTGCCTGCGGGACCGACCGTGGGCGTCGTCGCCGCCGACGTGCACGACGACGAGTCGCTGATCGCGAACCTGCACAGGGTGACCCACCTGCACTGGCATGACCTGGACCGGCAAGATCTGGACCGGCACGATCTGGGCCGGCACGACCTGGAGGACGCATGACCATCCCCGCACCGCGCACGGCCACGCACGACGCCGCCGTTCAGGAGCTCGCCGCGACGGCCGCCGCGCTCGACGCCGCCGACCCGCTCGCCGCCCACACGTCGGCGTTCGTGCGCGACGGCGACGTCGTCTCGTACCTCGACGGCAACTCGCTCGGCCGCCCGCTCGCCGCGCTCGAGGAGCGCTTCGCCCGCTTCATCGGCCACGACTGGGGCAACCGGCTCATCCGCGGATGGGACGAGGGATGGATGCGCCGGCCCTTCGACCTGGGCGACCGGATCGGAGCGCTCGTCGGCGCCGCCGCGGGCCAGGCGTTCGTCGGAGACTCGACGACCGTGCTGCTGTACAAGCTCGTGCGCGCGGCGGTCGACGCGCAGGCGGGGTCCGGCCGCACCGAGATCGTCATCGACGACGACAGCTTCCCGACCGACCGCTTCGTCGCCGAGGGCGTCGCCGCCGAGCGGGGGCTGACGCTGCGCTGGATCGAGGTCGACCGCGCCGGCGGGGTGTCGCTCGAGCAGGTCGAGGCTGTGGTGGGCGAGCGCACGGCGCTCGTGCTGCTGAGCCACGTCGCGTACCGCTCCGGCCATGTCGCCGACGTCGAGGGCATCACGCGCGCGGCGCACGACGCCGGCGCGCTCGTGCTGTGGGACCTGTGCCACTCGGCGGGCGTCATCCCCACGCAGCTCGACGCGTGGGGCGTCGACCTCGCGGCCGGCTGCACGTACAAGTACCTGAACGGGGGCCCCGGCTCACCCGCCTTCGCGTACGTGCGGCACGATCTGCAGGCTCGGCTCGCGCAGCCGATCCAGGGCTGGATGGGTGCGGCCGACGTCTTCGCGATGGCGGCCGCGTTCGAGCCCGCGCCCGACCTCCGGCGCTTCGTCAGCGGCACGCCGCCGGTGCTCGCCACCGTGGCGCTCGAGGCGATGGTCGAGCTGCTCGAGCAGGTCGGCGTCGACGCCGTGCGCGAGAAGTCGGTCGCGCTCACCGGCTTCGCCGAGGAGGCGCTCGCGCTGCAAGTGCTGCCGCTCGGCGCGCGCCTCGCGAGCCCGTCGGCGGGCCGCGAGCGCGGCAGCCACCTGACGGTGACGCATCCCGCCTTCCGCGAGGTCACCGAGCGGCTGTGGGCGCGCGGCGTCATCCCCGACTTCCGCGGGCCCGACGGCATCCGCGTGGGCCTGTCGCCGCTCAGCACCACGTTCACGGAGGTCGAGATCGGTGTCGCCGCGATCGGCCAGGAGCTGCGCAGGGCGATCCGCTGAACGCGGCGCGACCGTCGGGAGATGGCCATCGTCACCCACTACGCTCGCACCATCGACCCGTCCACCGATCGCTTGGGAGTCTCTGTGAAGCTGCGACACCTGCCTCTGCTCGTCGCGTCGGTCGTCGTGCTGAGCGGATGCGGGGTGGTGACGGATCCGGATGACGTGACACCCGCGGTGTACGTCGAGCAGGCGGAGGTCGATCCGAGCGCCGTGGCCCTGTTCGGGCAGGAGAGCGTGGATCAGGCTGTCGCCGAGCTGACCTCGTTCGCGGTCACGGAGGCGTTCCCGCCCGCCCTGCTCGACCCACAGGAGCGGGACTTCACCCGCGAGGATCTCATCGGCGAGGGGATCGTCGACCGCCTCACCGTCGAGGCAGCGGAGGGCTGGGAGGCGCTCGTGGACGCGGCGCTCGAAGGAGACTCCGACGCTCGGGACGGTGTGCGGGCGCTGCGCTTCTACGACGTGGACGAGGAGTGGACCCTGCCCGTCGACGAGCCGGTCGTGCTGAGCCAGCAGATCACGGAGGTGGACGTCGACACGGACGCCACGGGTGGAGAGGGCCGGGAGCTGCTGGTGATCTCCTTCGACCACGACGCCACGCTCGCGTTCCGCGACGAGGACCGACCCGTCAACCTCGGGATCGAGAAGTCGATGACCTTCCGGCTCACGCCGGCGGCGGCCGAGGACCGGTTTAACTGGTCGATCGCCACGTTCGAGGGCGAGTACGAGGAGATCCCGGAGCCCTAGTTTCGGCTCCTCCGCTCACGGGATCGCCGGCGGGAGGGCCCCGGCGTCGCGCAGCGACTCCAGCACCATCGGGAGGTGCGCGAACGCATCCTCCACGTCGGCGGGCTCCGCGATCTCGTGCGCGTTCGCCGCGAGGTACGCGCGCAGCGCGTCGTCGAACTCCTGGGCGCCGGCGCGGCGCCGGGCGTCGACCAGGGCGGCTGCGCCCGCGGTGTACACGCCGGTCACGTAGGCGGCAGAGGGCCGCCGGTAGCGCTCCCAGTGGGACACCGGCTGTCCCACTTGCCCCTCGAGCTCCGGTGGGACCGGCGCGCGGCGCACGTCGGAGCCGCGCTGATCGGCGATGACCTGCACGAAGGTGGCGAACGACTCGTCCAGCCACGGGTGCGCACCCTGGTTGTTGCCGACGAGGCCGTAGAACCACATGTGGGCGACCTCGTGCGTCACGAGCCACCCCGACTCGTCGAACCGCAGGTCCCCGAAGTGCATGGCGCCCGAATGCTCGATGCCGCTCGTCTGATCGGGGAGCACGCTCACCCACAGGTCGGTGTAGGGGAACGCACCGAGGTACCCCGCGGTGTCCCGGATCGCTCGGGCGACCTCCGCAGCCCACCGCGCCGGGGACTCCCTCGTCGCGCCGGGCGGTGCGCCCACGTGCACCCGCACGCCATCCACCTCCCGCTGCACGACCTCCAGCCGACCGACCGTCACGGCGACATCGCGCACCGCGGGGTCCGCGAATCCGTGGACCGTCATCCCCGACGCCTCGTCGCGACGGGAACCGGTGGAGGCGCCCGTGCCCATGACCGCGTGCTCGGATGGTGCCGTGACGGCCAGCGACCGCAGGTCGAACGTCTCGCTCGTCGTCATCTCCCCGACGACAGCGACGGCCGGCTCCCTCGCCCAGCCGCGCCCCCGCTCCCAGGCCAGCAGCGGGAAGGCAGTGGCGAACCAGGCGACGTCACCGCCGGCGGACACGCCCACGCGCTCGTCCGTCCCCTCCCCGAGGGTGAGGGTGAAGGCCAGCTCGGCGCTGACCGTCCGGCCGGCGGCGACGCAGGCGGGCAGCGGCAGCTCGACCAGCGTCCCCGGTTGCCCTTCTGGCGCCCCCGCCGCGAGGACGACCGGCACCACCCGCTCGCCGTCGACCCAGGCGGCCGTGACCTCGAGCGCGTTGCCCGTGCGGGCCGTGGCCGGCTTGTTCGGCCAGGCACGGAACACCAGCTCGCACACGCGCAGGTCAGGGGTGAAGTCGATGCGCTCGCGCCCCGTGACCGAGCGCAGGTCGTGGCCGACCTCGAACGACAGGTCGACGACCGGGCGCGCCGGATCGGGCGAGGCCCAGTCATCGGTCGAGGAGCAGCCGGTCATGACGAGCGTGCCGACGAGCAGCGCACCGAGCCCGCGCAGCCGGCGCGCTCCCGTGCGGCGGCGACGCATCATCCGAGCGGCCCGGCACGGGAGAGGAGCTCGTCACCGTCTCGCTCGGTGACGGAGAGCGAGGAGACGTCGATCGCGGCGAGGCACGCCACGCTGCGCTCGCCCGGGTCGAGGTCGCGCATGGTCACCATCGGTGCCGCGCCGCCGCCGTCTCCGCGAGGGCTCCGCAGCGCGGCGGGCTCGTCGGGCGCGGTGACGGCGACCTCGAGCATCGGCACGGTCAGGCCGTCTCCGGTGGCCTTGAGCACCGCCTCCTTGCGGGTCCACCACACCGCGAGCGCCCGCCCTCGATCCGGGGGCGGGATGCGCCGGTAGTCGGCGAGCTCGGTCGGTGTGAGGATGCTGTCGCTGATCGCGGTCAGCTCGGCACCGTCGCGCTCCCCGATGCCCTCCACATCCACGCCGACGGCGGCGCCGTCCGCAACGGCGACGACGACCCGACGACCCGCGTGAGCGATGCTGAACGAGACGGCTGCGCGATGACCGATCAGCCGCGGCTTGCCGTGGTCGCGCCCGCACCTCAGGCAGGTGGTGTCGAAGCGCAGCTCGGACGGCGGCGTGCCGGTCCGTTCAGCGAGCACGAGGCGGAGCAGCGAGCGCGCGGTGACGAACCGATGCCGGTCGCCGGCGTGGCGCAGACGACGGGCGCGGCGCTGCTCCGTGTCGTCGAGCCGCTGCATCATGTCGGTGCGGTCGGAGGGCGTCGCCCACCACACGTCGCACGCGGCGCTGCGGCGCCCGTCGGGTCGGTCGCTCATGCGCGCATCAGCTCGTCGAGCAGGTCGAGGCCGAGGTCTGCGGCGGCGGGCTCGAGCGGGCGCATCCCGGCATCGCCGAACCAGTCCGGCGTCGCCTCCGGGTGCGGCCCGACCACGCCCACCGCGCCGCGGCCGTGCGGCGCGACCAGGGCCGCGGGGAGTCCGTTGTCGTAGACGGCGAGCACGTGCGCAGGCCCGCGGCCAGGGTCGAGGTCGAAGAACGGGCCGTCCTGGAAGAACACCTGGCGCCGCGCCCCGCGCCACCGCACGGTCGTCACGGTGTCCTCCTCGCCGGTGATGCTCGCGCCGGGGGAGGAGATGTACTGATCGGAGTCGCCGGGGAGCAGCCCGAATCCGGGCGTCTCGCCGGCGAGGTAGCCGCCGAGGCAGAAGCCCAGGTAGCGGCCGCCGGTGCCGACGAAGCTGCGGACCGCGGGGACGTGCCGCCGCAGCTTGCGGTACGCGTGCTCGAGCTCGCCGCCCCCGGGCTGCGCGTACAGCACGGCCTGCGCGAGCGACTCGGCGGAGAGGTCGCGGGCCTCCCGTGGGCCCACGTACTCGACGTCCAGGCTCCAGCTCGATGCTCGCAGCAGCTCGGCGACGGCCTCGGGGCACCCGGGCTCCGAGGCTGGACCGCGATAGACCAGCGCCAGCGGTCGCGGTCGCGACGGTGACGGCGGCATCGCGCTAGCCGCTGTTGGCCGCGGTCCGCGGATCGTGCGCGTGGTGATGCGCGTCGGCGACGGGCTTCGCCGCACCGCCGCCCGTCGTGCCCATGACCGACTGCCGCACCTTGCGCGTGACCCACCACACCGCGGCCTCGAGCGGGCCTCGCGAGAACCACCGGCCCCACAGCAGCGCGAACCCGACGACGACCACGAGCTGGATCACGAACGTCGTGGCCTCGCTGTCGGGCTGGAAGGGGGCGCCGAGCATGAGGAGGTGCGCGGTGTACAGCGTGAAGGTCATGCTGCCCGCGGCCGCGAGCGGCACGAGCACGGAGCTCGCCACCCGACCCAGCAGCAGGCACGCGGAGAGCACCGCGAGCGAGGTGCCGATGGTGAAGGCGATGTCGAACGTCGTGGAGGAGTGCGGCGCCATGATGCCGAGCCACCATGGCGTGGAGGTCGGGGTCACCCCCGAGAAGCCCCACACGATGAGATCGGTGTACTCCTCCGGATCCATGGTGGTCATGGCGACCGACTCCAGGTGGCGCCAGCCGCCGGCGACGTTCATCAGGAGCCACGACCCGGCGCTCGCGGCGAAGGCGACGACCACCCCGATGACGCCGATCTTGATGACGACGCCACGGGCGTCGAGCGCGCAGCGCCCGACCGCCACGCCGACGCACAGGTAGGCCAGCCATGGCAGCGCGGGGAACATCCCGGTGAGCGCGAGCTCGGTGACCAGCCGCGTCGGCTCCGTCACGAGGTCGGTGAAGCTCGGGTTGCTCTCTGGAGCCACCGGCAGCTGGGCGCGCACCACGTGGCTGAGGACGGGCATGAACAGGGTGACCGCCGCGGCGAGGATGACCAGGGCGCGCGTCGAGAGCGACAGCAGCGGGATCGCCAGCACGAACAGCACCGCGTAGTAGGCGAGGATGACTGCAGCACTGTCAGGCGACACCACGTGGCCGAGCAGCAGGCCCACGGCGCCGATCATCAGCGCGCGGACCGCGAGGGAGACCGCTGCTGCGGTCCACTTGCGCCCGGTCGGGCGGCGGCGTCCGCCGCTGCCGAAGGCGATGCCGACCCCGGCCAGGACCGCGAAGAGCGCCGCCGCCTTGCCGACAGAGACGATCCAGGCGTCCGACATCTCGCCTTGGGCGTTGACGTCCGGCAGGATGTGCACCGCCATCATGCCGATCAGCGCGAGCCCGCGAGCGACGTCGACGCCGATCACGCGGCGCGCGGTCGCTCCGCTCGATCCGGCAGGCGTGTCGACCGCAGCGGTGGCGGAGACGTCGGCCGTGGGCTCGCAGTCGTGCGGGATGTCGACCCCGTCGCGGATGGACGCCGATGGGGCGGCGGCCGGTGGGTCGGTCTGCTGGGCAGTCATCGTTCAGCTTCTTCCTGGTGCAAGGTCGGAACCCGCGCGGACCCGCCGCGCTGCCGGCTGGGCGGGGATGCCGCGCCACGAGGTCCCGGGCAGCAGGCTCTCGCCCTTCATCACGAGCGACAGGGGAGCGAGGCTGCTCTCCTCGCCCAGCACGGAGTCGTAGAGGACGACCGCTCGGCTGCCCACACTCGAGCCGTCGCGCAGGGAGATCTTCGACATCTTCATGACCCGGTCCTCGAACAGGTGGGTCTGCAGCGACGCGTGAGCGCCCACGACCACGTCGTCGCCGATCTCGACGAGGTCGAACTCGGTGAGGTACGTGGTGTCGATCAGGGTGCGCTTGCCGACCTTCGCGCCGAAGAGCCGGAGCATGGGTGCGAGGAGCGGCGTGCCGGCGAGCATGGCGAGCAGCGCGGGCACGGCCACGCCCTCGTAGATGCCCGTGACGAACTCGGTGCGCCGGACGAAGCCGCTCCACAGCGGCTCCACGCGCTTGCGGTACCGACCCACCACCAGCCACTTCAGCGCGGCGACCCCCAGGACGATGACGAGGCTCGAGCACAGCGCGATCGCCGGCGTGGCGAGCACGAGGGCGAGCATCGGCACCGAGGTCGAGATCGTCGACACCGCGAGGAGCGTGACGAACGTGAACAGGCCCAGGATCGAGGCGGGCAGCACGATCCGGAAGAACTCGATGATGTAGCGCCGGCGCACCTGGCGCGCGGTCGGCTTGAAGGTCTGCGCCTCGGTGAACTCGTCGTACATCTCGCGGCGAGGCAGGTAGATCGCCGGCGACCCCAGCCACGAGGAGCCGGGAGCGGCACCGGTGACGGGCGGGACGGACTGGACGCCGATCAGGGAGCCGTCGCCGAGGTGCGTGCCTGAGGGGATGAACGAGGCGTTGCCCACGAACGCTCGCGTGCCGACGGTGGTGGGGCGGAAGGCGACGTGGCCGTTGCAGTACGTGGCGCTGCCGACGCTGGCCATGTCGGCGACGAACGCGCCGTCCTCGACCGTGAGCATGTCGGGATCGATGTTCGCGATCGTCGACACCTCGGCGCCTCGGCCGATGCGGGCGCCGAGCGCCCGCAGCCATGCCGGGGTGTACAGCGTGGCGTAGAGGGTGTTGTTCAGCGCGAGGCTCTGCTCGAGCAGCTTGTCACCGAACCACTTCTCCATCCCGAGCTGCGAACGGAGGTGGTGGATGCCGACAGGGGTCGCGGGCAGCGCCAGTCGCCGGACCGCGAGGATCAGGAGGCAGGTCGTGGCGACGAAGATCGGCCCGGACACCGCGGTCATCACGAACGCCGCCAGCTGGCCCTCGGTCAGCAGCAGCCACCACACGAGCGCGACGACCGGAGCCATGGCCAGGAGCGGGAGGAGCTCGAGGAACGCCAGTCCGATGCCGAAGGAGAGCATGAGCCGGCGCGGCCACTCCCGGGGTGCCTCGGAGCACTCGGCCATGAGCTCGAACACCGGGTCGCCCGCGGAGTCGAGCGGCTTGGCGGGAGAGCCGGACCAGGTCGCGGCGGCAGGGACGTGCTGGCCGGCCTCGAGCAGCGACTGCTCGCGGAGGATGGCGCCCGCGCCCACGGTGCTGGGGCCGACGACGACCGTGTTCGCGCCCACGACGGCGTCGCGCTCGATGACGATGGCGCCGATCGTCAGCACGCCGTCGGCGACCTCGAAGGCGTTCAGATGCGAGGCGTAGCCGACGGTGGCGCCGTCTCCGAGGCTCACGAGGTGCGGCAGCGCGATCTCGGCGGTGCCGATGTGGCAGGCCTGACCGACCCGGGCGCCGAGCAGGCGCAGGTAGGGCGCGGCCCAGGGCGACCCCGAGAGCATCGACAGCGGCGACAGCATCATCGCCTTCTGCGCCGCCCACACCCGCAGGTGCACGGATCCCCAGAGCGGATAGGTGCCCGGCGCGATCCCGCCGGTGAGCAGACGCACCCCGACGAGCGGGACCAGCCATCGCCCGAGCAGGTACGACAGCGGGAAGAGCACGACGAGCTGCTGGAGCATCTCCACGTTGGGCTCCCCGTCGTGGATGCTGTAGAGGATGCCGATCGGCAGCATGAAGACGACCAGCATGGTGTAGATCCAGCTGAGCTGCGACAGCCCGAACACCGCGACGCGCCAGCGGCTCGGCGGTGCCGGCCGCGGCCGGCGCTCGGCCATGGGCTCGGGCACGCCCTCGAGCATGGCGAGGTCCTGGTGGTGCGCGAGGGCGCGCACCGAGGGGTTCGCGTAGAGATCGAGGATGGACAGCCCGGCGTCGCTGTGCGTCGCGCGCAGCCTCGAGACCACGGTCGCGGCGAGCAGCGAGTGGCCGCCGAGGTCGTCGAAGAAGTCGGCCTCGACGGAGAGCGATCCCTCCGGGAGGCGGAGGATCTCCTCCCAGACGGCGGCGATGCGACGCTCGGTCGCGGTCTCGGGGGCGACGTAGGCGTGCTGACTGACGACGAGCCGCGGCCCGTGAGGCTCCGGCAGCTTGTCGCGGTCGGCCTTGCCGCTCGCGAGCATCGGGATCGCGTCGACGACCTCCAGGTAGGCGGGCACCATGTACGGGGGCACGCTGCGCCGCAGCTCGGCGTGCAGTCGGGGGATGAGGTCGCCGTCGCGGGCGACGCCATCGGCGAGCAGCACGTACCCGGCCAGCTCGCCGCCGCTGTCACCGGAGGCCAGCAGCTTCACGACTGCCGCGGAGACGTGCTCGTCGCGCAGCATGACGCTCTCGATCTCCTGCAGGTCGACGCGGTGCCCGCGGACCTTGACCTCGCTGTCGGCTCGGCCGAGGTACTCGATCTCGCCGGCGGGCAGGAACCGACCCAGGTCGCCGGTGCGGTACATCCGCTCTCCGGTCGGGCTCGCAGGGTCGCGGACGAAGCGATCGGCGGTGAGCTCGGGCCGGTTGACGTAGCCGCGCGCGACCCCGGGCCCGCTGACGCAGATCTCACCGACCTCGCCGAACGGCACGGGCTGGTAGTGCTCGTCGCGGAGGGTGACGGCGTAGGTCGGCAGCGGCCAGCCGATGGTGACCGGTCGACCGATGCGAAGGTCGGCCCACGTGCAGGTGACGGTGGTCTCGGTGGGGCCGTAGGTGTTCAGGATCCTGCGCCCGTCGACGCCCCACCGCTCGACGAGCTCCTGGGGGCACGCCTCGCCGCCGACGTTGACGGTGCGGATCGAGGGGATCGTCCGGTCGAGGGTCGCCAGCACCGTGGGGACGCAGTAGATCATCGTGATGGCGGACGTCTCGAGGAAGTCGGCGAGGCCGCTGCCGACGCGGCGGGCGTCCGTCGGGCCGGCCACGAGCGTGGCGCCCACGGCCCAGGTCGGCCAGATCTCCTCGATCGAGAAGTCGAACGCGATCGTCATGCCCTGGTAGACGCGGTCGGAGGCCGTCACGCCGTAGAGCGGCGGGACCACGTCGATGAAGTTGCAGATGCTCGACTGCGGGATGTCCACGCCCTTGGGGCGACCGGTCGAGCCCGAGGTGTAGATGATGTAGCAGGTCGGGTCGCCCTCGAGCGAGACCTCCGGTCGCATGTCGGGGCGCAGCGACAGCTCGCCGGCGCTGCGGTCCATCGCCACGATCGAGATCGGCAGGTTCGAGCAGGCCTCGTCGAACTCCGACGTGGTCAGCATGAGATCGAGGGACGAGTCCTCCGCGATGTACGTCACCCGGTCGACCGGAGCGGCCGGGTCGATCGGGATGAACGCGGCGCCGGCCTTGAGGGTCCCGAGCACGGCGACGTACATCTCGACGGAGCGCGGGATCAGGATCCCCACCCGAGCCCCCGGCTGCAGCCCGAGGGCCAGCAGGTGGTGCGCGAGCTGGTTCGCCCGCTCGTCCAGTGCCTGGTACGTCAGCGACTCGCCATCGCACTCCAGCGCGGTTGCCGTCGGCCGAGCATCGCACGTGCGCTCGAAGTAGTGGTGCAGCCGGGCGAGGGCCGTCGAACGGCCGGCGATCGGACGCTCCACGTTCTCGAGGTGACCTGATGTCGTCTCGGACGAGTACGTTGTCATCGAGGCCGCTCCTTTGCAAACATTGTTACGTAACACCTTTGGGACAGTGTGCCACAGCATCTCGGGGCAGGGGGATCGGTGTCGGGCAGGATCGGGCTGATGAGCACCAGCAGCAGCCAGGACCGCGGCGACGCACCGCCGGTGGTCGTGCGCAACGCGCTCCCGGCGGACGCCCGCCGCATCCGCGAGATCATCGCCCCCACCGCCGCGGAGGGCACCGTCATCGACAAGGGCCTCGTCGCGTACTTCGAGTCCATCCAGGAGTTCGTCGTCGCGGAGGTCGTGCACGACGGCGAGCCGCGCGTGATCGGCTGCGGCGCGCTCCACGTGCTCTGGGACGACATCGCGGAGGTGCGGACGGTCGCGATCGACCCCGACTTCCGCCGGCGAGGCGTCGGGCACCGGATCGTCGAGACGCTGCTCGCGAGGGCGCGCGCACTCGGCCTCAAGCGCGTCTTCTGCCTCACGTTCGAGGTCGCCTTCTTCCGCGGCCACGGCTTCCAGCCGATCGCGGGCACGCCGGTGGGCACGGACGTGTACGCCCAGATGCTGCGCTCGCACGACGAGGGGGTCGCGGAGTTCCTCGATCTCGCCCGCGTGAAGCCGAACACGCTCGGCAACACCCGGATGATCGTCGAGCTCTAGCCCGGGCCCCGGAGCTCCGGCCCGGGAGCCGGGCCGCACGGCTTCCCGGCTAGGCTCGAGAGGCGAGATCCGCACCGCATCACCGCGCCCACGAAGCCCACGGCAATGGAGCCAGCATGACTGACACCCCCACGTACAAGCTCGACCCGGCGCCGCAGGGCGAGCGCGTCTACGCCGGCCCGACCCGGCTCGAGCGCGACTCGCTCGGCGAGCTCCCGGTGCCCGCGGACGCGTACTGGGGCATCCACACCGAGCGCGCGCTCCAGAACTTCCCCATCACGGGCCGCTCCATCTCGGTGTACTCCGACCTCGTCAACGCGCTCGCGGTGGTCAAGCAGGCGTGCGCGCGCGCCAACCGCGAGATCGGCGTGCTCGATCCCGAGAAGGCCGACCTCATCGATCGCGTGTGCCGGCGGATCCGCGGCGGCGAGCTGCACGACCAGTTCAAGGTCGGCGTCATCCAGGGCGGCGCGGGCACCTCGACGAACATGAACACGAACGAGGTCATCGCGAACGCGTGCCTCGTCGAGCTCGGCCACCCCAAGGGCGCGTACGAGCACTTCAGCCCGATCGACGACGTCAACCGCTCGCAGTCGACGAACGACACCTACCCGACGTCGATCAAGGTCGCGATGTCGTTCACGCTGCGTCGGCTGCTCGACGAGCTCGAGCGCCTGGCCGACGCGTTCGACCGCAAGGGCGTCGAGTTCCGCGACGTGCTGAAGGTGGGCCGCACGCAGCTGCAGGACGCCGTGCCCATGACGCTCGGCCAGGAGTTCCGCGGCTTCGCCGTCACCCTGCGCGAGGACTACGACCGGCTGCTCGAGACCATCAAGTGGCTCAGCGAGGTCAACCTGGGCGCGACCGCGATCGGCACCGGCATCACCGCCGACCCCCGCTACGCGGAGGCCGCGTCGAGGCACCTCGCGGAGCTCACGGGCCTGCCGATCGTGCCGGCCGCCGACCTCATCGAGGCCACGAGCGACACGGGCGTCTTCATGACCCTCTCCGGCACGCTCAAGCGCAGCGCCGTCAAGCTGTCGAAGATCTGCAACGACCTGCGGCTGCTGTCCTCCGGTCCCCAGGCGGGCCTCGGCGAGATCACGCTGCCGCCCAAGCAGGCCGGATCGTCGATCATGCCGGGCAAGGTCAACCCCGTCATCCCCGAGGTCGTCAACCAGGTCGCGTTCGCGGTCATCGGGTCGGATGCGACGGTCACGGCGGCGTCCGAGGCCGGCCAGCTGCAGCTCAACGCCTTCGAGCCCGTGATCGCCCACTCGATCCTGCAGAGCCTGCACTGGATGACGCAGGCGTGCCTGACGCTGCGCGTCAACTGCGTCGACGGCATCGAGGCGAACCGCGAGCGGCTCAGCATGATGGTCGGCACCTCGGTCGGCGTCGTCACGGCGCTGACGCCCTACCTCGGCTACGCCGACTCGGCGAAGCTCGCGCACGAGGCGCTCACGGGCAACAAGTCGATCGCCGATCTCGTGGTCGAAGCCGGCCTGATGGACCGGGAGCGGGTCGAGAAGCTGCTCGCTCCGGCGCGGCTGTCGGGCCTGCAGCCCGTGACGCAGGCGATCCCGGTGATCTCGGGGGACGACCTGCCCTGAGGTGACCTGCCCGGGGCGGCCTGCCTGAGCCGACCCGCGACTGGGTACGCTCCTGTGGTGACCGCCACCGCGCCCCTGTCGCCGCTCGTGCGGAAGGATGGCCCGAGCGTCGGCTTGATCGCCGGCGTGATCGGCATCGCCGTGCTCGCGCTCGCGTCGTTCGGCGTGATCCTGGTGCTCGGCGGGGCGATCGGCAACCCGCTCGTGGTCGCCACGTCAGGGCTCATGGCGCTCGTGCCGCTCGCGTTCGTCATCTGGGCGGTGCTCGCGATCGACCGCTGGGAGCCGGAGCCGCGCGTCGCGATGTGGTTCGCGGCCCTGTGGGGCGGCGTCGCGGCGGTGCTGCTGACGCTCGCCGTCAACTCGTTCGTGCTGGAGCCGCTGGTCGCGCCGTTCCTGCGCTCGCAGGAGCAGCTCCAGTTCTACGCGACCGTGATCCAGGCGCCGATCACCGAGGAGCTGTGGAAGTCGATCCCGGTCGTCATCATGTTCCTGTTCTTCCGCAGGACGTTCGACGGACCGGTCGACGGCGTGGTCTTCGCGGCGCTGTCGGCGGCAGGGTTCGCCTTCACCGAGAACATCCTCTACTTCGGCACGTCGCTCGCCGAGTCGGGCGACGGCTCCTTCATCTTCTTCCTGCGCGGCATCATGAGCCCGCTGACGCACGCGATCTTCACCGCGGTCGGCTTCGGGCTCGCGCTCGGCCTCGCCGCTCGGCTGCGCTCGCGCTGGTGGATCCTGCTCGCGTTCCCCGCCGGCTGGCTCGTGTCGGCGCTGCTGCACGCGCTCTGGAACTCGGCGAGCTGGTGGGTGCCCGGCGGCACCGTGGGCTTCTTCGTCTACTACCTGATCGTGCAGGTGCCGCTGTGCGTGCTCGCCGCGGCGCTCGTGTGGCTGCTGCTTCGCCAGGAGATCCGCATCACCCGCGCCCGGCTGCACGACTACGGCAGGGCCGGCTGGTTCACCGCGGAGGAGGTCGAGCGGCTCGCCACGGGCGACGGCCGGGCTTCGCTCATGGACTGGGCGCGCCGGCGCGGCCTGCGCCGGCCGATGCGGGAGTACATCGTCACCGCCACCCGGCTCGCGAACCACCGGCAGCGCGCGCTCGTGGGCCGCGACCGCAGCCGGGCCGTCGCCGACGAGGCGTCGCTGCTCGCCGAGCTCCTGCACCATCGGCGGGGGATGGCGACCGCCGCGGTCGGTCACCCGGTCGCGGTGGCGCAGGGCGCCGCGGTCTCGGCCCCCACCGGCGCCCGCGTGCAGCGCTTCGGCGACCTCGACGGCGGCTGGCCGCCGCGCCCCTGAGGCGCGCTGCGCCTGGTAGAGTAGTGCGGTTGCCGTAGACCGGCCGCGGACAGAGAGCGCCCCAGCATCGGGCTGGGGCACCGCGCTGCGAGGAGAGAGGGGTTTCGAATATGAGCCTGAACGCAGAGATCAAGAAGGCCATCATCGAGGAGTACGCCACGCACGAAGGCGACACCGGGAGCCCCGAGGTGCAGATCGCGCTCATGTCGCGTCGCATCAAGGACCTCACGGAGCACCTGAAGGAGCACAAGCACGACCACCACTCGCGTCGTGGTCTGCTGCTGCTCGTCGGTCAGCGTCGCCGCCTGCTCGGCTACCTCCAGGAGATCGACATCGCCCGCTACCGTGCGCTCATCGAGCGCCTCGGCCTGCGCCGCTAGCCTTCCGAGCGTTCCACGAAGGGCCGTCCCCACGGGGGCGGCCCTTCTGCGTGCCCTCCTGGGGATCCGTGGTCGGTGCTGGTAGCCTGATCGAGGCCGCGTCTGCGGCCGTCGTGCGCCCGATTCGCACCTGCTCGAGAGCTGGTCGTTGGTGGAGGGTGCCGAAGTCGCCTTCGGCGCTCTCCACTGATGACCACTCCGTGCCGCGACGGCGCACGTCTCGCATGTCGTGCCCTGACGGGCACAGGAGAGGAGTGACCTTCATGGAAGGTCCCGAGATCACATTCGCCGAGGCTGTCATCGACAACGGCCGCTTCGGCAAGCGCACCGTCCGCTTCGAGACGGGCCGGCTCGCGCAGCAGGCCCAGGGCGCAGCCGTCGCCTACATCGACGAGGAGACGATGCTGCTGAGCGCCACGAGCGTCTCGAAGCACCCGAAGGACAACTTCGACTTCTTCCCGCTCACGGTCGACGTCGAGGAGCGCATGTACGCCGCGGGCCGCATCCCCGGCTCGTTCTTCCGTCGCGAGGGCCGCCCCTCGACCGACGCGATCCTGACCTGCCGCCTCATCGACCGGCCGCTGCGCCCGTCGTTCGTGGAGGGCATCCGCAACGAGGTCCAGGTCGTCGTCACGGTGCTCGCCATCGAGCCCGACGAGCTCTACGACGTGCTCGCCATCAACGCCGCGTCCATGTCGACGCAGCTGAGCGGCCTGCCGTTCGACGGCCCGATCGGCGGCGTCCGCGTCGCCCTCATCGACGGCCAGTGGGTCGCGTTCCCGAAGCACTCGCAGCTCGAGCAGGCCGTGTTCAACATGGTCGTCGCCGGTCGCGTGGTCACCGACGCCGCAGGCGCCGAGGACGTCGCGATCATGATGGTCGAGGCCGAGGCCACCGACAACGCCTGGGAGCTCATCCAGGGCGGCGCCGTGAAGCCGACCGAGGAGATCGTCTCGCAGGGCCTCGAGGCCGCGAAGCCCTTCATCAAGCAGCTCGTCGCCGCGCAGGCCGAGGTCGCGAAGACCGCCGCGAAGCCGACGCAGGAGTACCCGCTGTTCCCGCCCTACTCGGACGAGGCCCTCGAGGCCGTCCGCGGCATCGCGAAGGACCGTCTCGGCGAGGTCTACCGCATCGCGGGCAAGATCGAGCGCCAGGACGCTGACGACCAGCTCAAGGAGCAGGTCAAGCAGGAGATCTCGCAGCGCATCGAGCGCGGCGAGCTCGACCCGAGCATCGCGACGCAGGTCTCGGGCGCCTACAAGGCGGTGACGAAGGAGGTCGTCCGCGGCCGCATCCTCACCGACCAGATCCGCATGGACGGCCGTGGCCTCGCCGACATCCGTCCGCTCGACGCCGAGGTCGCGGTCGTGCCGCGCGTGCACGGCTCCGCGATCTTCCAGCGCGGCGAGACGCAGATCATGGGCATCACGACGCTCAACATGCTCAAGCTCGAGCAGCAGATCGACTCGCTCAGCCCTGTCACGACGAAGCGCTACATGCACAACTACAACTTCCCGCCCTACTCGACCGGTGAGACCGGCCGAGTCGGCAGCCCGAAGCGACGCGAGATCGGGCACGGCGCACTCGCCGAGCGCGCGCTCATGCCGGTGCTGCCGAGCCGCGACGAGTTCCCCTACGCGATCCGCCAGGTCTCGGAGGCGCTCGGCTCGAACGGCTCGACGTCGATGGGCTCGGTCTGCGCCTCGACGCTCGCGCTGCTGAACGCCGGTGTGCCGCTGCGCGCACCGGTCGCGGGCATCGCGATGGGCCTCGTGAGCGACACGGTCGACGGTGAGACCCGCTACGCGGCGCTCACCGACATCCTGGGCGCCGAGGACGCGCTGGGCGACATGGACTTCAAAGTCGCCGGCACGCCCGAGTTCATCACGGCGATCCAGCTCGACACGAAGCTCTCCGGCCTGCCGGCCTCGGTGCTCCACAGCGCGCTGACGCAGGCGAAGGAGGCGCGCACGAAGATCCTCGAGGTGCTCAACGCCGCCATCGACGAGCCCGACGAGATGGCGCCCACCGCGCCGCGCGTCATCAGCGTGCAGATCCCGGTCGACAAGATCGGCGAGCTGATCGGCCCGAAGGGCAAGACGATCAACCAGATCCAGGACGACACGGGCGCCCAGATCTCGATCGAGGACAACGGCACCGTCTACATCGGCGCCGTCGACGGCCCCTCGGCCGAGGCCGCGCGCGCCGCGGTCAACTCGATCGCCAACCCGCTCAACCCCGAGCTCGGCGAGCGCTACCTCGGCACGGTCGTGAAGACCGCGTCGTTCGGCGCGTTCATCTCGCTGCTGCCCGGCCGCGACGGACTGCTGCACGTGACCGCGATGCGCGCCCTCAACGGCGGCAAGCGCATCGAGGCCGTCGAGGACGTCGTCACGATCGGTCAGAAGATCCAGGTCGAGATCACGAAGATCGACGACCGCGGCAAGCTCTCGCTCGAGGTCGTCGACGAGTCGGCCCCGGCCGTCGCGCCGGTCGAGGAGTCGACGGAGTCGGCAGACTCGGCCGAGTAGTCGCACGAACCGGATGCCCCCACCCGACCGGGTGGGGGCATCCGTCGTCTGCGCGTGCGGTGCCGGCTGTCCTAGGCTGGACGGATGCCTGCCGTCCCCCTCCCGCTCGAGACCCCAGAGATCGCCATCGCCGCAGCCGGCGGCGCGATCGTCCGCCGCAGCGTGCTGCCGAGCGGCGTGCGCGTGCTCACCGAGCGCGTGCCCGGCGCGATGAGCGCCACCGTCGGCTACTGGGTGCCGGTCGGCTCGCGCGACGAGCGCGACGACGCGCGCGGCGCCACCCACTTCCTCGAGCACCTGCTGTTCAAGGGCACGCCGACCCGCTCGGCGTTCGACATCGCGGTCGCGTTCGACGAGGTGGGAGGGGAGCACAACGCGCTCACCGCCAAGGAGCACACCTGCTACTACGCGAAGGTGCGCGACCGCGACCTGCCGATGGCGGTCGACGTGCTGGCCGACATGGTCACCTCCTCGCTGCTCGATCCCGACGAGTTCGAGCGCGAGCGCGACGTCATCCTCGAAGAGCTCGCGATGGCCGACGACGACCCGGGCGACGTGGCGGGGGAGCGGCTGAGCGAGCTCGTCCACGGGCTCGAGGCGCCGCTCGGCCGACCGATCGGCGGCACCCCCGCATCCATCACCGAGGTCTCGCGCGACCGCGTGGCCGAGCACTACCGCGAGCACTACGGCCCCGGCGACCTCGTGGTCACCGTCGCGGGCGCCGTCGACCACGACACGGTGGTCGAGCAGCTGCAGCTCGCGCTCACGCGCTACGGGTGGTCGCTCGACGCCGGCCGGCCCCGCCCGCGCCGCGACAGCGCCGTGCATGCCTACGCCGGCGGCGGGCTCACGGTCGTGCAGCGGCCGCTCGAGCAGGTGAGCCTCATGATCGGCGCGCCCGGCATCACGGCGACCGACCCGCGCCGCGGCACGATGGCAGTGCTCAACGCCGTGCTGGGGGCCGGCATGTCGTCGCGGCTCTTCCAGGAGATCCGCGAGAAGCGCGGCCTCGCCTACTCCGTCTTCTCCTACGCATCCGGCTACGCGGACGCGGGGATCATGGGCATGGCGGCGGCGTGCGCGCCGCGCAAGACGCTCGAGGTCGCGCAGCTGATGCTCGACGAGCTCGAGCGGCTCGCCGACGGCGCGAGCGACGAGGAGCTGCGGCGCGCCAAGGGGCAGCTCGCGGGCGGCTCGGCGCTCGCCCTCGAGGACTCCGACACGCGGATGTCGCGGCTGGGCCGCGCGGAGCTCACGCTCGGCGAGTTCCTCGACATCGACGCGACGCTCGAGCGCATCGACCGCGTCACCGACGCCGACGTGCGCGCGCTCGCTGCGGAGCTCGCCTCCGGGCCGCGGTCGATCGCCGCCGTCGGCCAGGTGCCCGACGGCCTCGATGCGCAGGTCGTGTCCCCCGGCTCGGCTAGGGTGAATGGAGCGGCCGCCGCCGCTTCTTGACGCAGCCAGGGGCTCGCCCGCGCCCTGCAACGACCGGCGCATCGACGCGCCCCGCGGAGGAACCATGGCGCACCTGCTCTACCTGATCCGGCACGGCGAGCAGGTCGACGCCGAGCACGGCGTCGAGGACGGCAGGCTCTCGCCGCGCGGGGTCCGGCAGGCGCACGCGATCGCGCAGCGGCTCTCGGGCGTGCACTTCGACCACGCGTGGACGTCGCCGCTGCTGCGAGCGACCGAGACGGCGGCGATCATGCAGGAGCGGCTGCCCGCCGTCGAGTTCGAGCCGTCCTCGCTGCTGCTCGACTGCATTCCCTCCGGGCTCGAGCACGACACGCCCGTCGGCTTCCAGCGGTTCCTGAAGAGCGTGCGGCAGGTCGACGCCGAGGCGGGCGCCGCCCAGATGCACGATGCCGCCGAGCACTGGCTGCGGCCGTCCCGCGGTGATGTGAACGAGCTGCTCGTCACCCACAACTTCGTCATCGGCTGGTTCGTGCGCGAGGTCATGCAGTCGCCCAACTGGCAGTGGATGAGCCTCAACCAGGCCAACTGCGGATTGACGATCCTGCGCCGCCGCTCCGGCAAGCCGCCGCAGCTCGTCGTCCACAACGACCTCGGCCACCTGCCGGCGGAGGACCGCACGGGCCTCCCCATCCCGCAGCCCTACTAGCCCCGCCCTCATACTCCCGACCCGGTTGAGCGTTTGCGTCCGAGTTGACCTCCACTCGGACGCAGACCCTCAACTCGCGCCCTTCCGGCTCCCGACCGTTCAGCGTCTGCGTCCGAGTCGAGCAGCACTCGGGCGCAAACGCGCAACGGGTCGGGGCGGCGCGTCATCCACAGGTGACGGATGCGTCGGTGCGGCCGGACGCCCGTTCCCGCCATGGTGCGCGCATGGCAGGCAGCATCGACATCCCCGAGCTCGGCGGCGGGACCTCGGTCTCCGTCGCGGCGCTCCGCGCCCGCGGCGTCAGCGAGAAGCGGCTGCGCTCGCGCAGCCTCGTCCGGCCGTTCCGGGGCATCCGCGCCGAGGCGCTCGAGTCCGCGCTCGCCGGCCGAGCGAGGCAGTACGCGCCGCGGCTCCGACCGGGACAGGCGTACGCCGGCCCTGCGGCCGCGGCGGTGTGGGGCATGCCGCTGCCCGACTGGTGCGACGACGCACCGGTGACCCTGGTCGTCCCGAGAGGAGCCCATCGTCCTCGGACCGCTGGGATCGAGAGCATCTCCCTCGTCCCGGAGCGGTTCGTGGTGCAACGCGTCGACGACCTGCCGGTGACCTCACCGGTGCTCACGCTCTGCATGCTTTCGCGGGTGCTCGACGTCGATGCGCTCATCGTCGTGGCGGACGCGCTGATGACTCCTCGGGATCGCTACCCGGGCCTCCGCTTCCCGCGACCGGCGGCGACTCCGGAGCGGCTGGCAGCGGCGTGCCGCACCTGGACAGGAGCGCCCGGTGCTGAGCGGCTGCGCGCAGCGCTCGAGGAGGCTCGCCCGGGGGTCGATTCCCCGATGGAGACGCCGACGCGCTGCTTCATCGTCCGCGGCGGCCTGCCGGAGCCCGAAGTCAACGGCGAGATCTTCGTCGACGGCGTCCTCCTCGCTCAGCCCGACCTGATGTACCGCCATGCGAAGGTCGCGATCGAATACGACGGCGAGCAGCACTTCGCCGATCCGCGCCAGCGCGCACACGACATCGAGCGCGACGAACGGCTGCGGGCGCTCGGCTGGACGGTCATCCGCGTGACGGCCGCGATGCTGGCGAAGCCGTGGTTGCTCGTGGAGCGCGTGCGGGCGGCACTCGCCGCTGCCCGTTGAGCATTTGCGTCCGAGTCGAGACCGACTCGGACGCAAACCCTCACCTCGCGCGGGAGCTCGCGCAGCCGGTTGAGGCTTCGCGTCCGAGTGGAGGGCAACTCGGACGCAAGTCCTCAACTGCCGGGGCGGGGAGGGGCGGCGCAGCGGCGCGAAGGGGCGCTCAGCCGAGGGGCTTGCGGAACCAGGTCGTCGCGTTGGGGTTGTCGTTATAGGGCGGGACGGATGCGTAGCCGCGCGTCGCGTAGAGGCGGTTCGCCACCTCGAGGGCGCTGTTCGTGTCGAGCACGACCTCGGTCGCGCCGAGCTCGGCAGCCCTGGCCTCGAGCGCGGCGAGCAGCGCGGCGCCCGTGCCCTTGCCGCGGCCGCCGGGCGCGACGTACAGGTGCTTCACCTCGAAGCGCGAGGGGCTGAGCTTGCGCAGCGCCCCGCAGCCGACCGGCTCGCCCTCCAACCAGGCGACGAGGAACGCGCCCTCCGGCGCGCGGAGCGTCGCCGGATCGGCCGGCTTGGGCTTGTAGACGCCGCCGACGAACGAGATCGCCCGGTCGGAGAAGTAGGCGTCGAGCAGCGAGCGCGCGACGGCGGAAGCAGGGTCCTCGGGAGCGATCGTCACAGCCACCCGCCAACCCTACGACGGCGTGCGGCCAGCGGATGCGCGCCTCGAGGGCCCGTAGGCTGGACCCCATGGCAGGCACGAGGCGGATCGGGATCGCAGGCTCCACCGGCAGGCTCGGATCGCTCGCGATGCGGCTCGTCGAGGAGTCCGACGACCTCGACGCCGTCGCCATCGACGTCCGGGACGGCGCCGACCTGTCGGGGCTCGACGCGATCTTCGACGCGACCGTGCTCGACGCGAGCGAGCGGCTCGTCGACGCCGCCCTCGGCGCCGACGTGCCCGTGGTCGTCGGCACGAGCGGATGGTCGGACGAGCGCGTCCGCGCGCTCCGGGCCCGCGGCGTCGAGCGCATCCGCATCGTCCCCAACTTCTCGCTCGGCAGTGTGCTCGAGACGCACCTCGCGACCATCGCGGCCCGCCACTTCACGGCCGTCGAGGTCGTCGAGGCCCATCACGACCGCAAGCGCGACGCCCCGAGCGGCACCGCGACCCGCACCGCGGAGGCCATCGGCGCCGTGCGCGACTTCAGCCCCGCGACCCCCGACGAGCCCGGCCGCGGCACGATCATCGCGGGCGTGGCGGTGCACGCGCTGCGGCTGCCCGGGGTCGTCGCGCGTCAGGAGGTCGTGTTCGGCGGCACGGGGGAGACCCTCACCATCCGCCACGACACGACCTCGAGCGACTCGTACGCGGCCGGGATCCTGCTCGCGCTGCGCGCGGAGCCGCAGCCGGGCGTCACCGTGGGCATCGGCGACCTGCTGGGCCTCGCGTGACGCAGCAGCACGCCGTCCGCGTCGGCTTCCGCAAGTCCGCCGCGCTCGCGATGGCGGCGCTGCTCGCGCTCTACGTGATCCTCGCGGGCGATCGAGCGGTGCGCTTCATCGCCACCGGTGAGCCGCTCGGCATCGCCGTCGGCGTCGCGCTCATCGTGACGTTCCTCGCCGGCGCGTGGGCGCTCGTGCGCGAGGTGGTCTTCGGCATGCAGCTCGAGCGCGCCGTCGCCGAGCTCGAGGCGGAGGGCGGCATGCCCGCGCCGCTGCAGCGCACGCCGGCCGGCCGGGCCGACAAGGACGCCGCAGAGGGCGCCTTCCCGGTCGCGAAGGCCGACGTCGAGGCGCATCCCGAGTCGTGGCAGTCGTGGCTGCGGCTGTCGATGGCGTACGACGCGGCCCGCGACCGGCGGCGCGCGCGACACGCTGCCCGCACCGCGCTCGGCCTGCGCCGCTCGCTGCGGAAGACTGGAACCCAGGAGGCATCATGACCGCGCACCCGCACCCGACGCACCCGGGGCACCCGTACGAGGAGCTGCTCGCCGACGTGCTCGCGAACGGCGAGCACAAGAGCGACCGCACCGGCACGGGCACCCGCTCGGTGTTCGGCCGGCAGCTGCGCTACGACCTCTCGCAGGGCTTCCCGCTCATCACCACGAAGCGCGTGCACTTCAAGTCGATCGCGCTCGAGCTGCTGTGGTTCCTGCGAGGCGACTCGAACGTGCGCTGGCTGCAGGAGCGCGGCGTCACCATCTGGGACGAGTGGGCCGACGCGGATGGCGAGCTCGGCCCCGTCTACGGCGTCCAGTGGCGCTCGTGGCCGACACCCGGGGGCGAGACGATCGACCAGATTCAGCAGGTGATCGACGAGATCCGCCGCAACCCCGACTCGCGCCGCCTGATCGTCTCCGCGTGGAACCCGGCGGACATCCCGAGCATGGCGCTCGCGCCGTGCCACGCGCTCTTCCAGTTCTACGTCGCCGACGGCAGGCTCTCGTGCCAGCTGTACCAGCGCTCCGCCGACATGTTCCTCGGAGTGCCGTTCAACATCGCGAGCTACGCGCTGCTCACGCACCTCATCGCCGACCAGACCGGCCTCGAGGTCGGCGACTTCATCTGGACCGGCGGCGACTGCCACATCTACGACAACCACGTCGAGCAGGTCACCGAGCAGCTCTCACGCGAGCCGCTCCCGCTGCCGACGCTGCGGCTCAAGACCCAACGCGACTCCGTCTTCGAGGTCGAGTACGACGACCTCGAGGTCGTCGACTACCAGCACCACCCCGCGATCAAGGCGCCTGTCGCGGTCTGAGACCGTCGCGGTCTGAGCCGGTCGCGGTCCGAGGCGGTCGCGTCAGCGCAGCGCGATCTCCCAAGGGGTGTCCGCCCGCACGACGACCCAGGACGGGACGCCCTGCAGGGCGCCGGTCGCGTGCGGCGTCCAGTGGTTGAGCGATGCGAGATCGGAGCGCTGCAGCTGATAGACGGCCCAGGTCCACTGGCCGACCCGCACGCCCTCGTCGAACGCGGGAGCACCGGACACGTCGAAGGCGCGGTCATCTCCGGCGTACAGGAACACGGCGTCGTGCGCTCCTGCAGCGGTGTCGGTGAGCTCGTCGAGGTGCCGGACGTCCTTCACCGTGATCGTCCACGACCCGGTGCTCCGCACGTCGAGCGCGATCGAATCCCAGTCGTAGCTCCAGCTGGTGTCGGCCAGCACCGAGCCCGAGTATGCGCCCACGCCGTCGATCAGGCTCTCGAGGCGCCGGTCGACCGTGTCGTAGCTCGCCAGCTCGAACGCGTCGGTGCCGACGTGGGTGAACTCGACCATTGCGATGCTCGCGCGGCCCGTGTCGAGCCGGATGTGCGCGTCGCCCGTCCCGCTGTGGATGGTCGTCGGGAACGTGCCCCAGCGATCACCCATCGCTCGTTGCGCAGCCGAGAACTGCGGGCAGGGCTCGAGCAGCAGCGCCTCGTCCTCGAGGGTCGCTCTGCTCCCCAGCCCGAAGACCGACGTGATGCCCCGCTCGCCGGCCTCCTGGCCGAGCATGGGGGTGATCGAGGGATGGCAGCTCTTCGGCGAGAGGTAGAGCGGCATGCCCGTCGAGGCCGCGAGCGCGGCGCCGCCGAGTGCGTCGGGGAAGTTCTGCCCCGTCGCGAGCAGCATGGTCCGCACGCCGGCATCGACCGGGTAGGCGTCGTTGATGAGGCGCGCGGTGTCGTACCGGTCAGCGCCCGCGTGGCGCACGATGTCGACGGCGCCGAGGTCCGCGAGCAGCGCTTCGTCGGCGGAGCTCACCGAAGGGGTGCCGCCGGCGATCGAGACGGGCATGCCGCTGACGTAGGGCGCGATCCGGTCGCCCCAGCCGCGCACGCTCGCCGCATCGGTGCCGTGCCAGTCGAGCACGACCGCGCCGCCGGTCGCACCCGCGACGGAGGCGGCGACGAGCGCGTCCGGGAAGTTCCAGCCCGAGACGACCCAGATCTCGCTCACGTCTCCGCTCTCGGCGAGCCGATCGAGCAGCTGCAGCGACGTGCCCACGCGGTCGCTGCCGCCGATGCGCTCGATCATCGTGTCGGGGAACGCGTTGGCGAGCTGCGTGCGCACGCTCTCGCGCACCGTGGCCGCAGAGCCCACGAGCACGATCTCGCGCGGCGCGAGCTCGGCGATCCGGTCCATGACCGCCGCATCGACGGCATCCGGCCGCGTGAGCAGCAGGTGCCCGCCCTCGGCCGCCGCGACCGGACCGGCCGCGAGCGCATCCGGGAACGACAGCCCGGAGGCGAGGTACACGACGTCGCCGGCGAACGGCGTCTGCCGCGAGATCTCGACGCTCGTCGCGAAGCGGTCCGCGCCCGCGATGCGCGAGGGCGTCACGGCGGCCGACGCGGGCGGCGCCGACGCCGTGAGGCTCACGGCGACGAGGCCGACGATCGCGAGGGAGGAGAGCAGCAGGCGCATGCGGTGTCCGTTCTGGAGCGCCGCGTGCTGCGGCAGTGGATGCTGAGGATGACTCTAAAGGCGCCCCGGTCGGCGCCATGCCGCTGCGGGTCACGGTTCGGTCACGAATGCGCCCCTCGCGCTTCGCGTACGTTGGCCCCATGACTCTCGGCATGATCTGGGCGCAGGCGCGCGACGGCGTGATCGGCGAGGCCGGTGACATGCCGTGGCGGCTGCCCGAGGACATGCAGCGCTTCAAGGCGATCACGATGGGGCACCCGGTCGTGATGGGCAGGCGCACCTGGGAGTCGTTCCCCGAGCGGTTCCGGCCGCTGCCCGGCCGCGACAACTTCGTCATCACCTCCGACCGCGACTACGTGGCGCCCGGCGCGACGATCGTGCGCAGTCTCGATGCGGCGCTCGACGCGGCGCGCGCGATCGACGAGGAGGTGTGGATCGTCGGCGGCGGGCGCGTCTACCGCGACGCGATGGCGCACGCCGATCGCCTCGAGATCACCGACATCGACCTCAACGCCTCCGGCGACACGACCGCACCCGACACGGATGCGTCGTGGCGCGAGGTCGCGCGCGAGCCGTCAGAGGGGTGGCACGTCAGCCGCACCGGCCTGCGCTACGCCTACCGCACCCTCGAGCGTCCCGCTCGCTGAGCTCGATCAGCCGACCCGCAGCGTCCACGGCTGCGTCGCCCTGATCCCGATCACCGAGGGGCCCTGGTGCAGCGTGCCAGACGTCCGCGCGTCGAGCCCGAAGGGGAGCGCGTACTGCCAGTAGCCGTGCAGCTCCTGCGCGGAGAAGGCTCGTCCCGAGCCGCCGTTCGTGCTCGAGACGGGTGCCGCGGGGCCGGCGTACAGCAGCACGGCGTCGGAGCCGCCGCTCGTCGCGCCCTGCAGCACCGGGGCGCTCGTCAGATCGCGCACCTCGATCGTCCAGGCCCCATCGCTCTCGACGCGCAGGTAGCGCGCCACGGCCGACCCGTGCGGCATGACGAGCGACGTCCCGCTGTACGTGCGGTGGCCCCAAGCGATGGAGTCGACGTGCTGCTGGTCGCGGTCCAGCGCGTGGATGCCGGTGAAGCTGCTCGACGACAGCTGCGCCACCACCTGCGCGTACGGGATCTCCCGCCCCAGGTCGATGACGCGCGAGCCGCGGCCCGTGTGCCGCTGCGTCGCGAACGTCCCGTACACCTGGCCGATCTGCTGCTGCAGGGTCGTCGCGCAGGGTCCGAGCCGCAGGGCGCCGTCGCTCACGGTCGCGGCGCTGCCGAGCCCGACGACGGCCTGGACGCCGAGCCTCGACGCCTCGGCGCGCAGCGTGGGCGTGATCGCCGCGTGGCAGCCGTTGGGCGTCAGGTACATCGGAGCTCCTGACGCGGCTGCGAGCGCCGCTCCCGCGAGCGCGTCGGGGAAGTTCTCGCCAGTCGCGAGTAGCATCTCCGGCGTCGACGAAGCGCCCCAGGCATCGTTGATCATCCGAGCGGTCTCGTAGCGGTCGCGCCCCGCGATCCGGTCGACGGAGCGCGTGCCGAAGCTCCAGAGTCCGTCCGCGTCCGCATCGCTCACCGACGACGGCCCACCGGCGACCTGGACGTGCCTCCCCATGACGCGCGAGCCGACGGCGTCCAGCCACGCCCGCGCCGCTTCGGCGCTCGGCCCGTGATGGTCCAGCACCACGGCGTGGTGGTGGCGGCCCGCCACGGATGCCGCGACGAGCGCATCGGGGAACGTGGCGCCCGACGCGACCCAGAGGTGCGTCACGGGGCCGCTCTCGAGCAGGCGGTCGAGCAGCAGCAGCGATGTCTCGACCCGGTCGGCACCGCCGATCCTGGCGAGCTCAGCATCGGCCCCGCCACGCCGCGCCGCGTCGGCCGCATGCTGCGCGACCGCGTCCGAGACCGAGGCGGAGGAGCCCACCACGACGATCTCGCTCGGCGCCAGCTCCTGGATGCGCGCGGCCACCACGGCCGGCAGGGCATCCGGCGCCGTGAGCAGCAGGTGGCCACCCTCCGCCGCCACCACAGGTCCCGCGGCGAGCGCGTCGGGGAACTTCTGCCCGTTCGCGAGGAAGACCGGGCCGCCGACCGCATCCATCGCTCGGTCGATCTCGACGGCGGTCGCGTACCGGTCGGCGCCCTCGATGCGGTGGGTCTCGAACGCCTCCGCGGGCGCGGCGGCGGTCGCGAGTCCGGTCGCCACGAGGGCGGAGGCAGCGGTGAGGGCGAGCAGTGCGCGCATGGCGGTCCTGACGGGATAGGGCAGCGGCGCTGCGTCGTGGTGTTCGAGCGCGAGCCTATGCAGGCGTGCGCGGTGCTCGAGGCGATGACCGATAACGATTCGGCCACGCTCGGCGCGCCCGGTCCGGGCGAGCGGAGCAGCGATCCGCTCGGGAAGGGCGCCGCACGCGTGGCGCGATACCCTTGCATGGTGAATCCCAATCCCTTCGGTCAGGTGCTCGTCGCGCTCGTGACGCCGATGGGCGTCGACGGAGAGGTCGACTGGGATGACGTCGAGCGGCTGATCGACGACGTCGTGACGAACGGGGCCGACGGCATCGTCGTCTCCGGGACCACCGGCGAGACCTCCACGCTGACCGACCCGGAGAAGATCCGGCTCGTCGAGGTCGCGAAGGCGGTCGCGGGCGACCGCGCGAAGATCATCCAGGGCGGCGGCTCCAACGAGACCGCGCACGCCATGGACCTGTCGCGCCAGGCCGAGCGCGCCGGCGCCGACGGCATCATGATCGTCACGCCCTACTACAACAAGCCGACGCAGTCGGGCGTCCTCACGCACTTCCGGATGATCGCGGGCGCCACCGACCTGCCGGTCATCCTCTACGACATCCCCGGCCGCTCCGGCATCCCGATCCGGTACGAGACGCTCGTGCGGGCCGCGAAGCACCCCAACATCCTCGCCGTGAAGGACGCCAAGGGCGACTTCGCCGAGGTGAGCCGCGTGCTGAACCAGACCGACCTGCTCTACTTCTCCGGCGACGACAGCAACGTGCTGCCGCACCTGGCGATCGGCGCGTCCGGCCTCATCGGCGTGACGGCCAACATCGCGCCGCGCCCGTACCGCACCATGATCGACGCGGTCAACGCGGGCGACCTGGGCACGGCGCAGGAGCAGCACAAGGCGCTCGAGCCGCTCGTGCGGGCCACCATGACGCACGTGCCGGGCACGGTCGCCACCAAGTACATCCTCCACGGCCTCGGCCGCATCGGCAGCCCGCGCGTGCGCCTGCCGCTCGTCGGGCCGGAGGACGCCGAGGCGGCGCTCATCGAGGACGAGATCGCCCTCGTCGGGGGTGTCGACGGCCTCGACCTCAGCCGCTTCAGCCCGGACCGCAACGCGGCCGCTGGCGGCGCCCTGCCCAAGGTGCACGGCACCACCCGATAGCCCCGACCCGGAACCGGGTCCCACGACCACGCAGCGCGCGAGGTGCGCGCACCCACCACCACATCCGCTCGCCGGCGCTTCGGCGCAGGGCGAGCCCCATACGAAGGAGGGCCCTTTGACGGCCATCACCCAGCCTGCCCAGCTCGAGGCAGGCACGCTCCGCATCATCCCGCTCGGCGGCCTCGGCGAGGTCGGCCGCAACATGACCGTGTACGAGCTGAACGGCAAGCTGCTCATCGTGGACTGCGGCGTGCTCTTCCCCGAGGAGCACCAGCCCGGCGTCGACCTCGTGCTGCCCGACTTCGGGCCGATCCGCGACCGCCTCGACGACGTCGTCGGCGTCGTGCTCACGCACGGCCACGAGGATCACATCGGCGCGGTGCCGTACCTGCTGCGCCTCAAGGCGGACATCCCCTTGCTCGGCTCGCAGCTGACGCTCGCGCTCGTCGAGGCGAAGCTCAAGGAGCACCGCATCAAGCCCTACACGCACACGGTGCGCGAGGGAGGCATCGAGCAGCTCGGCCCGTTCGAGACCGAGTTCATCGCGGTCAACCACTCCATCCCGGATGCGCTCGCGGTCGCGATCCGCACGAGCGCGGGCCTCGTGCTGCACACCGGCGACTTCAAGATGGACCAGCTGCCGCTCGACGACCGCATCACCGACCTGCGCGCCTTCGCGCGGCTCGGCGAGGAGGGCGTCGACGCGTTCCTCGTCGACTCGACGAACGCCGACGTGCCGGGCTTCACCGCCCCCGAGCGCGAGATCGGCCCGGTCATCTCGCAGGTCATCGCGAAGACCACCGGCCTCGTCGTGGTCGCGTCGTTCTCGAGCCACGTGCACCGCGTGCAGCAGGTGCTGGATGCGGCGGCCGAGAACGGCCGCAAGGTCGCGTTCGTCGGCCGGTCGATGGTGCGCAACATGGGCATCGCCGCCGACCTCGGCTACCTCAAGGTGCCGGACGGCGTCGTGATCGACCAGAAGAAGGCCGAGAACCTGCCCCGAAACGAGGTCGTGTTCATGTCGACCGGCTCTCAGGGCGAGCCGATGGCCGTGCTGAGCCGCATCGTGAACGGCGAGCACCGCATCGAGGTGGGCGAGGACGACACGATCATCCTGGCGTCGAGCCTCATCCCCGGCAATGAGAACGCCGTCTTCCGCATCATCAACGGGCTCATGCAGCTCGGCGCGAAGGTCGTGCACAAGGGCTCCGCGAAGGTGCACGTCTCGGGCCACGCCTCGGCGGGCGAGCTGCTCTACTGCTACAACATCCTGGGCCCCGCGAACGTCATCCCCGTGCACGGCGAGTACCGCCACCTGCATGCCGCCGCGCAGCTCGCGATCGACACCGGCGTGCCGCGCGAGCGGGCGTTCGTCGGCGAGAACGGCACCGTCTGGGACCTCAAGGACCACCGCATCCGCGTCGCGGGCCAGGTCGAGATCGGCTACGTCTACGTCGACGGCTCCTCGGTGGGCCGCATCGACGAGGCCGACCTGAAGGACCGCCGCACGCTCGCGGAGGAGGGCTTCATCTCCATCTTCATCGCCGTCGAGCCGCAGACCGGCAAGGTCATCGTCGGCCCGGAGATCCACGCTCGCGGCTTCGCCGAGGACGACTCGATCTTCGACGAGATCCGCCCCAAGATCGTCAAGGCGCTCGCCGAGGCGGGGGAGCAGGGCGTGCGCGACCAGCACCAGTACCAGCAGGTCGTGCGACGCACGGTCGGGCGCTGGGTCGGCACGCGCATCCGCCGCCGCCCGATGATCGTGCCAGTCGTGATCGAGGCGTAGCGCTCCCGAGCTGAGCGGATCTCATCCTTCAGGAGGAGGACGGGCGCGTCCGCGCTGGCTTAGCGTGAGGGCAGGGCGCTGACGCACAGGGGCGTGCGCCGCATCCGAGAGGACGCCGCCGTGCTCGAGCAGGACCAGACCGCCCAGATCGACGTGCCCGGGGCGCCGCCCGCTCACGCGGACCGATCGCCTCGCGAGGCCCGTCGGGGCGCGAGCCGCCAGGCGCGGCTCGAGCGGCTCGAGCGCAAGCAGCTGCGCAAGGCGGAGCGGGCCGCGCGCGGCCCGGGCGCCTGGCGCACCTGGGTGCTGCCCGTGCTCAAGCTGCTGGTCGCAGCGGCGATCGCGGTCGCGCTCGTCAAGCTCGCGTTCTTCCCCTCGGCGGAGCCCGCGACCGCGGACGAGGTGTTCCCCGGCGCCGTGTTCGAGGAGCCGACGGTGGCCGTCGAGCGGGGCTCGATCGAGAACGCCGTCTCGGTCGACGGCTCGATCGTGCCCGTCGAGGCCGTGCCGGTGCGCTCCACGCGCGCCGGAACCGTCGCGCGCGTCGACGCCGCCGATGGGCAGCAGGTCGCCGAGGGCGCTGTGCTCTACACGGTGCGTGTCGAGACGCAGCCGCCGCCGGCCGCCGACGGCGCCGCGGCCCCGCCCACGTCCCGCGTCTACAACGTCACGGCGCCGGCCACGGGCACGCTCACCGGCTTCGCGGTGCTCGTCGACCAGAGCGTCGACGTCGCGACCGAGACCGGCGCGGTGCAGCCTCCCCAGCACCTCGTGCGCGCCTCGGTCGGTGCGGCCGAGCAGTACCGGCTGACGACCCAGCCGGAGACCGCGACCGTCACGATCGAGGGCGGGCCGGCACCGTTCGAGTGCGGCGGCGTCACGATCGCGCAGCCCACCGGCGAGGCCGCGACGACCGGCGCGAGCGCCACGCTCAGCTGCGCGGTCCCCGATGACGTGCGCGTGTTCGTCGGCCTCGCCGCGACCATCGAGCTCGTCGCGGGCGCCGCGGAGGACGCGCTGCTGCTGCCGACCACCGCGGTGCTCGGGAGCGCCGACTCGGGGCTCGTCTACCGCCCAGGCGCCTCGGGCGAGGCCGAGGAGGTGCGCGTCGAGCTCGGCCTCACCGACGGCACGCGCGTCGAGGTGCGCTCTGGGCTCGCCGAGGGCGACCAGGTGCTGCAGTTCGTGCCGGGCGCCGTCGATCCCTGCGCCGATCCCATGACGGCGGATCCGATGGTGTGCGGCTTCGACGGCGGCTTCGCGCCGTGACGCTCCTGCACCTGCGCGCGGTCACGCGCCAGTTCGCGACGATCGACGGCCCCGCGCTGCAGATCCTCAAGGGCGTCGATCTCGACGTCGAGACGGGCGACCGGGTGTCGATCGTGGGCCGCTCCGGCTCCGGCAAGTCGACCCTCCTCAACCTGCTCGGGCTCATCGACCAGCCGACCACCGGTGTCGTCGAGCTCGACGGCGAGCCGGTCGCGCTCATGCGCGCCCGCCGCCGGGACCGCCTGCGCGGCTCGAGCGTCGGCTTCGTCTTCCAGCAGTTCAACCTCATCGAGGGGCTCACCGCGGCGGAGAACGTCGCCGTGCCGCTGCACTACGGCGCCGGGCGCGCCTACTGGCGGCGGGCGCACCTCGCCCGCGAGATGCTGCAGCGTGTCGGGCTCGGCCACCGGCTCGACACGAAGGCCACGCACCTCTCCGGCGGCGAGCAGCAGCGGGTGGCGATCGCGCGGGCACTCGTCCGCAGGCCGAGGCTCATCCTCGCCGACGAGCCGACCGGCGCGCTCGACATCGAGACGGGCGCGCGCACGATGGACCTGCTCGACCGGGTCGCGACCGACGCGGGCGCCGCGCTCGTCACCATCACCCACGACCTCGCCGTCGCGAGCCGCGCGCGGCGCGTGCTGCAGCTCGTCGACGGTCGGCTGCGCCCGCTCGAGCGCATCGAGGTGCCCGCGTGACCGACGTCGTCGCCGCGATCCAGGACGCCTGGACCGAGCTGCGCATCCACCGCGGCCGCGTGCTCATGAGCCTCATCGGCGTCACGGTGGCGATCGCCGCGCTCACCGCATCCGTCGCCGTCGGCGAGCTCGCCCGCTCGACGCTGCTCGTCTCGATGGAGTCGAACGGCGGCCGGCCTGCGACCCTCACGATGTGGATCAGCCCCGCCGCGGCCGACGCGCCGTCCGCTGACGACCACGTCGCGGCGCTCGATGCCATCGAAGCGGCCGTCGATCGCTACGGCGTCGAGTACGCGAGCGCGCGCACCAACGCGCACCTGGCGCTCCCGCAGGGGATGGGCGTGCAGGTCGAGGGCGTCGAGCCCGACTTCGCCGTCATGCGTCACTTGGCCGTCGCCGAGGGCCGCTTCCTGGTCGAGAGCGACCGCGCCCGACTCGCGCCCGCGATCGTCGTCAACCGCGGCATGCTCGACACGCTCGGCGGCGGCGGCATGGAGCTGCACCGCACGGTCGAGCTGGACGGCACGACTGCGGTCGTGGTGGGCGTGGTCGATCGCGGCATGGGCGACGACTGGCCGCAGGCGTGGATGCTGCCCCGCGACGTCGTGCGGGTCGCCGACGCCGCGGGCCGCTCGGGGATGATCTCGGGCCTGCAGCTCGAGGCCTGGGTGCCCGAGGAGATGGCCGACGACGGCGTGCGGATGCTCTCGCAGGACATCCGCTCCGCGCTGCCGGGCAGCTCGGTCGACGGCAGCCGCCAGGACTGGCAGGCGTTCGAGGGCGGGTTCGACCCGCTGCTGCCGCTGCAGCTCACGCTCATCGGCACGGCGGTCGTGATCCTGCTGCTCGGGGCGCTCGGCCTCGTCACCGTCGCGGTCGTCTCGATCCGGCAGCGCGTGCGCGAGTTCGGCATCCGCCGAGCCTTCGGGGCCTCCCGCGGCCGCATCTTCGCCGCGGTCATGCTCGAGTCGGTGGTCGGCACGGTCGTGGCGGGCACCATCGGCATCGCGCTGTGCATCTTCGCCTACCGGCTGCCGGTGGTGCAGGAGACGCTCACGCAAGGGGTCGGCGGCGTCGAGCTGCCCGGGTTCCCGATGAGCGCCGCCGTCACGGGCCTGCTCGTCTCTGCCGCCGTGGGCGCCCTCGCCGGCAGCATCCCGGCGACGATCGCGGTGCGCTCGAAGGTGATCGAGGCCATCCGCTTCTGACCGCGGAGCGCCTCCGCGGCCGCGTCGGCACCGGCGATTAGGGTGTGCGCATGTCCAGATCCACGCCGACGCGCCCGCGCTCGACCAGCGCGAAGACCAGCAGCGCAGCACCGAAGGGCAAGGGCGCCACCGCGACCACCAAGGTGCAGCGAGCGCGCCAGACGACCTCGCAGCCGACCTTCGAGGATCACGGCCCGAGCGTCGGCCAGCGCGCCTGGATGGGCCTCGCGCACGCGACCGGCGCTGCTGCTCGCGTCTTCGGCCGCGAGTCGCTCGCGAAGGAGGAGCGCCGCGACGGCGTGCCCTTCCTGCTCACGCTGCTCGCGATCGCCGGGGCCGTCGTCGAGTGGATCCTGCCGACGAACCAGGTCGCGCAGGCGATCTCCGCCTACACGCTCGGCGGGCTGTTCGGCCAGGTCGCGATCGCCCTGCCCGTCGTGTTCGTGCTGCTCGCGCTGTGGATGTTCCGGCATCCCGCCTCGGTGAGCGACAACGGCCGCGTCGGCGTCGGCATCGCGATGCTGCTCATCGCGGTGGCCGGGCTGTGCCACGTGCTCCTCGGGATGCCGGATGCGTCGCTCGGGATGCCCGCCCTCGCCGACGCCGGCGGCATGCTCGGCTGGGTCATCTCCGCGCCGCTCGCGGCGCTGCTGACGCCGATCGGTGCAGGCATCATCTGCGGCCTGATCGCGCTGCTCTCGGTGCTCGTGATCACCAGGACGCCGCCGAACCGCATCCCCGAGCGCCTCCGCGACCTCTACGGCTACCTCTTCGGCGTCGAGACGCTCGCACCGGAGGAGCGCGAGGCCGCTCGCCGCGAGCGCCGCGACGCGAAGGAGCTCGCCAAGGCCGAGGCCGCCCAGATCGCGGAGGACGAGCTCGTCGACGACCCCGATGCGCTGCCGTTCTGGCGCCGCAACTCGACGGGCCGCGAGGTCGACCCCGCCTATGACACACCGGTCGTGGTCGACCGCGAGCAGCCCACGACCCACGTGGACGCCGTGCCCGTCGGTGGCGTGCCCGTCGGTGGCGTGCCGGCGACACCGGTCGAGCCGCTGCCGGCCGCCGAGCCCGAGGAGCACGACGACTCGGCGCACGACGACTACGCGACCGCCGTCCTCGCCTCCCTCGAGCAGGCGGAGGAGGCGATGCGCAAGCACACCGGCGAGGTCCCGGGCGCGACCTCGGAGCTGCCCTCGCAGACCGCCGCTGCGCCCGCCGCGACGCTGCGCGAGCGCCCCTACCGGCTGCCGTCCATCGCCTCCCTCGGGCAGGGCGACCCGCCCAAGGCGCGATCGGCGGCGAACGACGAGATCGTCGCGGCCATCACGCAGGTGCTGAGCTCGTTCAACGTCGACGCCAAGGTCACCGGCTTCTCCCGCGGGCCGACCGTCACGCGCTATGAGGTCGAGGTCGCGCCGGGCGTCAAGGTCGAGCGCGTCACGGCGCTGTCGAAGAACCTGTCGTACGCCGTGGCGTCGAACGAGGTGCGCATCCTCTCGCCCATCCCGGGCAAGAGCGCGATCGGCATCGAGATCCCCAATCCGGATCGCGAGATCGTCAAGCTCGGCGACGTGCTGCGCTCGCGCGCTGCCGCCGACTCGAAGCACCCCATGACGATCGGCATCGGCAAGGACGTCGAGGGCGGCTACGTGGTCGCGAACCTCGCGAAGATGCCGCACCTGCTCGTCGCCGGCTCCACCGGCTCCGGCAAGTCGTCGTTCGTGAACTCGATGATCACGAGCCTGCTGATGCGCTCGACGCCCGCCGACGTGCGGATGGTGCTCGTCGACCCCAAGCGCGTCGAGCTCACCGCCTACCAGGGCGTGCCGCACCTCATCACGCCCATCATCACGAACCCCAAGAAGGCGGCCGAAGCGCTGCAGTGGGTCGTGAAGGAGATGGACATGCGGTACGACGACCTCGCGTCGTTCGGCTACAAGCACATCGACGACTTCAACAAGGCCGTGCGGGCGGACGAGATCATGCTGCCCGCCGGCAGCCAGCGCTCGCTCAAGCCCTACCCGTACCTGCTGGTCGTCGTCGACGAGCTCGCCGACCTCATGATGGTCGCGCCGCGCGACGTCGAGGACTCGATCGTCCGCATCACGCAGCTCGCGCGCGCCGCCGGCATCCACCTCGTGCTCGCGACCCAGCGGCCGTCCGTCGACGTGGTCACCGGCCTCATCAAGGCCAACGTGCCGAGCCGGTTCGCGTTCGCCGTCTCGAGCGTCACCGACTCGCGCGTCATCCTCGATCAGCCCGGCGCCGACAAGCTCATCGGCCAGGGCGACGGCCTCTTCCTGCCGATGGGGGCGAACAAGGCGATGCGCGTGCAGGGCGCCTGGGTCGACGAGGCGGAGATCCAGCGGGTCGTGCAGCACGTCACCGGGCAGGCGCAGCCCGAGTACCGCGACGACGTCGCCGAGGTGGCCGAGAAGCGCGAGATCGACAGCGACATCGGCGACGACCTCGAGGACCTCTGCGCGGCCGCCGAGCTGGTCGTCTCGACGCAGTTCGGCTCCACGTCGATGCTGCAGCGCAAGCTGCGGGTCGGCTTCGCGAAGGCCGGCCGCCTCATGGACCTGCTGGAGTCGCGCGAGATCGTCGGCCCGTCGGAGGGATCGAAGGCGCGCGACGTGCTCGTGCCGCCCGACAACCTCGCCCAGGTGCTCGCGTCGCTCCGTGGGGAGGGCCCCTCGGCGGCGCCCGCCCCGCGTGCCGCCACGCCCGCGCCCGCCCCCGCTGCCGCGCAGGACGTCGACGGCGCAGCCGACGACGCATCCGACGACGACGCGGGCGCCTGGATCGAGCAGGACGACCGCTACGCCGACCCGTTCGACGAGGCGAACCGCGACGGGCTCGAGATCGTCGAGGCCGACGAGGGCGACGACGACGCGTGGTCGCTGACGGGTCGCGACTGAGGGTCCGCCGAGAGGAACCCGCCGGCGGAGTCGGTAGCCTCGCAGCATGGGGATCCTGAGTCCGTGGCGCGGGCGCGTGTGGCGCCGCGGCGACTCGCCCGCGAGCGTCGCGAGCGTGCCGAACCTCATCTCGGTCGCCCGCATCCTGCTCACCCCCGTCTTCATCGTCGTCGCGCTCACCAACCCCGAGCCCGGCCTCGCGCGGACGGTCGCCGCGGTGCTGTTCGCGGTGCTCATCGCGACCGACTTCGTCGACGGGCAGATCGCGCGCAGCCGAGGTCTCGTGACCGACTTCGGCAAGCTGATCGACCCGATCGCCGACAAGGCGATCACCGGCAGTGCCTTCGTCGTGCTGTCGCTGCTGGGCGAGCTGCCGTGGTGGATCACGATCGTGGTGCTGCTGCGCGAGGTGGGCATCACCGTCTACCGGCTCGTCGTCGCCAACCAGGTCGTCATCGCCGCGGACTGGGCCGGCAAGGCCAAGACCATGGCGCAGGCGATCGCGCTGCCCCTCGCGCTGCTGCCGCTGCAGGCATGGCTCGGCGAGTGGGCCGTCTGGGTGTGCGTCGTCACGATGACGGTCGCCGTCGCCCTGACCATCTACTCCGGCATCGAGTTCGTGGTGCACGTCATGAGAGGACGCTGATGGATGCTGCTGACCTCGCCGCGCGGATCGTCGCGCGCGCTGCCGCTCGAGGCGTGACCATCGCCATCGCCGAGTCGCTCACGGGCGGCCTCGTCGCCGAGACGCTCGTCCGCACGCCGGGCGCCTCCGTGGTCTTGCGGCTCGGCGTCGTCGCCTACGCCACGGAGATGAAGCAGCGCGTGCTGCACGTGCCTGCGCAGCTGCTCGCGGAGCGCGGCGCCGTCGACCCGGACGTGGCGATCTGGATGGCGAGGGGCGTGCGGCAGCTCGCCGCGCTCGACCGCTCCGCGTGCACGATCGGGGTCGGCACGACGGGCGTCGCGGGACCGGGGGCGCAGGACGACCACCCCCCGGGCGAGTTCCACATCGGCATCGAGGTCGAGACGACCCACGGGCTCGACGCGAGTGCGACCTCCCACGTGGTCCGCGGCGACCGTGAGGCGGTGCGCCACGCGGCGCTCACCGCAGCCCTCGAGGCGCTCGACGCTGCGCTCGAGCGCACCGACCTCGTGATGCACAGCGAATCCACAACCTGACGAGGGCGGCCCACGGAATGCGCGGTGTGAGACTGGCGTTGTGAAGGACGTGGTGAGCACGGCTGGACGCAGGGAAGCTGCGACTAAGATGATGCATCCGACCACGGTGAAGGGGGAGACCATGGTGCTGGTACGACAGGAGATCGGCGACGTCCTTCGCGACGTCCGCCTCCGGCAGGGCAGGACCCTGCGCCAGGTCGCATCGCGTGCGTCGGTCGCGCTCGGATACCTCAGCGAGGTCGAGCGCGGGCAGAAGGAGGCCTCGAGCGAGATCCTCGCGTCGGTCGCGGACGCGCTCGACGTGCCGCTGTCGCGCATCCTGCGCGAGGTGGGCGACCGCCTCGCGGTGCTCGAGGGACTCAGCTACGGCGAGTTCGGGGCGATGGGCTCGACCGTGCCCGACACGCTGCCCGACGAGCTCGTGGCGGAGTTCGACGCAGCCGTCCGCTGAAGGCAGGGCGAGGGTGAGGACGAGCGAGCTGCAGCTCGCGGTCACGGAGGAGTTCGGCGCGCTCGGCGCGGTGCTGATGACCGACACGACGCTGGGGAGCCTCGGTGGCCGCACGGCGGCCGAGGCGCTCGCCGCTGGCGTGCCGGCGCGCGAGATCTGGCAGGCGCTGTGCGATGCGAAGGACGTGCCGGTGGAGCGCAGGCACGGCCGAGGGATGCGGACGCCCCGGCGCTGAGCGCTGGCGACACGCCGCACGCGTGTTCGAAGACTCGTTCGATCCGGGCGTAGGCTTGCCGTGCACGACGAGCCCGTCATCCACAGGCGGGACCAGGGGCCGCCCGCGTGTCAGCGGCCCGCCGTAGCGTGAGCGCACCACCAACGGAAGGCCAGCAATGCCCACACCCGCAGACCGCGAGAAGTCGCTCGAGGCGGCGCTCGCACAGATCGACCGCCAGTTCGGCAAGGGGTCGGTGATGCGCCTCGGCAGCGAGGACCGCGCGCCGGTCGAGATCATCCCCACCGGCTCGATCGCGCTCGACGCCGCGCTCGGCATCGGCGGGCTCCCGCGTGGGCGCATCGTCGAGATCTACGGCCCGGAGTCGTCCGGCAAGACGACGCTCACGCTGCACGCGATCGCGAACGCGCAGCGCGCCGGCGGCATCGCCGCGTTCATCGACGCCGAGCACGCGCTCGACCCCGAGTACGCGAAGAAGCTCGGCGTCGACATCGACGCGCTGCTCGTCTCGCAGCCCGACACCGGTGAGCAGGCGCTCGAGATCGCCGACATGCTGGTCCGCTCCGGCTCGATCGACCTCGTCGTCATCGACTCCGTCGCGGCCCTCGTGCCGCGCGCCGAGATCGAGGGCGAGATGGGCGACAGCCACGTCGGCCTGCAGGCTCGCCTGATGTCGCAAGCGCTGCGCAAGCTCACCGGTGGCCTCAACCAGACGCAGACGACGATGATCTTCATCAACCAGCTGCGCGAGAAGATCGGTGTGTTCTTCGGCAGCCCCGAGACCACCGCGGGCGGCAAGGCGCTGAAGTTCTACGCCTCCGTGCGGCTCGACATCCGCCGCATCGAGACGCTCAAGGACGGCACCGAGGCGGTCGGCAACCGCACGCGCGTCAAGGTCGTCAAGAACAAGATGGCGCCGCCCTTCCGCCAGGCGGAGTTCGACATCCTCTACGGCGTCGGCATCTCGCGCGAGGGCAGCCTGATCGACTTCGGCGTCGAGCACGGCATCGTCCGCAAGTCGGGCGCCTGGTACACCTACGACGGCGACCAGCTGGGGCAGGGCAAGGAGAAGGCCCGCCAGTTCCTCATGGACAACCCCGACATCGCCGCCGACATCGAGCGCCAGATCCTCGCCAAGCTCGGCATCGGTCAGGGCAAGGCCGCGCCGGAGGCGAACGGCAGCGTCGAGTCGCTCGACGCCCGCAGGCAGGAGCGCCAGGGGGCGTGAGCGATCGCGATCGCCTGGCCGGCGTCACGCAGCTCTCCACCTGGGTGGCGCGTGACGCCGAGCCCGAGCCCGAGCTCGAGCTCGAGGATGCGGCGGCGATCGAGCGCGTCGACGAGGAGTCGGCGCGCTCGATCGCGCTGCGCGCACTCGGGCGGAAGGCCGCCAGCCGGCAGGAGCTCGATCGCACGCTCGAGCGGCGGGAGGTCGAGCCCGACGTGCGCGCCGCGGTGCTCGACCGGCTCGAGGCCGAGGGGCTCGTCGACGACGCGCAGCTCGCGCGCGACACCGCCGAGCGCCTGCGCGAGCGCAAGCACCTGGGGGAGCGCGGGGTGGCTGCAGAGCTCCGCAAGCGCGGGCTCGACCCTGACGAGCTCGACGACGCCGATCGCGACGACGAGCTGCAGCGCGCCATCGATGCCGCCGCTGAACGCCGCCGCCGCATGGGCAGCCTCGACGACGAGACCCTCGAGCGCCGGCTCGCGGGGTGGCTGCAGCGAAGGGGCTTCTCGGGCGGCACCGTCCGCATCGCCATCGAGCGCACGCGCACCCGTGGTGGCCCTCGCTTCCGGTGATGCACCCGATCCCCAGGCGACGGGCAGGTAGGTTGTCCTCATGAAGACTTCGAGGATCCTTGCTGTTCCGGCACTCGCGGCGAGCGCGCTGCTCGCACTGACGGGCTGCATCCAGCTCCCCCCGGTGGGCGGCGGCACCGGCGGCGGCACCGAGCAGACGCAGGCAGCCGACGGCGGCTCTGTGGACAGCGAGCTGGCCGGCACGAACTGGACCGGCACGGACGCAGCCGACAACTCGCTCGACCTCGTCCTCGAAGAGGACGGCACCGTGCTGCTCAACGAGCTGAACGGCAATGGACCGTTCGACGACGACAGCGACACCTGGTCGCTCCAGGGCGACGAGATCACGATCTTCATCGGCGGCCTCGGCGGGGACGTCGAGTCGATCGAGTACACCGGCACGGTCGGCGACGGCACCATGGAGCTCTCGGGCGTCGATGGGTCCGGCCAGCCGGGCTACGAGATCACCCTCACGCAGCAGGGCTGACGCCGAGCGCGCGCCGCAGCCTCGGTACGCTGGAGGGCATGTCGACGCACGCGATCCGCACCTTCGAGGTCAAGACCTTCGGGTGCCAGATGAACGTGCACGACTCGGAGCGGCTGCGCGGTTCGCTCGAGGCGGCCGGCTTCACCGAGGCGGTCGACGGCGACCCCGACATCGTCGTCATCAACACGTGCGCGGTGCGCGAGAACGCCGATCAGAAGCTCTACGGGCACCTCGGTCAGCTGGCGAAGACGAAGCGCGAGCGTGCGGGGTTCCAGATCGCGGTGGGCGGGTGCCTCGCACAGAAGGACCGCTCCACCATCATCGAGCGGGCTCCCTGGGTCGACGTCGTGTTCGGCACCCACAACATCGGCTCCCTGCCGACGCTGCTCGAGCGCAGCCGCCACAACGGCGAGGCCGAGGTCGAGATCCTCGAGGCGCTCGAGGTGTTCCCCTCCACGCTGCCGACGAAGCGCGAGTCGACGTACGCGGGCTGGGTGTCGATCTCGGTGGGCTGCAACAACACCTGCACCTTCTGCATCGTGCCGTCGCTGCGCGGCAAGGAGCGTGACCGGCGACCCGGCGACGTGCTCGCCGAGGTCCAGGCGCTCGTCGACGACGGCGCGATCGAGGTGACGCTGCTCGGCCAGAACGTCAACTCCTACGGCGTCGAGTTCGGCGATCGGCTCGCGTTCGGCAAGCTGCTCCGCGCGGCGGGCGAGATCGACGGCCTCGAGCGCATCCGGTTCACGAGCCCGCACCCCGCGGCGTTCACCGACGACGTCATCGACGCGATGGCCGAGACGGATGCGGTGATGCCGCAGCTGCACATGCCGCTGCAATCGGGCTCGGACCGCGTGCTCAAGGCCATGCGGCGCTCCTACCGCTCGACGAGGTTCCTGGGGATCCTCGACCGCGTGCGGGAGCGCATCCAGGATCCCGCGATCACGACCGACATCATCGTCGGCTTCCCGGGCGAGACGGAGGAGGACTTCGCCGAGACGCTGCGGGTCGTCGAAGCGGCGCGCTTCGCGTCGGCGTTCACGTTCCAGTACTCCATCCGCCCCGGCACGCCCGCGGCGACCATGCCCGACCAGGTGCCGAAGGAGGTCGTGCAGGAGCGCTTCGAGCGGCTCGTCGCCCTGCAGGACCGCATCTCGCACGAGGAGAACCGCGCGCAGATCGGCCGCACGGTCGACGTGCTGGTCTCGGCTGCGGAGGGGAAGAAGGACGCGCGGACGCACCGCCTCAGCGGCCGCGCCGAGGACAACCGGCTCGTGCACTTCGCGCCTGGCGAGCAGGCCCCCCGGCCGGGCGACGTCGTCACCGTCGCGGTGACGCAGGCGGCGCCATTCCACCTCATCGCCGACGGCGCCCCGGTGTCGGTCCGCCGCACCCGCGCGGGCGACGCCTGGGACCGCGCGCAAGCCGACTCGTGCGCCGTGCCGGCGCCGGCCGCCGGTGGCGCGCCGCGACCGGTGTCGCTGGGCCTGCCGACCGTGGGCCTGCCGACGCTGCGGCTGTCGGGCGCGTGACGCTCGTCGCCGTCGTCGGCGCCACCGGCACCGGCAAGACGGCGCGGTCGCTCGACATCGCCGACGCGGTCGTGCGCCTCGGTCACCGCGCCGAGATCGTCAACTGCGACGCGATGCAGCTGTACCGCGGCATGGACATCGGCACGGCGAAGGTGAGCGTCGACGAGCGTCGAGGCCATCCGCATCACCTCCTCGACGTGCTCGAGCCGTGGCAGGATGCGGCGGTGCCCGCCTACCGCGAGGCCGCGCTCGCGGCGATCGCCGGCATCGAGGAGCGGGGCGCCGTGCCGATCCTGGTCGGCGGCAGCGGCCTCTACGCGTCGAGCGTGCTCTACGACTTCGCGTTCCCCGCGACCGATGCCGCGCTGCGCGCCACGCTCGAGGCCGAGCTCGAGCAGCACGGCCCCGCCGAGCTGCACGCGCGCCTGCTGGCGGTCGACGCGGCGGCAGCGACCGCCATCGGCCCGCACAACGGCAGGAGGCTCGTGCGCGCGCTCGAGGCCGTCACGCTCACGGGGGAGCCGTTCCGCGTCGGCCTGCCGCCGGAGGAGGCGCTCGTGCGGCCGACGATAATCCAGCACGAGCGCGCCGAGCGTGCCGAGCTCGTCGCGCGCCTCGACGCGCGCGTCGCCACGATGTGGGCGCTCGGCATCGTCGAGGAGGCGCAGTCGCTGCGAGCCGCGGGGATCGAGCGCGGCACGACCGCGCAGCAGGCGATCGGCTACCGGCAGGCGCTCGACCAGCTCGACGGACGGATCGACGAGGCGGAGGCGATCACGAGCACCCAGGCGCTGACCCGCCGCTACGCGCGTCGACAGGTGTCGTGGTTCCAGCGGTATCCCGCGGCGCCGGCAGCCGAGCCCGCGAGCATCGCCGCTCGCGCGGTCTCGGCGCTCTAGACTCCGGAGCGTGAGCGAGGCGATCGGAGCGGGCCGTGGTGCCGGCACGCGGCGGGTCGTCGTCGCCGTCGACAGCTTCAAGGGATCGATCGGCGCTGCTGCCGCCGCGCGGGCCGTCGCCGAGGGGATCGCGTCGACCGCTCCCCGCGCCGAGGTCGAGCTCCGCCCCATGGCCGACGGCGGAGAGGGCACCCTCGAGGCGTTCTCGGCGGCGCCCGGCGCTCGGCGGATGCCGGTCGACGTGCGCGGCCCGGACGGCGCCACCGTCGCCGCGCAGTGGCTGCTGCTCGAGCGCGCCGACGGCGCCACCGGCGTGGTCGAGCTCGCGAGCACGAGCGGGCTCGAGCTGCTCGGCGAGCGCCGGCTGCCGTGGAGCGCGGACACCTACGGGTTCGGGCAGGCGATCGCGGCGGCGCTCGCCCACGGCGTCGACCGGCTCGTGCTGGGCATCGGCTCGAGCGCCTCCACCGACGGCGGTGCCGGCATGCTGGCGGCGCTCGGCGCGCGGTTGCGCGACGAGCACGGCGCCCCGTTCCTCCCGGGTGCGGCGGGCCTCGAGTCCATCGTCAGCGTCGATCTCAGCACGTGCGCACCACCGCCGACCGGCGGCGCGATCGTGCTGACCGACGTCACGAACCCGCTGCTCGGGGAGCGCGGCGCGGCAGCCGTCTTCGGTCCGCAGAAGGGGCTCGACGGCGCGGGCATCGCGCGCGCGGACCGCGCGCTCGCCCGGTTCGCGCCCCTGCTCGACGCCGACCCGGAGCTGCCCGGCAGCGGCGCAGCCGGCGGCACCGGCTTCGCGCTCCGCGCGTGGGGTGCAGCGCTCGTGCCCGGCGCGGCCGCGGTCGCCGAGCTCATCGGCCTCGACTCGGCCATCCGGAGCGCGGACCTCGTCGTCACCGGTGAGGGCTCCTACGACCGGCAGTCCCTCGACGGCAAGGTGCCCGGCTTCGTCCTCGCGGTCGCGCGCGACGCCGGCGTCCCGATCGCGCTGGTCGCCGGGCGGATCGACCCCGCGGCCGACCGCGCGCCCTTCTCGAGCGCGATCGCGCTCACCGAGCTGGCGGGCGGCGGTGCCGCGGCGATGGCTGCGCCGGCACGCTGGCTGCGCCAGGCGGGCGAGGCGCTCGGGTCGCGGCTCTGATCCGCTCGGACGGCCCACGCTGGCGCATCCTGCCGCGCTAGCCTGGAGGGCATGACGCTGCAGGACACGCCGTTCGCGAAGGGCCACGGCACGGGCAACGACTTCGTGCTGGTCGCCGACCCGGCGGGGCGCAGTCCGCTCAGCCCCGAACGCGTGCGCGCGCTCGCGGATCGCCGATTCGGGGTCGGCGGCGACGGGGTGATCCGGGCGGTGCCGTCCGGCGCCTCCGGGGACGCCCTGCTCGACGGCGCGGCCGAGGGCGCGGCGAGCACCATCTGGGCGATGGACTACTGGAACGCCGATGGCAGCGTCAGCGAGATGTGCGGCAACGGCGTGCGCGTGTTCGTGCGCTACCTGCTCGACGAGCGGCTCGCGGAGCTGCCCGACGGCGGCTGGATCGACGTCGCCACCCGCGCGGGGGTCAAGCGCGTGGTGCGGCGCGGGGAGCTGCTCTCCGCCGACCTCGGGCCCTTCGAGCTCGGTGCTGAGAGCCTCGTCGCGGCGGTCGGGCTCGACGTCGACCGGCCGGGCCTCGGAGTGTCGACCGGCAACCCGCACGTCGTCGTCGCGCTCGCGAGCGAGGACGAGCTCGCGGGTCTCGACCTGCACCGGGCGCCGTCGCTCGATCCCGTGCCCGCCGACGGCGCGAACGTCGAGTTCGTCGTCCCCGGCCTCATCGCCGACGGCGTAGGCTCGATCCGCATGCGCGTGCACGAGCGCGGCGTGGGGGAGACGCTCTCCTGCGGCACCGGTGCCGTCGCAGCCGCGATGGCGACGCGCCACTGGTCCGGGGATGCGGCGGACCGCTGGATCGTCGACGTGCCGGGCGGCAGGCTCGAGGTCGAGCTCGATGCGCGCGGCCACGCGTGGCTCACCGGCCCGGCAGAGATCGTCTTCCGCGGAGCGGCGCTCAGTCCGGTGCAGTGACGGCGATGATGCGGTACGTCCTCTTGGAGTCGGCGCGCTCGACGTCGAAGTCCTCGAAGCGGTCCGCCAGCCAGGTCAGCAGCGAGTCGGCGCCCAGGTGCTTCTGCACCACGAGCCAAGCGGTCGCGCCGGGCGCGAGCCGGGGGATCCACGTCTCGAGCAGCGCGTGCAGCTGCGGCTTGCCGATGCGGATGGGCGGGTTCGACCAGATCGCATCGAAGCGCAGCTCGTCCGGCACCAGCTCGGGCGAGGCGGCGACGATGTTCGATAGACTGAGCAGCTCGGCATTCCGCTCGACGAGCGAGAGCGCTCGAGCATTGACGTCGACCGCCCACACGCGGGCAGCGGGGGAGCGGAGCGCGAGCGTCGCGGCGATGGGCCCCCAGCCGCAGCCGAGGTCGAGCAGCTCGCCGGTCGCGGGCGGCGCGGGCACGGCATCCAGCAGCACCGCGGTGCCGACGTCGAGCCCGTCGCCGGAGAAGACGCCGGTGGCCGTGACCATCGTCCGCTCCTCGCCCGCGATCGGCACCCGGATCGTCCGGGTGGAGGCGGCGGCTGCGGGATCGGGTGAGAAGTAATGGTCCGGCACGGACACGACAGTAGCGAAGGACGAAGCATGGCAGCACCGGAGGAGACCGGTTCCACGGGCCCGGGGCGCGCGACGGAGCGCATCCTCGCGTGGGGGGAGCGCGCGCAGGCGCTCCAGGACGACGACGTCGCTCCGGCGCTCGACGCCGACGTCGACGGCGAGCAGCTCGACCGCGCGGACCGCGCGGCGCTCCGCCGCGTCGATGGGCTCCGCACCGAGCTCGAGGACGTCACCGAGGTCGAGTACCGCGAGCTCCGGCTCGAGAACGTCGTGCTCGTCGGCGTGTACTCGGGCGGCGCGAGCGGCGCCGAGGACGCCGAGAACTCGTTGCGCGAGCTCGCCGCGCTCGCGGAGACGGCGGGCGCGCGCGTGCTCGACGGCATGCTGCAGCGGCGCCCGAACCCCGACCCCGCCACCTACGTGGGTCGAGGCAAGGCCGAGGAGCTCGCCGAGATCGTCAAGGAGCTCGGCGCCGACACCGTCGTCGCCGACAGCGAGCTCTCGCCGAGCCAGCGCCGTGCGCTCGAGGACAAGGTGAAGGTCAAGGTCATCGACCGCACGGCCGTCATCCTCGACATCTTCAGCCAGCACGCGACGAGCCGCGAGGGCAAGGCGCAGGTCGAGCTCGCGCAGCTCGAGTACCTGCTGCCGCGCCTGCGCGGCTGGGGCGAGTCGATGTCCCGCCAGGCCGGTGGACAGGTGGGCGGGCAGGGCGCCGGCATGGGCTCGCGCGGTCCCGGTGAGACGAAGATCGAGCTCGACCGCCGACGCATCCACACCCGCATGGCGCGGCTGCGCAAGCAGATCAAGGGCTTCGGGCCCGCGCGGCAGGCCAAGCGAGCGAACCGCGACCGCTTCGAGGTCCCGGGCGTCGCGATCGTCGGCTACACGAACGCCGGCAAGTCCAGCCTGCTCAACCGCATCACGGGCGCCGGCGTGCTGGTCGAGAACGCCCTGTTCGCGACCCTCGACGCGACCGTCCGACGCGCGGTGACGCCGGACGGACGGGAGTTCACGATCGCCGACACCGTCGGCTTCGTCCGCAACCTGCCGCACCAGCTCGTCGAAGCCTTCCGCTCGACGTTCGAGGAGGTCGCGGAGTCCGACGTCATCGTGCACGTGGTGGACGCGAACCACCCGGATCCCGCGGCGCAGATCGCGACCGTGCGCGACGTCCTCGGAGAGACGGGAGCGCGCTCCATCCCCGAGATCGTCGTGTTCAACAAGGTCGACCTCGTCGGCGACGACGAGCGGCTGGTGCTGCGCGGGCTGCAGCCGGACGCGATCTTCGCGTCGGCGCGCACCGGCGAGGGCATCGACGCGATCCTGGAGCGCATCGGTCAGCTGCTGCCGCGACCCGAGGTCGAGGTGTCGCTGCTCGTGCCCTTCGACCGCGGCGACATCATCGCGATGCTCCACGACCGCTTCGAGGTCGTGAGCGAGGGCTACGGCGAGGCGGGCACGCGCGTCGACGCGAAGGTGACGGAGGCTGCGCTCGCGCAGCTCGCCCCCTTCCGCATCGACGCGGCCTAGGGGCCGGCCGCCACGCATAGGCTGACCGCGTGAGTGCGAGCCTCCTGCTGACCGCCGACAGCATGCTCGTCGACGGGGCGCTGGTGCCGGATGCCTGGGTGCTGTCGGAGCGCGGCGTGGTCACGGCGGTCGGTCGGGGCGCGCCCCCGCGCGACGCCGACCTGGCGGTCTCCGGCACCCTCGCGCCTGGGTTCGTCGACCTCCACTGCCACGGCGCCGTCGGCTCCGCGTTCGACGACGACGAGCCCGACTGGGACGGCATCCTCGGGTTCCACGCCGCGCACGGCACGACGAGGCAGGCGATCTCGCTCGTGACCGCTCCGCTCGAGACGCTGGTGCGGCGGATCGAGGCGGCGGCGGCGGTCTGCCGCGCCGACGACCGGGTGCTCGGCATCCACCTCGAGGGGCCCTTCCTCGCCGACAGCCACCGCGGCGCCCACGACCCGGCAGCCCTGCAGCCGCCGTCCGCGGAGGCGGTCGACCGGCTGCTCGCTGCCGGCGACGGGCACGTCCTGCAGCTGACGATCGCACCGGAGCTCACCGGTGCACTCGACGCCATCCCTCGCCTGGTCGCCGCGGGCGTGCGGGTCGCCGTCGGGCACACGGGCGCGGACGCCGCGACCGCTCGCGCGGCGTTCGACGCGGGCGCGACGCTGCTCACGCACGCATGCAACGGCATGCCGCCGATGCACCACCGCTCGCCGGGGCCGCTGCCGGCAGCGCTGCTCGACCCGCGGGTCACGCTCGAGGCGATCGCCGACGGCGAGCACGTCGCGCGGGAGGTGCTCGCGCTCCTCGCGCAGGCGGCCCCCGGCAGGCTCGCGCTCGTCTCCGACGCGATGGCTGCCGCGGGGATGCCGGACGGCGCCTACCGCATCGGCTCGCTCGACGTGCGGGTCGAGCAGGGACTCCCGCGCCTCGCCGAGGGCGACTCGATCGCCGGCTCCACGCTCACGCTCGACCGCGCCGTGCGCACCATGGTCGAGGCCGGAGTGCCGCTCGAGGCCGCGCTCGACTCGGCGACCAGGGCGCCGGCCGACGCGGTGGGCCGCGTCGACATCGGCGGGATCCGTGTGGGCGCGAGGGCGGATCTCGTCGCTCTCGACGGTCGCCTGGGGGTCTCGGGCGTGTGGCGAGACGGGCGCCGCGTGCCCGCTCGGGCCTAGACCGCGCGCAGCACCGCCACGACCCGGCCCAGCACGTCGGACTCGTCGCCCAGGATCGGCTCGAACGCCGAGTTCCGGGGGAGCAGCCACGTGTGCCCGTCTCGCTGCTTGAACACCTTCACGGTCGCCTCGCCGTCGAGCATCGCGGCGACGATGTCGCCGTTGTCGGCCGTCTGCTGCTGCCGCACGACGACCCAGTCGCCGTCGCAGATCGCGGCGTCGATCATCGAGTCGCCGACCACCTTGAGCATGAAGAGGTCGCCGGTGCCGACGAGCTGCTTGGGCAGCGGGAACACGTCCTCGACCTGCTGCTCCGCGGTGATGGGGATGCCCGCGGCGATGCGGCCGACGAGCGGCACGAACGACGCCTGCTGGATGCTGCCGACGGTCTCGTCGACCTCGTCGTCGACGAGCACCTCGATCGTGCGCGGTCGTGACGGGTCGCGGCGGATGTAGCCCTGCAGCTCGAGCTGCCCGAGCTGATGCGTGACGGACGAGAGCGACGAGAGACCCACGGCGTCGCCGATCTCGCGGTAGCTCGGCGGATACCCGCGCTGCCGCACCGCGCGCTGGATCATCTGCAGGATCGCCTGCTGCTTCTCCGTCAGCTGCCTCGCCATGATGCCCCGATCGCCCGATGTCAGTGGTGCCTGGTGGACTCCATCTGATTCGAAAGCGTATCCGACGGGTCGCCCGGATCACACAGACATTCGAGCGTGTCGTACGGGAATCCGACGAAAGCAGTTTCGCCGGGAGTCTTGACGTGCAGGTTCGTTCGAAGATAGGTTCGAAACAGAGATTCGCGGTCGGTGCTCCCGGCCGAGCACCGACCGCGAGTCCCACGAGAGGAGCAGGCAATGACTGCCATCGCCACGACCACCCCGAGCATCCGCATCCGCATGACGCCCCGCGGCCGCCGCACGCTGGCGCTGCTCGTCGCCGCGCCCGTGCTCGCCGTGGGCACGCTCGCGGGCGCCGGTGTCGTCGGCGACGCCCTCGCCGGCGCCGTCGCCTCGTCGTCGACGTCGACCGCGGGCTTCGAGCACATCACCGTGCTGCCCGGTCAGTCGCTCTGGCAGATCGCCGAGGCCGTCGCGCCCGAGGCCGACCCACGCGACGTCATCGCCGAGATCGAGCTGCTCAACGGCATCGCCGGAGCCATCCAGCCCGGCGAGCAGCTCGCGATCCCCGCGCACTACTCGCGCTGATCCGCGCCGCCGTGCCGGCCGTCCTAGGCTGGTTCGGTGACGAGCCTCGACGACCTCCCCATCCGCGACGACCTGCGCGGGCTCACGCCCTACGGCGCGCCGCAGCTCGACGTGCCCGTGCGGCTGAACGTCAACGAGAACGCCTACCGCGTGCCGGAGGCCGTGGCCCTCGACATCGTGCAGGAGATCGCGCGCGCCCTGCCCGACGCCAACCGCTACCCCGATCGCGAGTTCGACGCGCTCCGCCAGGCGTTCGCCGACTACCTCGGCCACGGGCTCGAGCCGGCGCAGCTGTGGGCGGGGAACGGCTCGAACGAGGTGCTGCAGCACGTGCTGCAGGCCTTCGGCGGACCCGGCCGGTCGCTGCTGTCGTTCACGCCCACCTACTCGATGTACCCGCTGCTCGCCCAGGGCGTCGGGATGCGGTGGATCCCGGTCCAGCGCGCGGATGACTTCACCCTGACGCCGGATGCGGTGCGCGAGGCGATCGCCGAGCACGATCCCGACGTCGTGTTCCTCTGCACTCCGAACAACCCGACCGGCACGTCGATCGGCCTCGACGTCATCGAGGCGGCAGCCGAGGCCGCGCGCGGCATCGTGCTCGTCGACGAGGCCTACGCGGAGTTCGCGCACGACCGCAGCCAGACCGCGCTCACGCTGCTGGAGCGCCACCCGCGACTGCTCGTGTCGCGCACCATGAGCAAGGCGTTCGCGTTCGCCGGCATCCGGGTCGGCTACCTCGCCGCACACCCCGCGGTCGTCGACGCGCTGCGGCTCGTCCGGCTGCCGTACCACCTGTCGGCCATCACGCAGGCGGCCGCGATCGCCGCGCTGCGCCACAGCGGCGAGATGCTGTCGCGCGTCGACGAGCTGCGGGCGCAGCGTGACCGGCTCGTCGACGAGCTCTCGGCGCTCGGCTACCGGCCCTACCCGTCCGACGCCAACTTCGTGCTCGTCGGCGGGGTCGACGACCCGGCGGCGACCTTCCGAGCGCTGCTCGACCGCGGCATCCTCGTGCGCGACGTGGGCCTGCCCCACACGCTCCGCATCACGGCGGGGACGCGCGCCGAGACGAGCGCGCTGCTGGCCGCGATGGCGGAGCTCGGGGCGGAATAGGATCGAGGCATGCCCCGCACTGCTTCCATCGAGCGCACGACGAGCGAGTCCCGCATCCGCCTCTCGCTCGACCTCGACGGCGACGGCACCTCGTCGATCTCGACGACCGTGCCCTTCTTCGACCACATGCTGACGGCCTTCGCGAAGCACTCGCTCATCGACCTGACGGTCGAGGCTTCGGGCGACACCGACATCGACGCGCACCACACCGTCGAGGACACCGCCATCGCGCTCGGCCTCGCGCTCGCCGAGGCGCTCGGCGACAAGGCCGGCGTGCGCCGCTACGGCGATGCGACGGTGCCGCTCGACGAGGCGCTCGCCCGCGCCGTCATCGACCTCTCCGGCCGGCCGTACCTCGTGCACGGCGGCGAGCCCGCCGGCTTCGAGCTGCACCGGATCGGCGGCCACTTCACCGGCTCGCTCGTGCGCCACGCGTTCGAGGCGATCGCGCTCAACGCGCGCATCACCGCGCACGTCGACGTGCTGGCCGGCCGCGACCCGCACCACATCGCCGAGGCGGAGTTCAAGGCATTCGCGCGCGCGCTGCGCGTCGCGGTCGAGCGCGACCCCCGCGTGAGCGGCGTGCCGTCGACGAAGGGCGCGCTCTGATGGCAGCTTGCCCCACCGTGGCGCTGCTCGACTACGGGCTCGGCAACGTCCACTCCGCCGCGAAGGCGCTCGAGGCCGCTGGCGCCGACGTGCAGCTCACGGCAGAGCGCGCCGCCGTGATGGACGCCGACGGGCTGGTCGTGCCCGGCGTCGGCTCGATGGCCGCCTGCATGGCAGGCATCCAGGGGATCCGCGGCGGCGAGCTCATCGGCCGTCGACTCGCAGGCGGCCGGCCCGTGCTCGGCATCTGCGTCGGCATGCAGGTGCTGTTCACGACCGGCGAGGAGGGCGGCGGCCCGACGCCCGGCCTCGACGAGTGGCCCGGCACCGTCCGCCGGCTGCAGGCCGACATCCTGCCCCACATGGGGTGGGCGCAGGTCGACGCCCCCGAGGACTCCGCGCTCTTCGCCGGGCTCCGCGACGAGCGGTTCTACTTCGTGCACTCGTATGCGGCCACCGAGTGGAGCATCGCGCCGCACCCCCGCGTCCGTCAGCCGCGCGTGACGTGGGCCGAGCACGGCGAGCGCTTCATCGCGGCCGTCGAGAACGGCCCGCTCTCCGCCACCCAGTTCCACCCCGAGAAGTCGGGGGAGGCGGGCATCCGCCTGCTGCAGAACTGGGTCCGCGGCCTCTGAGCCCGACTCCCATCCGGAAGGCATCGAATCCCCATGACCGACTTCAACCAGTCGCCCAAGCTGCAGCTGCTGCCCGCCATCGACGTCGCGGGCGGCAAGGCGGTGCGCCTCACGCAGGGCCGAGCTGGCACCGAGACGTCGTTCGGGAGCCCCGTCGAGGCGGCCGAGGACTGGGTGCGCCAGGGCGCTGAGTGGCTGCACCTCGTCGACCTCGACGCAGCCTTCGGTCGCGGCGACAACCGCGCCGTGATCAAGAAGGTCATCAAGGCGGTCAAGGGCCGCGTGCAGGTCGAGCTCTCCGGCGGCATCCGCGACGAGGCCTCGCTCGAGGCGGCGCTCGCCACGGGCGTGAAGCGCATCAACCTCGGCACCGCCGCGCTCGAGAACCCCGAGTGGACCGCATCCGTCATCTCCGAGTACGGCGAGCAGATCGCCGTCGGCCTCGACGTGCGCGGCACGACGCTCGCGGCGCGCGGCTGGACCCAGGACGGCGGCGACCTGTGGGACGTGCTCGACCGGCTCGAGGCCGCCGGCTGCAGCCGCTACGTGGTCACCGACGTCACGAAGGACGGCACCCTGCAGGGCCCCAACATCGAGCTGCTGCGGCAGGTCGCGGAGCGCACGGAGAAGCCCGTCGTGGCCTCCGGCGGCATCTCGAGCCTCGACGACATCGCTGCGCTGCGCGAGCTCGTGCCGCACGGCGTCGAGGGCGCCATCGTCGGCAAGGCGCTCTACGCGGGCGCCTTCACGCTCGCGGCCGCGCTCGACGTCGCGGGCGACTGACGCCCGTGTCCCAGGCGTCGCCGGGCGGCGGGGCGGACTCGGCGGGCAGGCCGTGGGCGGGTCGTTCGTTCGACCACCACGACACCGCCTACGCCGGCGACGACGGCTCGCCGCCCGAGGGCTACCTCGATGCGGTGCGCGCCCTCGCGGCGGGAGCCGCGGGCCCGGCGGCGGTCGTCGACGCGCTGCGCGGGGAGCGGCTGCTCGTGCCGCTGCTCGCGGCTGCGGGCGAGCTCGGCATCGATGCGGCGGGGCGCACGATCGACAAGAGCCAGGAGCTGTCGATCGTGACCGTCCAGGGTCCCGACGGAGCGCCGATCCTGCCGATGTTCGCGGGGGTCGCGGCCATGCAGGCGTGGAACCCGGTCGCGCGACCCGTGCCCACGAGCGTGCAGCGGGCCGCGGCAGCGGCGCTCGACGGGCCCGCGCGCATCGTCGTCGATCCCGGCGGCGAGGGCGAGTTCGTGCTGAGCCGCTCGATGCTGGTCGCGCTGCTGGCGGATGCGCCGTGGTCGTGGGGCGTCGACGACGCCGCCGTGCACGAGGCCGTGCTCGACGCGCTCATGGCGCAGCCCACCGTGCAGGCGGTCGTGCTCGCGACCGGCGACCCGCGCTGCGTCCTCGCAGGCGCGGAGCTCGAGGTGCACGCCCTCGTCGACGCCGCGCCGGACGCGGCCGCGCAGGTGCAGGCGGCGGCGAACGCGATCGGCGCAGCGGAGGTCGTGCGCGAGCGCATCGCGAGCGTCGCGGTGCGGCTGCACCGCTGGGACGGGGGAGCGGCCCGACTGCCGCTCGTCGCGCCGGCGGCACTCGCCGTCACGCGCGCCGAGCTGGAGGCGCGGGAGCCCTAGTTGACCGGCCCGGTGAACTTCTCGCCGGGACCCTTGCCGGGCGCATCGGGCATCGAGCTCGCCTCGCGGAACGCGAGCTGCACCGAGCGCAGCCCGTCGCGCAGCGGCGCCGCGTGGACGCCGCCGATCTCGGGAGCCGCAGCGGTGACGAGCCCCGCGAGCGCGTTGATGAGCTTGCGCGCCTCGTCGAGGTCGAGCTGCTGCTCCGGGTCGTCGGCGAGGCCGACCTTGACGGCGGCCGCGCTCAGCAGGTGGATGGCGACGGTGTTGATGAGCTCGACGGCCGGCACCTCCGCGATGTCGCGCATCTCGTTGATCGCGTCGTCATGGTCGTGGTCGTGCTGCATGGCGTCGCTCATCGCACTCTTCTCCCGAAGGTCGGTGTCTGGTAGGCTTCTGCAGGTTTCGGGCTTTGCGCCCGGAAGGTGAAAGAGGAGCAATCCCACCCGCAGTCGTCCCAGGCTAACGGGTCAGAGGCACCGCGACCGCGCGTCGCAGGTGCTGAGCCGCGCAGCAGCATTCGCGCTTCGGCTCCTCGTTCGCCGTGCACCAGCACACAGCACGCAACGAGAAGGAGCCCGCGATCAGCGACCCCCGTACCAATGAGCGCATCCGCGTCCCCGAAGTCCGACTGGTCGGCCCTGCCGGCGAGCAGGTCGGCGTCGTCCGGGTGGAGGATGCCCTCCGTCTTGCCCGCGAGGCAGAGCTCGACCTCGTCGAGGTCGCTCCCGAGGCCCGCCCGCCCGTCGTCAAGATCATGGACTTCGGGAAGTTCAAGTACGAGCAGGCGCAGAAGGTCAAGGAGGCTCGTCGCAACCAGGCGAACACGGTCCTCAAGGAGGTCCGGTTCCGGCTGAAGATCGACGAGCACGACTACGAGACCAAGCGCAAGCGCGCCGAGGGCTTCCTGCAGGCCGGCGACAAGGTCAAGGCCATGATCCTCTTCCGCGGCCGCGAGCAGTCGCGCCCCGAGCAGGGCGTGCGCCTGCTGCAGCGCTTCGCCGAGGACGTCGCGGAGTTCGGCTCGGTCGAGTCGTCGCCGACCATCGACGGCCGCAACATGGTGATGATCGTCGGGCCGATGCGCTCGAAGTCCGACGCCAAGGCCGAGCTCAACGCCGCGCGCTCCGCGCAGCGTGCCGCCGACCAGGAGAAGCGTCGCGCCGAGGCCGAGCGCCAGGCCGCCCGGCAGGCGGAGCTCGACGCGCAGCGTCCCGCTCGCCCGGTGCTGCCCGCTCGCAGCGCTGCCGCCACGGAGTCCGAGCCGCGCTCGTCGCGTCCCTCGACCTCGTCCGGCCCGTCCGGCTCGTCGCGTCCGTCGACGGGTGCCTCGCGCCCCGCGGGCGGCACCTCGTCGCGCCCGTCGAGCTCGTCGCGCCCGTCGTCGGAGTCGTCGTCGGACTCGCGTCCCCGCCAGCAGCCGCGCACCGTGCAGCCGACGCCGGCCGGCGCGCCGCGTCCGTCGATGGCGCCGCGCCCCGCAGGTGCGCCGACGCCCACGGCCAAGCCCGCCACCCCCGCTGCCGCCCCGGCAGCACCGAAGCCCGCCGTGAAGCCCGCGGTCCCGAAGCCCGCGGGCAAGCCCGCGACGCCCTCGGCGGCCGGCAAGCCCGCAGCGCCCAAGGCCAAGCCCGCGGACACGTCCGCCGGCGAGCCAGCATCCGAGTAGGAGAAGAAGAATGCCCAAGCAGAAGACGCACTCCGGTGCGAAGAAGCGCTTCAAGATCACCGGCAGCGGCAAGATCCGCAAGCAGCAGGCCGGCATGCGGCACAACCTCGAGGTGAAGTCGTCGGTCCAGACGCGCCGCCTCAACAAGGACAAGGTCCTCGCCCCGGCCGACGCCAAGATCATCAAGAAGCTGCTCGCTCGCTGACGCGCGCGACGATAGAGAAGAGAGAACGAACTCATGGCACGTGTCAAGAGGGCGGTCAACGCCCACAAGAAGCGTCGCGTCATCCTCGAGCAGGCCGCCGGCTACCGGGGGCAGCGCTCGCGCCTGTACCGCAAGGCGAAGGAGCAGCTGCTCCACTCGCACGTCTACGCCTTCCGTGACCGCAAGGCCAAGAAGGGCGACTTCCGCCGCCTGTGGATCCAGCGCATCAACGCCGCGTCGCGCGCGAACGGCCTGACGTACAACCGCCTGATCCAGGGCCTCGGCCTCGCGGGCATCGAGGTCGACCGCCGCATGCTCGCCGAGCTCGCGGTGCACGAGCCCGCCACCTTCGCGACCCTCGTCGAGGCAGCGAAGGCAGCCCTGCCCGCCGACACCTCGGCGCCGCGGAACGCGGCCTGACATGCTCGACAGCCCCCGCGCGCCCCGCGTGCGAGAGGCTGCGAGACTCCAGCAGCGAGCAGCCCGGTCATCGACCGGGCTGTTCCTGTTGGAGGGCCCGGCATCGCTCGACGAGGCCGTGCGCTGGCAGCCCGCGCAGCTCGTCGAGGTCTTCGTCACCGATGCTGCCCGCGAGCGCCATGCCGAGCTGCTCGACCGGGCCTCGCGGCACGCGCCGCTGACGGCGGTCTCGGAGCGCGCGCTCGCCGCGATCGCCGACACGGTGCACCCGCAGGGCGTCGTCGCCGTCGCGAAGCAGTCGCCCGTGCGCCTCGAGGACGCCGTCGCGCGCGCCGCCGCGAGCGAGCATCCGCTGATCGCGATCCTCCACGAGGTGCGCGATCCCGGCAACCTCGGCACGATCCTCCGCGCGGCCGACGCCGCCGGCGCATCCGCGGTCATCGTGACCGCCAACTCCGTCGACCCGTTCGCGCCCAAGGTCGTGCGCGCCACCACCGGGTCGCTCTTCCACGTCGACATCGCCGTGGGGGCCAGCACGATCGACGCCGTCGAGGCCGCGGCGGCCGCCGGCATCTCGGTGCTCGCCGCCGACGTGACGGGGGAGGACCTCCTCGGCCTGCAGGACGAAGGCGTGCTCGCCCGGCCCACCGCCTGGCTGTTCGGCAACGAGGCACGCGGCCTCGACGCCGCGACGCTCGCGCTCGCCGACCGCTCGGTCCGACTGCCCGTCTACGGGCACGCGGAGTCGCTCAACCTCGCGACCGCGGCCTCCGTCTGCCTCTACCAGAGCGCCTTCGCGCAGCGCAGCGCGTGAGCGGCGCCGTGTAACCGTTTCGTTGCGATCGGTCAGCGCTCCATCAGGGGGCGCACAGGTCGTGCTTTGATGGCGGCATGCAGCCCCTCGTCGAGCTCGACCACGTCAACAAGCACTACGGCGACCTCCACGTGCTCAACGACATCAACGTTGCGGTCCCCAAGGGGCAGGTCGTCGTCGTCATCGGGCCGTCAGGCTCGGGCAAGTCGACCTTCTGCCGCGCCATCAACCGGCTCGAGACGATCGACTCGGGCGAGATCCGGCTCGACGGCGTGGCGCTGCCCAAGGAGGGCAAGGCGCTCGCGCAGCTCCGGGCCGACGTCGGCATGGTGTTCCAGTCGTTCAACCTCTTCTCGCACAAGTCGATCCTCGAGAACGTGACGCTCGGACCGATCAAGGTGCGCGGCAAGAAGCGCAAGGAGGCGGAGGAGCAGGGCATGGCGCTGCTCGAGCGCGTCGGCATCGCCAACCAGGCCCACAAGATGCCCGCCCAGCTCTCCGGCGGGCAGCAGCAGCGCGTCGCGATCGCCCGCTCGCTCGCGATGGAGCCGAAGCTCATGCTCTTCGACGAGCCGACGAGCGCGCTCGACCCCGAGATGATCAACGAGGTGCTCGACGTCATGGTCGAGCTCGCGCACGGCGGCATGACGATGATCACCGTGACGCACGAGATGGGCTTCGCGCGCAAGGCGGCCGACCGCGTGCTGTTCATGGCCGACGGCAGGGTCGTCGAGGACTCGACGCCCGAGGCGTTCTTCTCGAACCCGCGGTCCGAGCGCGCCAAGGACTTCCTCTCGAAGATCCTCACCCACTGACCCCCTTCCACAGCACAACTCAAGGAGAAGCACCTATGCGCAGCAAGATGACGCTCGGCGTGGCCGCATTCGCGGTCCTCGCGCTCACCGCGTGCGGCGGCCCCGCCGGTCCCACCTCGACCGAGGCGCCCGAGGAGCCGACCGACACCGGCTCGACGAGCACGTCCGACCACCCCTACGGCCTCGAGGTCGCAGAGTCGCCCGAGTTCGAGGCAGGCACCTCGATGGCCGAGTTCGCCGAGGCGGGCGCCATCACGATCGGCACGAAGTTCGACCAGCCGCTGTTCGGCCTCGTCGGACCCGACGGCGCACCGGAGGGCTTCGACGTCGCGGTCGGCTCGCTCATCGCCGCCGAGCTCGGCATCCCGTTCGAGGGCGTCCAGTGGGAGGAGACCGTCTCGGCGAACCGCGAGACGTTCATCGAGAACGGCACCGTCAACCTCGTCGTCGCGACGTACACGATCAACGACGCCCGCAAGGAGAAGGTCGACTTCGCCGGCCCGTACTACGAGGCCGGACAGGCGCTCATGGTGCAGGCGGGCAACCCCGAGGGCCTCACCGGGCCTGACGACGTCGCGGGCCTCGCGGTCTGCTCCGTCGAGGGCTCCACGCCGGCGGCGCGGATCGTCGACGAGTACGGCGCCAACCTGCAGGCGACCGACACGTACTCCAACTGCCTCGACCCGCTGCGCAACGGCCAGGTCGTCGCGGTCACGACCGACAACGTCATCCTCGCCGGCTTCGTCGACCAGAACCCGGGCGAGTTCGAGCTCGTGAACGAGGGCGAGACCTTCACGGCCGAGCCCTACGGCATCGGCCTCGAGAAGGGCGACGACGCGTTCCGCGACTGGATCAACACGGTCCTCGAGGAGGCCGTCGCCGACGGCACCATGGCGTCGCTCTGGGAGCAGACGGCCGGCACGGTGCTGCCGACGCCCGAGTTCCCCGCCCCCGACCGCTACTGATCGATCGCCCGAGCCGGGTGCGGGAGGCAAGCCTCCCGCACCCGGCCGCGGGATGAGGGACTGATGCAAGCACTACTCGAGAACTGGCCGCTCTGGCTGCAGGGCATGTGGGCCACGCTGCTCCTCACGGGGGCGACCACGCTCATCGGCCTGCCGATCGGCATCCTGCTCGCCGGCATGCGCGTGTCGCCGGTGGCGGCGCTGCGCGTCGTCGCGACGGTGTGGACCGAGGTCGCGAGGAATACGCCGCTCACGCTCGTGTTCTTCTTCACGGCCTTCGTGCTCCCGAAGCTCGGCATCATCCTCGACTTCACGCTCGGCGCGATCATCGCGCTGACGTACTACACGAGCGCGTTCTTCGCAGAGGCGGTGCGCTCGGGCATCAACTCGGTGCCGATCGGCCAGGCGGAGGCGTCCCGCTCGATCGGCATGAGCTTCGGCCCGACCATGCGGCTCGTGATCCTCCCGCAGGCGTTCCGCAGCGTGCTGCCGCCGCTCATCAACGTCGTCATCGCCCTCGTCAAGAACACCTCGGTCGCGATGGGCTTCTTCGTCTTCGTGCTCGTCTCGGTCGCGCACCGCCTCTCGAACGAGTACGGCGACCAGGCCCTGCAGGTCTTCATCGGCATCGCGCTGAGCTACCTGATCATCACGGTGCCGCTCGGCCAGCTCGTCGACCACCTCGAGCGCAAGTGGAGTGTGCAGCGATGAGCGGCTCCGTCCTCTTCGACGCCCCCGGCCCCAACGCCATCCGGCGCTCTCGCATGCTCTCGGTCGTCTTCGCGGTCGTCACGGTGGTCGTGCTCGGGCTCGCCGTCTACCAGCTGTGGCTCGGCGGCGCCTTCTACCAGAACCGCTGGGACATCTTCACGAGGCCGGAGGTCTGGTTCGGCGCCCGCGGACTCTTGGTGGGACTCGGCACCACGCTGTCGATCGCCGGGATCGCGGCCGTCGGCGCGATCGTCCTCGGCATCGTCTTCTCGATCCTGCGCAGCGCCGCCTCCGCCTGGGTGCGCGTGCCCGTCACGATCGTGCTCGAGTTCTTCCGCGGCATGCCCGTGCTGCTGATGATGCTCTTCATCCTCATCGTCTTCTCGACCGGCGCCTACTGGGCCGTCGTCTGGGCGCTCATCGTCTACAACGGCGCGATCATCGGCGAGGCGCTCCGCGCCGGCATGAAGTCGCTGCCCCGAGGGCAGCGCGAGAGCGGCCTCGCGATCGGGCTGACCCCGCTGCGGACGACGCTCGAGATCGAGCTGCCGCAGGCGATCCGCATCATGCTGCCGATCATCGTGGCGCAGCTCATCGTGCTGCTGAAGGACACGTCGCTCGGCTACATCGTGGGCTCGCCGGAGATCATCCGCATCGGCCGCCAGCTCGTCGACTTCTACGACCGGCAGGGGGGACCGTACGCGCTGTCGATGTTCCTCGTGATGCTCGCCATCTTCCTCGGGATCAACCTCACGCTCTCCTGGCTCGTACGGGTGCTCGCGCGGCGCATGCAGCAGCCGCGCAAGGGTGGCCGCAACCTCGACGGCACGGGGACCGCCGCGATCCCGCTCACGACGCAGGCCCTCCGCGACCTCAACGAGCCGCGGACCGAGATCACCCGCCTGCCGGGCGGCTCGGTCGCCGGCGGAGGCTGACCCTCGAGCCGCCGGTAGGATCGTCGGGTGCCAACCCCTGACGATCCCGCCGGCCTCGGCGCGCGCGTCGACGCCGCGGTGACCGCGGCGCTCGCCGCCATCGACGCCGCCACGACGACCGCCGAGCTGCAGGCCGCGAAGTCCGCCCACAACGGGCAGGGCAGCGAGCTGGCCTCCCTCAACGCGAGCCTTCGGGACATCGCGCCGGAGGACCGCAAGGCCGCCGGGCAGACCATCGGCGCCGGCCGCGCGCGCGTCGGCGAGGCGATCGCCGCCCGCCAGGCGGAGCTCGCGGTCGCCGAGGAGGCCGCGCAGCTCGAGACCGAGCGAGTCGACGTGACGGCGCTCCCGCGCATCCGGTCGCGCGGTGGCCGGCACCCGCTGACGATGCTCATGGACGACATGAGCGACGTCTTCATCGGCATGGGCTGGGAGGTCGCCGAAGGACCGGAGCTCGAGCACGAGTGGTACAACTTCGACGCGCTCAACGTCGACCCCGACCACCCCGCGCGCAGCGAGTCCGACACCTTCTACATCGCGCCCGCCGACCGCCACATGGTGCTGCGCACGCAGACGAGCCCGGTGCAGGTGCGCACGCTGCTCACCCGCGAGCTGCCGACGTACATCGTCGCCCCTGGCCGCGTCTACCGCACCGACGACATCGACGCGACGCACCTGCCGGTGTTCACGCAGCTCGAGGGGCTCGCGGTCGACCGTGGCATCACGATGGCCCACCTGCGCGGCACGCTCGAGCACCTCGCGCGGGCCATGTTCGGCGAGGAGGCCAAGATCCGCCTGCGCCCCAACTACTTCCCGTTCACCGAGCCGAGCGCCGAGATGGATGTCTGGCACCCCGGGATGCGCGGCGGCGCCCGCTGGGTCGAGTGGGGCGGCTGCGGCATGGTCAACCCCAACGTGCTGCGCGCGGCCGGCGTCGACCCCGAGGTCTACTCGGGCTTCGCGTTCGGCATGGGCATCGAGCGCACCCTCCAGTTCCGGTATCTGCTCGACGACATGCGCGACATGATCGAGGGCGACGTGCGCTTCACCGAGCAGTTCGGGATGGTGATCTGATGCGGATCCCGCTGTCATGGCTGGGCGAGCTCGTCGAGCTGCCGAAGGACGACACCGCTGACTGGCTGCACTCGACGCTCGTTCGCGTCGGCTTCGAGGAGGAGGCCGTCCACGGCGGCGAGCTCCGCGGGCCGATCGTCGTCGGCCGGGTGCTCGAGATCGTGGAGGAGCCGCAGAAGAACGGCAAGACGATCCGCTGGGTGCAGGTCGACGTCGGCGAGGCGAACGGCGGCGTGCGCGGCATCGTCTGCGGCGCGCTCAACTTCGTCGAGGGCGACCGCGTCGTCGTCACCCTGCCCGGCGCCGCGCTGCCGGGCGGCTTCGAGATCGCTGCGCGCAAGACCTACGGCCACGTCTCCGACGGCATGATCGCGTCCGAGCGCGAGCTCGGCCTCGGCGACGACCACGACGGCATCATGCGCCTCGACCAGCTCGGCATCCCCGGCGAGGTCGGGGAGGATGCGCTCGCGATCCTCGGCCTCGACGACCAGGCCGTCGAGATCAACGTCACGCCCGACCGCGGCTACGCGCTCTCGCTGCGCGGCATCGCCCGCGAGGTCGCGTCGGCGACCGGCCAGCCGTTCCGCGACCCGGCGGCCATCGAGACGGCCACCGCGACCGGCTTCCCGGTCGCGCTGCTCGACGACGCTCCCATCCGCGGGCGCGACGGCTGCTCGCGCTTCGTCGCCCGCGTGGTGCGGGGCATCGACCCGAGCCGGCCCACGCCCGCGTGGATGGCCTCCCGCCTGCGGCTCGCCGGCATCCGCTCCATCTCGCTGCCCGTCGACATCACGAACGCCGTCATGCTCGAGCTCGGCCAGCCGATCCACGGCTACGACCTCGGCAAGCTGCGCGGCGGCATCACCGTGCGCCGCGCGGCGCCGGGGGAGCGGCTCACGACCCTCGACGGCGTCGACCGGTCGCTCTCGACCGAGGACCTGCTCATCACGGACGACCGCGGCGCCATCGGCCTCGCCGGCGTCATGGGCGGCGCGGAGACCGAGATGGATGCGTCGACCACCGACGTGCTCATCGAGGCGGCGACGTTCGACCCCGTGACGATCGGCCGCACCGCGCGCCGCCACAAGCTGTTCTCCGAGGCCTCCAAGCGGTACGAGCGCGGCGTCGACCCGGCCGTCGCCGCCGCAGCGGCCGCGCGCGTCGCGCAGCTGCTCGTCGAGCTCGCCGGCGGCGCGCTCGACGAGCTGGGCGCCGACGTCGGTGACGTGCCCGCGATGGCACCCATCCGCATCCCCGTCGGCTTCTGGAGCGACTACACCGGCGCCGACTACACCGTCGAGGAGGCGCGCGACGCGCTCGAGCGCATCGGCGCGCGCGTCGCCGAGTCGGCGGATGCGTGGATCGTGACGCCGCCCACGTGGCGCCGCGACCTCGTCGACCGCGAGGGCCTCGTCGAGGAGGTCGCCCGCATCGTCGGCTTCGACCGCATCCCCTCGGTGCTGCCCGTCGCGCCGCCCGGACGCGGGTACACGCGCCCGCAGCGGCTGCGTCGCCGCGTCGCCGACGCGCTCGCCTCGAACGGCCTCACCGAGGTGCTCGTCGCGCCGTTCGTGACCGAGCAGCAGGCGCTCCTGACCGGTGCGGAGCCCGTGCGGCTCGAGAATCCGCTCGACGGCGAGCGCCCGTGGCTGCGCACGGCGCTGCTGCCGGGCATGCTCGACACCGCGCACCGCAACCTCGGCAGGGGACTCACCGATCTCGCCCTGTTCGAGCTCGGTCACGTCTTCCTGAGCATCGAGGGCCAGGGCACCGACACGCTCCCGAGCGCCGCATCCCGGCCGACGGACGACGAGCTCGCCGAGCTCGACCGGCTGCCGCTGCAGCCCGACCACGCGGCCGTGCTGCTCGTGGGGGAGCGGGTGCGCAAGCAGCCCGGCACCGCCGCCGTGCGCTTCGGCATCGCCGACGCGGTCGAGGCGGCGGAGCGCATCGCCCGCACGCTCGGCCTCGAGCTCGAGCTCCGGCAGAGCGAGCGCCCCTGGCTGCACCCGGGCCGCACGGCGGAGCTGCTGCTCGGCGAGACGATCGTCGGTGTCGCGGGCGAGCTGCTGCCCGCGGTCGCGGCCGCGGCGGACCTGCCGCGCGTCGTCGCCGTCGCCGAGCTCGACCTCAGCCTCCTCATCGACCGCGCACGCATCAGCCTCGACACCCAGCGCATCGCGTCGGTGCCGGCCGCGACGCAGGACCTCTCGGTCGTCGTGCCGGTCGACGTGCCCGCCGGCGACGTGCGCCGCGCGGTGCGCGACGGCGCGGGAGCGCTGCTCGAGCACATCGCGCTCGTCGACGACTACCGCGGCACTGCGTCCGGCTCGGGCGGGCTCGGCGAGGGCGAGAAGTCGCTCACGTTCGCGCTCCGCTTCCGGGCTCCCGACCGCACGCTGACGGCGGCCGAGGCCTCGGAGGCGAAGCTCGCCGGGCTCGCCGTCGCGACCGAGCGCCACGGCGCACGACTGCGGGAGTAGCGCAAGGCGGCGCGAGTAGCATCCGCTCCATGGTCGAGATCATGGTGCGCGGCGAGGCCGTCGAGCGAGCAGCCGCCGAGCGGGCGAGTGTCACGGTGCAGTCGCGGTGGCAGGCGGATGCGCCCGACGAGGCGATGTCACTGGTCGCCAAGGCGCATGCCCGCGTCGCCGCCGAGGCGCGAGCGTTCGCGGAGTCGGGCGCCGTCGAGTCGTGGCACGCCGACCGCGTGTGGGTCGCGCACCACCGGGAGTGGGTGGGCGAGGGGCAGCCGCAGCGACTGGTGTTCACTGCCTCCGCGGCCGTGACCGCGACCTTCGTCGACGTCGACGCGCTCGGCGCGTGGATCGGCGACCTCGGTGCGGAGCAGGTGCACGAGGTGAGCGGCATCGAGTGGTCGCTCGCCGATGCCACCGAGCGCCAGCTCGCCGGGCGAGCGAGGACCCGCGCCATCGAGGACGCCGTCGCGCGGGCCACGGACTACGCGGCCGCCGCGAGCCTCGCATCCCCGGTGATCACGAGCATCCGTGAGCCCGCGACCGGCGACGGCGGCCCGCGACCGCTCATGGCGAAGGGACGGGGCATCGAGGTCATGGCGGTGAGCGACGCGGGAGGCGCGATCGAGCTGTCGGCCGGCGAGCTCGAGGTGCGCGCGGCGGTCGAGGTGGGCTTCACGGCCGAAGCGGATCGGTCGGGCGACTAGCCTGGAGGCATGAGCCTCTCCGTCGCCGTCGCAGGAGCGAGCGGATACGCGGGCGGCGAGCTGCTGCGGCTGCTCGCCCAGCACCCCGAGCTGGAGGTGCGCACGGTCACGGCGCACTCCAACGCCGGTCAGCCCCTCGTCTCCGTCCACCCGAACCTGCGCTCCCTCGCCTCGCTGACCTTCCAGGAGACGACCGCCGAGGTGCTCGCGGGCCACGACGTCGTCTTCCTCGCCCTGCCGCACGGGCACTCGGGCGGCATCGCCGCGCAGCTGCCGGAGTCGACGCTCATCGTCGACGCGGGCGCCGACCACCGGCTGCTCGACGCGCGCGACTGGCAGGCCTTCTACGGCACCGAGCACTCCGGCACCTGGCCCTACGGCATGCCCGAGCTCATCCTCGCCGACGGCGGCAGGCAGCGTCGCGAGCTGCGCGCCGCCCGCCGCATCGCCGTGCCCGGCTGCAACGCGACGGCCGTGACCCTCGCGATCGCGCCCGGCATCTCCGCCGGGCTCGTCGACCCGACCGGCCTCACGTCCGTGCTCGCTGTCGGCTCGTCGGGCGCCGGCCGCGCGGCGAAGACCCACCTGCTCGCGTCCGAGCTCACCGGCTCCGCGACGCCCTACGGGGTCGGCGGCACGCACCGGCACCTGCCGGAGATCGCGCAGAACCTGCGCGCCGTCGGGGCGGGCGAGATCCGCCACTCCTTCACCCCGGTGCTCGTGCCCATGTCGCGCGGCATCCTCGCGACGGTGAGCGCGCCGCTCGTGGGCGACGCGACGGCCGACGAGGTGCGCAGCGCCTGGATCACCGCGTACGGCGAGGAGCGCTTCGTGCACGTGCTGCCCGCGGGCTCCTACCCGCGCACCGCCGACGTGCTCGGCTCCAACTCGGTGCACATCGGTGTGGGGCTCGACGAGGCCGCGGGCCGGATCGTCGCGATCGCCGCGATCGACAACCTCGGCAAGGGCACCGCGGGCGCCGCGGTCCAGTCGGCGAACATCGCGCTCGGGTTCGACGAGCACCTGGGGCTGTCGGTCGACGGGGTCACGCCGTGAGCGTGACCGCCGCCGCCGGCTTCCGCGCCGCGGGCGTGGCCGCGGGCCTCAGGGCAACCGGCGGCGCCGACGTCGCGCTCGTCGTCAACGACGGGCCGCTCGACTCGGCCGCCGCCGTCTTCACCTCGAACCGGGCGAAGGCCAACCCGGTGCTGTGGAGCCAGCAGGCCATCGCCGGGGGCACCGCCCGCGCGGTCATCCTCAACGCCGGCGGCGCGAACTGCTTCACTGGCGCGTTCGGCTTCCAGACCACGCACCGCACCGCGGAGCGGGTCGCCGAGCGGCTCGGGATCGGGGCCGTCGACGTGCAGGTGTGCTCCACGGGCCTGATCGGCGTCGGCGACGAGGCGTTCCGCGCGGGCGTGTTGCGCGGCGTCGACCTGGCGGCGGATGCGCTCGCGCCCGGCGACGACGCCGGGCTCGCGGCGGCCCAGGCGATCATGACGACCGACTCGAGGCCCAAGCAGGCCGTCGTCGCCGCGGACGGCTTCACCGTCGGCGGCATGGCGAAGGGCGCGGGCATGCTGGCCCCCGGGCTCGCGACGATGCTCGTCGTGCTCACGACCGACGCCGAGGTGGAGGCCGACCTGCTCGACCGAGCGCTCCGCGCCGCCACCCGCGTCACCTTCGACCGGCTCGACTCCGACGGCTGCATGTCGACGAACGACACGGTGCTGCTGCTCGCCTCCGGCGCTTCCGGCATCCGTCCGGACGAGGCGGCCATCACGGCTGCCGTGACCGCGGTGTGCGACGACCTCGCCCGCCAGCTCCACGGCGACGCAGAGGGTGCGTCGCACGACATCGCCATCGAGGTGCGCCACGCGGCGAGCGAGGACGACGCCGTCGTCGTGGCTCGCTCGGTCGCGCGCTCCAATCTCTTCAAAGCTGCGATCTTCGGCAACGACCCCAACTGGGGGCGGGTGCTCGCGGCGATCGGCACGACCGACGCGTCGTTCGACCCGTACGCGGTCGACGTGCACTTCAACGGCGTGCGCGTCTGCCATGCCGGCGAGCCCGACCGCCCGCGCGAGGAGGTCGACCTCTCGCCGCGCGCGACGAGCATCGTCATCGACCTGTTCGCGGGCGACGCGACCGCGACCGTCCGCACGAACGACCTCACCCACGACTACGTCCACGAGAACTCGGCGTATGCCAGCTGAGCAGGCGGCGGAGGCCGCCCGCAAGGTCGAGGCGCTCATCGAGTCGCTGCCGTGGCTCGAGCGGTTCCGCGGCGCCATCGTCGTCGTGAAGTACGGCGGCAACGCGATGGTGAGCGAGCAGCTGCAGCGTGCCTTCGCGGAGGACATGGTCTACCTGCGGCACGTCGGCATCCAGCCCGTCGTCGTGCACGGCGGCGGCCCGCAGATCAACGAGGCGCTGCGCATCCACGGCATCGAGAGCGAGTTCCGCGGCGGCTACCGGGTGACGAGCCGCGAGGCGATGGACGTCGTGCGGATGGTGCTCACCGGCCAGGTGGCGCGCACGCTCGTCTCGCTCATCAACGCGCACGGCCCGCTCGCCGCGAGCCTGTCCGGCGAGGACGCCGGGCTGTTCACCGGCCGTCGTCGAGGCACCGTCGTCGACGGCGAGGATGTCGACCTCGGCCAGGTGGGCGACGTCGTCGCCGTCGATCCCGCCGGTGTGCACCGCCTGCTCGCCGCCGGGCTCATCCCCGTCGTGTCGTCGATCGCTCCCGACGGCGACCGGCCGGGCGAGACGCTCAACGTGAACGCGGATGCGGCTGCGGCGGCGCTCGCGGGCGCGCTCGGCGCCGAGAAGCTCGTCATCCTCACCGACGTCGAGGGGCTCTACCGGGACTGGCCCGATCGCGAGTCGCTCATCAGCGAGATCACCGACACCGAGCTCGAGGCGCTGCTGCCCTCGCTCGAGTCGGGGATGATCCCCAAGATGCAGGCGTGCCTCACCGCGGTGCGCGCCGGGGTGCCGAAGGCCGCGATCATCGACGGCCGCTCGCCCCACTCCATCCTCACCGAGATCTTCACGAGCGCCGGCTCGGGCACCGAGGTCGTGCCCGCCGCGGCGCAGCCGACCAAGGAGCACGCATGACCCGCCACTTCCTCCGGGACGACGACCTCAGCCCCGCCGAGCAGCGCGAGGTGCTCGAGCGCGCGCGGCGGATGAAGCTCGACCGCTTCGGCGAGCGTCCGCTCGAGGGCCCGCGCTCGGTCGCCGTGATCTTCGACAAGTCGTCGACCCGCACGCGCGTGTCGTTCCACGTCGGCATCTCGGACCTCGGCGGCTCGCCGCTCATCATCTCGACCGCGTCGAGCCAGCTGGGCGGCAAGGAGACCGCGGCCGACACCGCTCGGGTGCTCGAGCGGCAGGTCGCGGCGATCGTCTGGCGCACGTACGCGCAAGCGGGGCTCGAGGAGATGGCCGCCGGCACGACGGTGCCCGTCGTCAACGCCCTCTCGGACGACTTCCACCCCTGCCAGCTGCTCGCCGACCTGCTCACCATGCAGGAGCACAAGGGCGAGCTGGCCGGCCTCACCGTCGCCTTCGTCGGCGACGGCCGCTCGAACATGGCGCAGTCGTACCTGCTCGCGTGCGCGACCGCCGGCATGCACGTGCGGGTCGGCTCGCCGGCCGAGTACGCGCCCGAGGCGGGCGTCGTCGCCGATGCCCAGCGCATCGCGGGCGAGACCGGCGGCAGCGCGACCGTCGTGTCGAGCGCGACCGAGGCCGTTCTCGATGCCGACGTCGTGGTCACCGACACGTGGGTGTCGATGGGCAAGGAGGACGAGAAGGCCGCGCGGGTCGCGACGTTCGGCGGCTTCAGGGTCGACCGCGCACTCATGGATCAGGCGAAGCCGGATGCGGTCTTCATGCACTGCCTCCCGGCCGATCGCGGCTTCGAGGTGACGGCCGACGTCATCGACGGGCGGCAGTCGATCATCTGGGACGAGGCCGAGAACCGGCTCCACGCCCAGAAGGCGCTGCTCGCATGGCTGCTCGAGCGGGCCGACGCATGAGCGACCAGCACGGCGCTGACGCGCGCGGGACCAACGAGGGCTCGCTGTGGGGCGGCAGGTTCGCCTCCGGCCCGAGCCCCGAGATGGCGAGGCTGTCGAAGTCGACCCAGTTCGACTGGCGGCTCGCGCAGCTCGACATCCGCGGCTCGAAGGCCCACGCGACCGCCCTGCACGCGGCGGGGCTGCTCGACGACCAGGAGCTGACCGCGATGCGAGCGGCGCTCGACGAGCTGGCCGAGCGGGTCAGCACCGGCGCATTCACCGCCGCGGAGTCGGACGAGGACGTGCACGGCGCGCTCGAGCGCGGCCTGATCGAGATCGCGGGCGCCGAGCTCGGCGGCAGGCTCCGCGCCGGCCGCAGCCGCAACGACCAGATCGCGACGCTCGTCCGAGTGTGGATGCTCGAGGAGACCGACGAGGTCGAGCGCGGCATCCGCGCGGTGATCGAGGCGCTGCGCATGCAGGCAGCAGCGCATCCCACCGCGCCGATGCCGGGGAGGACCCACCTGCAGCACGCGCAGCCCGTGCTGCTCGCGCACCACCTGCTCGCGCACGCGTGGCCGCTGCTGCGCGACCTCGAGCGGCTCGCCGACTGGCGCGAGCGCGCGAGCGAGTCGCCCTACGGCGCCGGCGCGCTCGCCGGCTCGACGCTCGGCCTCGACCCGGCGCTCGTCGCTCGCGAGCTGGGCCTCGCGGCGCCGAGCCCGAACTCGATCGACGCGACGAGCGCGCGCGACGTGGTCGCCGAGCTCACGTTCGTGCTCACGATGACCGCGATCGACCTCTCGCGCCTCGCCGAGGAGGTCATCTTCTGGTCGACCCGCGACGTCGGCTTCGCGAAGCTGCACGACGGCTTCTCGACCGGGTCGTCGATCATGCCCCAGAAGAAGAACCCCGACATCGCCGAGCTCGCGCGCGGCAAGGCGGGGCGCCTCATCGGCGACCACGCGGGACTGCTCGCGACGCTCAAGGCGCTGCCGCTCGCGTACAACCGCGACCTGCAGGAGGACAAGGAGCCCGTCTTCGACGCGGTCGACCAGCTGCAGGTGCTGCTGCCGGCGTTCGCGGGGATGGTGGCGACGCTCGACTTCGACGAGGCGCGGATGCGTGCGGGCGCGGCCGCGGGCTACGCGCTCGCGACCGACGTGGCCGAGTGGCTCGTCAAGCGGCGGGTGCCGTTCCGCGAGGCGCATGAGATCTCCGGCGCGCTCGTCCGGCTGTGCGAGCAGCGCGGCATCGAGCTCGACGAGGCCAGCGACGACGACTACCGGAGCATCAGCGAGCACCTCACGCCGGAGGTGCGGTCGGTGCTGACCGTCGACGGTGCGATCGCCTCGCGCGACGGCGTCGGGGGCACGGCGCGCTCGGCCGTGGACGCGCAGCTGCGCTCGCTCGACGCGCGGCTCACCCGGCTCGACCCGCTCGGCCGGTAGGTTCGAGTGGTGATCGATCCCGCGCCCATCCAGCTCGACCCCGCCTTCGACAACGTGTGGGACGAGCTGCTGTACCGCGGCAGCGTGCACGTCTCGACCGATCCGGAGGCGCTGCGCACGCTGCTCGGCGGCGACCCGATCACGTTCTACTGCGGCTTCGACCCGACCGCGCCGAGCCTGCACCTCGGCAACCTCGCGCAGCTCATCGTGATGCGCCGGCTGCAGCTCGCCGGGCACCGGCCGCTCGCGCTCGTCGGCGGCTCCACCGGGCTCATCGGCGACCCGAAGCCCACGAGCGAGCGGCAGCTCAACGCGCGCGAGACGGTCGCCGAGTGGGTGACGTACCTGCAGGCGCAGGTGCTGCGCTTCCTCTCGGCCGAGGGGGAGAGCGCGGTCCGGCTCGTCAACAACCTGGACTGGACGGCGCCGCTGTCGACCGTCGACTTCCTGCGCGAGATCGGCAAGCACTTCCGCGTCGGCTCGATGCTGCGCAAGGACGCGGTCGCCGCGCGCATGGAGTCCGACGAGGGCATTTCCTACGCCGAGTTCAGCTACCAGGTGCTGCAGGGCATGGACTTCCTCGAGCTGCACCGGCGCTACGGCTGCCTCATGCAGACCGGCGGCAGCGACCAGTGGGGCAACCTCACCGCCGGCACGGAGCTGCTGCGCAAGGCCGACGGCGTGCACGCGCACGCGATCGGCACGCCCCTGATCACCGACGCGGAGGGTCGCAAGTTCGGCAAGAGCGAGGGCAACGCCGTCTGGCTCGACGCGAACCTGACGACGCCGTACGCGATGTACCAGTTCTGGCTCAACCAGGACGACGCGATCGTGGTCCAGCTGCTGAAGTCGTTCACGTTCCTGCCCAAGGAGCGCATCGAGGAGCTCGAGGCGGCGACCGTCGACGCGCCGTTCCGGCGGGAGGCGCAGCGTGTGCTCGCGATCGAGGCGACGTCGTTCATCCACGGCGCCGAGGCGACGCAGCAGGCGATCGAGGCATCGCAGGCGCTGTTCGGCAGCGGTGATCTCGCCGTGCTCGACGCGCAGACGCTCGCCGCCGCGGTCGGCTCGCTCGACAAGCAGGCGACGGCCACGCCGGATGCGCCGGTGCTGCAGCTGCTGCAGGAGACGGGTCTCGTCGACTCGCTGTCCGACGGCCGGCGCGCGATCGCGCAGGGAGGGGTCTCGGTGAACAACCAGCGCATCGACGACCCGGGCGCGACGCTCGAGGGGCGCCTGCTGCACGGGCGGTTCGCCGTCCTGCGCCGTGGGAAGAAGACGCTCGCGGGCGTCGACACGGCCGTCGACTCGGTCTGACGGGCGGCGACACGCCCGGGATGCGGGCGGTTTGGAGGACCGGGCCCCGGCCCGTGTAACGTAATCACTCGTCACCCCAAAGACGCCGAGCCGGACAGGCCAGCGGATCAAGAGGGACCACCTCCTCGCCGGAAGGCTCCACGCAGTAGCGTGTCGCGCCGGAAGCGAGTACGGTGACAATCCACTTCAATGACGACAGTGCGGAGCGCGACGCGCAACGGACGGCAGCAGCATGCAGCCGGCCAGCGCGACACGCAGACCTGACGGTCGCTCCGGAACGTGCAGCCCACAGTGGCTGCTGCGGGCCGGGATCGAACGACGGGTGCTCAGCTCCGCACGGTGTGTCGATTTGACACCGTTCGAGAAGTGGTTACGATAGAGAAGTTGCCCCGGCGCTGATCCAGAGATGGTGAGGTACGGGAGCGTCTGATCCTTGAGAACTCAACAGCGTGCACAATGTCAAATGCCAAAATATTAACTCGTCGTGTCTTCGGACACTTCGATTCCTTTGGATGAGACAGATTGTCAGTAGACAGTCTATTTTGTCAGCATCAAACTCGCTGCCGTCCGGTTTTCCCCGGTCGGCATGCAACTTTTCTTTACGGAGAGTTTGATCCTGGCTCAGGACGAACGCTGGCGGCGTGCTTAACACATGCAAGTCGAACGATGATGGAGGAGCTTGCTCCTCCGGATTAGTGGCGAACGGGTGAGTAATACGTGAGCAATGTGCCCTTGACTCTGGGATAAGCGCTGGAAACGGCGTCTAATACCGGATACGACCATCGGAGGCATCTCCTGGTGGTGGAAAGAACTTCGGTCAAGGATCAGCTCACGGCCTATCAGCT
>NZ_JBNCLZ010000006.1:234288-266672 GCF_049844935.1 Agrococcus sp. DT81.2 | reverse complement strand
CGCCCGGCTACTCTCAACCCCGACAGAAGACACCGCGTTGCACTAGACCCTGGAAACCGCCGCGCTGCGCGCGCGGACCGGCTCAACCAGCGGGTGTGGGGCGCCCCTTCCGCTGGTTGAGCCGCTCCGCGCCGAAGGCGCTGAGCGTGTCGAAACCGCTTCGGGTGGGCGGCCGCCGTCAGCGCAGCTGCGCCGGGATCGTCGAGCGGTAGACCGTCTCGAGCTCGTGCGCGACGTCCTGCCAGTCGCGGCGGGTGACGACACGGCGGCCAGCGAGCCCGAGCTCGACCTGCAGGTCGACGTCGCCGAGCACCGTGCCCACCGCCTCCGCCCACTCCTGCGGGTCGCGCCCGTCGACGAGCACGCCTGTCTCACCGTCGACGACCGACTCCACGAGCCCGCCGACGCGGGAGGCGACCACGGGCGTGCCGCTCGCGGCGGCCTCGAGCGGCACGAGCCCGAACGACTCCGAGCGGCTCGGCACGACCACCACGTCGGCGGCGTCGAGCAGCCGAGCGAGCTCGGGGCGCCCGAGGCTGCCGATGTGGCGAACCCGTCCCTCCACGCCGATCGAGCGCGCGATGTCGTGCAGTGACTCGAGGAAGCGCTCATCCCCCGGCGTCGACTCCCCGGCGATCACGAGCACCGCGCCCGGCAGGTGCTCGAGCATCCGCACGGCCAGGTCCTGCCCCTTGAGCGGCTGCACCCGGCCGACGCAGACGATGAGCCCCTCGTCGATGCGCACACCGAGTCGGGAGCGCACCTCCGCCCGCGCCCTGACGGGACCGGGCTGGAAGAGCACGGTGTCGACCGCGGGCGGCACGAGCCAGACGCGCTCGGCGGATGCGCCGACGCCGTCGCAGAGCACGTCGACCTCCGCGCGCGAGACCGCCGCGATCGCGTCGACCTCGCCCGCGAGGTACCGCTCGGTCAGCACGCGCCGCTCGGGCTCCGGCCGCTCGCCGTCGGCGAGCCGGCGGTTCTTCTCCTCGGCGAGCGTGTGGAACGTCTGCACGATGGGGATGCCGAGCGACAACGACACCGGCAGGGCCGCGAGCCCCGAGAGCCAGTAGTGAGCGTGGACGACGTCGTAGGAGTCGGAGGCCGCCAACGCGGCGCGCTCGAGCTCGGTGCCGAAGGCATCGGCGAGGTTGGGCAGCTCGTGCTTGCGCACGGCACCGCCGCCGGTCGCGAGCGCGAAGAGCGTGACCCCCGGGGCGAGCGCCTGCGTGTGCGCCGCGCCCGCGGAGCGCGTGAAGATGTCGACGTGGTTGCCGCGCCGCGCGAGCGCCCTCGCGCTCTCGAGCACCAGCACGTTGAGCCCGCCGGCGTCGCCCTTGCCCGGGCGGTCCGCGGGCGACGTGTGCATGGAGACGAGCGCGATCCGCAAGGGCTCGTCGGGGATGCCGTACGGCTCCGGGCGCATGGCCCCAGGCTATCCGCGCGCGGGGGTCCGTGTCAGTCGGGAGCGCGCGCATCATCGGACTGCGTACAGCCCGGTACCGTCGACGCCATGAGCAGATCGAGCGGAGTCGCGCGGGCCGGACGACGCGTCGGCACGGTGGCGCGCGCGGCATCCGGGCCGGCGTTCCGCGCCGTGACCGCACCGCCCGTCGCGCGCGCCGGGCACCGGTTCGCGACCGCGGCCGCGCGGCTCTGGGGACGGCTGCTGCGCGGCGAGGAGCGCGAGGTCGGCGAGCTCACGGTCGTGTCGGGGCTGCCGCGGTGGGCGTTCGGCCGCGGCGGCACGACGATCGGGGCGGTGTTCCTCACCGCCGACGCGGTCTCGCCAGAGGTGCTCGAGCACGAGGACGTGCACCGGCGGCAGTGGGAGCGCTACGGGCTGTGGTTCGTCCCCATGTACGTCGCGGCGGGCCGCGACGCGCTCTGCAACCGCTGGGAGATCGAGGCGGATCTCGTGAAGGGCGGCTACCTGCCGAAGCCGCCTCCGGTCGTCGAGTAGCTGCCGCAGGCCGCGTATCGAGACGGCGATCGCGGCGGCCCGGGTACTGATCTCGATACGCGCGCCTACGGCGTGCTACTCGATCAGCGGGAGGGGCGCATGCGCCGCACGACGCGCTCGGTCCAGGGGATGCGGCGCTCCAGCTGGCGGCCGATGGCGAGCAGCGTCGACTCCTCTCCCGGGCGGCCGATGAGCTGCACGCCCATCGGGAGGCCGTCCCCATCCGCGGTCGGGCCCGTGCGGTGCACGGGCAGCGCGATCGCGGGCAGCCCGACCATGTTGACGAACGAGGTGTGCGGGGTGTGGCGCACCTGCGCGTCGAAGTCCGCCTCGCCGTCGTCGACCGGGTACCAGTCGAGCGGCCGGGGCGTGAGCGCCGTCGCAGGGGTCAGCACGGCATCCCACGGCGCGAACGCCGCGAGCACGCGCCGCTCGAACTCCGTCGCCCACAGCTGCGCCGTCGCGAGCCCACCGGCGGTCAGCTCGTCGCTCGAGTCGATGATCCAGCGCGCGAGCGGCTCGAGCAGGTGCCGCTCGACGCGCGGGATCGGCACGGTCGCCGCTCCTCCGCGCCACAGCGACGTGAATGCCTCGGCGTAGCCCGAGACGCCCAGGTACCCGGACGCATCCGGCATCGTCACCTCGCCCACCTCGTGGCCGAACGCGGTGAGGGCAGCGATCGTCGCGTCGACGGCGGCCGTCGCCTCCGGCGCGATGCGGATGTCGTGGGTCGCGTCCCAGGGCGTGCCGCGCAGCACCGCGATGCGGAAGCGCCCCTCGCCACGCACCGCCGCCGCGAGCAGCGAGCCGTCGTCGCGCTCGGGCGAGCGCAGCGTCAGCTCGTGCGGGGTGACGCCGTTGACGCGGCCGATGAGGGCGTCAGTGAGCAGCGCGACGTCGATCACCGAGCGGCCGATCGCGCCGGCGGTCGTGAGGCCGCCCACCTGACCGACGCCGCCATGGGCGGGGATGCGCCCGCGCGTGGGCTTGAGCCCGACGAGCCCGCACGTGGCGGCGGGGATGCGGATCGAGCCGCCGCCGTCGGAGCCGGGCGCGAACGGCAGCAACCCCTGCGCCACGGCCGCCGCCGCGCCGCCCGACGACCCGCCGGCGTGCAGCCCCGGATGGCCGGGCAGCGTGGTCGCGCCGTGCAGCGCCGAGCGCGTGTAGCCGGCGAAGCCGAGCTCGGGCGAAGCGGTGCGGCCGAGCACGACGCCGCCCGCGCGGTCGAGCACCTGCGCGACCGGGTCGGTCGTGTCTGCCACCGCGTCCGCCTGCCACCGGCTGCCGAGGGTGGCCGGCTGCCCGGCGCGGCGGGTGAGGTCCTTGTCGGCGAACGGCAGGCCGTGGATGATCCCGGTGCGGTCGTCGGCGTCGTCCGCCGCTCGTGCGCGGGCGAGCGCGAGCTCGCGGCCGATGTGCACGATGGCGTTCGCGTCGTCGAGGCGCTCCATGCGGTCGAGGAAGTGCTCCGCCACCTCGACCGCGCTCAGCTCGCGCGCGTGCAGCAGCCGCCACAGGTCGAGGGCGCCGAGCTCGTGGATCGCGCTCAATCGAAGTACCGGCCGGCCCGGCGCTGCAGCCGCTTGCGCTCCGTGCGCTCCCGCATCTGGTCGCGGCTCGCGTAGTTCGTGAGCTCCCGGAACGGGTCGCGGCCGACGAAGCGGGGCGGCTCGGCGAGGATCGCGGCGATCGCCTTGTCGAGCTCCCAGTACTCGCCGATGCGCGTGCCCTGGCCCGGGTTGACGTGCCGCAGGCGCGCCTCGAACCGCACCTCGCCCTTCACCTCGATCTGCACGATGAAGCCGCGCGTGGCGCCGGCGACCGACACCATGAAGAAGCCGGGGCCCAGGTCGGTCACGGTCGCGCTCGTATTGCTCGCGGCCGCCGCGGCCTGTGCGTCGGTGCGCTCCCGCGACCGCCGCCACTCGTCGAACTCGGTCATGCGCCCATCGTGGCACTGCGGGGTGACATGCGGCGCCGCGACGTCCGCCTCGCCCGCCGCCCGTCGCTCACGGGACCCCTTCCACCGAACGGGACCTGGTGCACCGGGTCCCGATCGGTGGAAGGGGTCCCGGTGGCGCTGCGGATGCGGCCGAGCGCTCAGCGCTTCTTGCGCAGCGACTTCTGCAGCAGCACGATGCCGAGCTCGCGCCCGAACTTCTGGCCGACCCGACCCATCCGCCCGATCTCCTCGAAGCCCAGCCGCTCGTGCAGAGCGATCGACGCATCCGCCCCCTGGTCGGCGATGACGGCGATCATCTCGCGCACGCCGCGCGCTCGGGTCGCCTCGATGAGCGCCTCCATGAGCGCGCGACCGAGGCCGCGGCCGGCGGCGGCCGGCGAGAGGTACACCGACGACTCGACGGTGTAGCGGTAGGCGCTGCGCTGCTTCCACGGCTGCACGAGCGCGTAGCCGAGGATCGCGCCGGTCGCGCTCTCGGCGACGAGGAACGGCAGCTGCAGCTCGGCGGATTCGCGCAGGCTCCGCCGCCACTGCGCCAGGGTCTTGGGTCGCTCGTCGAACGTGACGGTCGAGTTCAGCACGTAGTGCCGGTAGATGTCGCGCACGACGGGAAGGTCGGATGCGGCGGCGGGCCGGATCGTGAACGCGAAGTCGGGCGCGCGGTGCTCGGGCGCCCGCAGGTGCGGCGGCAGCCGGCGTCGGCGCTCGTACTCCTCGGGCAGCACGTCAAGCCTCGGGCTGGTCGGCCCCGGCGGGGATGCGCCAGTCGATGGGGGCCGCGCCCTGCGCCTCGAGCGCCGCGTTCGCGCGCGAGAAGGGCTTCGAGCCGAAGAAGCCGCGCCGCGCCGACAGCGGCGAGGGGTGCGGGGATGCGATGACGGGTGTGTCGCCCAGCAGCGGGGCGAGCAGCTGCGCCTTCGCGCCCCACAGGATCGCGACGAGCGGCAGCGGCTCGCCGTCGGGCCCCCGCCGCGCGACGAGCGCGCGGATCGCCGCCTCCGTCACCTGCTCCCAGCCCCAGCCGCGGTGCGAGTCGCTCTCGCCCGCGCCGACGGTGAGCACCCGGTTGAGCAGCAGCACGCCCTGGTCGGCCCAGGCCGAGAGGTCGCCGTGCGCGGCCGGCGCGATGCCGAGGTCGTCGTGCAGCTCGCGGTAGATGTTCTGCAGCGATCTCGGCAGCGGCCGCACGTGCCGCTCGACCGCGAACGCCAGCCCGATCGAGTGCCCGGGAGTCGGGTAGGGGTCCTGCCCGAGCACGAGCACCCGCACGGCCTCAGGCGGGCGGCGGAACGCGCGGAGCACCGCCTCGCCCGGCGGCAGGTACGGGCGCCCCTCCGCAGCCTCCTGGCGCAGCCTCTCGCCGAGCTGCCGCAGCACCGGCTCGACGGGCGCGAGCGCCTCCGCCCACCCGGCGTCGACGAGCTCCGCGAGGGGCGCGACGGTCATGCGGCGGCTGCGGCCAGCACCGAGACGGTCACGCGATCGGTGTCGCCGGCTCGATCGGCGGTCCAGACGCTGCCGTCGCCGGCGACCTCGAGGCCCCCGGAGCCGACGATGAGCGAGGTGCACTCGTCGATCGCGACGACCCGGTCGGCGAGCCCCGCCGCGACGATCGCGATCGCGCGGGAGACGTTGCCGTACTGCGCGGCGTGCACGTCGACGACGAGGTCGATGAGGCCGAGGCCGGCGTCGAGCGTGACCTCGTCGAGGCCCTCCGAGCTCGCCTCGGACGCGACCGGCACGCCGCCGATGCGCCAGCCGCCGAGCAGGGCGACGTCGCCGGCGATCATCGCGCCCGCGGAGTAGCCCGCGTACGGCACGCCCGTCGAGACGAGCCCGCGGATCGTGTCGGCCGCCGGCATGATCGCCGCGTGGTAGCCGGGGGTGAGCCCGCCGCCGACGAAGATGCCGTCGGCGCTGCCGAGGTCGGTCGGCAGCAGCGTCCGCTCGGTGGTGAGCTGCACGATCCGCACCTCGCCGGCGCCGAGCTTCGTGAGGTCGTCGCGGTAGTCGTCGTGCCAGCGCTCGCCCTCCGACGCATCCGCCGCCCACAGGACGACGGCGATGACGGGGGGTCCCTCGGCGCGCTCGCGGGCCTCGGCGACGAAGCGGCCGGTCCAGCGCGACTCGTCGTCGGCGTCACCGCCGCCCAGCAGGTGGATGCTCATGCCTGAAGTCTGCCGCATCCTCAACGTCGCCCGTGGCCGCTCGCCCCCCCTATCGACGCTGAGCGACCACTGGCGACGTTGAGGATCAGGGGCGGAGGGCCGTGAAGGCCTCGTCGAGGATGGCGAGGCCCGTGCGGGCGTCGTCGTCGGAGATGACGAGCGGCGGCACGACGTGCAGGCGGTTGTCGGCCGCGAAGGGCACGTAGCCGCGATCCATCAGCAGCCCCTTCAGCTGCGCGATGACGGATGCGTCGACCGGCTGCCGCGTCCCCGGATCGGTCACGAGGTCGAGCGCCCAGAAGGCGCCGCGGCCGCGCACCTCGCCGATCACCGGGTGCCGCTCGGCGAGCTCCGCGAGCCCCGGGCCGAGGATGTCGGTGCCGAGGTGCGCGGCGTGCTCGACGATGCCCTCCTCGGTCATCGCGTCGATCGTCGCGACCACCGATGCGGCCGCGAGCGGGTGGCCCGCGTAGGTCAGCCCGCCGGGGATGGCCCGCTCCCGGAACGTGTCGAGGATGTGGTCGGCGATGATGACACCGCCGACCGGCACGTAGCCGGAGTTGACGCCCTTCGCGAAGGTCACGAGGTCGGGCCGGACACCGTCGTGCTGGTGCGCGAACCAGTGACCGGTGCGACCGAACCCCGCCATCACCTCGTCGAGGATCAGCACGATGCCGTGCTGGTCGGCGAGCTCCCGCAGCCCCTCCAGGTAGCCCGCCGGTGGCAGCAGGATGCCTGCGGTGCCCGGCACCGACTCCACGATGATCGCCGCGAACGTCGTCGGCCCCTCCGACTCGATCACGCGCCGCGCGTGCTGCAGCGCCCGCTCGCACTCCTGCTCCTCGGTCTCTGCCCAGAACTCCGAGCGGTACAGGAAGGGCCCGAAGCAGTGCACGTGCCCGGTGGCGAACTCGTTGCCGACGCGGCGGAGGTCGCCGGTCGCGTTCACCGCGGCGCCCGTGTTGCCGTGGTACGAGCGGTAGTGCGAGAGCACCTTCGCACGCCCCGTGTGGATGCGGGCCATCCGGATCGCGTTCTCGACCGCATCCGCCCCGCCGTTCGTGAAGAACACCGCCGCCATGTCATCGATCTTCGACAGGATGCGCTCGGCCGCCTCGCCTCGGACGAGGTTCGTCGTCGCCGGGGCGACGGTCGCGAGCTCGGCCGCCTGCCGCTGGATCGCCTCGACGACCCTCGGATGCGCGTGGCCGATGTTCGTGTTCACGAGCTGGCTCGAGAAGTCGAGGTACTCGCGACCGTCGTGGTCCCACAGCCGCACGCCCTCGCCGCGCGCGACCGTGAACGGGTTGGTGCTGCCGTGCTTCGACCAGGAGTGCAGGATGAGCCGGTCGAGCTCGCGGGCGCGATCGCCGTCGGCGGGGTCAAGGGTGCTCATGGATGCTCCTCGTCAGCGGTGGATGGGGTCCCTTCGGACTCTAGCCGGGCGGCCTCGGATCGGCGCCCGTCGGCTGCCCGCCGCTACTGGCCGCCCTCCTGCAGCTCGACCTCGATCGGCTCGAAGCCCTCGCCCTCGATGTCGGCGCCCTCCTCCTCGAGCTGCTCGAGCGCTGCCTCGACGTACTCGTTCGTCCAGGCGCCGTCGTCGGGCTCGGCAGTCAGCACGGTGGCGCCGTCCTGGTTGCGGGTGTTCATCGCGATCTCGACGGTCTGCTCCCAGGCGTCCTCGTCGATGATGCCGACGCCCTCGTCGGACGGCCAGATGAGCCTGTTGATCTCGTTCACCATCCACAGCTGGTGGGAGGCGCCGAGCTGGCTGCCGGAGTCGACGACGATCTGCGCCGCCTCCTCGGGGTTGTCGCGCGCGTAGATCCAGCCCTCGATCGACGCCTTGATGAACGCGATCGTGGTCTCCTCGAACGCCGGGTCCTCGAGCCGCTCGCTCGACGCCCAGATCGCGTCCTGCAGCATCGCGGTGCCGACCTCGTTCCAGTCGAGCACCGAGAAGTCGTCGGCGGTGTAGAGCTCGCCGGTCTCGGGGTCGACGGTCTCGAGCAGCTGCGCGTACTCGTTGTAGGTCATCGCCTGCGCCGCGTCGATGTCACCGGCGAGCAGGCCCGACATGTCGAACGCCTGCTGCACGAGCGTGACGTCGGCCATCGGGTCGAGGCCTGCCTCGGTGAGCGCCGCGAAGAGCTCGAACTCGTTGCCGAAGCCCCACGAGCCGACGTTCTTGCCCGCGAGGTCGTCGACCGAGTCGATGCCTGCGTCGGCGAACGAGACCTGCAGCGTGCCGGAGCGCTGGAAGATCTGCGCGACGTCGGTGATCATGGCGCCCTGCTCGCGGCTCGCGAGCGCCTTCGGCACCCACGCGATCGCGAAGTCGGCCGCGCCGTCGGCGAGCACGGTCTGCGGCACGATGTCGGCGCCGCCCTCGGTGATGGTGACGTCGAGCCCGGCTGCCTCGTAGAAGCCCTGGTCGACGGCGGCGTAGTAGCCGGCGAACTGGCCCTGCGCGAACCACTGCAGCTGCAGCGTGACGGGCGTGAGCTCGCCGTCTGCCGGGGCGGACTCCGACTCGGCCGGCGCCGTGCCTCCCGAGCAGGCGACGAGCACGGCGGATGCGAGGGCCGCGACGGCGGCGAGCGCGGCCCGGCGACGTGGCCGGGCCGGCCCGGTGGGGCGTTGCAGTGAAGGATGCGCGGAACGGTGCATGGTGAGCTCCTCGGATGGTGGTGGGATGGTGCGATCAGGTGACGGGGACGCGCGCCCAGCGGCTCGCGATGCGCTCGACGACGAGCGTGACGCCGTAGAAGACGAGGCCGAGCACGATGGCGGCGACGACGTAGGCCCAGGCGCGCGAGTAGCCGGACTGGGCCGCGGCGCTCGCGATGCGGCTGCCGAGGCCGTTCTGCAGGCCGCCGAAGTACTCGGCGACGACGGCGGAGATGACGGCGACCGACGACGCGATCGTGACGCCCGCGAACACGAACGGGACCGCGCCGGGCAGGGTGACGACCCGGGTCGCCTGCCAGCCGCTCGCGCCGTACGCGCGCATGAGGTCGCGGTGCACGGGACGCACCTGGCGCAGCCCGCGGAGCGTCGTGATGAAGACCGGCACGAACGAGGCGATCGCGACGACGACGATGCGCGGCATCTCGCTCGTGGCGCCGTACATCGTCTGCAGCACCGGCGCGAGCGCGACGATCGGCACGACCGCGATCGCGGCGACGAGCGGCGCGACCACCTGGTCGAGCCACCGCACCCGCGACGCGAGCGCGGCGACCACCACGGCCGCCACCGCGCCGAGCAGCAGCCCGATGAGCGCGTTCCTGCCGGTCGCGAGCGCAGCCTGCACGATGCCGCCGAGTGCCGCCTGCAGCTGCGCGAGGATCGCGGTCGGCGCCGGCAGCAGGTACGGCTGGATGTCGAGGGCCGCGACCGCGACCTCCCACGCCACGAGCGCGGCCGCGCCGAGCGCCGCCGGCGCGGCGATCCGCACCCAGCCCTGATCGATCCAGGGCTGCCGGATCCGGTGCTCGGTCATCGCGCCTCCGCGCCGCGCGGCGCGGCACCCTCCCGGCCGTGCAGCGCCTCGCGCACGGCCGTGACGGACCGGAAGAACGCATCCGTCTCGCGCACGGCGTCGGCACCGGGGCCCGCCGCGATCGGCGCTCGCTCGACGGCGACGATGTCGGTGATGCGGCCCGGCCGCGGGCTCATCACCACGACCCGGTCGGCGAGGAAGACGGCCTCGGGGATGGAGTGGGTCACGAACACGACGGCGGCGCCCGTCTCGGCGCGGATGCGCAGCAGCTCGCCCTGCAGCCGCTCACGCGTCATCTCGTCGAGCGCGCCGAACGGCTCGTCCATGAGCAGCAGCCGAGGATGCTCGGCCAGCGCACGCGCGATCGCGACGCGCTGCTGCATGCCGCCGGAGAGCTCGTCGGGGTGCCGATCGGCGAACTCGGTGAGCCCGACGAGCTCGATGAGCTCGTCGGCGCGAGCGCGCCGGTCGGCCGCGGGCGCGCCGTGCAGCTGCAGCGGCAGCTCGACGTTGGCGCGCACGGTGCGCCATGGCAGCAGCCCGGACTGCTGGAAGGCGATGCCGTAGGCGCGCTCGAGCCTCGCGCGCCGGGCAGGCATGCCGAAGACGCGCACGTCGCCGCTCGAGGGCTCGTCGAGGTCGGCGATGAGCCGCATGAGCGTCGACTTGCCGCAGCCGGAGGGGCCGATGAGGGCGACGAACTCGCCCTCGGCGACGGTGAGGCTCACGTCGTCGAGCGCGCGCACGGTGCTCGATGACCGCGGCCTCGGGGCGCCGCGGCCCGAGCGCACCTCGAACACCTTCGTGACGCCCGACACCTCGACAGCGCTCATCGCGCCTCCGCTCTCCGGTAGTCGCGGAGCGCGAGCCCCGCGAGCGCGACGACGCCCGCCGCGACGAGTCCCATGACGACCGCGCCGGCGATCGGCGCCCACGCCTTCGCGGGGTCGGACGACCCCGATTGCGCGTACTCGACGATGAGGCGGCCGATGCCGCCGCGAGCGCCCGTCGAGACCTCGGCGACGACCGTGCCGACGATCGCGGTCGCGGCGCCGAGCCGCAGCGACGAGAGCAGCTGCGGCACCGCAGCGGGCAGCCGCAGGTAGCGCAGCGTGCGCCACCAGCCGACGCCCTGCGCGCGGAAGAGGTCGAGATGCTCCTGATCGGGCGCTCGCAGCCCCCGAAGCGTGCCGATCGCGATCGGGAAGAACGCGAGGTACGAGGCGATGACGGCCACGCTCATCCACCGCTCCCATTGGAGCGCGCCGAGCTCGAGCCGTCCGCCCCACGCGACCACGAGCGGCGCGAGCGCGATGAGCGGCACGGTCTGGCTGAGGATGAGCCACGGCAGCATCGCCCGGTCGGCGAGCCGGAACCGCTGCATGACGAGCGCGAGCAGCACGCCGACGCCCGCGCCGAGCACGAGCCCCATCGCGGCGGTGCCGAGCGTCTGCATCGCAGCCCTCGCGACGGCGACGACCACGAGCTCGCCCGCCGAGCCGGTCGCGGGCTCGAAGGCGCGCGCGACGGAGTCCCACACATGCGGCATCGCGAGGTCGGTCGTGCGCGGCAGCAGCACGGTGCCGCCGACGACGACGCCCTCGGCGGGGCCGAGCGCCTTGTAGGCCTCCCACGCGACGGCGAGCAGCAGCACGCCGAGGGCGCCGAAGAGCAGCGGCTGCGCGCTCCGGGCCCTCATCGGGTCACGTCCTCGCCAGCGCGGTCTCGCGCAGCGCGGGGATGATGCGCTCGCCGTACTGGCGGAGCGTCTCCTCCTTGTCGTCGTGCATGACGTAGGCCGCGAACTGGTCGACGCCGAGCTCGCGGAGGCGGGTGAGCTTCTCGATGTGGTCGTCGGCGGTGCCGAGCACGCAGAACCGGTCGACGATCGCATCCGGCACGAAGTCGACGTGGTCGTTCTCGGCCTTGCCGTGGGTGTTGTAGTCGTAGTCCGTGCGGGACTCGATGTAGCTCGCGAGGTCGGCGGGGATCGCGCTGCCTGTGCCGTCTTGGGCCGGGCCGTACTTCGCCACGATGTCGGCGACATGGTTGCCCACCATGCCGCCGAACCAGCGGGACTGCTCGCGCTGGTGGGCCACGTCGTCGCCGACGTACGCGGGCGCGGCGACGCAGATCGTGATGGCCATCGGGTCGCGGCCGGCGTCGCTCGCCGCGGTGCGCACCCGCTCGATCATCCACTTCGTGATCTCGGGGTCTGCGAGCTGCAGGATGAAGCCGTCGGCGACCTCGCCCGTGAGCTTGAGCGCGAGCGGCCCGTACGCGGCCACCCACACGGGCAGCTCCGAGCCGTGCGACCAGGGCAGCCGCAGCGTCACGCCGCCGACGTCGACGGGGCGGCTCGAGCCGAGCTCGCGGATCACGTGCACCGCCTGCCGCAGCTGCTTGAGCGTCGTCGGCTCGCCGCCCGAGACCCGCACGGCGGAGTCGCCGCGGCCGATGCCGCAGATCGTGCGGTTGCCGTACATGTCGTTGAGCGTCGCGAACGTCGACGCCGTCACGCTCCAGTCGCGCGTGGCCGGGTTGGTGACGAACGGGCCGACCTTGACCCGCCGGGTCGCCGCGAGCACCGCGGAGTGGATGACGTACGGCTCCTGCCACAGGATGTGGCTGTCGAACGTCCACACGTGGCTGAATCCGTGCACCTCGGCGAGCTGCGCGAGCTGCACGACGCGGCTCGCGGGCGGGTTCGTCTGGAAGACAGCGCCGAACTCCATCAGGTCCCCATCGGTCGGGCGGTCAGCGGCGCGCGCATCACAGCAGGTACTGGCTCAGGCCGCGCTTGACGAACGAGCCGTCGCCCGGGCGCCCGAGGTACTGCCGGTCGTCGACGACGACGCGGCCCCGGCTCATGACCGTGTCGACGTGCCCGTCGATCTCGAAGCCCTCCCACGCGGAGTGGTCCATGTTCATGTGGTGCGTCTTGTCCACGCCGATCGACGTGTGCCCGTTGGGGTCGTAGACGACGATGTCGGCGTCGGCGCCCGGCTGGATGACGCCCTTCTTGCCGTACAGCCCGAACATGCGCGCGGGCGTGGTCGCGGTGATCTCGACCCAGCGCTCGAGCGAGATCTGCCCATCCACCACGCCCTGGTACAGCAGGTCCATGCGGTGCTCGACGCCGCCGATGCCGTTCGGGATCTTCGAGAAGTCGCCGCGGCCGAGCTCCTTCTGGTCCTTCATGCAGAAGGGGCAGTGGTCGGTCGAGACCATCTGCAGGTCGTTGGTGCGCAGCGCGCTCCACAGCTCGTCCTGGTGGTGGTCGTGCTTCGAGCGCAGCGGCGTCGAGCACACCCACTTCGCGCCCTCGAAGGCGCCCCACTCCTCGCTCGACGCGCCCAGCTGCTCCTCGAGCGACAGGTAGAGATACTGCGGGCACGTCTCGCCGAACACGTTCTGCCCCGCGTCGCGGGCGGCGGCGAGCTGCGCGACCGCTTGCTTCGCGCTCACGTGCACGACGTACAGCGGCGCGCCCGTGAGGTTCGCGAGCATGATCGCGCGATGCGTCGCCTCCTCCTCCATCTGCCACGCGCGGGCGATGCCGTGGAAGTACGGGTCGGTCTTGCGCTCGGCGAGCAGCTGCTGCACGAGCACGTCGATCGCGGGCCCGTTCTCGGCGTGCATCATCGTCATGAGGCCCGTGTCGGCGGCGACCTGCATGGCCTTGAGGATCTGCGCGTCGTCGGAGTAGAAGACGCCCGGGTAGGCCATGAACAGCTTGTAGCTCGAGATGCCCTCGTCGGCGAGGCCGCGGAGGGCGGCGAGCGATGCCTCGTTCACGTCGCCGACGATCTGGTGGAAGCCGTAGTCGATGGCGCAGTTGCCCGCGGCCTTCTCGTGCCACGCGGCGAGGCCGTCCTCGACCCGCTGCCCGTACGTCTGCACGGCGAAGTCGATGATCGTGGTCGTGCCGCCCCAGGCGGCGGCGCGCGTGCCGGTCTCGAAGGTGTCGCTCGCGGCGGTGCCGCCGAACGGCAGCTCCATGTGCGTGTGCGCATCGATGCCGCCGGGGATGACGTACTTGCCCGTCGCGTCGACGACGGTGTCGACGGAGCGGGCGAGGTCGACGCCGAGCAGCTCGCTGCCGGGCGCGAGCACGGCGCGGATGGTCTCGCCGTCGACGAGCACGTCGGCGGCGGTCGTGCCGGTGGCGGAGACGACGGTGCCGCCGCGGATGAGGGTGGTGGCCATGTGCGCCCCTACGGCTTCGCGATCCGGGTGTACGAGTCGGGACGGCGGTCGCGGTAGAACTGCCAGTCGTCCCGCATCTGCCGCACCGCATCCAGGTCGAGGTCGCGAATGATGAGTTCCTCGCTCGTCTCGGAGCCGCGGTCGCCGACGAAGTTGCCGCGCGGGTCGATCACCTGGCTCGTGCCGTAGAAGTCGACCGCGAGCTCGCCGTACTCGTTGTCCTCGCGGCCGACGCGGTTGGGCTGCAGCACGTAGTAGCCGTTCGCGACCGCCGCCGCGGGCCCCTCGATCTCCCAGAGCCGGTTCGAGAGCCCCGGCTTCGTCGCGTTCGGGTTGAAGACCATGTGGGAGCCGGCGAGGCCGAGCTCGCGCCAGCCCTCGGGGAAGTGCCGGTCGTAGCAGATGTAGACGCCGACCTTGCCGACCGAGGTCTCGAACATCGGGTAGCCGAGGTTGCCGGGCCGGAAGTAGAACTTCTCCCAGAAGCGGTCGAGGTGCGGCAGGTGGTGCTTGCGGTAGGTGCCGAGGATCGTGCCGTCGGAGTCGACCACGACGGCGGAGTTGTAGTACACGCCGGTCTGCTCCTCCTCGTAGATCGGGAGGATCGCGACCATGCCGAGCTCCTTCGCGAGCGCCGCGAAGCGCTGCACGATCGGGCCGTCGGCGGGCTCGGCGTACTCGTAGTACTTCTTGTCCTGCGTGATGCCGAAGTAGGGGCCGTAGAAGAGCTCCTGGAAGCAGATGATCTGCGCGCCCTGCTCCGCGGCCTCCCGCATGAAGGCCTCGTGGCGATCGAGCATCGATGCCTTGTCGCCGGTCCAGGTGGTCTGGGTGATGGCTGCACGAACCGTCGTCATGCTCTCCTCGACTTCCTCGCTGGGGACGACGGCCTCGTTGCCCTCGTCAAGAGCACTCTCCGGCCGCAGGGCGTCCAGCGTCAAGGACGACTCTCCCCATGACCGATTTCGCGCGTGTTTCTTGAGCGTTGCGGTCGTGCGCTGGATGCAGGGGATGCGTCGGCCGGTGCGGAGCGGGATTACGATGGTCGAGCGCCGGGCATCACCTCCGCGCGCGAACCGCAGCACCTCGTTCGCGCCAGCCTGCCCAGGAGATCCCGCCGATGCCCTTCCCCCGCCGCCTCACGGTCGCCGCCGCCGCCCTGCTGCTCGTGCTCTCCGGCTGCGCGTCGCCGGGTGCGACGCAGGGTTCGTTGCAGGGTCCGTCGCAAGGAGCGCCGCAGAGCCAGCCGCCGGCGGCGGCCGATGCGGCGGCGATCGACGACTGCGGCGTCGCGGTGACGCCGCGCTCGGAACCGGCGGAGCGCATCCTCGCCATCAAGTCGACGGCGGCCGAGCTCGTGGTGGCGCTCGGCCTCGGCGACGCGCTCGTGTCGACGGCGTTCCTCGACGCGCCGCTCGAGACCGACGGCACGGCACCGCCGACGATCGAGGGGATGCCGTCGCGCGAGGCCGTGCTGGCGCTCGAGCCGGATGCGGTGGTCGCGGGCTGGGAGTCGGCGTTCGCGCCCGAGGCGGCCGGCGATCGCGCCGCGCTGCACGCGCTCGGCGTGACGACGTGGGTCTCCCCCGCGGCGTGCCGCTCGGTCGACGTCGCGCCGCTGTCGTGGGACGCGCTGCTCGACGAGCTGGCCGACGCCGGCTCGGTGCTCGGCGTGCCGGAGGCCGGCGCGGCGCTCGCGACAGAGCAGCGCGCGGCGCTCGACGCCATCGAGCCGCTCGAGGGCGGGGCGACGGCGCTCTGGTACTCGTCGGGCGACGATGCACCGTACGTCGGCGGCGGCTCGGGCGCGCCGCAGCTCGTGCTGGAGTCGGCCGGTCTGACGAACGTGGCCGATGTCGGCGAGGCGTGGACGACGATGTCGTGGGAGGCGCTCGCGGCGAGCGACCCCGACGTGATCGTGCTCGTCGATGCCGCCTGGCACACCGCCGCGTCGAAGGTCGAGCGGCTGCGCGCGAACCCCGCGACGGCGCAGCTCGACGCCGTCCGCGACGGCCGGTTCGTCGTCGTGCCGTTCCCCATGGCGGAGGCCGGGGTCGGGACGGTCGGCGCCGTCGAGCTCGTCGCCGACGGCGCCCGCGAGCTGGGGCTGCGATGACGCGCACCGATCGCCCCGCCTCGTCTGACGCTCCCAGGCGCGGCGCAGGTATAGGGCCAGCGGCTCTGGAGCCTCGCTCGAAGGAGCCGATCGCCCTCTACCTGTCGCGGCGCGATGGGCGGCGCAGCGGGCGGCGCGGGCGGCGGCGCTGGGCGCTGCCGGCGCTCGCGGCGCTGCTGGTGGCGCTCGCGGCGGCGGCCGCCTGCATCGGCGTCGCGGGCGTCGCCCCGGCGGATGCGCTCGCCGCGATCGCCGCCCGGCTCGGCATCGGCTCGACCCCGCTCGACGCCGTCGGCGACGCGATCGTCGTCGAGCTGCGACTGCCGCGCATCCTCGCCGCGTGCGCCGTCGGCGCGGGCCTCGCGATCGTCGGCGCCGTCATGCAGGCGCTCGTGCGCAACCCGCTCGCCGACCCGTACCTGTTGGGCGTCTCGTCGGGCGCATCCGTCGGCGCCGTGCTCGTGCTCATCGCCGGGCTGACGGCCGCCCTGCCGGTCGCCGCGTTCGCGGGGGCGCTGCTCGCGCTCCTCGCCACGCTCGGGCTCGCGGGCGCGGCCGGCGGGGCGACACCCACCCGCACGGTGCTCGCGGGCGTCGTGGTCGCATCCGCCGCGAGCGCCCTCGTGAGCCTCGTCATCTTCTGGCGGTCGGACGGCGACGCGTTCCGCGAGATCCTCGCGTGGCTGCTCGGCTCGCTCGCCGCGTCGACGTGGTCGAGCGCCACGATCGCGCTCGTCGGTGCGGCGCTCGCGCTGCCGCTGCTCGCGAGCGGCCGAATGCTCGACGCGCTCGCGCTCGGCGACAGCGCTGCGGGGGCGCTCGGCGTCGACGTGCGCCGCACCCGCTGGGCGCTGCTCGTCGCGTGCGCGCTCGTCACCGGCGTGCTCGTCTCAGTCTCTGGCGCGATCGGCTTCGTCGGCCTGGTCGTGCCGCACGCGGTGCGGCTCATCGTGGGCGCCTCGCACGCGCTCCTGCTCCCCGCGTCCGGGCTCGCCGGAGCGATCGTGCTGCTCGTCGCCGACACCGTCGCGCGCGCGGCGTTCGACCCGCGCGAGCTGCCGGTCGGCATCGTGACGGCGCTCATCGGCGCGCCGGTCTTCGCGGCGCTGCTGCTGACCGGGCGGGTGCGCACGTGACCGGGCGGCAGCTGACGGGGCTCGCGGTCGAGCGGCTCTCGGTGGCGGTGCGCGGCCGCGCGCTCGTCGACGACGCATCCTGGACGGCGCCTGCGGGGCAGATCACGGCGATCGTGGGCCCGAACGGTGCCGGCAAGTCGACCATGCTGCGCGCGATCGCGGGTGTCGTGCCCGAGCGCGCGACGCGCTCGGGCGGCGTGCTGCTCGACGGCGAGCGGCTCGACGCCCTCCCGGCGCGCGAGCGGGCGCGGCGGATCGCGCTCGTGGAGCAGTCGACGGATGCGGTGCCGCAGCTCACGGCGCGGGAGGCCGTGCGGCTCGGCCGCACCCCGCACCACCGCATGCTCGGCTTCTCGCTCGGCGACGAGCGCCACGTCGATGCGGCGCTCGCGGACGCCGGCGCCGCCGACCTCGCCGACCGGCAGCTGGGCGAGCTCTCGGGCGGCGAGCTGCAGCGCGTGCACCTCGCTCGCGCGCTCGCGCAGCGGCCGGAGGACGGCTCGAGCGCCCTGCTGCTCGACGAGCCGACGAACCACCTCGACGTGGCCTGGCAGCTCGAGCTGCTCGCGCTCGTCCGCCGGCTCGCCGACGACCGCCCCGTCGTGATGACGGTCCACGACCTCGCGCTCGCCGCGACGCACGCCGACCGCGTCGTGCTGGTCGATCGCGGACGCGTGCTCGCGGAGGGCGCCCCCGACGCGGTCCTGACGGCCGACCGCATCCGTTCGGTCTACGGCGTCGAGGCGACGATCGACGCGGCGGCGGACGGCGTCGCGATCCGGTACCGGAGACTTGACGGATGAGGAGCATGGACGCATGAGGATCACCGTGCTGGCCGGCGGCGTCGGCGGCGCCCGCTTCGCGCTCGGGCTGCGCGAGGCGGCCCCGGACGACCAGATCAGCATCGTCGCGAACGTCGGCGACGACATGTGGCTCGCGGGCGTCAAGGTGTGCCCCGACCTCGACTCGCTGCTCTACGCACTCGCGGGCGTCGGCGACACCGAGCGCGGCTGGGGCCGCGCGGGCGAGAGCGAGCGGGTGTCCGCCGAGCTCACCGCCTACGGCGTCGGCTGGCCGTGGTTCACGCTCGGCGACCTCGACCTCGGCACCCATCTCGCCCGCGCGGCGATGCTGCGCGACGGCGCGACGCTGACCGAGGCGACCGCACGGCTCTCGGCGCGCTGGCCGCTCGGCGTGACCCTGCTGCCGGTCACCGACGACGAGGTGCCGACCCACGTCGTGACCGACGAGGGGACGATGCACTTCGAGGAGTGGTGGGTGCGCACGAGGGCGCAGCTGCCGGCGCGTCGGTTCGTGCAGCACGGCGTCGAGCGCTCCCGCGTCTCGGCCCAGGCGCGCGCGGCGATCGCGCAGGCCGACGTCATCCTGCTCGCGCCGTCGAACCCGGTCGTGTCGATCGGCACGATCGTGGGCATCCCGGGCGTGCGGGATGCGCTCGAGACCGCTGCCGCACCGATCGTGGGCGTCTCCCCCATCATCGGCGGGCGGGTGGTGCGGGGGATGGCGGCGACGTGCCTCGCGACCATCGGCGTCGAGGCGGATGCGGCTGCGGTCGCCGCGCACTACGGCGCGCGGTCGCGCGGTGGCCTGCTCGATGGATGGCTCGCCGCGGAGGAGGATGCGGCGGGGCTCCCGCGGCTCCGCGAGCTGGGCATCCGCGCAGAGGCGCGGCCGCTGCTGCTGACGCCGGGCGGGCCGGCGGCGCAGGTCGCCGCCGATGCGCTCGCGCTCGCGGCCCGGGTCTCCTCCCCCGCCGGTTGAGCCGCTCCCTGCGTTCCTCCGCTCGTTGAGCCGCTCCCTGCCTTCCTCCGCTCGTTGAGCCGCTCCCTGCCTTCCTCCGCTCGTTGAGCCGCTCCCTGCCTTCCTCCGCTGGTTGAGCCGCTTCGCGCCGAAGGCGCTGAGCGTGTCGAAACCTCCCCAGACCACCCGGTTTCGACACGGTCAGGGCGCTGCGCGCCCGGACCGGCTCAACCAACGGGAAGAGGCGGAGCGCGACGCAATCAGCGTACGCCGAGCCGACCGCTCCGCCTCTTCCCGCTGGCTCAACCGGCGGGGGAGGGCGCGGAGCGGCTCAACCGGCGGAAGGGCGCGACTCGATCAGCGGTGCGCCGAGCCGATCCGGCTGGCGAGGCGGTCAGCGGTCAGTCGAGACCGCACGCGCAGTCGGTCCCTGATCGAAGATGTAGAAGGTGTTCCCGTCCGGGTCGTGGAAGCCGGCGACGCTCCCCGAGCCAGCGACGTCCTGCTCGACGGCGATCGGCAGCGCAGGGTGCGCTTCGATCCAGGCGCTGAGGCTCTCGACCAGATACATCGGGCCCGCGGGCTTACCGGAGACGGACAGCATGATCTGGCAGCTGCGGCCAGGCGCCCAGTACGCCGTCGAGACCTCGCCGTCTCGCCAGGCCTCCTCGAAGCCCAGGACCGACGCGTAGAAGTGCATGGCCTCGCCGAGATCGCTGACCGGCTGATACAGGAAGCGCAGCGCCTTCATGCGCCGAGCGTAGAGGAGCCGGCGCTCGTCAGTTCGCGAGCGACGCGTCGTCGAGCACCGCGCGCGTGTGCGCCCCGACGCCGAGGTCGATCGCGAGGTGCAGGTCGGCGAGCTCGTCGACGTCGATGCGCAGCCCGGAATCCGGCGCGATCGGCAGCGGCGCGTGACCGGCGAGCCGGTGCAGGTCGGCGGAGCCGGGGCCGAAGCGCGGACGCAGCGCATCCGCCCGCCTGGCCGCCAGCAGCGTCGTGCCGGTCGCGACGGCATCCGGCACGTAGCAGCGCTCCTCGTGCTCGGCGAGCAGCAGGGCGTCGTCGAGCGCCTCTGGCGTGAGCGCCGGCAGATCACCGAGCATCACGGCGGCCGGATGGCCGGGCTCGAGCACCGCGAGGCCGGTGGCGATCGCGGCGCGGAGACCGCCGCTCGGATCGTCGACGACCTCGATGCCTTCGATCCCCTCGGTGACGGCGGGATCGCACGTGACCACGACGACGCGCCCGACCGACCGCGCGTCGCGGGCGGCGGTGATGACGTCTCGCGCGAAGGCGACCGCGAGCGCCGCGCGGGCGTCGCCCGCGTCGAGGCGCGACTTGCCGACCGATCCCTTGACGGGGATGACGACCGACCACAGCATGCCGAACAGCCTACGGGGAGCCGGATGCGCCTCCCGACCGGCCCAGCCCGGCCGCATCTGCACGGATCTGCGGGTGCCGGCGACGGCCACCCGCTGCTCGGTACCGGAAGCTCGGGGACGATGCAGGCACCTGCACCGATCTGCGGGTGCGGGCGACCGACACCCGCAAACCGGTACCGGAACCTCGGGGCGGCTCGGGGGCGCCTCGGTATCTCGGCACCTGCACCGATCTGCGGGTTGCGCGTGACCGGCACCCGCTGCTCGGTACCGGAAGCTCGAGGGCGACTCGCGCACCTGCACCGATCTGCTGGTGCGGGCGGCCGGCACCCGCAACTCGGTACCGGAAGTCGAAGGCTCCCGCTCAGTCCTCCCGCAGCGGCGGCACGACCCGCAGCAGGCTCGGCGGCAGCACCGTCGCGAGCACGCGGCGCCACAGCGGCAGCGAGGCGGCGAGGGCACCGCGAGCCTCGCGGGCGTCGCCGTCGACGGCACCGGGCTCGCGCGGGCCGGCGTCGAAGACGGCGCGCTCGGCAGCGAGCCGCACCCGGTCGGAGGCCTCAGCGGCCGCCGGGGCTCGGGCCGCGATCGCCGCCTGCACGTCGCCCGGCGTCGCCGACGCGGGCAGCCGCACACCCGCATCCGCGAGGGACGCCCGCAGCTCGAGCCACGCCCCCGGGGGCCCGCGCCGCAGCCGCAGCACCCGCTGCAGCACCCGCAGCGCCCACGGCAGCGCGAGCAGCAGGAGCGCGCCGATGCCGATGAGCCACGCGCGCAGCGCCGCCCAGTCGATCGTCGCTCCGCCGGGGGCCGGCGCGGCCCACTCGGTCGGCGCGGGCGCACCGGGGGTCGCCGTCGGCGTGGGCGTCGGTGTCGCGGATGGGGTCGGCTCGGCCGACGGGGTGGGGCTCGGCGTCGCGCTCTGCGTCGTCTGCGGGCCCTCGGGGCTCGCGGCCCCGCCGCCCGCGCCGGGCGTCGTCTCGACCCGCACCCAGCCGGCGCCGTCGACCCACGCCTCCGCCCACGCGTGCAGGTCGTTCGTCGTCACCGACCAGCCGCCGGCGATCGGTGCGCCGGGCAGGAAGCCGACGACGACGCGCGTCGGCACGCCCGCGCCCCGCAGCAGCGCCGCTGTCGCGCTCGCGTAGTGCACGCAGTAGCCCGAGCGCGTCTCGAGGAACGCCTCGAGCGCATCCCATCCGTCGCCTCCCTCGCCCGCGAAGCCGGCGAGGTCGACGCGCTCGGAGTAGTTCCAGACGCCGCTCGTCATGAAGCCGTGCACCGCGAGCACGCGCTCCGACGCTGACATGTCGCCCCGCACGAGCGCCGCTCCCTGCGCGCCGATGGCCTGTGCGCCCTCGGGCAGCGCGAGCCACGCGTCGTGCCCCGTCGAGGCGGCGTCGACCGGCAGCTCGGTGAGCGCTGGCGAGCGGCTGCCGGTGGCCGCGTACTCGAGCCCCGCCTGCACCACGCCCGCGTCGACGCGCAGCGCGTCGTTCGCGTCGTCCCAGCTCGAGCCCTCCGGCGCCGACACCGTCGCGGCGCGCTCGGGAGTGGGCAGGCTCTCGCCGCGCACGTCGCTCATCCGCACCGTCATCTGCATCGGCGGCGCGGCGTCGGCGCCCTCGACGAGCACGGCCGGGTCGCCCGCCTGCTGCTCGACGGCGATGAAGCCCGTCGGGCCGGCCTCGGGGAGCGTCATCAGCCGGGTCACCGTCTGCTGATCGTCGGTCGTCGCGTAGGTGAAGACCGAGCGCGGTTCGGGCCGGCGCAGCTCGTCGCCGAGGTCGATCGAGGTGTCGAGGATGGGCGTGGCCGGCCGGAACAGGTCGTCGACCGTGGGCAGATCGAGGTCCGCCTCGCGCGGCGAGGGGGCGAGCAGCGGCACGGCGGCCGCGACGAGCGCCGCGACCGCGACGAGCGCGACCGGGGCGGCCCATCCGCGGCCGAGCACGAGTCGCTCGTCGATCGAGGGCGCGGCGAGCACGAGCGCGGATGCCGCCACGCCGGGCAGCGCGTGCCACCACGGCACGTCGATGCGGAACGCGATCGGCAGCAGCAGCGGCACGGCCGCGAAGAGCACGGCGACGGCCGGAGCCCGGAGCGCGAGCCCGATGAGATCGACGTTGACGGCGAGCACGACCGCCGCGGCGACGATCGTCGCGAGCACCTGCGGCTCGAGCGGGATGGGTGTGACGGCGGCCCACGCGAGGTTCTGCACGCCCTCGCCGAGCACCCGCAGCGACTCGACGACCGAGCCGGCGGTGGGCACGACCCCGAGGAGCGCGTCGTCGGGCGCGGTGAGCGCGACGATCCAGCCGACGCCGACGATGGCCGCCGCGGCTGAGCCGGCGAACGTCGACCACAGCGCGCGCGCGAGCGCGGCGGAGAGCGCCATCGACACGACGGCGAGCAGCACCGGCCACAGCCACTCGGTGCCGAGCACCGACTGCGTCGACCACAGCCACGCGACCGGCAGCACGCCGATCGCGATCGACTCCACGAAGCCCGCCGGGATGCGGTCCCGGATGCGTCCGGACCGTCCGGCCTCCGCCGCGGCCGCGTCGGCGGTCGCCGCCCGCTCCTGCACGGCGGCGCTCATCGCAGATCCGCGTTCATCGCGGGTGCCGGTCCATCGCAGTTCCAGCGCTCATCGCGGGTCCGGGTGCTCATCGCAAGTCCCTCGCCGGCCCGAAGCCGTCGATCCAGCGCTGCATGCGCACGCGCGAGCCGGCGGCGGCGCGCCACGCGGGCGCATCCGCCGCGGCGACGAGCCAGAGGGTCGAGCCGGACGGCAGCGTCCACCGCTCGGGCGCCGCCTCCTCGAGCGCCACCACGTGCGCCGCGCTCGCCTCGCGCGCCGCGGGCTCCTCGGGGGCGACGGCCGCGAGCGATGCGAAGCCCGCGAGCGCCCCGGCGCGGTCGCGCCAGTCGGCAGCGGTGATGCTGGGCTCGCCGGTCTCCCGCACCTGCACCACCCGGTCGCGACCCGCGAGCGCCCGAACGATCGAGCCTGCCGCGCGCGCGAGCCGGTCCTCGGCGTCGCGGCCGAGGCCGGCCGCCCCCGCCGTGTCGACGAGCACCAGCAGGTCGTCGGTCGCGGGATTCGCCTCCTGCCGCACCATCAGCTGGCCGCGCTTCGCCGACTGCCGCCAGTGCACGCGGCGCTGCGGGTCGCCGGGCCGCCACTCCCGCACCATCGCGTCGATCTCGTCCGAGTTGCGCGACTGCGACTGCCTGCCGGTCTCCCGGGTGGAGCGCAGCGACGCCGACGGCACCGGCAGCAGCGCGGGCCCGACGACGAGGCTCGCGCGCGGGTCGACGCGGCGCACCGAGCGCATGACGCGGAAGGGGTCGAGCGACGTGACCTCCACGGGCGCGAGCCGCCAGCGGCCCCGCGGGTGGTGGCCGAGCGCCACCTCCGCGGCGCCGTCCTCCCCCAGCTCACCCTCGAGGTGCAGGTAGCGCTCGGGCCCCGGCGCCCACGTCGCCCACGTGTCGCCCGCCTGCCGGGGGTCCGCGACGATGCGCAGCACCGCATCCTCGCCCTCCTCGAGCACGCCGGGCGCGAGCACCCGCACGCGGGAGGCGGTGCCGATCACCCACCACGCCCCGAGCAGCACGACGCCGAGGCACAGCGCGGCCGGCACGAGCAGCACGACCTGCCGCTCCCAGTAGGCCGCGACGGCGAGCGCGACGCCCGCGAGCGCGAGCACGACCCCGCGCGTCGTCGGTCGGACGCGGGCTCGATCGCGGGCCATCAGCGCATGACGGGGGCGATCGTGGTCGCCAGCGCGTGCGCCACCACCCGCCGGGCGTCGTCGTGGCGCGCGTGCGGGTCGTGCATCACGAGGTGGTGCGGGAGCACGTGCACCGCGAGCTCCTTCACGTCGTCGGGCGAGAGCCAGTCGCGGCCGTGCAGGTGCGCGCGGGCCTTCGCCGCGCGCACGAGCTGCAGCGTCGCGCGCGGGCTCGCGCCCAGCCGCACCTCCGGGTGGTCGCGCGTCGCTCGGGCGAGCCGCACCGCATAGCGCTCGACGAGCTCGTGCGCACGCACGGCGCGGGCCACGCCGATCTCCTCGCGGAACTCGCGCTGCGTCGTCACCGGCCGCACGGCGTCCAGCGGCTGCGCGACCTCGCGCGCCTGCACCATCGCCAGCTCGGCGTCCTGGTCGGGGTAGCCGAGCTCGAGCCGCGCCATGAACCGGTCGCGCTGCGCCTCGGGCAGCGCGTACGTGCCCTCCATGTCGATCGGGTTCTGCGTCGCGACGACGAGGAACGGCGTGGGCAGCACGTGCGTGACGCCGTCGACCGTCACCTGCCCCTCCGCCATGCACTCGAGCAGAGCAGCCTGCGTCTTCGGGCTCGCGCGGTTGATCTCGTCGGCGATCACGATGTTCGCGAACACCGGGCCCGGCTGGAAGCGCAGCTCGCCGCTCGTCTGGTCGAGCACCGACATGCCGGTGATGTCGCTCGGCAGCAGGTCGGGCGTGCACTGGATGCGCCGCACCGTGCCGCCGATCGCAGCCGCGAAGGCGCGGGCGAGCTGCGTCTTGCCGACGCCCGGCACATCCTCGAGCAGCACGTGACCCTCGGCGAGCAGCACCGTGAGCACGGTGCGGATCTCCTCGGTCTTGCCCGAGATGACGGATGCGACGGCCCGCTCGATGCGCGCACCGGGCGTCCCGGCGCTGTGGGTCGCCGTCGCGGCAGAGCCGGACCGCTCGGGAGCGCTCGCGAGGGCCGTCTCGCCGGCCGGATCGTCAGCCTGCATGCGCTGCTCCCGCTTCTGCCAGTGCATCGATCCTGCCCGCCTCGCGACCGGCGCGGTAGGCCTCGTCGCTGCCGAGGCGGAACATGTCGTCGCCGGCGGGCCGCACCAGGCGGGCGGCGCCCGGCTCGTCGAGCCCGGTCACGTGGCGCCGCAGGCCGCGCACGAGCACGACCGGCACGCCGTCGGCCTTGCCGGCGACGAGCTCGGCGGCGGCCGCGATCTCGTCGGCGATCGCGGGGGCGGTGACGAGCAGCGGCCGGCCGTTCGCGTCGACGCTCACGGGGTCGAGCACACGCACGCCCGCCGCGCCGATCGCGACGTCGGTCTGTCCGACGCGCCACGCGCGGCCGAGCGTGTCGCTCACGATGACGCCGATGGCGGCACCGAAGCGCGACCGCAGCCGTTCGGCGATCGCGCGGGCCGACGCATCCGAATCGAGCGGCAGCAGCAGGATCGTGCCGTCGTCGGTGTTCGACGCGTCGACGCCCGCTGCCGCGAGCACGAGGCCCGAGCGGTGCTCGACGATGCGGGTGATGCCGCCCGGGTGCGCGCGCGAGGCGACAAGCCGCACCGACTCCTCGGTGATGGCCTGCTCGCGCTCGGCGGCGGGGCGGATGCGTCCCTCGGCCTTCGAGACGACCTTGCTCGTGACGACGATGATGTCGCCGTCGGCGGGCTGGAGCGGCGCGATCGCGTCGGCCACGATCGCGGGCAGGTCGTCGCCGGGCCGGATCTCGCCGATCCCCCGCACAGCCCGGATCTCGAGGTCGGCGCTGCGCTCGAGGCCGGCGCTCGGCTCGAGATCGACGCCGCGCTCCGCGTCGCTCATCGCGATTGCAGGAAGGTGGCGACCGCGCGCGGCACGTAGGGGCTGATGTCGCCGCCGAGCTCGCTCACCTGGCGCACGAGGCTCGACGAGACGTGCGCGTTCTCGGGGTTGGGGAGCATGAAGATCGTCTCGACGCCCGCGAGGTTGCGGTTGACGATCGACATCGGCGTCTCGTACGAGAGGTCGGTCGACGAGCGGATGCCCTTGACGAGCACCTCGGCCCCCACCTGCTGGCAGTAGTCGACGAGCAGGCCCATCGACCAGTTCGCGATGCGGACCTCGCCCGGGATGCGGGCCTCCTCGATCGACCGCTCGATGAGCGCCTCGCGCTCCGGCACCGGCAGGAACGCCCGCTTGTCGGGGTTGTGCGTCACCACGACGTGGACCTCGTCGAAGATGCGCGCCGCCCGAGCGATGACGTCGAGGTGACCCAGGGTCACGGGATCGAAGGAACCGGGCACGACAGCGATGCGGGGCATGCCGCCAGCGTAGCGGCCGGGCCTATGGGCGAGCCTCAGCGCGGAAGGGTCCCCTCGGCCGTCGGCGAGGCTCCGGTACCGATCGGCGGATGGCCGGTGGCGCGACCCGCAGATCGGTGCGGCAGATCTGCCGGTCGCCGGGTTGCCGGTACCGATCGGCGGGTCACGCCCGGCCGCACCCGCAGATCGGTGCGAGAACGCGACAGGTCCCGATCGGGGGGGGGCAGCGCCTACGCCGTGATGAGGGCCGCGCGCGCGTCGGGGTCGAGCCGCGCGTGCACCGCGAGCCGCAGTGCCGGATGCTCGACGAGCGTCGGGTCGACCGCGAGCACCGCGCGCGCTGCATCGCGAGCAGCCTCGATGATGCCCACATCGCGCGCGACCCGCAGCACGCGCAGCCCGCTGCGCCCGCCGGACTGGGCGGCGCCCAGCACGTCGCCCTCGCCCCGCTGCTCGAGGTCGACCTCCGCGAGCTCGAAGCCATCGAGCGTGGCCGCGACGGCGTCGAGCCGCTCGCGGGCGGGCGACAGCGGATCGGCACCGCTCACCAGCATGCAGAGTCCCGCGTGCTCGCCGCGGCCGACGCGACCCCGCAGCTGGTGCAGCTGCGAGACGCCGAAGCGGTCGGCCGAGAGCACGACCATCATGGTCGCGTTCGGCACGTCGACGCCGACCTCGATGACGGTCGTGGCGACGAGCACCCCGATGTCGCCGGCCCGGAACGCGCGCATGACGGCGTCCTTCTGCTCGGTCGTGTCCGCGCCGGTGAGGGGGGCGATCTCGCGGCCGACGAGCGCTGGGTGCTGCCGCAGCTGCTGCAGGGTCGTCTGCACGTCGTCGACGGGCGGCCGCGGGCGGGCGTCGGCATCCGCGTCCGCATCCGTCTCGTCGACCTCGATGCCCTCGAGCTTGCCCGGCTGGATCGCCGGGCAGACGACGAACGCCTGACGGCCGGCATCCAGCTCCTCGCGCATGCGCTCCCAGATGCGCTGGAAGTGGCCCGGGCGCTCGACGGGGTCGACGACGAACGTCTGGATGGGGCTGCGGCCGGCGGGCAGCGACCGGATCGTCGAGACGTCCAGGTCGCCGAACGCGGTCATGGCGATCGTGCGCGGGATGGGCGTGGCGGTGAGCACGAGCGTGTGCGGGTGCACGCCCTTCGCGCGCAGCGACTCGCGCTGCGCGACGCCGAAGCGGTGCTGCTCGTCGATCACGACGAGCGCGAGCTCGGCGAAGCTCGTGCGCTCGCTCAGCAGCGCGTGCGTGCCCACGACGATGCGCGCGGAGCCGGCCGCGATCCGCAGCAGCGCGCGCTTGCGCTCGGCGGCCGGCATCTGGCCGGTCAGCAGCGTCGGCTGCAGCTCGGCCGCGAGGTCCGGGCCGAGCGAGCGCGTGATGGAGCGGAAGTGCTGCACCGCGAGCACCTCCGTGGGCGCGAGCAGCGCGGACTGGCCGCCCGACTCCGCCACCGTCAGCATCGCGCGCGTCGCGACCACCGTCTTGCCGGAGCCGACCTCGCCCTGCACGAGCCGATGCATGGCGGTGCCGCTCGCGAGGTCGGCGAGGATCTCGTCGCCGGTGGCGCGCTGATCGTCGGTGAGCTGCCACGGCAGGCTCGCGTCGAAGCGCTCGAGCAGGGACCCCGGATGCCTCGGCGCGGTCGGCAGGGTGTCGAACCAGTCGCGCGTCGCGAGCAGGTAGGTCTGCAGCAGGAACGCCTCATGCCACGCGAGCGTGTGGCGGGCGCGGTAGGCGTCCTGCTCGACCTTCGGCTGATGGGCCAGTCGGAGCGCCTCGGCGATCGGCATGAGCCTGTGCTCGCGCCGCACGGCGTCGGGCACCGGATCGGGGACGTCGCCGAGCGCGTCGAGCCCCTGCGCCACGAGCGCCTGGATCTTGGTCGTCGCGAGCGTCGCCGTCGCAGGGTAGATGGGCACGGGCTGCTGCGCCCACTCCTCGGCGTCGATGCCCTCCGACTCGTCGAAGAGCTCGTAGTCGGGGTGCGCGAGCTGCCGCTTGCCCTTGTAGACGCCGACCGTGCCGGAGAACAGCGCGGTGACGCCCTGGTGGAGCTCGCCGGATCGCCAGGTCTGGTTGAAGAACGCGAGGTCGAGCGAGCTCGTGCCGTCGGTGATCGTGATGCTCGTGAGCGTGCGCGGGCGGCCCTTCTGGTCGCGCTGGAGGTCGCGCTTCTCGACCGAGCGCACCTTCGCCACGACCGTGACGTGCTCGCCGGGCGCGAGGCTCGCCAGGTCGGTGAGCTCGCCGCGCTTCGCGTAGCGGCGCGGCAGGTGCCACACCAGGTCGCCGAGCGTCTGCATGCCGAAGGCGCGCTCGAGCTTCGCCGCGGGCGCCTTGCCGAGCACGCGCTCGAGCGGCCGCTGGAAGCCCTCGGGCAGCGCCCCGCCCGCATCCTTCGTCGCCACCTGCCCAGGCTAGGGCGCTCGTGCCGGTGCGGGCGCCATCCCGGGCTCTCGCGGTGCAGCGCTGGCCGCGCGAACCGCTCCCGCGATCGCCTCGCGGATGCAAGGATTGGCGCATGACGCGCATCGTCGGGGGCCTCGCGGGCGGGGCGAGACTGCACGTCCCGGGACCAGGGACGCGACCCACCTCTGAGCGCGTGCGGGAGGCGATCTTCAACGCGCTGGATGCTCGGGGTCTCTGCGACGGCGCGCGGGTGCTCGACCTCTTCGCCGGCTCGGGCGCGCTCGGCCTCGAGGCCGCGAGTCGCGGCGCCGAGTCCGTCGTGCTCGTCGAGCGCGAACGCGGCGCGGCGAACGTGGCGCAGCGCAACGCCGAGATCGTCGCGAAGACCGGTGCGGCGCGCGCGCTCGTCGAGCAGGTCGCGGTGCACCAGTTCCTGCAGCGCACCGGCAAGCAGTTCGACCTCGTCTTCGTCGATCCGCCGTATCGGCTGCCGCCGCACGAGATCTCGGGCGTCCTCGTCGAGCTCGCGCCGCTCCTCACGCATCCGGCCATGGTCGTCGTCGAGCAGTCGAAGCGCGCCAACCCCCTGAGCCTGCCGGGCGACCTGGAGCTCGAGCGCAGCCGGGACTACGGCGACACGAGGGTGCACTACCTCACGACGAGCGGCTCGGCCGCGGATGTCGGGCACGGTGGCCACGCCGATCACGGTCACGCGGACACGGAGCAGTGACGGCGATCACCATCGGCCGCGCCGACTTCGCCGACCCGGCGCTGGCAGCGTTCCTGCAGGCGCACCTCGACGACCTCGCGCCGACCGCGCCCGCCTGCAGCCAGCACGCCCTCGACCTCGACGGCCTGCGGCGACCGGGCGTGCGGCTGTGGACGGCGTCGGCCGCCGACGGGTCGCTCGTCGGCACCGCGGCGCTCGCCCCGGTCGAGCCGGGTCACGAGGAGCTGAAGAGCATGCGCACCGACCCCGCGCGCCGCGGCGGCGGCGTCGCGTCGGCGCTGCTGCGGCACGCGCTCGACGACGCTCGCGAGGGCGGCGCCGCGCGCGTCTCGCTCGAGACGGGCAGCCAGCCGTTCTTCGCGCCCGCCCGAGCGCTCTACGCGAAGCACGGCTTCGTCGAGTGCCCGCCGTTCGGCGGCTATCGGCCCGACCCGAACAGCACGTTCATGACGGTCGAGCTGCAGTAGTCAGCCGGCGCGGTACGGGTCCCACCCGCGAGCCTCGAGCGGCTCGCCATCGAGGGTGACCGTGCCGGGCTCGCCTTCCATGGTCGCCTCGACGACCCCGATGCGCCGCACCGGGTGCCCTGCCAGCTGGGCCGGCGGCTCGACGTGCGCGGGCAGCGTGACGAGCAGCGCGTGGTCCTCGCCGCCGTGCAGCGCTGCCGCGAGCGCCGCACCCGGCGAGGCCGCGGTCACGGCGGCCGACTGGAGGGCGATGCGCACGCCGGATGCGCGGGCCACCCTGGCGGCGTCGAGCGCGAGGCCGTCGGAGACGTCGAGCATCGCGGTGGCGCCGAGATCCGCCAGCATCGTGCCCGCGGCGATCGGCGTCACGGGCGCGAGCTGCGCGCCGATCGACGCGCCGTGGACGCCGGCACGGAGCCGCTCCGCCGCCTCGCGGACGGGCTCCGCCGCCTCGTCGACCGCTTCGACGAACAGGTGCCGCAGCCCCGTCGCGGCCAGGCCGAGCGCGCCGACGAGCCACACGGCATCCCCCACCGTGGCGCCGGAGCGCAGCACGGCGGCGCGCCCCTCGAGGTCGCCGAACGCGGTGACGGCGACGACCGCATGCCGAGCCGTGCCGAGGTCGCCGCCGACGACGCCGACGCCGGGCGCCATCATCGCGACGGCGTCGGCGAGGCCGCGAGCGAGCTCCTCGAGGGCCGACACGCGCGTCGACGGAGGCACGGCGAGCGCGACCACGAGCGACGTGGGGCGCGCGCCCATCGCCGCGACGTCGATGAGGTTGGTGGCGACCGCCTTCCAGCCGAGGTCGTGCCAGCGCGACCAGCCGAGCCGGAAGTCGGCGCCCTCGAGCATCGTGTCGGTCGTCACGACGAAGCGTCCGTCGGGCGCCGCGACGACCGCCGCGTCGTCGCCGGGGCCGAGCTCGGTCGCGTCGCCGGCGGGCAGCAGGGGCAGGAAGCGCCGCAGCGCCTCGAGCTCGCCGACCTCGTGCAGCGTGGCGTCGTCCATGCGGCAACGGTAGCCGCCTGCCGCCGCCGAGCGCCGGGCTAGGCTCGAAGGGTGCGCTCCCTCCCCCTCGCCGCGGCCGTGGCGGTCGTCCTCGCGCTCACCGGATGCGCGAGCGCCGTGACGCTGCCGCCCGCCGAGGAGGCGCCCGACCCGGGTTGCGCGAGCGTGATCGTCTCGCTGGGGCAGTCGATCGGCGACCAGAGCCTGCCCGAGCCGCTCGAGCGGCGCGACACCACCGGGCAGGGCACGGCCGCCTTCGGCACCCCGAGCGCGGTGACGCTTCGCTGCGGCATGCCGGAGCCCGCTCCGTCGACCGACCGCTGCATCACCGTCGGCGAGGTCGACTGGCTCGAGGTCGCCACCGAGGAGGACGTCTGGACCTTCGTGAGCTACGGCCGCTCCCCCGCGACGGAGGTCGTCATCGACACGAGCGTCGTCAGCGCCGTGACGGCGCTCGAGGGCGTCTCGAGCGCGGTGGCGCGCACGGAGCGCGTCGGCGCTTGCTCCTAGGCCGCGTCGGCGGCGAGCACGTCGGGCAGGAAGACGCGCCCGTCGTCGTGGCCCGGATCGAGCACGATCGCGTGACCGTCGGGGATGGCGGCGGCGAGCTCGGCGCCGGTGAGCTTCAGGTGGCGCCGGGTGCGCGTCGCGAAGCCGCCGATGCGCTGCGTCGCCGTGAACGCGACGACGAGCTGCATGCCCTTGTGCGGGAGCACCAGGAACCGTCCGGAGCCGGGATCGCGCGGGTCCTCGACGACCGCCGGGACGACGAGCTGCGCGTCGCGCACGATCGCCCACGCGCCGGCGTGATCGGTGGCGGGCACTGCGTGCAAGGCGTCGAGGGTCGGGTTGCTCACCCCTCCATGCTGGCAGACGGCCGCACGCGGCCCGGCGGGCGAAGCGTGTCAGCGCACCCTGGGAGACTGGACGCATGGCCCTCGACTTCACCGCGATCGACTTCGAGACGGCCAACGGCAACGCCGCATCCGCGTGCGCCGTGGGGCTCGTGAAGGTGCGCGACGGCCTCGTCGTCGATCGGTTCTCGACGCTCATCCGTCCCACCGCGCCGTACGACGAGTTCTGGGAGTGGAACACGCGCATCCACGGGATCCGGGCGCACCAGGTGCTGGATGCGCCCGACTGGGTCGAGACGCAGCGGCAGATCCTCGACTTCGGCGGTGACGACGTCTACGTCGCGCACAACGCGGGGTTCGACCGCGGCGTGATGCGCGCGGCCGCGAAGGCCGCCCGGCTGCCGGTGCCCGACATGCGGTGGACCGACTCGCTGCGCATCGCTCGCAAGACGTTCACGCTCGAGTCGTACCGGCTGCCGGTCGCGGCGCTCGCCGCCGGCTTCGACGACTTCCGCCACCACGACGCAGCGGGCGACGCCGAGGCGTGCGCCGCGATCGTCATCGGCGCGGCGAAGCGACACGAGCTCGACGAGCTCGACGAGCTCGT
>NZ_JBNCLZ010000006.1:130685-234191 GCF_049844935.1 Agrococcus sp. DT81.2 | reverse complement strand
CGTCTCGAGGTGCTTGTCGGCGGTGCACGAGATCGGCGAGCGCCACGAGGAGCTGCGCGAGCTCGAGGCGCGGCGGCGCGCGGCGCAGCGCGAGCGACCCTGGTGGCAGTAGCCCTCCCTGCTCACTGAGCCGCTCCGCCGCCGCCAGGCGGCTGAGCGTGTCGAAGCCGGGTGAGTCGGGCACCAGGTTTCGACACGTTCAGGGCGCTGCGCGCCCGGAACGGCTCAACCACCGGAAAGGGACGGCGTCCGCCACCACGACGCGGCGGGCGACGCCGAGGCGTGCGCGGCGATCGTCATCGGCGCGGCGAAGCGACACGAGCTCGACGAGCTCGACGAGCTCGTCTCGAGGTGCTTGTCGGCGGTGCACGAGATCGGCGAGCGCCACGAGGAGCTGCGCGAGCTCGAGGCGCGGCGGCGGGCGGCGCAGCGCGAGCGGCCCTGGTGGCAGTGAGCCGGAGGTCGGCCGTCGCAGCCGAGCCGGGTGGGTGGCAGCCGTGTGGGTGGCCGCCCCTACCGTGTGCATCACGACGAAGCGCCATGTGGGTGGCCCCGCATAGCCTTTTTGGCGACGAAGGAGTCGACGATGACCCGGAGCGAGCAGGCAGCAGCAGCGGTGCAGGCCGCGCGCGACCTGCTCGACGACGCAGGCTCGTTCCCGCTTGAGTCCCACGCCGACTTCGTCGACCTGCTCGGCGCAGTGGCGGCGCTGTCGAGAGTCGTCGACAGCCTCAAGGTGCGGATCGCGGCCGGCGTCGAGGAACGCTCGCACGGCTGGGCAGACGAGTCGCTGTGCCTGCGGATGGGGCACCGCAGCCCTCGAGAGGCGCTCGCATCCGCGTTCGGCATCCGCGACCGCCAAGCGTCCGAGCTGCTCACCATGGCAGCGACCACCTCCGCCACGCCGGGACTGACCGGCCACGAGGTCCCCGCCAGGTACCAGCGCGTCGCCGGAGCGCTCGCCGGCGGCGAGCTCTCGCTCGCGCAGGCGCACGCCATCGTGGCGACCCTCGAACCGGCGGCGCCGCGCGCCGACCGCGAGCAGCTCGCTTGGGCTGAAGACGCGCTCGTGGGCGCGGCGACGGATCCGGCAGCACCGCTCGTCCCCGAGCTGCTCGTGACGCAGGCGCGCGCGTACGCCGCGGCCCTCGACCCCGACGGCGTGCTGCCGAGTGCCGAGCGGCAACGGTCCATGCGCTCGCTCCGGCTGTGGCAGCGGCGCGACGGCATGTGGCGGCTCGAGATGGACTCGCCTCCGGAAGACGGCTCTGCCCTCAAGTCGCTGCTCGATGCCTACACCGGTCCGAGGGTCAAGGTCGGCTTCCGCGACGACGATGACGGCACGGCCGGTGCAAGCGCTGACGAGCCGCCGATCGACGACCGAAAGCCCGAGCAGAAGCGGCACGACGTCCTCGTCACGCTCGTGCGCGCGCACGCCGCATCCGGCGACGCGCCCGTGGCGGGCGGCGAGGCTCCCGTGCTGGTGCTCACCGGCACAGTGGAGGCATACACCGCCTATCTGCAGGGGGTCGCGCACCCCGAGCGCACCCTCACGATCGAGCACACCGGAGACCTCATCCCGATCGAGACGATCGAGCGGCTCGTGTGCGACGCGAAGCTGCAGCACGTCGTCGTCAACTCCTGCTTCCACACGCTCGCCCTCGGCCGAACCGAGCGCCTCTTCAATCGCGCCATCAGACGCGCGCTCGCCGCGCGCGACAAGGGCTGCCGCGTGCCGGGCTGCGGTATGCCGGTCGCCTGGTGCGAGGCGCACCACATCGTCCCCTGGCAGCTCGGCGGCCCGACCGACGTCGACAACGGCATCCTCGTGTGCAGCTACCACCACCACGAGATCCACGCCGGCCGACTGCGGGTCGAGAAGGCCGGTCCGGAGCCGGGCAACTGGCGCATCGTGGCCGAGCTGCGGCCGGCAGATCCCTACGCCCGTAGCCGGCGCAAGCCCGCGGAGCGCTCGCCGTCGACGCCCGTGCAGCCGGTGCAGTACCCGACGCGCGACCTCGACGCCGCCTCCACCGGCGCGGGCAGCTCGAGCGGCGTCCTGGCCATGAGCGCGGCACCCGCGCTCGCCCGCAGGCTGCCGGATGTGGCACCCGCGACGCGGCCACCGCGGCCACCGCGGCGCACGCGGCATGCCAGGCCGCGCCTCGTCGAGCAGAGGCTTCGCGGCATCATCCGACGGCGCCGGCCAGCTGCACGCGTGGCGGCGTTCGACCTTCGGCCGCCCGGCCACATCGTGATGCGGACCTGAGCCGCCTCGGCCACGGCCGTTCGCTTGCCGCGCCCGGAGTCGGAGCACCCGGCCATAACGAAAGCATCACGTTCTGGCGCGGCGGATGCACTTACATTCGCGGTTTTTCGCGGATCTCTCGCTCGCGGACCAGAAGTCGAGGTTGTAACAGCGGGTACGGTGGAGGGGCGGACGGCATCCATGTCGTCCCGATCCACCTGGACGCGACCGTCGGCTGCGCCGCCGACGAGCGTATGGTGCCGCTTCGCAGACGATCCCGATCGTCCATGAACGGCAGACCACACACCGCTCGCGCGGCTGCACCCGTCCTCGACTGAACGCCATCCGTGGCGCGACAGGAGCGACATGAGCGAACCGCGCATGCCAGACGACGACCCAGCCGCCGACGGCATCGCCGTGCGCGTCGAGCGCCTCACGAAGGTGTTCGGCCGACGAGCGAAGGAGGCCGCCGACAGGCTCGCGGACGGGTCGTCGCGCGACGAGGTCGCGAAGCTCGGCACCGCAGCCGTCATCGACGCCTCCTTCGAGGTGCGGCGCGGCGAGATCTTCGTCGTCATGGGCCTGTCGGGCTCGGGCAAGTCGACGCTCATCCGCATGCTGAACGGCCTGCTCGAGCCCACGCGCGGTCGCGTCGAGATCGGCGGTGCCACGGTCACCGGCATCGATGCGAAGCGACTGCGCGACGTGCGCCGCTCGCAGGTGTCGATGGTGTTCCAGCACTTCGCACTGCTCCCCCACCGGACCGTGCTCGAGAACGTCGCGTACGGCCTGGAGATCCAGGGCGTGCCGCGCGACCGCCGCCACGAGCAGGCGCGCGCGGTCATCCGCCGGGTCGGTCTGCAGGAGTGGGAGTCCCGGCTGCCGGGCGAGCTGTCGGGCGGCATGCAGCAGCGCGTCGGCATCGCCCGCGCCCTGTGCGCCGACACCCCGGTGCTGCTGATGGACGAGGCGTTCAGCGCCCTCGACCCCCTCATCCGCCGCGAGATGCAGGAGCAGCTCGTCGAGCTGCAGGCCGAGCTCGGCAAGACCATCGTCTTCATCACGCACGACCTCAACGAGGCGATGTTCCTCGGCGACCGCATCGCGGTCATGCGCGACGGCCGGATCGTGCAGATCGGCACCCCGGAGGAGATCCTCACCGACCCCGCGAACGACTACGTCGCGCAGTTCGTGCAGGACGTCGACCGCACGCGCGTGCTGACCGCCGCGAGCGTCATGGAGCCGCCTGCCGCCGCCGTGCCCATCACGGTCGGCCCGCGCGGTGCGCTCAAGGCGATGCGAGACCTGCAGACCTCGATGCTCCTCATCACCGGTCCTGGCCGCACCGTGCTCGGCGCCGTGCACGACCGCGACGTCATGCGTGCCGTGCAGCGCGGGCAGCGCGACCTCGGGCCCCTCATCGACCCGCACGTCCACCGCGTGGGACCCGACACGAGCCTCGCCGAGCTGCCCGAGCTCGCCGTCACGAGCGGACTCCCCATCGCCGTCGTCGGCGAGGGCGAGCGGCTGCTGGGCGTCATCCCGCGCGTGATGCTGCTCGCCGCGCTCGGCAACGTGCCGACCGACACCTCCGAACTGCAGGTCGTCGACCTGCCGCCGGCGGTCGACGCGCGCCTCGTCACGCAGACCCTCGACGCCGTCCAGGAGGTGTCCGATGCTCGATGATCTCCGACTCCCGCTCGGGACGTGGGTGGAGTCCGGCGTCGACTGGATCACCACCAACCTCGCCGTGCTCTTCAGCCTGATCCGCACGGTCGTCAGCGGCGTGTTCGACGGTGCGGAGCTGCTGTTCACGGAGCCGCCCGCGATCGTCATGATCGCCGTGCTCGCCGGCCTCGGCTTCGTCGTGCGCGGTTGGCGGATGGCGCTCGGCACGGTGCTCGGGCTCGTCGCGGTCGCGCTCGTCGACCAGTGGGACAACGCGATGGAGACCCTCGCCCTGACGGTCGTGGCTGCCCTCATCGCGCTCGTCATCGCGATCCCGCTCGGGATCTGGGCGGCGCGCTCCGACACCGTCTCGGCGATCCTGCGGCCGATCCTCGACTTCCTGCAGACGATGCCGGCGTTCGTCTACCTGATCCCCGCGATCATCCTGTTCGGCATCGGCGTCGTGCCCGGCATCATCGCGACCATCGCGTTCGCGATGGCGCCCGGCGTGCGGCTCACCGAGCTCGGCATCCGCGGCGTGAACCGCGAGATCGTCGAGGCCGGCACCGCCTTCGGCGCGTCGCCGGGCCGCATCCTGCGCCAGATCCAGCTGCCCCTCGCGGTGCCCACGATCATGACGGGCGTCAACCAGATCATCATGCTGTCGCTCTCGATGGTCGTGATCGCCGCGATGGTCGGCGCCGGTGGCCTCGGGCAGGACATCGTGCAGGCGCTCCAGCGCATCGACGTCGGCCTGGGCTTCGAGGCGGGGCTCTCGGTCGTGATCCTCGCGATCATCCTCGACCGGATGACGAACGCGCTCGGCAGCCTCCAGCAGCACAGCCCTGTCGCGCGCCTCCGCGCGCGGCGCTCGGCGGCCATCGCGGCGCCGGCCCCCACGAGCCCTGAGCCGTCCGCGGCGCCGGGGAACGACGATCTCCGCGCCGTCGGCGCGGGTGGAAAGGACGAAGCATGACGAAGCGATTCATCCGAGGAGCCGCGATCGCGGCAGTCGGCGCGCTCGCCCTCACCGGCTGCGCAGCGAGCGGCGCCGAGCCCGAGGCAGGCGACGCGGCGACGAGCGACCGGACCGACCTGACCATCGGCGTCTTCAACGGCTGGCCCGAGGGCGAGGCCGTCTCGTACCTGTGGGAGGCGATCCTCGAGGAGCAGGGCTACGACGTCGAGCTCGAGTACGCCGACGCGGGTCCCGTGTTCGCGGGTGTCGCCGGCGCCGACTACGACGTGACGCTCGACGGCTGGCTGCCGATGACGCACGCCGACTACCTCGAGCAGTTCGGCGACGACCTCGTCGACCTCGGCGCCTGGAACGAGGACGCCGTGCTCACGCTCGCCGTGAACGAGGACGCGCCGATCACCTCGATCGCCGAGCTCGCCGACAACGCCGACGCCTTCGGCAACCGCATCGTCGGCATCGAGCCGGGCGCTGGGCTCACGGGCGCGACGCAGGACAGCGTCATCCCGACGTACGGCCTCGACGGCATGGAGTTCCAGACGTCGTCGACGCCGGCGATGCTCGCGGAGCTCTCGAGCGCGCTCGACGCCGGCGAGAACGTCGTCGTCACCCTGTGGCGCCCGCACTGGGCCTACGACGAGTTCGCGATCCGCGACCTCGAGGACCCGGAGGGCACTCTCGGCGCTGCCGAGGGCATCCACTCGATCGCCCGCACGGGCTTCGAGGAGGACTACCCGCAGCTGACGCAGTGGCTGCAGGCCTTCGAGATGGACTCGGAGCTGCTGTTCTCGCTCGAGAACGCCATGTTCAACAGCGACGCCGACGCCTCCGACTACGAGGACGTCGTCGAGACCTGGATCTCCGAGAACCAGGAGTGGGTCGACTCGCTCACCGCGACGGCGTAGCGCACGAACGACGAGGGCCCCGCATCCGATCGGATGCGGGGCCCTTGCCGTTCCTCCGGCAGATAGAGGGCGATGTGCTCGTTCGAGGCGCGCTCTGCAGCCGATCGTCCTCTACCTGCGTGCGGGCCCGCGCTGCCGTCAGTCGGTCGCCGTCACGTGCGCGAGCAGCTCCTCCACGAAGCGCGGCTCGTCCTCGAGGTGCGGCGAGTGCCCCGCGTGCTCGAACACGACCTCGCGGTACGCGCCGCCGTTGGCCGCGTACTCCTCGAGCACCGCACGCGTCTGGGCGATCATCGGCTGCGGCGGCGCGACGTCCTCGCCCGGCCAGCCGGGCACGATGCCGTGCTTGCCGAGCGTGTTGATGTCGAAGAACGACTCGTCGCCGACGATCGCGTCGTGCGCCCCGCGGATCCAGAGGATGCTCGGCTTGTGGTCGAGGTCGACGATCCCCGTCAGGTCCATGTGCGCCGCCGACATCGTGTTGAGGATGCCGCGCGTGCCTGCCGCGAAGCCGGGCCACGACTCGGACGCGACACCGTCGCCGGGCTGGTTGTCCTCCCCCGTCTTCGTCGACAGCATCGACTCGACCCAGAGGTCCTCTCGGCCGTCGTCGAAGCCCGGTGCGACGTAGCCGGAGCGGAAGACGCTCCGCGGGCTCGTCGGCGCGTCGGCCGTCGTGTCGCCCGCGGCGAGCCGGGCGACGAAGTCGGGGTTCACACCGAGCCCGCCCGTGCCCGCCGCGTCGGGCGTGCACTTCGAGCCGTCGAGCCTCGTGCCGAAGCCCTGCGGCGGCACGGTCGCCATGAGCGTCGCCGACCGCACGAGATCCGGCCGATCGAGCATGAGCTGCATCACGATGCCCCCACCCATCGACCAGCCCACGAGGTGCACGGCCGCCAGGCCGAGCGCATCCAGCACGCTCGCGACGTCGTCGGAGAAGTCGCGCAGCCCCCTGGTCGCGTCGACCGGCAGCGTCTCGCTGTCGCCGTAGCCGCGCAGGTCGATCGCGACCGTCGGCCGCGGGAGCGCGAGCATGAGCGGCTGGAAGAACAGCGACGACGAGACGTTGCCGTGCACGAGCACGATCGGCGTGCCCTGCCCGTGCCGGCTGAGCACCGACGCCCGCAGTCGGTCGGTCTCGACGAAGGTCTGCTCGATCCCGTCGAGGACCGTGCTCACGCGAGGATCTCCGGCTCGGTCTTCTCCCGCAGCTCCTCGAGCGAGACGCCGGGCGCGAGCTCGACGAGCTTCAGGCCCTCGGGGGTGACGTCGAGCACGGCGAGGTCGGTGATGATGCGGTCGACGACGCCCTTGCCCGTCAGCGGCAGCGAGCACGCGTCGACGATCTTCGCCGAGCCGTCCTTCGCGACGTGCTCCATGAGCACGATCACCTTCGCGGCGCCGTGCACGAGGTCCATCGCGCCGCCGGGACCCTTCACCATCTTGCCGGGGATCATCCAGTTGGCGATGTCGCCGGATGCCGACACCTGCATCGCGCCGAGGATGGCCGCGTCGATCTTGCCGCCGCGGATCATCGCGAACGACGTCGCGGAGTCGAAGAACGACGTGCCCGGCAGCGTCGTGACGGTCTCCTTGCCGGCGTTGATGAGGTCGGGGTCGACCTTGTCCTCCGTCGGGTACGGACCGACGCCGAGGATGCCGTTCTCGCTCTGCAGCACGACGGTCACGTCGTCGGGCACGTAGTTGGGCACGAGCGTCGGCAGGCCGATGCCGAGGTTGACGTAGTTGCCGTCCTCGAGCTCCTTCGCCGCACGCGCGGCCATCTCATTCCTGGTCAGTGCCATCTCAGGCCTCCTCTGCTGCTTCGGTCACCGTGCGCCGCTCGATGCGCTTCTCGATGTCGTGCCCGACCTCCACGATCCGGTGCACGAACACACCGGGCAGGTGCACGGCATCCGGGTCGATCTCACCGGGCTCGACGAGCTCCTCGACCTGCGCGATGCAGATCCGCCCCGCCATCGCGGCGGGCGGCGAGAACTGGCGAGCCGCCTTGTTGAAGACGAGGTTGCCGTGGCGGTCGCCGCGCAGCGCGTGCACGAGCGCGAAGTCGGTCGTGATCGCCTCCTCGAGCACGAACTCCTTCGGCACACCGTCGACGTCGAACGTCGCGGTGGGCTTCGGGGCGGATGCCTTGGCGACCGTGCCGTCGGCGTTGTACAGCTGCGGGAGGCCGCCCTCCTGCACCTGCGTGCCGACGCCCGTGCGGGTGTAGAACGCCGCGATGCCCGAGCCGCCCGCGCGCAGCTTCTCGGCGAGCGTGCCCTGCGGCGTGAGCTCGAGCTCGAGCTCGCCGGTGAGGTAGCGGCGCTCGAACTCCTTGTTCTCACCCACGTACGACGAGGTCATCTTGTCGATCTGCCCGTTGCGCAGCAGCAGGCCGAGGCCCCAGTCGTCGACGCCGCAGTTGTTCGAGACCACCTTGAGGTGCTTGACGCCGCGCTCCTCGAGCGCGCGGATGAGCGCCATCGGGTTGCCGGAGAGGCCGAAGCCGCCGACGGCGAGCGTCGCCCCATCCTGGATGTCGGCGACGGCCTCCGCCGCGGAGCCGTAGGTCTTGTCGATCGCCATCGGTCAGCGTCCCTCTCTGGTTGCTTCTGCAGCGCTGTGTTCTTCTCCAGCGCTGGGGTCTGCGGTCGCGGCGAGCGAGACCGCGTCAGCCACGGCGTCCACCCCCCGGCCCATCAGGATCGTGTAGTGGTTCGTCTGCTCCACGTCTCGCACGTCGAGCAGCGGCAGCCGCGACGTCCACGTCGCCAGCCACTCGTCATCGTAGAGGCCGGGGGCCTCGTCGAAGAGGCCGCGCGGGCTGCGCAGCAGCAGCACGGGCACCGTCAGGCCCTCGAGCGCCGCCGTGTAGCCGCCGCGGCCGTCGAGCTCGAGCAGGTTCGCGATGACGGCGTCGGGCGTCGCGGATGGGCGCAGCGCGCCGTCCACGTCGACGAGGTCGTAGTCGACGTACTCCTCGATCGCCGGGCTCCAGTAGGGGCCGAACGCGGGGTGCTGCCGCCAGAAGTCGCGGTACGCCTCGGTCGACGGGAACGTCATCCGCAGCCGCTCGATCGCCGGTCCCAGCACGTCCTCGGGGTTCAGGACGACGCCCTCGGGCGCCGGGCGCAGCGGCAGCCCGCCGTCGACGAGCACGAGCGCCTCGACGAGCTCCGGGTGCGCGGCGGCGAGCCGCACGGCGACGTAGGCGCCCATGGAGTGCCCCACGACGATCGCGCGCTCGAAGCCGGCGGCGGCGATCGCGGCGGCGACGTCCTCGGCGTGCTGCTCGAGCCCGAAGGGAGCCGGCAGCGAGCGCGAGCCGCCGCGACCGCGCAGGTCGACCGCGAGCACGGGCGCGTCGAGGCGTGCGGCGAGCGGGGAGAACGAGCGGTGGTTCGCCGTGATCCCGTGGATCGCGACGACCGGCGTGCCCGCCGCATCCGCATGCCAAAGCGTCGCGACGAGCTCGCCGCCGTCGACGGCGGCGCGCAGCGAGGTCTCCCGCAGCGGGGTCTCCCTCACCCGGGTCTCACGCAACGGGGACTCGCTCATCGGGTCGTCCATCCGCCATCCATGACGTACGAGGCGCCGGTGGCCATGCCGGCGTGCGGGCCGACGAGGAAGAGCGCGAGGGCGCCGATCTCCTCGGGCTCCAGCAGCCGCTTGATGGCCGGCTCGGTCAGCATGATGCGCTCGAGCACCTCCGACTCGGGAATCCCGTGGATCCTCGCCTGGTCGGCGATCTGCGCCTCGACGAGCGCCGTGCGCACCCAGCCCGGGTTGATGCAGTTCGAGGTGATGCCGTGCGCGGCGCCCTCGAGCGCGGTCACCTTCGACAGCCCCTCGAGGCCGTGCTTCGCGGCGACGTAGGCCGACTTGAAGGGCGAGGCGATGAGGCCGTGCACGCTCGAGATGTTGAGGATGCGTCCCCACCCGCGCTCGACCATGCCCGGCATCGCGGCGCGCGTGAGCAGGAACGGCACCTCGAGCATGAGCGTGTGGATGCGGCGCCACGCCTCGGGCTCGAAGTCGACGATCGGCGAGACGCGCTGGATGCCGGCGTTGTTCACGAGGATGTCGGCCTCGAGCGAGAGCGACTCGAGCGCGCCGACGTCGAGCAGGTCGACCTCCCACGACTCGCCGCCCAGCTCCTGCGCGAGCGCGGCGGCTGCCGCGCCATCGCGGTCGGCGATGACCACGGCCGCGCCCTCGGCCGCGAACGCGCGGGCGATGGCGGCACCGATGCCCGCGGCGCCACCGGTGATGACGGCCCTGCGGCCGGAGAGCGTGCTCATGAGTCCTCCTTGCTGTGCGCCGCGATCGCGACGCGGTCACTGGTGGGTGCTGGGGTGGTCTGGACGGCCGGCGCGGCCTGGCCGGCCGGTGCGGCCTGGGCGGCCGGTGCGGCCTGGGCGGTGCCGAGCGCGCGCTGCACGAACGCGACCATCTCGTCGAAGACGTGCTCGGGCACGGGCGTCGCGCCGGAGCCGAAGGCGCCGTCGTCGCCGGTCGGCCACAGCACGTAGCGCATGCCGATCATCTCGCCGACGCCCATGAGCGCCCACGCGGCGACCTCCGGGTCGATGTCGCCGATCTCGCCCGCCGCCTTCGCGCGGGTGAGGCCGTCGCGGTAGCCGTCGACGATGCGCTCGTAGTGCGCGCGCATCGCGCCCGGCGAGACGTACTCTGCCTCGCGCACGACGCGGTAGAGCGCGGGGTGCTCGGCGGTGAACGCGAAGAACTCGCGGAAGCCCTCGCGCTCAGCCTCCGCCCGGTTCGCGCCGCGCGCGGCGCCGTCGCTCATCGCCTTGCGCACGCGCCGGTTCAAGTCCTCGACGAGCTGCTCGAACAGATCGAGCTTCGACGAGAAGTAGAGGTAGAAGGTGCCCTGCGCGACGGCGGCGCGCTCGGTGATGCGCGAGATCGACGCCGCCTGGTAGCCCTGCTCGGCGAACACCGCCTCGGCGGCCGCGAGCAGCCTGCCCTTGGTCTGCTCGCCGCGCTTCGTCCTCGGCTCGTTCATCGTGCCTCCGCCCGCTCCGCCTCGAAGGCGGCGGTGAGCGCGCGGCGCAGCGGCTTGCCGCTCGTCGTGCGCGGGATGTCGTCGACGACGACGAAGCGCTTGGGGTGCTTGAAGTCGGCGAGCCGGCCGTCGAGGTGCGCGCGCAGCGCCGCCGGCTCGGCGGGCTCGGCGAGCACGACCCAAGCGACCAGCTCCTCGCCCCAGCGCTCGCTCGGCACGCCCGCGACGGCCGCGTCGGCGACCGCGGGGTGCTCGAGCAGTGCGAGCTCGACCTCGATGGGCGCGATGGACTCGCCGCCAGAGCGCACGATGTCCTTCACCCTGTCGACGATGCGGATGCGGCCGGCCGCGTCGCGCGCGACGAGGTCGCCGGTGCGCAGCCACGGCCCGAGGAACGCCGCCGCGGTCGCGTCCGGGTCGCGGAAGTAGCCCTGGAAGACGGCGGGACCGCGCACGAGCAGCTCGCCGATGCCGGCGCCGTGCTCGACGCGCCCGTCGATGAGCAGGGCGAGGTCGACGTGCGGGTAGGGGCGGCCGACCGTGCCGGCGTCGCTCTCGTCGCGCGTGATCGCGACATTGGGCGCCGCCTCGGTGAGCCCGTAGCCCTGGCGCGCGACGATGCCCTTGCGCGTGAGCTGCTCGGCGGCCCGCGGGTCGAGCATGCCGCCGCCCACGATGGCGCTGCGCACGCTCGAGAGGTCGCGGGCCTGGAAGTCGGGGTGCTGGATGAGCGCCCGGAACGTCGTGGGCACGCCCATCGTCGCCGTCACGCGGTGGCGCTCGATGAGCGCGAGCGCGCGGCCGGCGTCGAATGTGCGCTCGAGCACGACGCACGCGCCGACCCACCACGCGAGCAGCGGCTGGATGTTCCATCCCGCCACGTGGTGCTGCGGCAGCACCTGCAGCACCACATCGTCCGGCGTCAGCGGTGTGGCGCGCGAGAGCGACAGGTTGGCCCACGCGCAGTTCGCGTGGCTCAGCACGACGGCCTTCGGCGCGCTCGAGGTGCCGGAGGTGAAGAGCATGAGCAGGCCGTCGTCGTCCTGCGGCGCGTCCGCGACGATCGGTCCCAGCGCATCCGGCCGCAGCGCATCCGGCACCGACGACTCGGCGCCCGCGGCGCCGAGCGTGGTCGACGGGATCGACGTCGGAGAGCCGCTGCTCGCCAGCCGCTCGAGCGCGGCCTCCGCGACGGGACGGTGGTCGTCCTCGAGGAGCAGCAGCGACGGATCGGCGATGCGCAGCTGCGCGGCGAGCTCGCCCGCCGTGAGCCGCCACGACAGCGGCACGAGCATGGCGCCCGCCTTCGCGCACGCGAACAGCAGCACCACCTGGTCGGCGGTCGAGCCGGTGACGGTCGCGATGCGCGCGCCGCGCCCGTGGCCGGCCTCGGCGAGGGCGTGCGCGAGCGCCGTGGAGCGCGCCTCGAGCTCACCGTAGGTGACGACGACGCCGCGGTCGACGATGGCGGCGCGCGCCGGCTCGGTGGCGGCGCGGTCGGCCGTCCACCGTCCCAGGGTCAATGCACCCGGTGTCAGCGCGTCAGGAGCCATTTGCCTAGGCTTCCATGTCCTGCAGCACCGCGGGCTCCTCGACGTCCTTCTTGCTGCCGCGCCGCCCGGTCACGCGATGCGCGATGCCGACGATGCCGCCGGGCGCGAACATGACGACGAGCACGAAGAGCATGCCGAGGATGAACAGCGGCTCCGACAGCGGGATCCGCAGCACGTCGGGCAGACCCGCGATGACGTCGCTCGAGGCGAGTGCCGCGAGCCGCTGGTCGAGGAGCGTGTAGACGATGCCGCCGACGATCGCGCCCCAGCGGTACCCGACGCCACCGAGCACGACGATCACGAGCAGCGTGAGCGTGAAGTCGCTCGTCGAGATGCGCGGCGTCGCGCTCGACTGCAGCAGCATGAACCCCATGCCCGCGAGCGCCGCCAGCACGGCCGCCGTCGCGAAGAGGAACAGCCGCACGAGGTAGGGGCGCAGGCCCAGCACGGTGACGCGCAGCTCGTTCTCGCGCGCCGCGGCGACGACATGCCCGAGGCGCGACCGCTCGACCCACACGCACGCGAGGTAGACGATCACGAGCACCGCGAGCGCCATCCAGTAGAGGTTGCGCGTGTTGACGACCCCGACGAGCCAGTCCGGCACGACCGAGACGGTGAGCGTGATGCCCTCCTCGCCGCCGGTGAGGCCGCCGACGTTGCGACGCACCATGACGTTCATCGCCTGCGCGATCGCGAGCGTCACCATCGCGAACGAGATGCCGCTCACGCGCAGCGCGAGCGCGCCGACGAGGTTGCCGAGCACGAGCGCGATGACGAGCGTGATGCCGATCGAGAGCAGGAACACGACCTCGCTCGGCATGCCCGTCGGCGCGAGCAGCCGGAGGATGATGCCGAGCCCGTAGGCGCCGGCGGCGAAGAACATCGCGTGGCCGAACGACAGCATGCCCGCGACGCCGAAGATGAGGTGGTAGCTGAGCGCGAGCGCGGCGATGAGCATCGCGTACGCGAGCACCGTGAGCGTGCCGGGCGTGTAGGTGGGGCCGGGCAGCACGCCGGGGATGTCGATCGCGAGCAGCGGCAGGATCGCCGCAGCGACGATGACGGCGGCGCCGACGAGGAGGCGGCCCCAGCGAGAGGTGAGGAAGGTGCGCATCGCCATCTCCTAGTGCTTGACCTTGCCCATGAGGCCGGTCGGTCGGACGAGCAGCACCGCGGCGAGCGCGAGCACGACCGCGAGGTCGCCGGTGCCGCCGAGGTAGAAGTTCGCGAACTGCTGGATGACGGCGACGAGCACCGACGCGATCGCGGCGCCTGAGAGCGAGCCGAGGCCGCCGATGACGGTGACGATGAACGCGTAGATGAGCAGCGACGTGCCCTGGTGGGCACCGACCTGGCCGTAGTAGACCGAGGCGAGCACGCCGCCGAGGCCCGCAGCCGCGCCGCCGATCGCGAAGACGATCGTGAACGCGCGGCGCACGTCGATGCCGAGCGCGGTGACCATCGTGCGGTTCTCGACGCCCGCTCGGATGACGAGGCCGTAGCTCGTCTTCTGCAGGAACAGCACGATGCCGAGCAGCACGAGCACCGCGGAGCCGATGAGCAGCCAGCGGTCGTTCGGGATGTTCGCGCCGAGCACGTTCGTCGTCTGGCCGAGCCACTCGGGCAGCCGGATCTGGATCGGGTCGGTGCCCCAGATGCCCTCGAAGAGGGCGACGGATGCGAGCCCCAGGCCGACGGTGACGAGCACCTGCTCGATGTGCCGGTTGTAGAGCGGCCGGATGAACACGAGCTCGGTGATGGCGGCGACGAGCGCGCCGACCACGAGGCCGACCAGCATGCCGGTGAGCAGGCCCGCCCAGCTGCCGTCGCCGACGCGGCGACCGACCTCCCAGCCGAGGAACCCGGCGAGGGTGAGGAAGGAGCCGTGCGCGAAGTTCAGCACGCCCATGAGCCCGTAGATGAGCGAGAGGCCGCTCGCCACCAGGAAGTAGAGGGCGCCGAGGCCCACGCCGGTGATGAGCAGGAGCAGGACGGTGGTCACGCGGCCTCCTGGTCGGTCGAGACGCCGAGGTGGCGGTGCACGAGGTCGGAGTCGAGGAAGGCTGCGGCGGGGCCGGTGTGGACGACGCGGCCGCCGGAGAGGACGATGACGGTGTGCGCGAGGGCGCGCACGACCTGCAGGTTCTGCTCGACGAGCAGCATCGGCGTGCGCTCCGCGGCGGCCTCGAGGGCCTTCGTCACGGTGCCGACGATGAGCGGGGCGAGGCCCTTCGTGGGCTCGTCGACGAGCAGCAGCCGGTTGTCGTTCATGAGCGCCCGGGAGAGCGACACCATCTGCTGCTGGCCGCCCGAGAGGGTGCCGGCCTGCTGCTTGGAACGCTCGATGAGCTCGGGGAAGAGCTCCGCGACGATGGCGCGGTTCGGCGCCCCGCCCCGCTCGGCGAGCCGGAGGTTCTCCTCGACGGTGAGCTGGCCGAAGACCTCGCGGTCCTCCGGCACGTACGCGATCCCCTGCTGCACGATGCGGTGGGTCAGCATCCCATCGATCCGGGCACCCGCGAACGTCACCTCGCCGGTGCGCTCGTAGAGGCCGAGCAGCGCCTTGATGGTCGACGACTTGCCGACGCCGTTGCGGCCGAGCAGCGCCGTGACGCCGTGCTCGGCGACGTCGAAGGAGACGTCCTCGACGACCTGCTGGCCGGCGATCCGGGCGCGGAGGCCGCGGACGGTCAGGATGTCGGTCACACGGTCTCCCCGAGGTAGGCCTTCTGGACGGCTGGATCGGCCATGACGGCCTTGGGCGAGTCGATCGCGAGCAGCTCGCCGTGGTGCATGACGGCGACGCGGTCGACGAGGCCGAGCAGCACCTCCATGTGGTGCTCGACCATGAGGACGGTGCGGCCGGATGCGTGCAGGCGGCGGATGACCTCGACGAGACCGGCGACGTCGCCGGAGCCGACGCCCGCCATCGGCTCGTCGAGCAGCACGACCTCGGGCTCGGTGGCGAGCAGCATCGCGATCTCGAGCTTGCGCTTGTCGCCGTGCGAGAGCACGCCAGCTGCCGTGCCGGAGTGGTGGGCGAGGCCCACCTCCTCCAGGCAGCGCGTCGCCACGCCGCTCGCGTCGTCGTCGGCCCGGGGGAACCGCCAGGGGCTGGTGGCTCCCCCGAGCTTCGACTGCGCCGCGAGGCGCGCGTTCTCCCCCACCGTGAGGCCGGGGAAGACGCTGGAGGTCTGGAACGTGCGGCCGAGGCCGGCCCGCGCCCGCTGGTGCACCTTGCGGCCGGTGACGTCGTCGCCGCCGAGCAGCACGCGGCCGCTCGTCGGGATGGCGACGCCCGAGATGATGTTGAACAGCGTGGTCTTGCCAGCACCGTTGGGGCCGATGACCCCGACCATCTCGCCGGTCGCGACCTGCATCGAGACGTCGCGCAGGATGCGCGCGCCGCCGATCTGCAGGCCGACGGCGTCCAATACGAGCGCGGGCCCAGTCATCGCTGTGTCACCCTCACTGGCCCGCGACGGGCGGTGCGACCGCCTCTGCATCGACGATCTCGACGAGCTCCGGCACCCAGGTGCCGGCCTCGTCGACCAGGCGCACCTGGAACATCGGCTGGATGAGCGCGTGGTCCTCGGCGCGGATCGTGAGCTCGCCCTTGACCGAGTCGAAGGTCCAGCCCTCGAGCGCTGCGATCATCGCGTCCACGTCGCCGCGGCCCTCGGTGATCGCGTGCACGAGCATCTGCGCGCCGACGAATCCGTCGACCGTGAACAGGTCGGCCTCGTTGCCCGCCTCCTCGAGGAACGCATCCATCGCCTTGGCGGCCTCGGTGTCGGTCGCGCCCGGGAAGTAGTGGTTGAGGAACTGGATGTTCGCGGAGCCGGGGCCGTACGCCTGGTAGGAGGCGCGGTCGGCGAGGCCGGTGACGACGGTCGTCGACTCGAGCACCTGCTGCTGGGCGAGCGACTCCCACATCGCGCCGGTGGTCGCGCCGGCCCAGGCCACGAACACGAGGTCGGGCGACTGCGACGAGATCTGCTGCGCGAACGGCGTGAACTCGGTCGCGTCCTCGGGCACGAGGATGGGCGTGACGTTCGCGCCCTCGCCGCCGAGCACGGCTTGCACCGAGGCGACGTTGCCCTGGCCGAACGCGTTGTCCTGGCCGAACACGACGATGTTCGAGCCCTCGACGCTGTCGAGGAAGGTCGCGGCGGTCGCGACGTCCTGCAGCGTCTGGCGGCCCGAGCGGAAGGTCTGCCCGTTGACGCCGGTGATCGCGTCGGCGGCTGCCGGGCCGGAGAGGAAGAGCGTGTTGTTCTGCGCGGCCTGCTCGGCGACGGCGAGCGAGACGCCCGACGCGGCGGAGCCGCCGATGATCTGGAAGCCCTGGCCGATGACGTCCTTGGCCTGCGTCACCGCGGTGTCGGGATTGCCCTGGTCGTCGATCCACTCGATCGTCAGGTCGACGCCCTCGATCTCGCCCGTGCCCTCGGTCGCGTAGTCGAGACCGGCCTCGAAGCCCTGCTGGTAGCTGGCGCCGTAGGCGGCGAGCGGGCCCGTGATCGAGGTGATCATGCCGACGTTGACGGCGACGGACTCCTCGGCCGCTGCCTCGGAGCCGCTCGCGGCGGGGGCGGCCGGCGTGGTGGTCGGCGCGCACGCCGTGAGCGCGAGCGCGGCGAGGGCGATGCCCACGCCTGCGAACTTCGTTGTCCTGCGCATGAGTTGCCTTTCGAGCAGTGCGAGCCCCAGCTGGCGCTGCTCGGCGGGCGAGCGAGCACTTCGTCGTGCGGCTTCACGGTATCTAGAACCTGACAGGTGGTTCAGGTTTCAGGTCCCAGCATGCGAGCGAAGCCGCCGCGTGTCAAACCGGCCCGGCGACCGTGACCGGATCGTGACCATCCGGCGTCGCAGCGAGGGGTGGCCGCACGCGTGGGGGCAGCCGCGGACGGCTGCCCCTCGCGCCGAGCGCTACCCCTCGGTGGACGGAGCGCTCGCGAACGCGGAGTCGAGCCGGTCGAAGCCCGCGTCGATGCCCTCGGCCATGCCGCTCGCGTAGGCGCCGTCGCGCATCTCCTTCGACGGGTACGTGATGACGGTGCGCATCGTGGTCACCCCATCCGCCTCGGCGAAGGTGACGACGTTGTGGGTCGGCGGCAGGTCCATGCCGCCCATCGCCGAGCCGCCCATGCGCTCGGTGCTGACGAGCCGAGTCGGCTCCTCCGCCTCGAGCACCTCGCCCGCGATCTCGAGCTCGCCGTCGTCGTCGACCCACACCCAGCGGAACGAGCCGCCGGGCCGCATGTCCATCTCGCAGACGGGGAACTGCGTCTCAGGGTTCGGGCCGAGCATCCAGGTGCGGACGATCTCGGGCTCGGTGTAGGCCCTCCACACCTCGGTCGCCGGGGCGCGGAAGTCGCGCTCGTAGGCGATCGAGGTGTCGTCGGGCATGGTGAACCTGGTCTTCATGATGACTCCTTGTCGGTTCCCGACTGGAGGTGCGCCTCGAGGCGGTCGAGTCGGGCGTCGACCTCCTCCTCGAACTGCGAGACGAAGACGGCAGCGCGGATGAGCGGCGCGAGCTCGATGATCCGGTGGATGCGCTGCGCGTCGCGCTCCGCCCGCACGAGCCCGGCCTCCTCGAGCACCTTGCAGTGCTTCGAGACGGCGGGCTGCGTGAGGCCGGCGAGCGCGGTGAGCTCGGTGACGGTCGCGGGGCCCGAGCGCAGCCGCAGCAGGATGCGGCGGCGCGTGCGGTCGGAGAGCGCGGCAAAGATGCGGTCGAGCGTCTCGTCGTCGAGCTCGTGCTCCATGTCCATCACCTCCTGGTTCTATAACCAAGTGGCAATGTACGCCTGGGGCTCGCTGCCGTCAAGCCCCTGCGAAAGCGTCGTTGCTTCGGGATCGCGATCCGTCCGGCGACTCGCCCTCGGCGTCCGGAGGCGGTGGCTCGCTGCGGTAGCCGACCAGCTTGTGGGTGCCGTCGCAGAAGGGCTTGATCGCCGAGGCCCCGCACCGGCACAGCGCCACGGTCCGTCGCGTGCGGTCGACCGGTTCGCCGGTGGAGGAGACGAGCTCGAAGTCGCCGCGCACGAGCAGCGGTCCGTCGACGCACGCGACGATCTCTGCGGCGTGCATCACGGCACCTGCTGGAGCGCGATGCGCCGATCGGTCCCGCCTGCCTGGCGGAGCGCCGAGCGGCCGGCGGTCCACGCCTCCAGCGTGTGTTCCGCCCCCCAGCCGTCGACCATGAGCGAAGCGCTCGCGCCGAACATGATGTCGGCGACGAGCGACGGCTCCTGCTCTGCCAGGCCGCCGGCGAGGTCGCGGCCGGCGATCTGCTCGTGCACGGCATCCGCCTCGACGTGCTCATCGAAGTAGTCCGTGACCGACTCGCCGTAGCCGAGCCGACGGAAGCCGTCGCCTACCATGCGGTTGGGCAGGGACGAGGTCATCTCGTACGTGGCGTAGTGACCGGCGCTGGCGCCCCTCAGGCGGCGGTTGAGCCCGAACATGGTCATCATCGTGACGGAGGCGATGCGGATGGTCGGCACCGCGTCGAGGTACGCGCCGTAGCGGTCGTCGAGGCCGAGCTCGCGCATCGTCCGCGCGTAGATCGCGGAGTGCATCCGCTCGGGGCGCCCGCCGCCGTACTCGTCCGCCTGGATCTCGACCATGGCCGCCTTGGCCCGGCCCTCGAGCCGAGGGATGCTCCACGTCTGCGCATCGGCCTCCTTCAGCGTGTACACGGAGCGCAGCACCACGTACTCGCGCGCCTGCTCGTCGGTCGCCTGCTTCGCCACGAAGCGCGCGACGCTGGGCCCCGGCGTCGGCTTCGTGAGCTCGAAGAGCACGGCCGCGACGGCCTCGGCATCCGGGGCCGGCAGCGGAACGCTCGGGACCTGCTCGCGGAGCTGGCGCTCGAACGCGCGCTCGATGGCGACTCGCGCCGCGACCATCGCCGGATGCCACTCCCACTCCTCATCGGCATCGACGACTGAGCCGTAGTGGAGCCCGTGCAGCACGAGCAGCGCCAGCTGGAGGTCGTCGTCTCGCGCGATGTCGTCGGAGCCGGCGAGCGCGTCGTCGATCGCACCGGCGAGCCCCGCGAGCGTCTCGGGGGCGTCGGCCGTGGGCCTGCGGAACGCCTGCAGCAGCTGTTCGCTCACCGGACCGCGGGCGCGGAACGGCGGAGCATCGAAGCGCTGCTCCCGCTCGACCGCCGGATCGGAGCCTGCCGCGACGACCGGCTGCGTGGCGTCGATCATGGGTGTCCTCCCGTTGGGCGATGGCGTCGTTCGGGAGATGGTAGCGAGCGCGCCCGGGAGCCCAGCCCGGCCTCCTAGGAGCGCCGCGGCTCCCCCGCCTCGTGCAGCCCGCCGGCCCTGCTCGCGAGTCGCCCGACGACCCGCTCGAACGGCCCGCGCGTGCCATGCGCGGCCAGCACCGCACCGATCCCCAGCGCGACGGCGACCTGCAGCGCCCAGGCGCCCCATCCGCGGACGAGGCCGGGCGCGACGCCGATCAGCAGGCCGCCCATGGTCGAGAGCAGCACGATGTGCACGACGTAGATCGTCAGCGGTGCCCCGCCCGCCGCGCGCACGGGTTCGATGACGCGGAGAACTGTCGCCGGCAGCGCGGAGGCGAGCAGCCCGAGCAGCGCGATCGCGAGCAGCGCGATGCCGCCCGTGCGGGCGATGTCGGCAGGCGTGCCCGAGTGCGGCGCCGCGAGCAGCTGCCACGCGGGCTCGAGGCTCGGCGCGCCGCCGTAGGCGTTGGCGAGCAGCGACTCCCGCGCAGCCGCGACGTCGCCACGTGCGAGCAGGCGGAGACCCGCCTCGCTCGCAGCGATCCCCGCTGCGACGAGCACTGCGCCGACGCCCGCGAGCGCCACGAGCGTGCGTCGCTCCCGGCCGACGCGGCGCCCGGCCAGCAGTGCGCGGGCGAGGAGGATGCCGATCGTCAGGTAGGCGATCCAGGTGAGCGCCGGGTAGACGCCGTTCAGCAGCACGTCGTTCACCGAGCCGAGCGGGTTGCGGAACAGCTGCTCGAGCGAGTGCGAGCGCTCGAGACCCGGTAGCCGATCGTGGGCGAGCGCCACGATCCAGCCGCTGCCGGCGGTCAGGAGCGCCGCGAGCACTGCGAGCTGCCAGGTGCGCAGCAGCACGAGGAGCGCCGCGGCCATGATCGCGACGCCGAACGGCACCAGCACGACGTACACGGCCGAGGCGAAGGGGATGACGAGCAAGCCGAGCAGCACGATCGCGAGCCCGCGGACGAGCAGCGAGCGCACCGCTCCCCTGCGGTCGCCGATCGCGAGCCTCGACCGGCTCGCGAGCACGACGCTCACGCCGCCGAGCACCGCGAACAGCGTCGACGGGGGTCCGTCGATGAGCGCGACGACGCCCGCGGGCAGCTCCTCATCCCGCACGCGCAGCGTGTGCGCGGCCATCATCCCCGCGACCGCCACGAAGCGCGCGAGGTCGATGCCGACCAGTCGCGCGCCGTCCCGGTGCGGGGTGCCGCTCACGGCACCATCGTGCCGTACGCGGCAGCGAGGCGCTCAGCCGCGGTGCGACTCCTTCTCGAGCCACTTCTCGGCGCGGTGCTCCGCGATGACGCGGCGGGCGGTGCCGGTCTTCGAGCGCAGCACGAGCGACTCCGTGCGGATCAGCGGCCCCTTGCGGCGCACGCCGTCGAGCAGCTGCCCGTCGGTGACGCCGGTGGCGACGAAGTAGGTGTTGTCGCTCGAGACGAGGTCGTCGAGCCCGAGCACGCGCGAGAGGTCGTGGCCGGCGGCGATCACCTTGCGGTGCTCCTCGTCGCTCTGCGGCGAGAGGCGGCCCTCCATGAAACCGCCGAGGGCCTTGATCGCGCACGCGGTGATGACGCCCTCCGGCGTGCCGCCGGCGCCCGCGCACATGTCGATGCGGCTCTCCCAGCGCGAGGCGTTGATGCCGCCGGCGACGTCGCCGTCGCGCATGAGCCTCGTGCCCGCGCCCGCGGCGCGGATCTCCTCGATCAGCTCGGCGTGGCGCGGCCGGTCGAGCACGGCGACGACGATGTCCTCGACGTCGCGGCCCTTCGCCTTCGCGAGCTCGCGGATGTTGTCGCCGATCGACTGCTCGAGCGAGATGACGCCGTGCGCCTCGGGACCGGCGACGAGCTTGTCCATGTAGAACGCGTCGACCGGGTCGTACATCGTGCCGCGGTCCGCGACCGCGATGACGCTGAGCGCGTTCTGGCGGCCCGCGGCGGTGAGCGACGTGCCATCGATGGGGTCGACCGCGATGTCGCAGGACGGGCCGCGGCCGTTGCCGACGTGCTCGCCGTTGAACAGCATGGGCGCCTCGTCCTTCTCGCCCTCGCCGATCACGATCACGCCGTCGAACGCGACCGTCGCGAGGAACGTGCGCATCGCATCCACCGCCGCGCCGTCGGCCGCGTTCTTGTCGCCGCGGCCGATGAACGGCACCGCGCGGATGGCGGCGGCCTCGGTGGCCCGCACGAGCTCCATGGCCAGGTTGCGGTCGGGATTGTCGAAGACCGGGGCCTTCTGCGAATCGGGGTGCTGCGCCCCTGCGTGCTGAGCCACGGTTTCCTCCATCGGTGAGCCTGCTTCGAGCGTAGTGAGCGGATGCGTCGGGCTCGGCACACGCGCCCGGAAATTCCGGCGGATCCTTCGCCGGACGCGCGAAGGCCGGACCAGGGTGTCGCGGGTCCCGGTCCGGCCTCGGGTGCACCCTGGGCGGGTGCACGTCTGGTGGCGCGTCAGAGGAGGCCTTCGTCCTCCCCCGGACGCGCGCCGACCGTGACCGGCTGCTCGCGCTTCTTGCGGAGCAGGCCGAAGAGCTTCGGCAGCACGACCAGCACGGCGGCGAGCGCGAGCACACCGACCGCGATGGGGCTCTCGAACACGACGCCGAGGTTGCCCTTGCCGATCGCGCTCGTCTGCACGAGCGCCTTCTCGAAGAGGGGGCCGAGCACGAGGGCGAGCACGAAGGGCGCGACCGGCAGGTCGAGCTCCTTCATGATGTAGCCCACCACTCCGAAGATGAGGACGAGCCACACGCTGAACATGTTGTTGCTCACCGAGTAGGCACCGATGAGCGACGTCAGCAGGATGATCGGGTACATGTAGCCGTACGGGATGCGCAGCATCTGCGCGAATACCGGCGCGAGCGGCAGGTTGAGCACGAGCAGCAGCACGTTGCCGATGAAGAACGAGACGAGCAGGCCCCAGACGAGCTCGGGCTGCGTGTCGAACAGCAGCGGTCCCGGCTGGAGGCCGAAGATCGTGAACGCGCCGAGCAGCACCGCGGTCGTCGCGCCGCCCGGGATGCCGAGCGCGAGCGTGGGCACGAAGTTGGCGTTCGCGGCCGCGTTGTTCGCGCTCTCGGGGCTGGCGACGCCCTCGATCGCGCCCTTGCCGAAGTTGGCCTTGTTCTTGCTCACGCGCCGCTCGATGCCGTACGACATGAACGAGGCGAGCGTCGAGCCGGCGCCGGGCAGCACGCCGAACAGGAAGCCGATGCCGCTGCCGCGCAGGATCGCGGGCATCGAGTCGGTGATGTCCTTGCGCTTGATCACCATGTCCTTGAAGCGGGCCTTGATGGGCTCGGCCGCGCCGATGCGGATCTGGTAGAGCACCTCGCCGAGGGCGAAGACGCCGATCATCACCTCGACGAAGGGGATGCCGGAGAGCAGGTTGACGTTGCCGAACGTGAAGCGCTCGGTGCTGCCGGTGCCGGGGAAGATGCCGACGGTGGCGACGAGCAGTCCCGCGACCGCCATGAGCGCGCCGCGGATGAGCGCGCCGCCCTGGAACGTCACGACGATGATGAGGCCGAGGATCATGACGGCGAACATCTCGACCGGCTGGAAGTTGAGCGCGATGTCGGCGAGCGGTGGCGCGAGGGCGATGAGCAGCGCGAGCGAGATGATCGCGGCGATGAAGGAGCCGATCGCGCTGATGGCGAGGGCCGCACCGGCCCTGCCGCGCTTCGCCATCTGGTAGCCGTCGAGCGTCGTGACGACGCTCGCGGCCTCACCGGGCGTCGAGATGAGCACCGACGTGATCGTGCCGCCGTACTGCGCGCCGTAGTAGATGCCCGCGAGCATGATGAGGGCCGTGACGGGCTCGAGCGCGAACGTGAGCGGCAGCAGGATGGCGACGCCGGTCGTCGAACCGAGGCCGGGCAGCAGCCCGATGACGGTGCCGAGCAGGACGCCGATGAAGCACCAGGTGACGTTCTCGAGCGTGAGCGCGACCTGGAAGCCGAGCAGGAGGTTCTCGAGCATCAGATGAAGCCGATCATTCCGGTGGGGAGCGGCACCCTGAGCAGGACGCCGAAGACGAGGTGGAAGACGCCGACGGTGACGGCGGTCACGAGCACCGAGGCGATGACGCTCCGGCGCTCGACGAAGATCGCGACGGCGAGCATCAGCAGCCCGAGCGCGAGGAGCAGGCCGACGACGGGCACGAGCAGCACCGCGACGAGCAGCAGGCCCGACACGGTCGCGAGCATGCGGTTGCGCTGGCGCTGGCTGCGGCCGAGCGCGTCGATGTCGGGCGACTCCTCGACGGTGTCGATCGCCGCGGCGTCGACCTCGGTGCCGAGCGAGCCGAGCTCGTCGACGACGTTCGTCGGCTCGCGCCGCAGCAGCGTCGCGACGACGTCGATGCCGCCGAGCACGACCATCAGGATGCCGAGCACGACCGGCAGGAAGCCGGGGCCGATCTGGCCGTTGTCCTGGGCGACGCCGTAGCCCCATCCTCCGATGGCTGCGGCGAGGCCCAGGAGGGCCAGGGCCGCGCTGAACGCGGCCCTGGCGATCCGGGGAGAGAGGATCACGGCGCGAGCGCTGCTTCCAGGTCGGCCGAGTTCTGCGCGAGGTACTCGACGAACTCGTCGCCGTAGATGGCGTTCGGCTGCATCAGGTTCTCCTCGATGTAGGTCGTGTACGCCTCGCTCGCCGCGAACTCCTCGCCGGCGGCGATCCAGTAGTCACGAGCCTCGTCGCTGATGTTGCCCGGCGCGATGAAGCCGCGCCACTGCGCGAACGCCACGTCGATGCCCTGCTCGATCGCCGTGGGGACGTCGGCGATCTGCTCGTACTCGTAGCGCTCCTCCGACAGCGAGCACAGCGCGCGCAGGTCGCCGGACTCGAGCTGACCGAGCACCTCGCCCGGGTTGAGCGAGCCGACCTCGACCGTGCCGCCGAGCAGGCCGGCGATGACCTCGCTGCCGCTCTCGAACGGCACCCGGTCGAACTCGACGTCCTGGTCCTGCTCGACGAGCGTGAAGACGATCTCGTCGAGGCTGATCGCGCCGGAGACCGCGACGACGACGCCATCGGCCTTGGCCGCATCCACGACGTCGGTGCAGGTCTGGAACGGGCTGTCGGCGGGCACGACGACGAGCGTGTAGTCGTCGCCCAGCTTCATGATCGGCGTGAACGACTCGTAGTTGTACTCGACATCGGTCGTGAGCGGGAGCGACAGCAGCGTCGTCTCGGAGGCGAGCAGGTAGTTCGGGTCGCCGTCCTGCGCGAACAGGTGCGAGTAGCCGACCGCGCCGGAGCCGCCCTCACGGTTCTCGACCGTGATGGTGGCGCCCGTGGCCGCCTCGAGGCCGCTCGCGATCGCGCGACCGGAAGCGTCGGAGCCGCCGCCCGCGGAGAACGGGACGATCATGCGGACGTCGGAGGGCTCGAACGCGCCCTCTGCGGCGGCGGACCCGGCCGGCTGGCCCGCGGAGCTCGAGCAGCCCGCGAGGGCCGCGACGGCGACGACACCGATGAGGGTCGTGGTGATGCGTGACTTCATTGTCGGTTCCTTGCTGTGGTGGTGGGGTGGGGTCAGGAGAGCTCTCGGGCGGCCCGGCGCTGCGCGCCGACGCCGACCGCGGTGGAGAATGCGTGCTCGTAGGCGCCGGTCGAGGCGACGCGCTGGCCGACGACGTCGAACGCGGTGCCGTGCGCCGGGGTGCAGACGGCGACGCTCAGGCCGCCGGCCATCGTGACCCCGCGGTCGAAGCCGAGCAGCTTCACGGCGATCTGGCCCTGGTCGTGGTACATCGTGAGCACGCCGTCGAACGCGCCGTCGCGAGCCTTGAGGAAGATGGTGTCGCTCGGGAAGGGGCCGGTCGCGTCGACGCCGCGGGCGCGGAGCTCCTCGATCGCAGGCGCGATGATGTCGATCTCCTCGCGGCCGAACTTGCCGGACTCCCCCGCGTGCGGGTTGAGGGCGCAGACGCCGATGCGGGGCGCCTCGATGCCGCGGGCTCGCAGGACGCGATCGAGCAGCTCGCCGCGCTCGACCACGAGGTCGTGGTCGATCAATGCCGCGACCTCGGCGATCGAGCAGTGGCTCGTGACGCGTGCCGTGACGAGCTCGGGCAGGAGATTGAGCTCGGTCGCGGTCGTGCCGTCGTCGAGCACCGTCTCGAACCACGACATCTCGTCGTTCTCCTGCATGCCTGCCAGGTGCAGCGACGACTTGTTGAGCGGCGCGAACACGATCGCGTCGACCTCGTCGGCCTTCGAGAGCTCGAGCGCGCGGCGCAGGCTCGCCATCGCCCACAGCCCGCCCTCGCGGGTCGCCTGCTTGCGGACGAAGCCGCCCACGGGCCGCTCGCCGTCGTTGTCGATCAGCTGGGGCACCCCGGTGCCGGCCTCGCGCGTCCACGCGAACTCGACGCCCGCATCCGCCATCGCGTCGCGCAGCTCCTGCTCGTCGCCGATCAGCAGGATCTCGGCCGCCTCGGAGGTTGCGGGATCGGCGAGCTGGCGGGCGACGAGCTCAGGCCCGATGCCGGCGGGGTCGCCGAGGGTGAGGGCGATACGGGGTCGCGAGGTCTGCTGCGTCATGTCACTCCGTCGTGTCCAGGGCGCCGATCGTTGGCGTTCTGTGAATCCTATAGGAAATAGCAGCGAGGATCCACACCACGCCGAAACGCCCCGAGACGACGGACGGGGCCGGGAGCAGCTGCTCCCGACCCCGTCCCGAGCCGTGCTCGGTCGCTCGACCTCAGAGGCCGGGCGCCTCGCTCTCGACGTCGACGTTCTGCTCAGCCTCCAGCAGCGCGTCCGCCTTCGCGCTGAAGAACTTGGTGCAGAACAGCATGATCGCCGCGAGGAACGCGAACACGCCGAGCGAGACGATGCCCCAGGTGCCGGACTCCGTCGGGACCGCCTCGTTGATGCCCGTGCGCATGAGCGGCGCGACGAAGCCGCCGAGGTTGCCGAGCGAGTTGATCAGGCCGATGCCCGCAGCCGCCGCCGTGCCCGTGAGGAACGCCGTCGGGTACGACCACGTGATCGGACCCACCGAGAGGAAGCTCGCCACCGCGATGGTGATGAACAGGATGCCGAGGATCGGCTGCCCCGCGGAGCCCGCCCACGCCGAGGCGAGGATCGCGAGGCCCGTGATGATGTAGAACGTGGTGCCCCAGCGGCGGCGGCGCAGGATCGTGTTCGCCGCGCGGCCGAAGAAGTAGCACGCGAAGAGGCCGACGAGCCACGGGATGGCGGCGACGAGGCCGACCTGCCAGCCGACGTCCTGGCCGATCAGGTTCGACACCTGCTGCGGCAGGTAGAACGTCGTGCCGTAGACCGCGATCTGCAGGCAGAAGTAGATGATGGTGAAGTACCACACCTTCCAGTTGCCCATCGCGCGCCAGATGCCCGTCGGGCCGTCGGACTCGCGGACCGTGTCCTCCTTGGCCATCACATCGATGAGGGCGTCCTTCTCGGCCTGGTTCAGCCACTTCGCGTCCTGCGGACCGTTGATCAGCAGGAAGATGGCCGCGATGCCGGCGACGACGGCCATCATGCCCTCGACGAAGAACATCACCTGCCAGCCCGCCCACGGCGTGAGCGTCTCGCCGAAGCTGATGAGGCCGCCCGAGAGCGGGGCGCCGAGCATCTGCGAGAACGGCTGCGCGAGGTAGAAGATCGCGAACATCTGCACGCGGTGCTTGTTCGGGAACCACTCGGAGAGGAAGAGGATGACGCCCGGGAAGAGGCCGGCCTCCGTGACGCCCAGCAGGAAGCGCAGGACGATGAACGACGTGTCGTCCGTGACGAACGCGAACGCGGCCGCCACGATGCCCCACGTGATCGCGATGCGGGCGAGCCAGAAGCGCGCACCGAACTTCTTCAGCAGCAGGTTCGACGGGATCTCGAAGATCGCGTAGCCGATGAAGAAGATGCCGGCGCCGAGCGCGAACGCGCCCGCCGAGATGCCGCGGTCCATCTGCAGGGCATCCTCGGCGAAGCCGACGTTCGTGCGGTCGAGGAATGCGACGAAGTAGAGGATCACCAGCATCGGCATCAGATGCTTGGCGGCCTTCTTGATGGCGGAGTCGAGGGCGGGGTTCGCCTGCGACGTGCCGTTCAGAGCCGTGTCGGACACAGAACTCTCCTTTGAGTGCGGTTGGGGTTCAGAGGAAGGACGGGAGGAGCAGCCAGAGCCCGACGCCGACGAGGATGATGCCGACGGCCAGGAAGAGGATGCGGGACTTCGACCATTGCTGCATGGTGGCGTCAGTGCATGTAGAGGCCGCCGTCGACGTTCAGGGTCTGGCCCGTCACGAATCCGGCGTCCTCGGAGATCAGGTAGGCGATGGCCGCGGCGATGTCGCGGGGCGTGCCGATGCGCGGGAGCACGCCGTCGGCCGCCATGGCCGTCTTGCGCTCCTCGGTGAGCGTGCCGCCCATGATGTCGGTGTCGATCGGGCCGGGCGAGATGGCGTTGACCGTCACGCCCTGCGGGCCGAGCTCGCGCGCGACGGAGCGGGTGAAGCCGATGACGCCTGCCTTGGCGGCCGAGTAGACCGTCTTCGAGAACGTGCCGCCACCGCGCTGCGCCGAGACCGACGAGAGGTTGACGACGCGGCCGACGCCGTGCTGCACCATCGACTCGACGGCGCGACGGGTCGCGTAGTGCACGCCGTTCATGTTGATGCCCATGACGCGGTTCCACTCCTCGGCCGTGACCTCGAGGTACGGCACGGGGCTCGAGACGCCGGCGAGGTTGACGAGCGCGACGATCTGCGGCAGCGCCGCCTCGAGCTCGTCGTACGCGGCGCGGACCTGGGCCTCGTCGGCGACGTTGGCCCCGGCACCCGCGGCCTGCACACCGTGCTGCTCGGCGATCTCAGCGGCGACGGCCTTCGCCGCATCCGCGTCGAGGTCGATGATGCCCACATTCCAGCCGTGCTCGGCGAGGTAGTGCGCGGATGCGCGGCCGATGCCGCGCGGGGATGCCGCGCCGGTCAGGACGACGGTCTTGGACTCGGGGAATGCGGTTGCCATGGTGCCGGTGCCTCTCGTGCGATCAGTGGATGGGGGCCGGGCCGAGCTCGTCCATGAGCTTCTTGATGGCCACGTACGCCTTGTTGCGGTAGGCGATGAGCTCCGCCGTGCGCTCGGCCGGCACATCGAGGTAGCCGGCTCCCGACTTGGTGCCGAACTTGCCGGCGTCGACGAGCTCCTTGAGGGAGTCCGGCGTCGCGAAGCGCTCCGGCCAGCGCGTCTGCAGCGACGCGTAGCAGAACGCGTAGACGTCGAGGCCCGCCATGTCGGCGATCGCGAACGGTCCGAAGACCGGCAGGCGGAAGCCGAAGGTCGTGCGCACGATCGTGTCGATGTCATCGGGCGTCGCGACGCCCTCCTCCACGAGCTGGGTGGCCTCGTGGAAGAGGGCGTACTGCAGCCGGTTGAGCACGAAGCCCGTCGCGTCGCCGACGCGCGCGGTCTCCTTGCCGGTCGCCGCGACGATCTCCTCGACGACGGGGAGGACGGCAGGATCGGTGCCCTCGTGCGCGATGAGCTCGACGCCCGGGATGAACGGGGCCGGGTTCGAGAAGTGCACGCCGAGGAAGCGCTCGGGGCGCTCGACGGCCTCTGCCAGCTTGCCGATCAGGATCGTCGACGTGTTCGAGCCGATGATCGCGTCCGGGCGGGCCGCCGCCGAGATGCGCGCGAGCGTCGCGTGCTTGATCTCGATCTTCTCGGGCACGGCCTCCTCGATGAAGTCGGCGTCGGCGACGGCGGACTCGATCGACTCGGCGGCCGTGATGCGCGCCTCGATGCGCTCGACGGCGTCCTCCGGGAAGAGGCCGTCGGCGACGAAGGTCGCCGCCTCGTCGATGAGGCGCTGGCGGTTCGACTGCGCGATCTCCGCGCTGATGTCGGCGATCTGCACGTCGTAGCCGGCGAGCGCGAGCACCTGTGCGATGCCGCCGCCCATGTAGCCGGATCCGACGACCGCGATGGTCTTCGTGCTGGTGGAAGGAGTGGTCATGGTCAACCCTTCGGGAGGAGCGAGCGCAGGTAGCGCTCATTGGTGGAGCAGTTGCCGAGGCTGTCGCCGCCGTAGTGCTCCATGAGGAAGATGCCGTCGAAGCCGAGCTCGAGCGCGTCGCGCACGACCTGGCGGTAGTTGATGAGGCCGCCCTCCATCGTGGAGGGGACGCTCGTGGCCCACGAGCCGTCGGCCGACTCGTCGCGGGTGTAGTTCTTGACGTGCCAGTAGTTCGCGTACGGCAGCGTCTTCGCGTGCATCTCGCGCCAGTCCTCGATGGGACGGTGGAGACGGATGAGGTTGGCGATGTCGGGGTTCAGGCCGACGTTGTCGAGGCCGATCTCCTCGACGAGGCGGACGGCCGAGTCCGCCGTGCCGAGGAAGGTGTCCTCGTACATCTCGAGCGACATCTTGAGACCGACATCCGCCGCGTGCTTGCCGAGCTCGCGCAGGCGCGAGACCGCCGCGGCCCACAGCTCGGGGTCGTCCGGGTCGTTGACCGGGCCCTGCGCGGTCCAGAACCACAGCGCCTTGCGCTGCGCGTCGCTGAACGGCTCGTGCAGGCCGGTCGAGAAGACCTCCATGCCCCACTCCGCTGCCGCGTCGATCGTGCGGTGGGCGTAGGCGAGGTTGCGCTCCTCGTGGCCGGGCATGATCACGCTCTGGCGCTGCAGGTGCACCGACGGGATGCGGATGCCGTGCGAGTCGAGGATCGAGAACAGCTCGTCCTTGCGGCTCGCCTCGAGGTCGGCGGGTCGGATGTGGCTGTCGGCCAGCTCTGCGAGCGAGAAGCCGACGTCGGCGACCTGCGCGAATGCAGCGTCCCAGACCTCCGGGGTCGCGTCGTGCAGGGCCACGCCGTCGCGCGAGACCGGGGGGATGCCGTGCAGGCACGTGGCGATCGGCCAGGTGTCTGCGGTGAATGCGGGCTGCTCTGCCATGTCGTCTGCTCCGTTGCAATCGCGGGGCGCGCTATCGCCCTCGAAAAAAGATCCTATAGGAAGGTAGTCTGATAACGCCAGTCCGTGCAAGGGCCAATGCCGTCGGGCGGGTCGCGCTCGAGGACGTGCACGCGACCACCCATGGCTGCACGGCCTCGCTACACGACCGCGTCGCGGACGGATCGGGTGCGCACGCCCTCGATGTGCGCGCGCATCGCGGCCGTCGCCGCTGCAGGGTCGCCCATCTCGAGCGCATCGAGCACGCGCGCATGCTCGAGGTGCGCCTCGCGCACGTCGCTCGTGCCCCGGAGCACCGCCTGGCGCAACCTGTGCGTCATCGCCCCCAGGTCCTCCTGCATCGCGATGAGGTAGCGGTTGCCGGCGGCGGCGAAGATCGTCCGGTGGAAGGCGCTGTCGGCGTCGAAGTAGTCCTGCGTGATCCGCACCGGCACCTCGCCGCCGCGCTCCATCGCCTCGACCACGCGGTCGGCGCACTCCTGGTGCAGCCGGTGCGCCCGCCGCAGCTCGGCGAGCACCTCCCCCGCCCGCGGAGCGGCGAGCCGGGTCGCCTCGACCTCGAGCATGAGCCGGGCATCGAACAGCTCGGTGAGCTGCGCCGGCCCCAGCGGCGGCGCGACGCGGTAGCCCTTGAGCGCCTCGCGGGTCACGAGGCCGGTGCGCTCGAGCTGCACCATCGCCTCGCGCACCGGCGTGGGCGACACGTCGAGGTGCTTCGCGAGCGTGTCGATCGAGAGCCGGGAGCCCGGCTCGACGTCGCCCTCGAGCAGCATCGCGAGGATCAGGTCGTAGACGCGGTCTCGCAGGCCCCGGCGCTCGAGCTCGCCGAGCCGCATCGGCAGCTGCGCGGTCATCGGGTCGCCCCGAGCGCGAGTGCCTCGTCGAGGATGGTGCCGAACGCCGCCGGGTCGTGCGCGAAGCGGCCGAGGAACATCCCGTCGACGCTGTCGGCGATGCGCGGCAGCAGGCCGGGGCCGGCGCTGCCGCCGTAGATCACCTGCGCGTCGAGCTGGTCACCGGCGAGGTGGTCGCGCAGCGCGCCCGCGACGGCTCGGATGTGATCGTCGCCAGCGGGCCGCGGCGCACCGATCGCCCACACGGGCTCGTACGCGACCACGAGCCTGCCGACCGCATCCGCCTCACGAGCGAGCGCGAGGGATGCCTCGAGCTGGCGGATGCACGCGGCGGCGGCCGCCGCCGGTGCGCCCTCGTCGGTCTCGCCGATGCACAGCACCGGGGCGATGCCGTGCCGGAGCGCGGCGGCGACCTTGAGCGCGACGGTCGCGTCGCTCTCCCCGAACATCGCGCGCCGCTCGGCGTGGCCGATCTCGGCGAGCGCGACGCCGTGCTCAGCGAGCTCGAGCGCCGAGACCTCGCCGGTGAAGGCGCCGGCGTCCTCCCAGTGCAGGTCCTGGGCGCCGACGAGCATCCGCGCATCCGTCGCGATGGGCACGACCTCGGGGATCGACGGGAAGGTGGGGATGACGAACGGCTCGACGAGGCCGTCGCGCACTGCGGGGTGCTCCGCGCAGATCGCCGCGACCGCCCGGGTCCACTCGAGCGTGCGGGCGCGCCCGAAGTACATCTTCAGGCTCGAGCCGATCAGCATCCTCGGCAACGTCAGCCCTCGTACGCGCAGATGTCGTCGACGTTCGCCTGCGAGTGGCTCGACGGGTCGAAGGTGTAGGTGAGCCACTCCTTGGCGAGGCGGCGGGCGAGCTCGACGCCCACGACGCGCTGGCCCATGCACAGCACCTGCGCATCGTTCGACAGCACCGAGCGCTCGACCGAGAACGAGTCGTGCGCGGTCACGGCGCGGATGCCCGACACCTTGTTCGCCGCGATCGCGACGCCGAGGCCCGTGCCGCAGACCAGCAGGGCGCGGTCGGCCTCGCCGCGCGCGATGCGCTCGGCTGCCTCGATCGCGACCTTCGGGTAGGAGGTGGCGCCCTCCGCGTCGTCGACACCCACGTCGACGACGGACGCGACGAGGTCGTGCGCCTCCATGTCGCGCTTGAGGATCTCCTTGTAGTCGAAGCCGGCCTTGTCGCTGCCGACGATGAGGCGAATCGCCATGGTCACTGCTCCCTGTCTGTGGTGAGGACGTCGTAGATGGTGCTGCAGATGAGGGCGAACGAGACGGCGCCCGGGTCGGGCGTGCCGATCGACTTGTCGCCGTGCGACTTCGCGCGACCCAGGGTCGCGGCGAGCGCGGCGGTCTCCTGCGCGGCCTCGTCGGCGACGCCGGCGGAGTGGCCCCACGCGTCGCGCAGTCGCTGGCCGTCGGCGATGCGGCGCGCGAGGTCGTCGGCGAACGGCACGATGGCGTCGACCATCGTCTTGTCGCCCACCTTCGCCTTGCCGAACGCCATCACGGCGTCCTTCGCGGCGACGATGCCGTCGGCGATCGTCTGCGCCGTGACGTGGCGGTCGTCGCCCACGTGCTCGCCCAGCGTGCGCAGCATCTCGCCCCAGATGGCGCCGGAGGTACCGCCGGCGCGGTCGCTCCAGGCGTCGGCCGCCCACGTGAGGGTCGTCTTCGCCCCGGCGCCGGCGTGGAAGGCCGCGGCCGCCGCGTCGGCGCCCGCTCGCGAGCCGCGCTGCATGCCGATGCCGTGGTCGCCGTCACCGGCCACCGAGTCCATGTGGCCGAGCTCCTCGGCGGCCTCGTCGATCGCCACCGCGACCGCGGCGAGCGACGCCGAGATCAGGTGCGCGGCGTCACGGGACTCGGCGGTCGACTCGGGCACGTCGTGGACGTCGGCGACCATCGAGACGGCGTCGGCCTGCTGCTGGGGCGCGATCGAGCCCTTGCGGAAGCCGGCGCTGTCGGCGGGAGCGGTCCAGAGGCGCTCGAGCTCCTCGTCGAGCCACAGCAGGGTCAGCGAGACGCCCGCCATGTCGAAGCTCGTGCAGAGCTCGCCGACCTCTGGCTCGACGACCGTGATGCCGTGCTCCTCGAGCAGGGCGTGCACGCGGCGGTAGACGACGAACATCTCCTCGTACTTGACGCTGCCCAGGCCGTTGAGCAGCGGCACGACGCGCGCGCCGTCGACGTCGACGCCGTCCGGCACCTCGTCGAGCAGCTTCTCGACGAACATCGTCGCGAGCTCGTCGGCGGTGGGCACGTCGACCTCGTCGATGCCGGGCTCGCCGTGGATGCCCAGGCCGACGGCCATCTTGCCCTCGGGCACGGTGAAGAGCGGCTCGGAGGCACCGGGCAGCGTGCAGCCCGAGAAGGCGACGCCGAACGATCGCGTGCGCGCGTTCGCGAGCTGCGCGACCCGCTCGACGCCGTCGATGTCGTAGCCGGCCTGTGCGGCGGCCCCAGCCGTCTTGAAGACCGCGAGGTCGCCGGCGATGCCGCGGCGCTCGTCGAGCCGGTCCTTCGGCGCGCTCCAGATGTCGTCGGTGACCGTGACGGTGCGCACATCGATGCCCTCGGCCCGCAGGCGCTCCTGTGCCTGGTCGAAGTGCAGCACGTCGCCCGCGTACTTGCCGTAGCTCAGCAGCACGCCGAGCCCCTGGTCGGCCTGCTTCGCGATCGAGTAGACCTGCTGGGCCGAGGGCGAGGCGAAGAGGTTGCCCATCGCGGCGCCGTGCGCGAGCCCGGGGCCGACGAGCCCGCCGAACGCCGGGTAGTGGCCGCTGCCGCCGCCGATGACGAGCGCGACGGTCGGCTCCTCGGCCCTGGTCGAGCGGACGACGCCACCGGGGGCCGCCTGCACCCAGCGCGATGCCGCTGCGGCGAAGCCCTCGATCATCTCGTCGGCGAACTGGGACGGATCGTTGAACAGCCGCGTCATTGCGCTCTCCTCGTGTAGGAACCCCAAGCGGGGCGGGCACTGCCGAAATCCTATAGGAAGTTGGGTTGCCTGTCACGCCCCCACCGACCCTCCCGCTGGTCTCCCGCATCCGACATCGGCCCGCTGACGCGCCCGCGACCTAGACTGAGGCCGATCCCGCGCGGCCGACGCCACGAGGCCCGCGACCAGACGAGTCAGGAGCCACAGCATGCCCGTCGCAACCCCAGAGCAGTACGCAGCGATGCTCGACAAGGCGAAGCAGAACGCCTTCGCCTACCCCGCCATCAACGTGTCGTCATCGTCGACGATCAACGCCGTGCTGCAGGGCCTCGCAGACGCCGGCTCGGACGGCATCATCCAGGTCACCACCGGCGGCGCCGACTTCTTCGCCGGCCAGAGCGTCAAGAACCGCGCCGGCGGCGCGATCGCGTTCGCCCGCTTCGTCACCGAGGTCGCAAAGGCCTACCCGATCACGGTCGCGCTGCACACGGACCACTGCCCGAAGGACGCGCTCGACGGCTTCGTCTTCCCGCTGCTCGAGGCGAGCGAGGAGGAGGTGCGCGCGGGTCGCGCACCGCTGTTCCAGTCGCACATGTGGGACGGCTCGGCCGTGCCGCTCGAGGAGAACCTCGAGATCGCGAAGCAGATCCTCCCCCGCACCCACGCCCTCGGGCAGGTGCTCGAGGTCGAGATCGGCGTCGTCGGCGGCGAGGAGGACGGCGTCAGCCACGAGATCAACGACCAGCTCTACACGACGCTCGACGACGCCGTCGCGACCGTCGAGGCGCTCGGGCTCGGCGAGCACGGCCGCTACATGGCGGCGCTCACCTTCGGCAACGTGCACGGCGTCTACAAGCCGGGCAACGTGCGGCTGCGCCCCGAGCTGCTCGGCGAGATCCAGCGAGGCATCGCGGAGAAGTACGGAACGGGCGAGAAGCCGCTCGACCTCGTCTTCCACGGCGGCTCCGGCTCGAGCGACGAGGAGATCGCAGAGGCGGTGCGCAACGGCGTCATCAAGATGAACATCGACACCGATACGCAGTACGCGTACACGCGGTCCGTCGCCGGCAGCATGTTCGCCAACTACGACGGCGTGCTGAAGGTCGACGGCGAGGTCGGCAACAAGAAGGTCTACGACCCCCGCTCGTGGGGCAAGGCCGCCGAGACGGCGATGGCCGCGCGCGTCGTCGCCGCGACGCAGCAGCTGGGCTCGGCCGGCTGGTCCAGCAAGTAGCAGCACCGACGAAGCGCCCCTCCACGGAGGGGCGCTTCGTGCTTCCTCACCGTCGCCGGTGGTCGGACGACGCGCATATCGCGACGAGCGACCACCGGCGACGTTGAGAAGTCCTGGCCGGTTGGCGCGTTCTACCGCGTGCGGTCGACGACGACGGCGCCGCCCTGCACGACGACGTCGGGCCGGCCGTCCGCGAGCGCCGAGACGTGCTCGAGCGGATCCCGGTCGAGGATGACCAGGTCGCCGTGGGCGCCAGGCGCGATGACGCCCAGCTCCCCCTCGCGCTGCAGCAGCCGCGCGGCCGTCGTCGTCGCGCTGCGGATGGTGTCGAGCGTCGGCACGACGTCGGCGCGCACCGCGAACTCCTGCGCCTGGTGCTCCTGCATCCCGCCGAGCAGATCGCTGCCGTAGCAGAGGTTCACGCCGCCGCGGTGCGCCTTCTCGAGCGCCTCCATGCCGCCGGTGAGCACGGCGTCGACCTTCTCCCAGTTCTCCTGCGAAAGCCCGAAGTCGCGTCCCTCCTGCTGCAGGTAGTGGTAGGTGACGAGGTTCATCGTGAGGAAGGCGTCGTGCTCGAGCAGCAGCTCGATCGACTCGTCGTCGAGCAGGTTGCCGTGCTCGATGCCGCGGACGCCCGCGCGCAGCGCCCGGTTGATCGAGCGCCCGGTGTAGGCGTGCGCCGTCACATAGCGGTTCGCCGCCTCGGCCTCCTCGACGACCGCGGCGATCTCCTCGAGCGAGTACTGCGTCGAGTCGACGCGGTCGGTGGGCGATGCGACGCCGCCGCCCGCCATGATCTTGACGTGATGGGCGCCCTTGCGCAGCTCATCCCGCGCGGCGTGCCGCACCGCATCCACCCCGTCGGCGATGCGACCGATGTGCGAGCAGGTGTACTCCCCCTGCACCTGCGACTCGCCGCGCTCGCGCGGGTCGGCGTGCCCACCGGTCTGCGACAGCGCCTTGCCGCCGAAGAACAGCCGCGGGCCCCGGAGCAGCCCCTCGCGCTGCGCGTCGTGCAGCCCGAAGTCGGCTCCGGCGACGTCGCGGACCGTCGTGAATCCGCGGTCGAGCATGTCGCCCATGAGCCTGGACGCCTGCATCGCGACGTAGTTCGGTGATTCGGAGCCGAGGCTGCCGAGGTCCGCAGTGTGCGCCGTCACGTGCACGTGGCAGTCGATGAGACCCGGGAGCACGAAGCGGCCCGCCGCATCCAGCTGCGCGATGTCTCCCGCGCCGCTGCCCGAGCGCTCGTCGACCTCGACGAAGCGGCCGTCGCGGATGAGGAGGTCGCTCTCGCGGTACGTGCCCGTGTCGGCGTCGAGCCAGGTGGCATTGCGGACGATGAGATCGGCGGTCATGAGGATGCTCCTTCGCTGTCGGTGGTGCTGGGTGCAGGCGGGGCCAGCTCGTCGATGAGCCGCTCCGCGAGCGCGACGCGCTCCGGCGTGTAGGTGCCCTCCGCCCCGCACATGTTGACGGTCCCCCAGTTCGTGCCGTCGGCCCGCTGCAGCGGCACGTTGAGGATCGACCCGACGCCGAGCGACTCGATGAGCGCCGAGTCGGCGAAGATCGACCGGAGGTCCGCCGGTGTCGCGGCCAGGAACGTCGAGGCGGAGTCGCGCGAGATGGCGATCCACTCCGGGCTCACCTCGGTCGCGACGTCCTTCCATCCTCCGACGGGATACTCCACCGGGTGCGAGGAGTAGATGCGCTCCATGCGGCTGCCGCCGCGCGTGAAGGCGAGCACCGTGAAGAGGATGACGCCCACCTCCCGCTCGATGCGGTCGTGCAGCTCCGCCCATGCGACCGACTGCTCGGTCACGAGTGCACCTCCTTGGCTGCCTGGCGCTTCGCGACGCTGCCCGTGATGTCCTCGAGCGAGCGGCCGGCCGTGCGCTCGGCGAACAGCAGGGTGCAGACGACGCCGACGGCGAGTACGGCGGTCGTGAGCCCGAAGACCCCGATGAACCCCCACTGCGCGGCGAACGTGCCGATGATGAGCGGCGCCGTGATCGAGCCGATGCGGCCGAACGACGAGCTCATGCCCACGCCCGTGGCGCGCAGCCAGGTCGGGAACACCTCCGGCGTGTAGGCGTAGACGCCCGCGTAGGTGCCGTTGAGGAAGAACGAGAGCATGATGCCCGCCACCGTCACGAGCACCGGATCCTCCGCCTGGCTCATGAAAAATGCGGAGCCGGCCGAGCCGACGAGGTAGAGGGCGATCGTGAACTTGCGGTCGAGCTTCTCGTTGAGCCACGCGGCGCTGAAGTAGCCCGGGATCTGCGCGAGGTAGATGTAGAGCGAGTAGGTGAAGCTCGTCGTGACGTCGATGCCCTTGTCGACCAGCAGCGTCGGGATCCAGGTGAAGAAGCCGTAGTACGAGAAGGTGATGACGAACCAGATGGTCCAGGTGGTGGCCGTGACGCGCCACATGGCCCTGCTCCAGAGGTAGCGGACAGCCTTGCCGAAGGCGAACTTCGTCGGCGTCTCCTCCTCGGCGGCGTTCGGGTCGACGGGCGGGACCTCCGCGCCCGTCGCACGGCGGACCCGGTCCTCGAAGGCCGCGACGACCTGTTCCGCGGCCTCGTGCTTGCCCTCGCTGATGAGGAAGCGCGGCGACTCCGGCAGGGCGCGCCGCCACCACAGCAGCATGACGATCGGGATGAACGTGATGACCTGCGCCCATCGCCAGCCCTCGTCGATCTCGGGGACGACGAAGCGGCCGATGAGCGCGGCGCCCACGAAGCCGAACGAGAAGAAGCCGGCGAGCGCGCCGATGAACCAGCCGCGCCGATGCTTGGGCACGAACTCGGCGAGGAACGGGGCGATGATCGCGCTCTCCGCGCCAGCTCCAGCACCCGCGATGATGCGGAACGTCAGGAAGCTCTCGAAGTTCCACGACACCGCGGCGGCGAGCGAGGCGATCGCATAGAGCGCGAGCGCCCACATCATCACCTTCTTGCGACCGATCTTGTCGCCGAGGTAGCCGGCCAGCAGCGCGCCGAACAGGAAGCCGAACGGCGAGGCGGAGCCGACCATGCCGAGCTGCGTCGCCTCGAGGGCGAACACCTCACGGACGCTCGGCATGAGGAAGGCGACGATCGCGCTGTCCATGCCGTCGAAGGTGTAGCCGAGGCCACCGATGAGCAGGAGGGCGAAGTGCGGACGGCTCATCGGCAATCGATCGAGCCTGGCGCTCAGGGACACGGGGACTCCTTCGTCTGTGTGTGGTGCTGGTGTCGACGTTTGCAACAGACGTTGCGTCGATGACGAACATGCAAGCACACTTGCAGTACGACCGCTAGACCACTCCGACAGAATCGGTCCCATGGACACCCTGCCGACACCGGCCGCCCCTCGCGCTGACCTCGAGGACGAGGGACCCCTCACGCCCGATGCCTGGCTGCGCTCGCGCATCCCGGAAGCGGGCCTCGGCGCATCGGCCCGCCGGCTCGTCAACTACCTGCTCACCAATGTCGGAGAGGCCGGGTTCGCGAAGGCCGCGGATGTGGCGGAGGCGGTGGGGGTGAGCATCTCGAGCGTCACGCGCCTGGCACAGCAGCTGGGCTTCGAGGGGTGGCCGCACCTGCAGCGCGACCTGCGCGCCCGGTATCTCGCGCAGCTGACCATGGTCGACGTCGCCGACATCCACAGCGTGACGGATCCGCCGTTCCAGAGCTCGCTCCGCCGCGACGCCGTCTCGCTGCGCGAGACGATCGACTCCCTCGACGACCGCATCATCGGGCGCGTGGCTGAGCTCCTGCACGGCGCCACGCGCATCCACGTCACGGCCATGGGCAGCTTCGCAGCGGTCGGCCTGGCGCTCAGCCACAACCTGCTGATCGCGGGCTACCCGACCCAGGCGCTCCTCGACCGCGATGCGCTCCTGACCAACACGGTCGCGACGCTCGGCGAGGGGGACGTGCTGGTCGTCTGCAGCTACTGGCGCCACTACCGGACCGTGGTCGGCGCGGCCGTCGCGGCGCATGCGCGCGGCGCGCGCATCGTGGCGATCGCCGACTACCTGCCGGCGCAGCTCGCCGAGGTCGTCGACGAGGCTGTGCTCATCCCGGCAGAGGGCACGTCGTTCTTCGCGTCGCTCACGGTCCCGATGGCGGTGCAGCAGGGCATCATGGCGACGCTCGCGCGGCTCGACCCGGAGCGCACCCGCCAGCAGATGCGCGAGACGGAGCGCTTGTGGACCGAGATCGGGCTGCTCGTCGACCCGCGCTCCGCGTAGCACCACGACCACGACGAAGCGCCCCTCCGCGGAGGGGCGCTTCGAGCTTCCTCAACCGGCTGGTTGGCACCGCGAGGGGATAGCGCCCTCGCGTGACCAGCTAGCTGTACCGGGTCAGCAGGTTGGTTGCAGTCGGCTGACCGGTGGGGCTCCGATGGCTGAGTGGGTGCGTTCAGTGTTGTAGCGGTGGAGCCATGGGGCAAGGGCGGCCGCCCGGTCGTCGTTCGAGGTGAAGACCTGCCGGTAGGCCCATTCGGTCTGCAGGGTGCGGTTGAAGCGTTCGACCTTGCCGTTCTGCCAGGGGCAGTGGGGGCGGATGAACACCTGCTTCGTGTCCAGCTGCTCGCAGGTCGCACGGAGCGAGAAGCGGTAGGCCCAGGCGTTGTCGGTCATCAGCCGTTCGATGTGGGCGATGCCGTGGCGCGCGAAGTAGGCGGCGGCTCGGCGCAGGAAGCCGGCGCAGGTGGGGCCCTTCTCGTCCGTCAGGATCTCCGAGTAGGCGAGCCGGGAGTGGTCGTCGACGAGCGAGTGGATGAAGTCGTAGCCGATCTTCGCGTCGCGGTCGTAGTTGTCGATCTGCCCGCGTCCGTGCGCGCGCCAGCCGCCGCCGTCCGGGATGCGGCCGAGCTTCTTCACGTCCATGTGGACCAGCTCGCCCGGCCGATCCCGCTCGTAGCGGACGGCCGTCTGCTTGGAGGAGCGGATCAAGACGCCGGTCATCGGATCCAGCAGCCGCAGCGGCGGCGCCCCGCGGCGGGCGAGGATGCGGGAGACGGTCCGGGCCGCGACCGGCACCAGCTCCGCGATCCGATCGCGGCCCAGCCGCTCCCGGGTGCGCAGCGACAGCACCTGCTCCTCGATCTGGGCCGAGGTGCGCGAAGGTGATGTGTGTGGTCGCGAGGACCGGTCGACCAGGCCGGCGTCCCCCTCGAGCAGCCAGCGGTCGATCCAACGGCCGACGCACTGCCTTGAGCAGCCCATCGCCGCAGCGATATGCGCCTGCTTCCAGCCGGCCAGATGCCGGTCGATGATCAGCCGCCTCCCGCGCGGCGTGAGGCGAGCGTTAGCGTGGGACACGAGGACCTCCGTTGGTCGGTGAAGCGTCAACAACTCCACTCAACCCGCGGGGGTCCTCCTCACGCCAGCCTCGATGCCACCAACGTCCTGACCGGGTACAGCTAGCCGGTTGAGGATTCACTCCCAGTCGTCGTTGTCGTCGACGATGCGGTCGGTGCCCTCGGGCAGGGTCGTGTCGTCGACGCCGTTGTCGTCGGTGTCGATGCCGGCCTGCGTGCCGCCGTGCTCGTCGGGGATGTCGGCGGGGTCGTCGCCCTCGAACTCCTCGTCGCGCGCCTCGGCACCCTCGGGCGCGTCGTCGTCGTCGATCTCGTCGAGCTCGTCGGTCGCGAGCACGCGGTCGTCGTCGGCGGGCTCCCCCATCGACTCGTCGAAGTCCTCGCCGTCGGCCATCTGCTCGGCCCACCGGTCGGGGTCGGCCACCTCGCCGCCGTCGTCGACGGGGGTCGTGGACACGGCGCCGAGCGCACCGTCGACGTCGTCGACCTGGTCGGTGTCGATCGCGCTCGCCTGGCGGACCGCGTCGATCCCCTCGGGCGCGATCCCTCCGGCGCCCGGTCCCGCAGCGCCCGCGGCGGTCGTCTGGACGCTGTCCTCATCTCGAAGCTGATCAGTCATGCCGCGAGCGTATCGACGGGCGCTGGGAGCACGCCAGGAACCGCGTGAGCGGTCGCGACGCGTCAGCGGTTGCGGCTGGGCCGCAGCTCCTTGGGCAGCGAGAAGATGAGGTCCTCCTCGGCGGTGCGCACCTCGTGGACGTCGCGGTAGCCCGCATCGTCGAGCTCCGCGAGCACCTCGCGCACGAGCCCCTCGGGCACGCTCGCGCCGCTCGAGACGCCGATCGACCGCACGCCCTCGAGCCACTCCTGCTGGATCTCGGTCGAGTAGTCGACGCGGTAGGCGGCCTTCGCGCCGTACTCGAGCGCGACCTCGACGAGCCGCACCGAGTTCGACGAGTTCGCGCTGCCGACGATGATGACGAGGTCGGCCTCGGGCGCGACCTTCTTGATCGCGACCTGCCGGTTCTGCGTGGCGTAGCAGATGTCGTCGCTCGGCGGGTCCTGCAGGTTCGGGAAGCGGGCGCGCAGGCGTCGCACCGTCTCCATCGTCTCGTCGACCGAGAGCGTCGTCTGGCTGAGCCACACGAGCCGGTCGGCGTCCTGCACCTGCACGGTGTCGGCCTCGTCGGGGCTGTTGACGATCGTCACGCGATCCGGCGCGTGACCGGCCGTGCCCTCGACCTCCTCGTGGCCCTCGTGGCCGATGAGCAGGATCTCGAAGTCGTCGCGCGCGAACCGCACGGCCTCCTTGTGCACCTTCGTCACGAGCGGGCACGTCGCGTCGATCGCATCGAGGCCGCGGTCGGCGGCCGCCTGGACGACGGCCGGGCTCACCCCGTGCGCGCTGAAGATGACGCGCGCGCCCTCGGGCACCGCATCCACCTCGTCGACGAAGATCGCGCCCTCGGCCTCGAGCGTCGAGACCACGTGCTTGTTGTGCACGATCTCCTTGCGCACATAGATGGGGCCCTCGTACTGCTCCAGCGCCTTCTCGACCGCGAGCACCGCGCGGTCGACACCGGCGCAGTAGCCGCGCGGCGTGGCGAGCAGGATGCGCTTGCCCCCGTCGACGGGGAGGTCCTGCAGCCGACCCCGGCGGAGTGCTGGACGCGGGGCGTCGAGCGGGACTCGTCCGTTCGTGATCGTCACCCGTCCAGTCTACGTTGGATGCGGCGGGCCGCCCCCAGCGGCCACCACGGCGACGACGGGAGCGGCATGGCGGAGCGCATCACGGGCACCCCGGACGACCCGTGGAGCGTCGAGCGGCTCGGCAACGAGCTGAAGGCCTACATCGGCAGGCTCGGGCACCTGTGGGTCGAGGGCGAGATCACGCAGTGGTCGGCCTCGCGCGGCAACGTCTTCGGCAAGCTCAAGGACGTCTCGACCGACACCACCGTCGCGTTCAACGTCTGGAGCTCGACGCTCGCCCGCATCGAGGGCGAGTTCAAGCAGGGCGACCGCGCCGTGCTGCTCGTGAAGCCCGACTACTGGCCCCGCGGCGGCACGCTCTCGATGGTGACGGCGCAGATCCGCCACGTGGGCTTCGGCGACCTGCTCGCCCGGCTCGAGCAGCTGCGCCGCACGCTCGCCGCCGAGGGCCTGTTCGACGCCGCGCGCAAGCGGCCCCTCCCCTTCCTGCCCGGCACGGTCGGCCTCATCACCGGGCGCGACTCCGACGCCGAGAAGGATGTGCTCCGCAACGCGCAGCTGCGCTGGCCCGGCGTGCGGTTCCGGGTCGTGCACGCCGCGGTGCAGGGCGACCAGACCGTGCCGTCCGTGCTCGCCGCGCTCGCGCAGCTCGAGGCCGACCCCGAGGTCGAGGTGATCGTCATCGCGCGCGGCGGCGGCGACTTCCAGAACCTGCTGGGCTTCAGCGACGAGCGCATCGTGCGCGCCGTTGCGGCCGCGACCACGCCGATCGTCTCGGCGATCGGCCACGAGGCCGACCGCCCGCTGCTCGACGACGTCGCCGACCTGCGCGCATCCACGCCGACGGATGCCGCGAAGCGCGTCGTGCCGGACGTCGCGGAGGAGCTCTCGCGCATCGCCCAGGCGCGAGCGCAGCTGCGCGCCCGCGTGACGCAGCACGTCTCCCGCGAGGCCGACCGGCTCGAGGCGTTCCGCTCGCGGCCCGCGCTCGCCCGCCCCGAGTCGATGATCGAGTCGCGCGCCGAGGATCTCGCCCGGCTCACGGCCCGCGCCGACGAGCTCGCCGGCCGGGTCGTCGAGCTCGGCGGCCAGCGACTCGGCCACCTGCGGCAGACGCTGCGCGCCCTCAGCCCGCAGTCGACGCTCGATCGCGGCTACGCCGTCGTGCAGACCGCATCCGGCTCGGTGGCGCGCGATGCCGGCGCGCTCGCCGCCGGCGACGCCCTGCTCGTCACGCTCGCGAGCGGCACGCTCGACGCCGAGGTGCGAGCGGCGCACCCCGAGGAGTGATCGCCTCGCACTGAGACGACGCCGGCTCAGCGCTGCCCGTAGCGCTTCCGCACGAAGTAGAGCCCGACGAGCGAGAGCGCGGCGATCGCCATGTAGTAGAGGCTCGGCGTCGTGAGCACACCGGTCGTCTCGAGCAGCCAGGTGAGCACGAGCGGCGCGATGCCGCCGAGCAGCGTCACGCCGACGTTGTACGTGACCGAGAGCCCGGAGCCGCGGATCTCGGCGGGGAACATCGACGACAGCAGGCCGGGCAGCGGCGCGAAGTAGAACACCATGATGAGCCCGAGCAGGCTGATCGCGATGATGAGCGACGGGACGCTCCGGAGCGTCGTGATGAGCTGGAAGATCGGCCACGCGAGCACGAGCGCGGCCACCGCCGCGACCGTCATGATGCGCGCCGGCCCGACCCGGTCGGCGAGGCGCCCGACGAGGGGCGATCCGAAGATCGTGATCGTGCCTGCCACGACGCCGCCGAGGTAGGCCGCGGCCGGCGGGATGTCGAGGTTCGTGACCGCGAACGTCGGCATGTACAGGATCATGTAGACCGAGATCGTCGCGACGCCGATCACGGCGGAGCCGGCCAGCAGTCGGCCGTAGTGCTCGCGGAAGAGGGTGCCGAGCGGCGACTTCCGGCGCTGGGCGGTGCCGAGCTCGTCGGGCTCCGCGAGGCGAGCGCGGATGTACAGGCCGACCGGGCCGATGAGCAGGCCGACGAAGAACGGCACGCGCCAGCCCCACGCGTACAGGTCCTCCTCCGACAGCCACGTGTTGAGCGCGAAGCCGAACGCCGACGCGAGCAGCATCGAGGCGCCCTGCGCCGCGATCTGCCACGACGCGTAGAACATCTTCCGGTGCGGCGCCGTCTCGATCAGGAAGGTCGTCGCGGTGCCGAACTCGCCGCCGGCGGAGAACCCCTGGATGAGGCGCGAGAGCAGGATGATCACGCCGCCCCAGACGCCGACCGTCGCGTAGGTCGGCGCGATCGCCATCAGCAGCGTGCCGACCATCATGAGCATGAGCGTGAGCGTCAGGGCGTTCTTCCGGCCCTTCCGGTCTGCCCAGCTGCCGAGGATCATGCCGCCGAGCGGGCGGATGAGGTAGGTGGTCGCGAAGGTCGCGAACGTCAGGATCAACCCGTACGCGCCCGCGTCGGGGAAGAAGTTCGCGGTGATGACCACGGCGAACGACGCGTAGACGATGATGTCGAACCACTCGAGGGCTGCGCCGATCGAGCTCGAGATCACCGCCTTCTTCGCGGCGGCGAGGCGCTCTGGAGTGACGCGGGTCGGGGGTGCTGCGGTGGTCATGCTGTCTCCTCTTGGCTCGTCCGCTGCTTAGATCAGGCTGCGGCGATCAGGCTGCGGCGATCAGGCGGTGGTGCTGAGGTCGGCGATGAGGCGGTCGACGAACGACTCGCATCGCGCGATCTGGTCGAGCTCGATGAACTCGTCGGCGGCGTGGGCCTGGGCGATGTCGCCAGGACCGCACACGACCGTGGGGATACCTGCCTGCGCGAACAGGCCGGCCTCGGTGCCGTACGTCACCTTCGCGTCGCTCGGCTCGGCGCCCCACGACGCCGCCATCGCGACGATCTCGGCGTCGGCGGGCGTGTCGACGCCCGGCGCGGCGGCGGTGGTCGTGAGCTCGACGCTCGCGCCCGGGTGCTGCTCGCGCATGGCCGCCTCGATCCGGCGGCACTCGGCGCGGAAGCGCTGGACGAGCGCCTCGTGGTCGACGGTCGTGAGCGCACGGAACTCGAAGTGCACGGTGCACTCGGCCGGGATGGTGTTGATCGCGATGCCGCCGTCGATGCGGTTCACGCTCACGGTCGTGAAGGGCACGACGTAGGCGTCGTCGAACGGCCCCTCGAGGCGCATCTCGTCGGCGACGCCGTGCACGAAGCGCACCAGCTCCGCGGCGTGGGCGATCGCGTTGACGCCCTGCGGGGTGAGCGAGGAGTGCGCGGCGAGGCCGCGCACGTCGACCCGGAACACGTTCATCGACTTGTGACCGCGCACGATGCGCATGCTCGTCGGCTCGCCGACCACGCAGCCGCGCGGCTCCATGCCGCGCCGCACGATCTCGTCGACGAGGCCGATCGCGCCGACGCAACCGACCTCCTCGTCGTACGAGAAGGCGAGGTGGATGGGCTCGGCCAGGGTCGCCTGCGCGATCTGCGGCAGCTTCGCCACGACCACGCCGAGGAACGACTTCATGTCGGCGCTGCCGCGCGCGTACAGCCGCCCGTCACGGACCTCGGGCGCGAAGGGCTCGCTGCTCCATGCCTGACCGTCGACCGGCACGACGTCGGTGTGCGCCGACAGCACGACCCCGCCGGTGACGGTGCCGTCGGCTGCCGGGAAGGTTGCGAGCAGGTTCGTCTTCGTGCCGTCCGCGTTCGGCACGAGCACGGGCTCCACGCCGACCGCGGCGAGGCGCTCCACGACGTGGTCGATGAGCGGCAGGTTGGACTCGCGGCTCGTGGTGTCGAAGCCGATCAGCGTGGCGATCTCGGCGATGGTGGCGTCGGTGGGCGCATCGGGCACTTGCGGATCCTCACGGTCGACGGATGGCGAGGTGGTCGATTCTCCCACGGCGACCGCGCCAGACCCGGCACGGAAGCACCGCGGTAGACTGGGCTCGTGACCATCCCGGACCCCGCCGCGCCCGCCGCTGACGTCGCGTCCGTCGCCGAGCTCGGCTACGAGGCCGCCCGCGACGAGCTCGTCCGCGTCGTGCACGCGCTCGAGTCCGGCGGCGCGTCGCTGGAGGAGTCGCTCGCGCTCTGGGAGCGCGGCAATGCGCTCGCCGACCGCTGCGAGGAGTGGCTGCAGGGCGCGAAGGCCCGGCTCGACGCCGCCCGGTCGTCGAGCGGCGCCGCGACGGCCGCCACGACGGCCCAGGGGGCCGACGAGGCATGAGCCGCGATCGCCGCATCGTCGCCGAGCTCGGTCGCCCGGAGACGCCGGAGGAGACGGCCGCGCGCAAGGCGGCCGCGTCGAAGCGCCACCGCGACAACCAGACCTTCGGCAACCTCATCGCGGCGCTGGCAGTCTGCCTGGGCCTCGTGCTCGTGATGGTGCTCGTGGTCGTGCGGCCCGGCCCGCCGGAGCGAGAGGCCATCGACGTGCCCGCGGCCGCGGCGGCGGCGCAGCCCACGTTCGACGTGCCGCTCGTCGCACCCGCGCTGCCCGAGGGCTGGGATGCGAACCTCGCCGAGGTGCGCGGCGGCGCCGACGGCGTGACCACCTGGTACGCGGGCTACGTGACCCCCGAGCAGCAGTTCCTCTCGTTCACGCAGGCCGTCGACGCCAACCCGACCTGGCTCGCGACCGCGATCGAGGGCGCCCCGCAGACGGGCGAGCGCGAGATCGCCGGGATCACCTGGACGGAGCACGACCAGCGCGCCGCGGAGGACCCGGGCAACCTGGCATTCGTGCTCACGACCCAGCAGGGCGCATCCACCGTCGTCGTCGCCGGCACCGCGGGCGACGCCGAGCTGCAGACCTTCGCCGAGGCCGTGAGCGCGCAGCTCGCGGCCGGCGAGTGACCGAACCCCCACCCCAGCCACGAACCCGGAGGCACGACGACGTGAACGCGCAGGATCAGTACCGCATCGAGCACGACACGATGGGCGAGGTGCGCGTCCCGAAGGACGCGCTGTACGCCGCGCAGACGCAGCGGGCCGTCGAGAACTTCCCGATCTCGGGCTCCGGTCTCGAGTCCGCGCAGATCGTGGCGCTCGCCCGCATCAAGCGGGCCGCGGCGATCGCGAACCGCGAGCTCGGCATCCTCGAGGCAGACGTCGCCGACGCGATCGTCGCCGCCGCCGACGAGGTCATCGGCGGTGCGCACCACGACCAGTTCCCGGTCGACACCTACCAGACCGGCTCCGGCACCTCGTCGAACATGAACATGAACGAGGTGCTCGCGACGCTCGCGACCCGCCACCGGGGCGAGAGCGTGCACCCCAACGACCACGTCAACGCATCCCAGTCGTCGAACGACGTGTTCCCCACCTCCGTGCACATCGCGGTCACGGGTGCGCTGATCGAGCAGGCGATCCCCGCGCTCGCGCACCTCGCCGAGGCGCTCGAGGAGAAGGCGTCGCTGTGGGCGGATGCGGTGAAGCCCGGCCGCACGCACCTCATGGACGCGACGCCCGTGACCCTCGGCCAGGAGTTCGGCGGCTTCGCCGCGCAGATCCGCTACGGCATCGAGCGCATCGAGGCGGCGCTCCCCCGCGTCGCCGAGGTGCCGCAGGGCGGCACGGCCGTCGGCACGGGCATCAACACGCCGCTCGGGTTCCCCGAGAAGGTCATCGCCGAGATCGCCGCCTCCTCCGGGCTGCCGATCACCGAGGCGCGCAACCACTTCGAGGCGCAGGCCAACCGCGACGGCCTCGTCGAGGCATCCGGCGCGCTCCGCACCATCGCGGTCTCGCTCACGAAGATCAACAACGACCTGCGGTGGATGGGCTCGGGCCCCAACACGGGGCTCGGCGAGCTGCGCATCCCCGACCTGCAGCCGGGGTCGTCGATCATGCCCGGCAAGGTCAACCCGGTCGTGCCGGAGGCCGTGCTGATGGTCTGCGCGCGCATCATCGGCAACGACGCGACCGTCGCGTGGGCGGGCGCCTCGGGCTCGTTCGAGCTCAACGTGCAGATCCCGGTGATGGGCACCGCGCTGCTCGAGTCGATCCGGCTGCTGTCGAACGCCTCGCGCGTGCTCGCCGACAAGACCGTCGCCGGGCTCGAGGCCGACATCGAGCGCGCCGCAGCGCTCGCGGGCATGAGCCCCTCGATCGTGACGCCGCTCAACCGGCTGATCGGCTACGAGGCAGCCGCGAAGATCGCCAAGCACTCGGTCAAGCAGGGCATCACCGTGCGCGAGGCCGTCATCGACCTCGGCTACGTCGAGCGCGGCGAGCTCAGCGAGGCCGACATGGACAAGGCGCTCGATCTGCTGTCGATGACGCACCCGGGCGTCGCGAAGTAGCCGACCGGCACGCAGCAGGGGCATCCGCGGATCGCGGGTGCCCCTGCTGCGTCGTCGAAGGTGCCGAGGCGGCGAGCGTCACCGCTCCTCGGGGCGGCGGATGGCGGTCGTGTCGAGGCGAGGCTCGAGCGACTCGGTGACCGGCGCCTCGTCGGAGTGCTGCGGTGCCAGGTACGTCGAGACCCAGGCGACGAGCCCGAGGAACGCGTACAGGCCGATGACGGTCCAGATGTTGCCGGTCGCAGCGAACAGGCCGGCGGCGACGACGGGCGAGAGGCCGCCCCACACCGCGGCGCCGACGCCGTACGACAGCGACATCGAGGTGTAGCGCGACTGCGGGCGGAACATCTGCGACATGAGCGCCGACAGCGGCGCCCACGTGCCGCTCATGGTGAGGCGGATCGCCGAGACGAGCACGTAGATGAGCGCGACCTCGTGCGCGCCGATCACGAGGATGAGCGGCACGATGAGCAGCACCGAGAGCCCGATGCCGAGGTACATCATGAGCTTGCGCCCCCACTTGTCGCCGAGGTACGCGAGCGGCAGCGTCACGAGCGCCTCGATGAACGACGCGACGGTCATCGCACCGAGGATGATCTCGGCGTCGAGGCCGACCGCGTCGGAGGTCGCGTAGCTCTGCACGTAGGTCGTGGCGAGGTAGTAGCCGCCGGAGGCGATGCCGACCATGCCGAAGCCGAGCAGCATCGGGTACCAGTTGTTCTTGAGGGCGAACACGAGCGGGGTCGACTGCTGGCGTTCCTGCACCTTCGCCTCGAACACCGGCGTCTCCTCGACGCGCCACCGCACCCAGAGGCCGACGGCGATCAGCACGACGCTCGCGAGGAACGGCACGCGCCAGCCCCACGTCATGAGCACGTCGTCGCCCATCGCGGCGAGGATCCAGAACGCGCCGGTCGCGAGCAGCGCGCCCAGCGGGTTGCCGATCTGGGTGAAGCCGCCGTAGAACGTCTTCCACTTCGGCGGGGCGCTCTCGACGGCCATGAGGCTCGCGCCGCCCCACTCCCCGCCGACCGCGAGGCCCTGGCAGATCCGCAGCACGATCAGCAGGATCGGCGCCGTGATGCCGATCGTGTTGTAGTCGGGCACGAGGCCGACGAGCACGGTCGCGACACCCATGAGCATCAGCGTGATCGTGAGGGCCGGCTTGCGGCCGATCCGGTCGCCGACATGGCCGAAGATGATGCCGCCGAGCGGGCGCGCGAAGAACGCGACCGCGTAGGTCGCGAACGACGCGAGCGTGCCGATCGCCGGGTCGACGTCGGGGAAGAAGACGGTGGGGAACACGATCGCGGCGGCGGTCGCGTAGACGTAGAAGTCGTACCACTCGATCGTGGTGCCGACCGCGGCAGCGGTGCCGGCCTTGAGCGCCCGGCCATGGGTGTTCGGTTGCGCGACGGTGGCGGACATTGGGAGCTCCCTCGCTCAGTGGTTGCGCCGAGCACTGCGTGCGTCGATTGACGATAGGCCAGCCCGGGCGCCGCCGCGACCCCGGATCTGCGGCTGCACCACGCGCATCCGCAGCGACGGAACGCCGACGTAGGGTGGACGGATGCGCTATCCCGAGGTGAGAAGAGACGGCACGGTCGAGACGATCCACGGGGAGGCGATCGCCGACCCGTACCGCTGGCTCGAGGACGGCGAGAGCGCCGAGACGCGCGCGTTCATCGACGCGCAGAACGCGTTCGCCGAGCCGGTGCTCGCCGCGCTGCCCGCCCGCGAGGCGTTCCGCGAGCGCGTGTCGGCGCTCCTGACCGCTCCGACCCGTGGTTGCCCGTGGGTCCGCGGCGACCGGGTGTTCGCCTGGCACAGCGACGGCCAGAACCAGCCGGTGCTCGTGACCGCCGACTCCGTCGACGAGCTCGACGATGCGAGCGCGCCGGGCACTCGCGTGCTGCTCGACCCCAACCTGCTCTCCGACGACGGCACAGTCGCCGTCACGATGGCGAGCGTCTCCCCCGACGGCGCGCTGCTGGCCTACGGCGCGGCCGACGGCGGGTCCGACTGGCGCACCATCCGCATCCGCGACGTCGCGACGGGTGCCGACCTCGGCGACGAGATCCCCTGGACGAAGTGGAACGGCGCCGTGTGGCTGCCGGGCGACCGTGCGTTCAGCTACTGGGCCTACGACGCCCCGACCGGCGACGCGCTCACCGACGAGATGGGCGCCGGCCGGCTCATGCGGCACGAGGTGGGCGCGGTCGCGGCTGACGACGCGGTGCTGTTCACGCGTCCGGATGCGCCGCGCATGTTCGCGCGCCACTGGCCGCGCGACGACGAGTGGTTCGTGCTCTCGACCGACACCGGCTCGTCGAGCGGCAACGACCTCGCGGTCCGCCGCCACGGTGACGACGCGCTCACCCAGCTCGTCGAGGGCCATGAGCACGAGTGGAACGCCATCGGCATCCACGACGGCTCGCTCTACGCCGTCACCGACGAGGGCGCGGCCCGCTACCGGCTCGCCGCGTTCGACCTCGCGACCGCGACCCAGCGCACGGTCGTGCCGGAGCACGCCGAGGACGTGCTGCTCGACGCATCCCTCACCGCCTCGGGCCTCGTGCTCGAGTACTCGCACGACGCGAGCCACCGCATGCAGCTCGCGACCTTCGAGGGCGAGCCGGGAGACACGGTGCCGCTCGGCGACGGCGTCTCGATCACCGGCTCCGACGCGCGGCAGGGCTCGAGCACGGTGCTCGTCAGCACGGAGAGCTTCGTCGACCGCGGCACGCGCCACGTCGTCGAGGTCGACGGCGCCCGGCTCGTCGCGCACCGCTCGCTCCCGACGCCCGGCCCCGCGGCGCCCGCGGCGACGACCACGCGGATCCGCGCCGTCTCGAGCGACGGCGCGACCGTGCCCGCCTTCCTCGTGCGCCCCGAGGGCGACGCGGGCGACGCGCCTCGCCCGACGCTCATCTGGGGCTACGGCGGCTTCAACATCCCGATGAACCCCGGCTTCCGCGCCGTGCTCGCCGCATGGGTCGCCGCCGGCGGCGTGCTCGTGGTGCCCAACCTGCGCGGCGGCGGCGAGTTCGGCTCGGACTGGCACAAGGGCGGCACGAAGGAGCGCAAGCAGCAGGTCTTCGACGACCTCTTCGCGATCGCCGAGCACCTGATCGAGACCGGCATCACGACCCCCGAGCACCTCGCGCTGCACGGCCGCTCCAACGGCGGCCTGCTCGCGGGCGCCGCCCTGACGCAGCGCCCGGAGCTGTGGGCCGCCGTGCTGCCCGGCGTCGGGGTGCTCGACATGCTGCGCTACCACCGCTTCACGATCGGCTGGGCGTGGGCGAGCGACTACGGCGACCCCGACGATCCCGAGGCGCACGCCTACCTGCGCGCCTACTCGCCGCTGCACAACGTGCGCGAGGTCGCGCATCCGCCCACCCTCATCACGACCGGGGACCACGACGACCGCGTCGTGCCCGCCCACTCGTTCAAGTTCGCCGCGGAGCTGCAGCGCGCGCAGCAGGCGGCCGCTGCAGCGGATGCGCCGGTGCTGCTGAGCGTCGACACGCGCGCCGGGCACGGCATGGGCAAGCCGAAGGATGCGGCGGCGCTCGAGTTCGCCGACCAGCTGGCGTTCGCGGCGCACCACACGGGCCTGCAGCTGTGAGCGTCGAGTGGGAGACCGCTGCGTGGAGCGCGGCGGTCGCCGAGCTGTGGGACCGCTTCGACGAGACACCCGCCGACGAGGGGATCGCGGCGATGCGCGCGCTCGCGGCGGCGTATCCGGGTGCCGACGGCCGAGCGGCGTTCGAGCTCGCCGGCATGCTCGACTCCCACGGCCGCGAGGTCGAGGCGGAGCGCGAGTACGAGCGGGCGCTCGCGCTCGGCCTCGACGCGGAGCACCACGCGCAGCTGGCCGTGCAGTACGGCTCGACGCTGCGCAACACCGGTCGCGTCGACGACGCGATCGCGGTGCTCGAGGCAGCGCCCGAGCATCCGTCGACCGGGTCGTCGCCGCGCGTCTTCCTCGCGCTCGCGCTCCACAGCGCGGGCCGGCACGACGAGGCCCTGCGGGTCGTGATCGAGGCGCTCGAGCCGACGCTGCCGCGCTACAACCGGTCGATCCGCGCGTACGCGGCGGCCCTCACCGACCCGACCGGCTGACGGCGCCGGCCGACGGGGCTCGCCCCGCGAGACGACGGAGCGCCCGGCCCCGCGAGGGGTCCGGGCGCTCCGTCGGTCAGCGATGCGTCAGCAGCAGCGGCCCTCGGGGTTCGCGTCCTGACGGCGGTACTCGTCGCGCCAGAAGGCGCGCTCCGTCATGGGCTCCCGATCGGGGTGCACGCGCCGCTCGTGGTCGACGTACGCCTGGTACTTCGACTCGCCGGTGACGCCCTTCGCCCACCAGACGAATCCGCCCCAGGCGCGCGCGAGGAGCGCACCGGCAGTCGCCGGGCGCTCCTCGCGGTGCATGCCGGTCATGGTCAGTGGCCGGTCCGCACGGGACGGTGCTCGTCGGGCAGCGCGTCCCACTGCTTCTGGAGCTCGCGCTCCTCGGGGCTCGGCAGGAAGCCGGCCGGGGCGTACATCCGCGACTCGGTGCGCTCATCCTCGTGGTCGACGATCTCGGTGGAGCGCGCCGCCTTGATCACGTTCGCGATCGAGAAGCCGATGACCACGATCGTCAGCACGACGAAGATGATCGAGAGCGTGCCCTGGATCATGGTGTTGCGCACGACCGCCTCGAGGGCGGGGATGCCCTCGGTCGTGCCGACCGACGTCTCGCCGGCCGCAAGCGCGTCGCGGAAGCGGAAGTGGTTGGCCCAGTAGCCGACGGCCGGCACCGGCGAGAACACCTTGAAGGCGGATGCGGTCACGGTCACGACGGTGACGAACGCGAGCGGCAGCGCGACGATCCACAGGTAGCGGAAGTTGCGACGCTTGGCCACGATCGCCAGCACGATCGCGAGCGCGATCGCCGCGAGCAGCTGGTTGGCGATGCCGAACAGCGGGAACAGCGTGTTGATGCCGCCCAGCGGGTCGGTGACGCCCATGATCAGCACCGCGCCCCACGCGGCGACCATGATCGCCGTGCAGATCCAGGCGCCGAGCGTCCACGACGTGTCGCGGAACTTCGGGAAGATGTTGCCGAGCGAGTCCTGCAGCATGAAGCGCGCGACACGGGTGCCGGCGTCGACCGCGGTGAGGATGAACAGCGCCTCGAACATGATCGCGAAGTGGTACCAGAACGCCATCATGGTCGGCCCGCCGATCCAGCTCTGCATGATCTGCGCGAGGCCGAGGGCGAGCGTGGGCGCGCCACCGGTGCGGGAGACGATCGACTCCTCGCCGACGGCGTCCGCGGTCGCCGCGAGCTGCTCGGGGGTGACGCTCACGCCCGTGAGGCCCAGCGACTGCACGAAGGCGGCTGCGCCCTCGATCGTGCCCTGCGTGTTGGCCGCCGACGAGTTCATCGCGTAGTAGATGCCCTGGTCGATCGAGATCGCGGCGACGAGCGCCATGACCGCGACGAACGACTCCATGAGCATGCCGCCGTAGCCCAGCAGGCGGGTCTGCTTCTCCTTCTCGACCATCTTCGGGGTCGTGCCGGAGGCGATGAGCGCGTGGAAGCCCGAGAGGGCGCCGCACGCGATCGTCACGAACAGGAACGGGAAGAGCGAGCCGGGCCAGACCGGGCCGCTGTCGCCCGAGGCGAACTCGGTGAACGCGGGCACCGAGATCTCGGGGCGCACGAAGATGATCGCGAGCGCGAGCGCCACGATGACGCCGATCTTCATGAACGTCGAGAGGTAGTCGCGCGGCGTGAGGAGGATCCAGACGGGCAGCACCGCGGCGAGGAAGCCGTAGATGACGATGCCCCACGCGATCGTGACGCGGTCGAGCGTGAAGAGCTCCTGGCCCCACGCGGTCTCGGCGACCATGCCGCCGCCGATGATGGCGGCCATGAGCAGCACGAAGCCGATGATCGAGATCTCGAGCACCTTGCCGGGACGGATCCAGCGCAGGTAGACGCCCATGAACAGGGCGATCGGGATGGTCATCGCGACCGAGAAGACGCCCCACGGGCTCTCGCCGAGCGCGTTGACGACGACGAGCGCGAGGATCGCGGTGATGATCACCATGATGAGCAGCGTCGCGAGGATCGCCGCCGCGCCGCCGACGCGGCCGAACTCGTCGCGCGCCATCTGGCCGAGCGAGCGCCCGCCACGACGCATCGAGAAGAACATCACGAGGTAGTCCTGCACCGCGCCGGCGAGCACGACGCCGACGATGATCCAGATCGTGCCGGGGAGGTAGCCCATCTGGGCGGCGAGCACGGGCCCGACGAGCGGGCCGGCGCCGGCGATGGCGGCGAAGTGGTGGCCGAACAGCACGCGACGGTCGGTGGCGACATAGTCGCGGCCGTTCGCCTTGTACTCGGCGGGGGTCGCGCGGGTGTCGTCGGGTCGGACGATCTTGCGCTCGATGTACTTCGAGTAGAAGCGGTAGAAGATCATGTAGGTGGTGACGGCGGCGAACACGAACCAGATCGCGTTGACCGTCTCGCCGCGGACGATGGCGAGCATCGTCCAGGCCACGCCGCCGAGCAGCGCGATGGCCACCCAGAGCACGATCTTGAGCGGCGTCCACTTCTTGCGGCTGGTGTCCTCCACTGCCGTGGGCGGCAGCTCGGGTCTCGATGTGGCGACGTCGGCCATCGGCGGATCCTTCTCTGGGTGATCAGGGGGTTCGGGGATTGCCCAGAGAAAGCCTAGACCCGTCATAGCGTCGCTGCAGGCCCCGTCACTGCAGCGGGTCGTGTCCCCAGTTCATGAGCGAGAAGCGCCACCGGGTGTCGGTGACGTCGCCGTCGGGCCGCTGCTTCGAGTGGCGCGCGACGTACCCGACGACCTTCCGCATGTGGCTGTAGTCGTCATCGGTCAGCTCTGCCTGCTTCTTCCGGAGGATGCTGGCGATCCGGCGCCCCGACGCGTGCCCCGTCGACTCGTCGTCGCCGTCGTGCTTCTGACCGACCTCGCGGGAGTCGTCCGACTCGAGCCACCGCTCGATCTCGGATGCGGTCATGGTGACCGCATCGTGGAAGTCGTCCCGGATCTGCTTGCGCTCGTCATCGGTGTAGCCATCGCTCATGCGGCCGATTCTGCTCCACGGCACCCGCAGATGCCAGCGGCCGCGTCGATCTGTGCGGACCGCTTCAGCGCCGCATGATCCGCCGCGCGAGCCAGTTGCCGAGCGCCTGGATGAGCTGCACGACGATGACGACGACGATGAGCGCCGACCACGTGACGACCTGGTCGAACTGCCGGTAGCCGTAGGTGACCGCCCAGTTGCCGAGCCCCTCACCGCCGACGAGGCCGGCCACGGCCGACATGTCGACGATCGCGATGACGGCGAACGTGAAGCCGAGCACGAGGGGCCCGAGGGTCTCCGGGATGATCACGGTGCGGATGATGCGCCAGGGGCTCGCGCCCGTCGCCCTCGCGGCCTCGACGACACCGGCCGGCAGCGCCACGAGGTTCTGCTCCACGATGCGGGCGATGCCGAAGGTCGCCGCGATGGCGATCGCGAACACGGCGTACTCGGTGCCGATGCCCTTGCCGACCACGAGCCGGCCGATGGGCTGCAGCGCCGCCAGCAGGATGATGAACGGGATGGGCCGGAAGGTGTTGACGAGCACGTTGAGGATCCACCAGATCACCGACTGCTGCAGGATGCCCCCGCGGCGGGTGACGTAGAGCCCGGTGCCGATGATGAGGCCGCCGACGCCGCCGAGGGCGAGCGACAGCGCGACCATCCACAGCATGATCGCGGTCTGCTCGAGCAGGTCCGGCAGCACGCCCACGACGTCGCTCATCGCTGCTCCTCCACCGTCACGCCGGACCCGATGCCGCCGAGCGCCCGCTCGACGGCGGCGTCGTCGCCGCGCACCGCGATCGTCAGCAGCCCGTACACGCGGCCCTGGATGTCGTCGACGCCGCCGTGCACGAGGTTGAAGTCGACGCCGGCCTTCGCGAGCGCCGAGAAGACCCGCGCCTCGGAGACGCCCGCGTCGGTGAACGAGATGGTGAAGAAGCGGCCGTCGTGCTTCGCTCGCAGCAGCTCGAGCTCGTCGCCCTCCGGCAGGGCGCGGACGACCGTCTGCACGAAGCGCTTCGCGACCGCGGTCTGCGGCTTCGTGAACACGTCGTAGGTGGTGCCCGACTCGACGACCCTGCCCGCCTCCATCACGGCGACGCGGTCGGCGATGCGGGCGATCACCTCCATCTCGTGGGTGATCACCACGATCGTGACGCCGAGCTCGCGATTGACGCGCGCGAGCAGGTCGAGCACTTCCGCGGTGGTCTCCGGGTCGAGGGCGGAGGTGGCCTCGTCGGCCAGCAGGATCTGCGGGTTCGCTGCGAGGGCGCGCGCGATGCCCACGCGCTGCTGCTGGCCGCCCGAGAGCTGCTCCGGGTAGGCGTCGGCTCGGCCCGCGAGCCCGACGAACTCGAGCAGCTCGTCGACCCGGCGGCGGCGCTCGGCCTTGCCGACGCCGATCACCTCGAGCGGGTACGCGACGTTGCCCGCGACGGTGCGCGAGGTGAGCAGGTTGAACCGCTGGAAGATCATGCCGATGCCGGTCTGCTGCTCGCGCAGCCGCTTGCCGCGCAGCTCGCTGATCGGCACGTCGCCGACCGTGATCGAGCCGGAGGTCAGCGGCTCGAGCTGGTTGATGAGGCGCACGAGCGTCGACTTGCCGGCGCCGGAGTAGCCGATGATGCCGAAGACCTCGCCCCGCTCGATCGAGAGCGAGACGTCGTCGACAGCGACGATCTCGTCGCCGCCGCGCTTCGCGGGCGGGAACCGCTTCGACACCCGGTCGAGCACGATGTGCTGCGCCACTGGTCCTCCTTGGATCGGTCGTGCCTCGCGCCCGGACGGGCATCGAGGCGGAGGCCCGGGAGCCTCCGCCTCGAGCTGCGAGCGGCTACTGCGCCTCGAGCTCCGCCTGCACGTCGGCGAGCGCCGTCTGCAGGTCGGCCTTGGGTGTGACGGTGAAGAGTCCGGTGCCACCCGAGGCCGCGAGGGCGCCGGCCTGCACCTCCTCGTTCGACTGGTAGATCTCGACCAGACGGTTCAACACCTCGTCGTCGACGTTCTCGGCCGTGGTGGCGAAGATGTTGATGTACGGCGCGGCGGCGGGGTCGTTCGGGTCGTCCTGCGCGATGGCCGACTCGGGGTCGAGGCCGGCGTCCTCGATGAAGTCGTTGTTGACGATCGCGGCGGCGACATCCGGCAGCGACGTGGCCGTCAGCGCCGCGTCGACGGCGCGCACGGTGACGCGCGACTCCTCCGCGATCACGTCGTCGACCGTCGAGTAGGGGCTGCCGCCGTCGACGAGCGAGATGAGGCCGGCCGACTGCAGCACGAGCAGGCCGCGGGCCTGGTTCGTGTCGTCGTTCGGCACGATGACCTCCTCGCCGTCCGGGATCTCCTCCGCCGACGCGTACTTGTCGGAGTAGAGCCCGATCGGATAGATCGCCGTCGAGCCGACGGGCTGCAGGTCGTCGCCCGACTGCACGTTGTAGTTCGCCAGGTAGATGATGTGCTGGAACTGGTTGATGTCGAGCTCGCCCTCGCTGAGAGCGGGGTTCGGCTGGTTGTAGTCGGTGAAGTCGACGATCTCGAGCTGGATGCCCTCCGCCTCGACCGCCTCCTCGTACGTGGCCCAGTACTCCTCCGCGGCACCGACGACCCCGAGCTGCACGGGGTTCTCGGCCGAGCCGAGCGCTGCGCCCTCGGAGTCGGCAGCGCTGCTGCAGCCGACGAGCGCGACGGCGAGGCCGAGGGTGCCCGCGATGGCGAGCGGGCGGGCGGTGCGGATGGGCATGAGGGCTCCTTCGTGGGGCGTGGACTGCCTCAACGGTACGTATCAGATAGCAGCCTCGGCGAATCCGCGCGTCATGGAGCGTCACAGAGCGACCTCTCCCCAGGCGCACCGCAGGCGTGATCAGGGCGGCTGCATCGCCACAACCACGGCGACGGCGTGGCCGACGAGCAGCGCCGGCCCGAACGCGACCGAGCGCCGACCCAGCGAGAGGGCCGCTCCCCCGGCGACGCCGCCGACGACGATGGATGCGGCCAGTCCGGCGAGTGGGACCGCCCACCCGACCGTCGCGGTCACGAGGGCGAGCGCGGCGCCGAGCTTCACGTCGCCCATCCCCATGCCGCCCGCCACCGCCATCACGAGCAGCACGAGCGCGGAGCCGACCGCCGCGAGCGGGGCGAGGTCGCCCTGCGCGAGTCGCACCGCGCAGGCCGCGGCGCCGACGACGAGCAACGGCACCGTGAGCGGGTTGGGCAGTCGCCGCTGCGCCGTGTCGATGCGCGCGAGCGCGGGAGCCGCGGCGACGGCCGCCGCGAGCGGCACGACGGCGACGGCGTCGGCACCGGCGGCCGCGAGCAGCGCGGCGGCCGCCGCGGCGAGCGGCAGGCCGAGCGCGTCGGGCCACCGCAGCCCGAGCGGGCGTGCGGCGCTGCCAGCCACCCCCTCGCTCGACACCACATTGCTCGCCACGGCGCTGGTCGACACCACGCTGCTCGCCACTGCTGCATCCGACCGCTCTGTCACGCCGCCACGGTAGCCAGGCGGTCCATCGCGCCGTCGGCGCTGTCCACAGCCTCGGGCTCGCGCGCGGCGTCCTCGCTGACGGCTCGCGACACGCCCGGGATGCATTCTTTCGAATCCGTTGCAACCGATCGGGGGGTGCGCGCCGATATGGGGGCAGAGGCGCAATCAGCGCCCCACCCACCTGAGGAGATCACCATGAAGCGCAAGCTCGCGATCGGCGTCGGCGCCGCTCTCGCCCTGACGGCCTTCGGCGGCGCACCCGCCATGGCCGACAACCACGAGTCGACCGTCTCGGTCCTGCACGCAGTCCCCGGCCTGACGGTCGACGTCTTCATCAATGGCGAAGAGGCCATCCCTGACTTCCAGCCGGGCACCCTGACCGACCCGATGATGCTCGCCGCCGGCAGCTACGACATCCAGGTCTTCGCCGACGGCGGCACCCCCGACACGGCTGAGGCCGCGATCGAGGCGCTCGGCCTCGAGGTGCCGGGAGGGGCCAACCTGACGCTCGCCGCGCACCTCACTGAGGGCGGCGAGCCGACCCTGTCGGCCTTCCCGAACAACACCGACCCGGTCGCCGCCGGCCAGGCGCGCCTCACGGTGCGCCACCTCGCGGCGGCTCCCGCCGTCGACGTGCGCGCGGGCGGATCGGTGATCGTCGAGGCGCTCACGAACCCGAACGAGGCCTCGCTCGAGACCGCCGCTGGCGCTGTCTCGGCCGACGTCGTGCTCGCGGGCACCGAGACCGTCGCGATCGGCCCGGCCGACCTCGAGCTCGCGGAGGGTGCGAACTCCATCGTGACCGCTTGGGGCAGCGCGGCGGACGGCAACCTCGCCCTCGCGGTGCAGGTCGTCGAGGCGCACAGCGCGCCGAGCGGCGTGCCCTCTGGCCTCGGCGGCGCGGAGGACCAGCGAGTGCTGGGCATCTCGCTCCTGCTCGCCGGCGCACTCGGCCTCGCCCTGATCACGGCGCGCACCCTGCGCCCCGCCCGGGAGCGCAGCTGACCATGGGAACCGACCGGGGGCTCCCGTCGCGCGATGCGCGGCGGGAGCCCTTGGTGCGGGCGCGCTCCCGCGGCGGTCGCGTGACTATCGTGATCGCCGCGGTGACCGCGTTCGCCGCGATCGCGGTCGGCGTCGTGCTGCTCGGGCAAAGCCCGTCGACGCCGACCGTCTCCCCGCAGCCGGCCTCGAGCACCGTCGCACCGACGGCTGCACCGGCACCGACCGCTGCACCGGCGCCGACCGCATCCGCATCGGAGCCGAGCGAATCCGCGACGGCGCCCACTGCGTCCGCGTCGGGCACCATTCCCACGGGGGTCGGGGCGCGCGACGCCGCGCCCGAGGCGCCCTCGGCGGTCGACGCACCCACCGCGGTGCGCGTGCCATCGGTCGGCCTCGAGCTCGGCGTCGTGCCCGTCGGGGTGCGTGAGGACGGGCAGATGGATGTGCCCGACCTCGTCAGCGAGGTCGGCTGGTACCGCTTCGGCCCGGCTCCCGGCGCCGACGCGGGCAGTGCCGTGCTGGCTGCGCACGTCGACAGCGACATCGGCGCGGCGCCCATGGCATCCGTGCTGCGGGCGTCCCAGGGCGACGCGGTCGAGATTGCGACGGCCTCAGGAGCGCAGCTGCGCTTCCTGATCACGAGCATCGAGCAGGTGTCGAAGGACGAGCTGCGGCTCGACGCCCTGTTCGCCCGCGACGGCGACCACGTCGTGCGGCTCGTCACGTGCGGCGGCGAGTGGGATGCGGCCGCCGGCGCCTACGAGGACAACATCGTCGTGACGGCCGTCCTGGACGCGCGGTGAGCCGCGTGACCCGGTGATACCTTCTGGCCGTGAGCAACGAGGGTGCGATCGACGTGGAGCGCCTGGCGCTCGCGTTCGCATCCGACGCGAGCCCCGAGGTGCTGCGGCAGGCGTACGAGCGCTGGGGCGGCATGGTCTACGCCATCGCCTGCCGGGCGATGGCGCCGCACGACGCGGAGGATGTCGTGCAGCAGACGTTCGTCTCGGTCTGGCGATCGCGCGAGTCGTACGACCCGGCGAGCGGGCCGCTCGGTGCGTGGATCGTCGCCATCGCGCGGCGGCGGATCGCCGACCACTACCGCACGAGGTACGCCGACGAGCAGGCGTTCGACCCGCAGGATCTCGCCGTCCGGCTGGATCGCGGAGAGGGGGATCCGGTGTCTGACGCGGTGGCGGATGCACTGACCGTGCAGGAGGAGCTCGAGCGAATCGGCGAGCCGCAGCGCACGATCGTCCGCCTGGCCGTGATCGAGGACCGCTCGACCGCGGCGATCGCCGAGGCCCTCGACATGCCGGTCGGAACCGTGAAGAGCCACTTGTCGCGAGCGCTCCGAAGACTCAGGGAGAGATGGGAGGACACGCATGCCGCACCTGTCGACTGACGCGCTCGCCGCGCTCGCGCTCGGCGAGGCCGATGCGCGCGCCGAGCACCTCGAGTCCTGCGTCCAGTGCCGTGCTGAGCTCACCGCCCTGCGAGCCACCGCCGAGCGCTTCCGCGCCGCGCACGTGCCGGCGCTCGATCCGCCCGCCGCCGTGTGGGACCGGATCCTCGCCGACATCGGTGGGGACTCGGCGGACGCGACCGCCGTCGAGGCCGATGACCGGCCTGTCGAGGCCGGCGATCGACCGACAGGCACCGAACACGCGTCGCGGATGCCGACGGGCGACCTCGTGCGCCGCCGTCGCCGCCGCTTCGGGGTGGGGGCGCTCGTCGCCGCGTGCGCCGCGTCCGCGGTGGTGGCCGCGAGCCTCGCCGTGCTGCTCGTGACGCAAGTGGGGGGCGGCCCTCGCTCCACCGACCTCGCGGGCGCCGCGCTCGAGCCGCTCACCACCGCCGTCTCCCCGGCGCGTGCCGAGGTGATCGAGCGCGACGGCCAGCGCCTGCTCGTCGTCGACGCGGATGCGCTGCCGACCGTCGACGGGTACCTCGACGTCTGGCTGCTCGACGCCGACGCGCAGCAGATGGTGAGCCTCGGCGTCATGGACGCGACCTCGACCGAGCTCGCGCTCCCCGCCGACCTCGACCTCGAGGCCTTCCCGGTTGTCGATGTGTCGGTCGAGCCCTACGACGGCGACCCGACTCACTCGGGCGAGAGCATCTGGCGCGGCGCGCTCGACCTCTGACTCATCAGCGGTGCGGCCACGCCGCGAGCGCTCGGTCGATGCGGTGCCGCAGCCGCGCCGGCACGGGCCCGACAAGCTCGAGCACCGGCTCGGCCGGCGCCTTCAACTGCGCGACCCGAGCACGAGCGGCAGGGAAGCGCCAGGTGCCCACCGCGACCCCGTCGACGAGCACCATCGGCCGGAAGACGCCGTTGCCGCCCGGCACCACGGCCGCGAGCACGTCGGGGGTCGCGAGCAGCGTGCGGTCTCGGTAACCCAGCAGCACCTCGTCGAACGCCGGCACGAGCACGACGTCGGTCTCGACGCCCGGCGCGGCGTCGGTCGCGATCAGCATCTCCCGGTCGCCGACACGCACGAGCTCGATCCCCGGATCGAGCTCCGAGGCGCGCGCGAGCGACGCCCGCACGAGCGTCTTCGGCAGCCCCATCCACCACGCCACGTCGTCGGCGTCCATCGGCCCGCGCGCGGCGACCATGCGAGCGAGCGCCGCGTCGAGCGCGCGCTCCGGGTCGGCGACGGCGGCCCGCGGGCCGCCGACGAGCAGCTGGTCGCGGCCCTCGAAGGGCCCGAAGCGCACGAGCCCGTCGTAGGCGTTCAGGGCGAGCAGGTGGTAGCCGCGGCCGCCGGCGGTGGAGATGCCGGCCCGCTCCCATGCCGCGAGCATCACCGGCCGCGGCAGCGGACCGTCGGCGAGCGCGTCGACGAGCACGTCGGCGGCGAGCTCGGCCGTGCCCTGGTCGATGCCGCGCACCTCGCACATGCGCCACTCCTGGCGACGCATCCGCTCCCCGGTCGCGGCGTGCAGCACCGCGAGGTCGTCGGGCGCGGCGACGAAGAGCGTGCCGCGCATCGCCCACGACCGCACGAGCTCGCCGGCGTCGAAGGCGGCGCGCACGTCGTCGAGCGTCGTCCCCGGCGCGGAGCGGACCGCGATCGCCCGCAGCACCGCCGGCAGGTCCTGCCCCTGCAGCGCGACGGCGTGCCGCACCGCGTCGACCGGGGAGCGCTGCGACCCGACGAGCCCTTGCGCGACCAGCCGCATCCGGCGCGCGTCGACGTCGGCCAGCTCCCTCACGCGGCCAACGCTAGCGGCGCCGCCGCCGCGAAGCGGACCCCGGTTCGGCTCGCGGACCCCCGGGGGCGGGTCCCGCTGCCGAGCCGGGGTCCGCCTGGCGATACCCCTCCGCGGTCAGTCCTCCAGCAGACTCGTCACCAGGGCGGCGATGCGGCTGCGCTCGCTGCGCACGAGCGTGATGTGGCCGAAGAGGTCGTGGCCCTTCAGCGTCTCGATGACGCTCGCGACGCCGTCGTGGCGACCGACCCGGAGGTTGTCGCGCTGCGCGACGTCGTGCGTGAGCACCACCCGCGAGTTCTGGCCGATGCGGCTCAGCACCGTCAGCAGCACGTTGCGCTCGAGCGACTGCGCCTCGTCGACGATCACGAACGAGTCGTGCAGCGAGCGCCCGCGGATGTGCGTGAGCGGCATCACCTCGAGCATGCCCCGGTCGGCGACCTCGTCGAGCACGTTGTCGCTCACGAGCGCGCCGAGCGTGTCGTAGATCGCCTGCCCCCAGGGGTTCATCTTCTCGCCCTGGTCGCCCGGCAGGTAGCCGAGCTCCTGGCCGCCCACCGCGTAGAGCGGGCGGAAGACGATCACCTTCTTGTGCAGCCGGCGCTCGAGCACCGCCTCGAGGCCGGCGGCGAGCGCGAGCGCCGACTTGCCCGTGCCGGCGGAGCCGCCGAGCGAGACGATCCCCACCTCGTTGTCGAGCAGCAGGTCGATCGCGAGGCGCTGCTCGGCCGAGCGGCCGTGCACGCCGAACACGTCGCGGTCGCCGCGCACGAGCGACACCTCGCCGCGGCGCGTGACGCGGCCGAGCGCCGAGCCGCGCTCGGACGAGATGACGAGGCACGTGTTGACCGCCATGTCGGCGACGAGCGGCGTCTCGAGCCGCTCGTCCTCGTAGAGGCGGTTGATCTGCTCGCCCGAGAGCGCGAGCTCCGCGGTGCCGGTCCAGCCGGAGTCGACCGCCTGCTCCGCGAGGTACTCCTCGGCGGGCAGGCCGATCGACGCGGCCTTCACGCGCATCGGCATGTCCTTCGACACGATGCAGACGTCGAGGCCGTCGCCGGCCAGGTTCGACGCGACCGCGAGGATGCGCGAGTCGTTGTCGCCGAGCTGCAGGCCGCTCGGCAGCACCTGCTGGTTCGAGTGGTTGAGCTCGACGCGCAGGCTGCCGCCTCCCTCGGTCGGCACCGGGAAGTCGAGCCGCTCGTGCTCGACGCGCAGGTCGTCGAGGTTCCGCAGCGCCTTGCGGGCGAAGTAGCCGATCTCGGGATCGTGCCGCTTCTTCTCGAGCTCGGCGATCACGATCACGGGGATCACGACGGCGTGCTCAGCGAAGCGGTGGATCGCCCCCGGGTCGGACAGCAGCACGCTCGTGTCGAGCACGTAGGTGCGCTGGCGGGTGTCGAGGCCCTCTGCCTCGGCGGATCCGCTCTCGGGGGTGGTGGCGAGTTGAGGCACGTGATGCTCCCTTCCGACCCTGGGGTCGGATCCACGCGGCCGTCGCCTCCCGTGCTGCTCGCTGGCGCGATGGCCGCTCGCTGTCGGGCGGAACTGCCCGACATCGCCGAATCTACGCTCGGTGCCTCAGCGCCCCGGGTGAAGACACACCGGAGCCGCCGAGAGTTCACCCGATCGAAACCTCAGCGCCAGGTCAGCGCCCGTAGCGGCGCTCGCGCTGCCCGTAGGCGCGCACGGCCCGGAGGAAGTCGACCTCGCGCAGGTCGGGACCGAGCGCCTCGACGAAGTAGAACTCGCTGTGAGCGCTCTGCCACAGCATGAAGTCGCTGAGCCGCTGCTCGCCCGAGGTGCGGATGACGAGGTCGGGGTCGGGCTGCCCCGCGGTCGAGAGGTGCTGGGCGATCACCTCGGGCGACAGGCGCTCGGCGATCTCGGCGACGGTCGCACCGTCGGCGGCCGTCAGCATCTTGCGCACCGCCTCCACGACCTCGTGCCTGCCGCCGTAGCCGACGGCGAGGTTGACGCAGATGCCGTCCTGATCGGCGCTGCGCGCCGACGCCGCCTGCAGCGCCGCGACGAGCGGCGCCGGCAGCCCCGCGGTGTCGCCGACGTGACGGATGCGCCTTCCCGGCTGCCGCGACAGGTCGTCGGCCAGCTCGGCGATGATCTCGCACAGCTCGCCGAGCTCCTCCGTGGCGCGGCCGGTGAGGTTGTCGCGCGAGAGCAGGTAGAGGGTGACGACCTCGACGCCGATCTCGGCGCACCAGTCGACGAACTCGCGCAGCTTCGCGGCCCCGGCGCGGTGCCCGTGGCCCGCGCTCGCGAGCTTCTGCTCGCGCGCCCAGCGGCGGTTGCCGTCGATGATCATGCCGATGTGGCGCGGCACCGCGGCCCGCTGGAGGTCGCGACGCAGCCGCCGCTCGTAGTAGCGGTAGACGAGTCGTGACCCCGGAGCGCTGCGCAATCGCACTCGACGAATCTAGCGGGGTCACTGTGCCGATCGCTGCGCGTCGGCATGCTCGACGCGGCACTGCGTACGCCGTACGCTGTCCCCATGGCACCGCAGTCCGAACCCGACGAGGGCGGCTCCCCCGAAGCACAGCCGTCCCCGGAGGTCCGCGTCAGCGAAGAGCCGCCGCCCCACTTGCCCCTCATCGAGGCCGCGGGCGACGCGATCGTCGAGGCGGCCGTCGAGGAGAAGCCGACGTGGCGCGGCTGGATCCACGCCGCGACCGCTCCGATCGCGCTCATCGCGGGCATCGTCCTCGTCGTGATCGCCGACGGCACCACGGCGAAGCTCTCCACCGCCGTCTACGCCATCTCGAGCGTGCTCATGTTCGGCGTCTCCGCCGTCTACCACCGCTTCCACTGGCAGCAGCGCACGCGCGTGCTGCTGAAGCGGCTCGACCACGCCAACATCTTCCTGCTCATCGCCGGCAGCTACACGCCGATCGCGCTGCTGACGCTCCCCTCCCCGACCGACGGCATCCTGCTCGCCGTCATCTGGGGCGGCGCGCTGCTGGGCATCGCCTTCCGCGTCTTCTGGCTGCACGCGCCGCGCTGGCTGTACGTGCCGATCTACCTCGCGCTCGGCTGGGCCGCCGTCGCGTTCCTGCCGCAGATCTGGGTCGCGAACGCGGCGACCGCGATCCTGGTGATCGCCGGCGGCCTCGCGTACACGGTCGGCGCCGTCATCTACGGCATGAAGAAGCCCAATCCCTACCCTGGCCGCTTCGGCTTCCACGAGATCTTCCACGCGTGCACGCTCGTCGCGTTCGTGTGCCACTGGACGGCGATCATGCTCGTCGCGGTGGCTCCCCCCGCCTGATCCGCGCGCTCGCGCGCCGCACCGGCTAGCGTTCGAGCATGCGTCCCGCTCGCTCCGCCGCCGTCGCCGTGGCGCTGCTCGCCGTCGCCACGATGAGCGGATGCGTCCTCCCGCCGCCGCCGCTCGCCACGGACATCCGCCTGCCGCAGGCGCCGCCCACGCAGCCGTCGCGACCGGCGGGCGAGCCGCGCGTCGAGCCGACGCCCGTGGCGCCGGACGCGCCCATCACGACCGACGACGAGACGGATGCCGACACCGGCGAGCTCTACGCGGGTGGGCGAGGGAGGACGGCTGAGGGATACCAGCCGGATGCGCCGGTGGACGTGGTGCTGGAGCCAACGCGCGGCACGCCGCTGGTCGCGCCCGGCGTCGCGATGCCGACGCACGACGACGGCGACGAGCTGCTGCCCGACTCCCCGCACGCGGCGGGCGGCAACCTGCTGCTGACGAGCGTCGGGCGGCTCGTCCTCGAGGCCGAGCACGCCGAGTACACGTGCAGCGGCACCGTCATCAACAGCGGCTCCGGTCTCGTCGTCATCACCGCGGCGCACTGCATCTTCGACGACGCGACCCGCGACTACTACGACCGGATCACCTTCGCGCCGGGCTACGAGCGCGGCGTCGCGCCCTTCGGCGTCTGGGAGGCGGAGGAGTGGTGGGTGCCGACCCAGTACCTCGAGTCGAACGAGCGCTGGCTGGACGGTGCCGACGACGACGCCTGGATGGGGTTCGACTTCGGCTTCATCCGCTTCGCGCCGCAGCGCGGATCGACGCTCGAGGATGTCGCGGGCGGCCAGGGCGTCAGCTTCACGGCAGAGACGAACGGCGTGGTGATCGCCGGCTACCCGGGCAACGCGCCGTTCGACGCGGAGGTGCTGCGCCACTGCGCCGAGGACGACCTCAGCTACGGCGCGGGCGGCGACCCGAACTACGGCGCCGACTGCGCGATGGGCGACGGCGCATCCGGTTCCGGGTTCGTCTCGAACCTCGACCCGGCGACCGGCGCCGGCCACATCACCGCGATCTACTCGAACGGTGGCGAGTCGGGCGCCTACGGGCCCCCGCTCGGCGTCACCGCGTACAACGGCCTGCGCGCGCTGGACGGCTGACGCGCCCGCTCGTCGAGCAGCAGCGCCGAAGGCGCCGCGTATCGAGACGAAGATGTCGATCTCGATACGCGGCCGCGCTGGCGCGCGGCTGCTACTCGATCAGCGGGTGAGGCGCCGCTCGTCGAGCAGCAGCGCCGAAGGCGCCGCCTCCCCCGCTCGTCGAGCAGCAGCGCGGAAGGCGCCGCCTCCCCCGCTCCTCGAGTAGCAGCGCCGAAGGCGCCGCGTATCGAGACGAAGATGCCGATCTCGATACGCGGCCGCGCTGGCGCGCGGCTGCTACTCGATCAGCGGGTGAGGCTCCGCTCGTCGAGTAGCAGCGCCGAAGGCGCCGCGTATCGAGACGAGGATGCCGATCTCGATACGCCGCCGCGCTGGCGCGCGGCTGCTACTCGATCAGCGGGTGAGGCGCCGCGTATCGAGACGAAGTCGTCGATCTCGATACGCGGCCGCCCTGGCGCGCGGCTGCTACTCGATCAGCGGTGACTTGATCAGCGGAGACCGGTCAGTGCTTGTGGCCCTCGTGCCCGTCGGCGTCCTGCAGCTGCCCGAACGCGCCCTTCTTCGGCGCGGTCTTCGCCTGCTTCTCGGCGGCGCGACGCTGCTCGCGGTTGCCTCCCCCGGGCTTCGCCTTCGCGGCGACCGACGGGTTGCCCGAGCGCTGCCGAGCCTTGTCGGTCGCGGCCCCCAGCTCCCTGCCCTTGTCGTCGTGCACCGACGCCTCGCCACCCTCGTCGGGCGCCGAGTAGGTGAGCTCGGAGGTGTCCTCCTCCGCCGGCGGCGCCTCGAGCCCGCCGCCCTCGATCGCCGGCGCCTCGGGCGACGCGCCCTGCTGCACCTTCACGTCGAGGTTGAACAGGAACGCGATCGACTCCTCGCGGATCGCCGACATCATCTGCTGGTAGAGCGCGAAGCCCTCGTTCTGGTACTCGACGACCGGGTCGCGCTGGGCCATCGTGCGCAGGCCGATGCCCTCGCGCAGGTAGTCCATCTCGTACAGGTGGTCGCGCCACTTGCGGTCGATCACCGACAGCACGACACGACGCTCGAGCAGGCGCATCGCGGCCGAGCCGAGCTGCTCCTCGCGCCGCTGGTACGCGATCTTCGCGTCCGACAGCAGCTGCTCGTAGAGGAAGTCCGACGTCAGCCGCGGCTGCGCCTCGGCGACGACCTCGTCGATCGTGATGCCGACCGGGTAGAGCAGCTTCGCCTCGGTCCACAGCGCCTCGAGGTTCCACTCGTCGCTGTCGTTGCCGACCGCGTGGTCGTCGACGAGCGAGCGCAGCGCGCCCTCGAGGAAGCCCTGCACGCGCCCCTCGAGGTCGTCACCGTCGAGGATGTGCCGGCGGTCGGAGTAGATCGCCTCGCGCTGGCGGTTCATGACGTCGTCGTACTTCAGCACGTTCTTGCGCATCTCGGCGTTGCGCGACTCGATCTGGCCCTGCGCCGAGCGGATGGTGCGGGTGAAGATCTTCGACTCCAGCGGGATCTCGTCCTCGTCGGCGTCCACGGCCATGAACCGCTCGGCGACGGAGCCGCCGAACAGGCGCAGCAGGTCGTCCTGCATCGACAGGTAGAAGCGGCTCTCGCCGGGGTCGCCCTGACGGCCAGAGCGGCCGCGCAGCTGGTTGTCGATGCGGCGCGACTCGTGGCGCTCGGTGCCGAGCACGTAGAGACCGCCGGCCTCGACGACCTTCGCGGCCTCAGCCTCGACCTCGGCCTTCACCTCGGCGAAGACCTCGTCCCAGCGCTCCTCGTACTCGTCGGGCGTCTCGGAGGGGTTGAGGCCCAGCTCCTGCATGCGCGTGACGGCGAGGTGCTCGGCGTTGCCGCCGAGCATGATGTCGGTGCCTCGACCGGCCATGTTCGTGGCGACGGTGACGGCGCCGAGGCGGCCTGCCTGCGCGACGATCGACGCCTCGCGCGCGTGGTTCTTCGCGTTCAGCACCTCGTGCTTCACGCCGGACTTCGCGAGCAGGCCGGAGAGGTACTCGCTCTTCTCGACGCTCGTCGTGCCGACCAGCACCGGCTGTCCGGCCGCGTGGCGCTCGACGATGTCGTCGACGACGTGCTTGAACTTGCCCTCGACCGTCGCGTAGACGAGGTCGGACTTGTCGTCGCGCTGCACCGGCTTGTTCGTCGGGATCGGCACGACGCCGAGCTTGTAGGTCGCCATGAACTCGGCGGCCTCGGTCTCGGCCGTGCCGGTCATGCCCGAGAGCTTGTCGTAGAGGCGGAAGTAGTTCTGCAGGGTGACCGTCGCGACCGTCTGGTTCTCGGCCTTGATCTGCACCCCCTCCTTCGCCTCGATCGCCTGGTGGATGCCCTCGTTGAAGCGGCGGCCCTGCATGATGCGGCCGGTGTGCTCGTCGACGATCAGCACCTCGCCGTTCATGACGACGTAGTCGCTGTCGCGCTTGAAGAGGGCCTTGGCCTTGAGCGCCGTGTTGAGGAACGAGATGAGCGGTGTGTTCGCCGACTCGTAGAGGCTGTCGATGCCGAGCAGGTCCTCGACCCGCTCGATGCCGGGCTCGAGCACGCCGACGGTGCGCTTCTTCTCGTCGACCTCGTAGTCGATCTCGGGGCGCAGACGCTTCGCGATGCGCGCGAACTCGGCGAACCAGCGGTTCGCCTCGCCGGCCGCGGGACCGGAGATGATGAGCGGCGTGCGCGCCTCGTCGATGAGGATGGAGTCGACCTCGTCGACGATGGCGAAGCCGTGGCCGCGCTGCACCATCGCCTCCTTCGAGTGCGCCATGTTGTCGCGCAAGTAGTCGAAGCCGAACTCGTTGTTCGTGCCGTAGGTGACGTCGGCGTCGTACTGCTGCTTGCGCACCTCGGGCGTCTGCCCGGCGATGATGCAGCCGGTCGTCATGCCGAGCGCGCGGAACACGCGACCCATGAGCTCGGACTGGTAGCTCGCGAGGTAGTCGTTCACCGTGACGATGTGCACGCCGTGGCCGGGGATAGCGTTGAGGTAGGCGGCGATCGGGGCGACGAGCGTCTTGCCCTCACCGGTCTTCATCTCGGCGATGTTGCCGAGGTGCAGCGCGCCGGCGCCCATGATCTGCACGTCGTAGGGACGCATGCCGAGCGTGCGCTTCGCCGCCTCCCGGACGGCCGCGAAGGCCTCGGGGAGCATGACGTCGAGCGACTCGCCGTCGGCGTAGCGCTTCCGGAACTCCGCGGTCTCGCCCGCCAGCTCCTCATCGGTCAGCTCCTCGAACGCGTCCTCGAGCGCCGCGACGTCGACGGCGATGCGCTCAAGACGGCGCCGCAACCGGCCTTCGCCGGCTCGGAGCAGGTTCTCGAAGAAGTTGGCCACGAGGGATGCCTCCCGGTGTTGGGGTACGGTCACGGTCCGATGACCGACTGCTCATCGTAGCAACGCGCGACGAGCGGCTCCCCAGAGACCTCTGGGGAGCCGCCCGGACGGGTCAGGAGACCGCGCGCTGCGAATCCGTGTCGGCTTCGGAGCCGGTCTCGGCGACGTTGTCGTCGAGCGAGATGACGCCGTACGACCAGCCCTTGCGGCGGTAGACGACTGCGCACTCGTCGGTGGCCTCGTCGACGAAGAGGTAGAAGGGGTGGCCGACGAGCTCCATCTGGTCGACGGCGTCGCGCACGCTCATGCGCTTCGCGGGGAAGCGCTTCTCGCGGATCACCACGGGCGACCACTCGTTCTCGGCCTCCTGCTGCTCCTGCGTGACGATCGGGAGCGCGCCGGTGGTGACGGCCTCGACGACCGCGGGGTCGGCGGGCGTGATGGCGACCTGCTCGAAGCCGGCGGCGGCGGCCTCGCGGAGCGGGGTGCGGCGGCGGGCGCTGTGGTCGTGGCGCTTGTCGTGAGCGCGGCGGGCGCGCTCCATGATGCGGTGGAAGGCGGAGTCGAACGCCATGTACTTGTCGGGTCCGTCGGACTCCGCGCGGATGATCGAGCCCGGACCGTGCACCGTGATCTCGACCCTGCCGCCGGCGATGGCGACATGCGGATCGGCGTGGCGGGTGAGCCTGACATCGAGGGCCGTCGCCCTGGGGAGCAGCTGCGTGACCTTCGTGAGCTTCTCCTCCGCATACGCGCGGAAACGGTCGGTGATGTCTGCGCCCTTGGCGCCGAACGTGATGTCCATGGTGGCCTCCCCTGTGGATCGGCGTCGGCGCTTGCGGCTGCAATGCCGACTTGCGTGCCGGTCACTCTACCCCCGAGGCATGGACGTCACGTCAATGGCGTGTCCCCCGTTTCGGGGTGCGCGCGACGGCCGCGATCGCGACCGGTCGGCACCCCGCCGCGCGCAGCGCGCGCAGCGCCTCGCGCGCCGTCGCGCCGCTCGTGACGACGTCGTCGACGACCACGACGCGGCTGCCCTCGATTCGCGCCGCGGCTCGCGCGGGCACCGCGAGCGAGCCTCGCGCCGCGACCGCGCGCGCCTCCACCGACCGCTCCTTCTGCGCTCCGCTGCCGCCCACGCGGCGCAGGGGCACCGCCCGCAGGCCTGCCGCGCGCAGGATGAGCGCGAGCGGGTCGAAGCCGCGCCGGCGCATCCCTCCCCTGCTCGGCGGCACGCTGACGAGCGCACCCTCGGGCGCCCCGGCGACGGCGCGCGCGAGGCCCACCGCGAGCGCGCGCGCCTCCGCCCGCCCGCCCCGCTCCTTGCACGCGCCGACGAGCGATCGCACGGCGCCGTCGTAGACGGCGGCGGCGACGAGCGGCACCCCGTCGAGCGACTCGCGCACGAGCGGCCCGCGCAGCTCCGCCGCGCACGCGTCGCACACGGCGACGTCGGCCGCTCCGCAGCCGGCGCACGCGACCGGCCACAGCACGCTCGCCGCCTCCCGCAGGGCGCTCCGCACCCACGCGCCCGCACCCATCCGCATGCCGCGATCCTGGCGCGCCGACGCGCTCCAGCGGGCGGAGGCGGCCGCCGCCTGTGGATGGACTACTGCTGCGTGGCGATGAGCGCGATCGGCCCGAGGCCCTCCGTCGCCACCCACACGCGACCGCGCTGCGAGAGCAGCGAGCCGTCGGCGCCGAGCGCGCGCAGCGTCGAGGTGCCCTCGCTGCCGCCGACGATCGCCTGCACGAGCACTCCGGGCGCGGGCAGCTGCTCCGAGTCGCCGCCGACGACGTGCATGACGATCTCCGCCTCGTCGCCGCCGGTCGCGAGCACGGCGATCTGCGTCGAGCTCGCCCAGGTGACGTCGGTCGCCGCGGCGTCGAGCAGCGGCATCCGGTACGGCTCGCCGAGCGAGACGGGCCTGCCCTCGGCGTCGCGCACGATCGCGGCGACGAGCACCTGGCTCGAATCGCCGTCGACGACCACCACCGCGAGCCGCGTGCCGTCGCGCGAGAGCTCCATCGCGGCGATCCGGGCGGCGCTGGGCGGCAGCGCGAGCTCGCTGCGCTCGCCGTCGCGCCAGGCGAGCAGGCGCTGCGGCGCAGAACGCTCCTGCAGCACCACCCAACCGCTGTCGTCGACGGTCGGCACCGAGGCGGTGTCGGCCGAGATGGTCACCGGGTCGGCGCCCGGCTCGATCCACACGGCGGTCGACCCCGTGTGCGCGACGCCGCCCTCCGCGCCGACGGTGTAGTTCGTCGCGCCGATCGCCTGCAGCGTGGGCCCGACGTCGTCGACGGTGGATGCGCCCGAGCCGATCGAGCGGAGCGTCGCGCCCTCGAGCACGAGCGGCCGCTGATCGACCGCGCCGACGTCGATCGGCGGGCTGTCGGTGCTCGACGCCGCGAGGCCCTGGATCCCCTCGATCTGCACGACCACCTCGCGCACGCCCACCGAGCGCAGCGACAGCGCGAGCTGCGTCGAGAGCGTCTGCAGGCTGCCGGCACCGAGCTGCTGGATCTGCGCCAGGTCGAGCGTCACGGTCATCCGCGTGCCCTCCACCCGCGGCTCGCCGATGCGGCTCGCGTCCGCGGCCCCCGCGGTGCTGACGGCGGGCGACAGCCACGTCGACGGGCCGGCGAGGATCGCGTCGATGATGCGGGCCGCGAGCGTCGTCGCCGTGCGCTCGAACCAGCGCACCTCCGGCACCGCGCGCGTCCCGTCGGGCGTCAGCCAGTGCAAGGAGTGCGCGCGGAAGAGCTCGGCGAAGTGGATGCTCGACAGCACGATGCCGTCGGGGGCGTCGGCGATGCGCCACTCGCCCTCCTCCCGCTGCATCAGGAACTCGAGGCTGCGGTCGGCGGCCGGGCGCTGCAGCGCGCCGACGGCGTCGATCTCGGAGACGGCGGCGACGACCGCGGTCGCCTCGGTCTCGCTCGCGAACTGCACCTCCGGCGGGCCCGCGCGCACGATGACGCCCGCGCTCGGCCGCCACTGCTGCGCCTCGGCGCGCGTGAGGAACTCGCGCGCGATCGAGAATCCGCCCTCGGGGCTGATGCCCGCCGTCAGGAAGCCGACGATCACCTCCTCCTGCGTCGCGCCCTCCTCCGGCTCCTGCGCGAGGAAGACGAGGCCGTCATCCTGCTCGCTCATGTCGACGATGCCCTCGCTGACGGGTCCGGCGTCGGGGATCGCCACGCAGCCGGTGAGCAGGAGCAGCGCCGCGGCGGCTGCGGCGAGGGCACGCTTCATCGGTCGATCTCCTCGGTGCTGGCGGTGCCCGCAGTGGTCGCTGGGCTCGTCGTGCTCGCGGGGCCCGCTGGGTCGAGGGCGATCGCGCCGCTGTCGAGCTCGGCCGCCGACGCCTCGCGTCGATGCTTCTCGGGAGGCAGGGTGATCGCCTGCGTGTCGGCGGGCGGGAGGTCGATGGGCGAGGCCACGGCGCGCGCCCCGGCGCGCGGGAGCGTCAGCCGGAACGCGGTGCCCTCCCCCGGCTTGGACCAGACGTCGATCCAGCCGCGGTGCAGCGCGGCGTCGTCGCGGCTGATCGACAGGCCCAGCCCCGTGCCGCCCGTGCGCCGCTGCCGCGAGGGGTCCGCGCGCCAGAAGCGGTCGAAGACGCGAGCCGCCTCCTCCTCGGTCATGCCGACGCCGTGGTCGCGCACGGCGATCGCGGCCGCATCGCTCGTGGAGTCGACGGTGACGACGACCGGCTTGCCCTCGCCGTGATCGATCGCGTTGCCGAGCAGGTTCTGCAGGATGCGCCGGATGCGCCGCGGGTCGACCTCGGCCTCGAAGTGCCCGCCGGGCGCGACGAGCCGCAGCTCGGTGCCGCGCTCCGCGGCGAGCGGCTCGACGGCCGCGATCTCGCCCTCCGCGAGCCGCACGAGGTTGGTCGGCTCGATCTCGAGCTGGGCGGCGCCCGCGTCGAAGCGGCTGAGCTCCAGCAGGTCGGCGAGCAGCTGCTCGAAGCGCTCGATCTGCGTGTGCAGCAACTCGACCGTCCGCGCGGCGACCGGGTCGAACGCATCCCGACGGTCATGGAGCACGTCGCCCGCGAGCCGGATCGTCGTGAGGGGCGTGCGCAGCTCGTGCGAGACGTCGGAGACGAAGCGCTGCTGCACGGTCGAGAGCGTCGCGAGCTCGTTGATCTGCCGCGAGATCGAGTCGGCCATGTCGTTGAACGAGCGGCCCAGCTTGGCGATCTCGTCATCGCCGCGCACCGGGATGCGCACGTCGTACTCGCCGGCGGCGATCCGCGCGCTCGAAGCGGCGGCCGCCTGCACGGGCCCCACGACCATCCGCGCCACGAACCAGGTGATCAGGCCGATGAGCGCGATGAGCGCCAGCCCGCCGAGCAGCATCGTGAGCTGCATGAAGCCGAGCGTCGCCTGCGTGGACTGCAGGCTCGTGAGCAGGTAGAGCTCGTAGCGGCCCGCGATCGGCACGTCGACCGTCGTGCCGACGATGATGCCGGGCTCGGTGCCCGCCTCGCCCTCGAGCCGCACCGACTGGTAGTAGGGCACGTCGGCGGATGCGGCGACGGCCGTGCGCAGCTCTGCGGCGAGGAGGTCGGTGTCGAAGCCCTGCGACTGCACGTCGTTCATCTGCAGCTGCGTGTCGGGCTGTGCCTCTGAGCGGAGCATCGCGTACTCGGTGCTCGAGCGCGAGGAGATGAGCCCGGTCACGGCGTCGAGCGCGCGGTCCTGCAGCGCGTCGACCTCGCCGCTCGTCACGCTCTGCGTCACGGCCTCGTTGAAGATCTGCTGCATGCCCGTGGTCGCGCGCACGGCCTCGACGAGCGCCTCGTCGCGCCGCGTCTCGAACAGGTTCTCGCCCACCGAGGCCGACATGTAGCCGAAGACGCCGGCGAGCGCGAGCACCGACAGCAGCATGCTGATCGCCACCACGCGCGCCTGGAGGGAGCGGCGGAGGAAGCCCGTCGCCCGCTCGATCCCCCAGCGCCGCGCGGCCACGGCCTCAGCCCAGGGGCGCGCCGGCGCGGTAGCCGACGCCGCGCACGGTCGTCACGACCGCGGGGTTGTCGACGTCGCGCTCGACCTTGGAGCGCAGCCGCTGCACGTGCACGTTCACGAGCCGCGTGTCGGCCTTGTAGTGGTAGCCCCAGACCTGCTCGAGCAGCATCTCGCGCGAGAAGACCTGATTCGGCTTCGAGGCGAGCGTGACGAGCAGCTCGAACTCGAGCGGCGTGAGCGCGATCGGGTCGACGCCCCGGCGCACCTGATGGCCCTCGACGTCGATCTCGAGGTCGGCGACCCTGAGGATGCCGGTGTCGGCCTGCCGCTGCGGGCGCAGCCTTGTGCGCACCCGGGCGACGAGCTCCTTCGGGTTGAAAGGCTTCACGACGTAGTCGTCGGCGCCGGACTCGAGGCCGACGACGATGTCGGTCGGATCGCCCTTCGCCGTGAGCATGATGATGGGCACGCCGGACTCGGCGCGCAGCTCGGTGCAGATCTGGATGCCGTCCTTGCCGGGCAGCATGAGGTCGAGCAGCACGAGGTCGGGCTGCACCTCGTGGAAGCGGTCGACGGCCGCGGCGCCATCGGCGCAGAACTCGAGCTCGTAGCCCTCACCGCTCAGCACGATGCCGATCATCTCGGCCAGCGCGGGGTCGTCGTCGACGACGAGGATCGTCTGCTCCGCCATCGGTGCCCCTTCCGTCGCGCGCAACGGGCGCGGCTCTCGTCAGCGTAGCCGAGGCGACTGTGATCCCCCCGTCACCGCGGATCAGGCCTCGAGGCCCTCGTGCGTCTCGAGCCACTGCTCCTCGAGCAGCGCGATCTTCTCGTCGAGGTCGGCGAGCTCGGCCTGCAGCGCCGCGAGCGCGTCGAGGTCGCCGTGGTCGACCACCTCGAAGCGGTCGAGCACCCCCTGGCGCTGTGCGTTCGCCTTCGCGAGCCGCCGGTCGAGGCTCGCCGCCTCCTTCTCGAGCGCGCGGCGCTCGGCGCCGCTGAGCCCGGACGTGGCGTCGCCGGCCGCGGACTGCGGTGACGCGGCCTTCGCCGCCTTGTCGACCGAGCCCGTGCCCGAGAGCGCGAGGTACGCATCCACCCCGCCGGGCACGTGCCGCAGCGAGCCGTCGATGATGGCGTACTGGTGGTCGGTGACGCGCTCGATGAGGTACCGGTCGTGGCTCACGACGATGAGGCAACCGGCCCAGGAGTCGAGCACGTCCTCCATCGCGGCGAGCATGTCGGTGTCGAGGTCGTTGGTGGGCTCGTCGAGGATCAGCACGTTCGGCTCGTCGAGCAGGATCAGCAGCAGCTGCAGCCGGCGGCGCTGGCCGCCCGAGAGGTCCTTCACGAGCGTCGAGAGCTCGCCCGAGCGGAAGCCGAGCCGCTCGAGCAGCTGGCCGGGCGTGAGCTCCTTGCCGCCGGTGGCGTAGCTCGACTTCAGGTTCGCGACGACGGTGCGCACCGGGTCGTCCTCGTGCTGCTCGAGCTCGGCGAGCTCCTGCGTGAGCTCGGCGATCTTCACGGTCTTGCCGGTCTTCACGCGGCCCGCGGTGGGGCGGATGCGCCCGGCGATGAGGGCGAGCAGGGTCGACTTGCCGGCGCCGTTGCGGCCCAGCACGCCGGCGCGCTCGCCGGGGGCGATGCGCCACGTGACGTCGTCGAGGATCGTGCGTCCGCCGAGCTCGACGGAGGCGTCGATGATGTCGACGACGTCCTTGCCGAGGCGGGTCGCGGCGAGCTGCGCGAGCTGGATCGGGTCGCGCACGGGCGGCTCGTCCTCGATGAGCTGCGTCGCCGCGTCGATGCGGAACTTCGGCTTGGCGGTGCGGGCGGGAGCGCCGCGGCGCAGCCACGCCAGCTCCTTCTTCATCAGGTTCTGCCGCTTCGCCTCGCTCGCGGCCGACATCCGGTCGCGCTCGACGCGCTGCAGCACGTAGGCGGCGTACCCGCCCTCGAACGGCTCGACGAGCTGGTCGTGCACCTCCCACGTGCCGGTGCACACCGCATCCAGGAACCACCGGTCGTGCGTCACTGCGACGAACGCGCCCTTGCCGGTCGCGTAGCGAGCGTTGAGGTGGTCGGCGAGCCAGGCGATGCCCTGCACGTCGAGGTGGTTCGTGGGCTCGTCGAGGAAGAGCACGTCCCAGTCGCCGGCGAGCAGTTGGGCGAGCGCGACCCGGCGGCGCTGACCGCCGGAGAGGTCGCCGATGCGGCCGTGCCAGTCGAGGTCGCCGACCAGGCCGGCGAGCAGGTCGCGGATGCGCGCGTCGCCCGCCCACTCGTGCTCGGGCCGGTCGCCGACGATCGCCTCGCTGATGACCATGTCGGGGTCGAGGGTGTCGCGCTGGTCGAGCACGCCCACCTGGAGGCCGCCGCGGCGCGTGACGCGGCCGCTCGTGGGCTCGAGGGAGCCGGCGAGCACGCGCAGGAGGGTCGACTTGCCGTCGCCGTTGCGGCCGACGATGCCGATGCGGTCACCGTCCTCGAGGCCGAGCGAGATGGATTCGAAGACGGTGCGCGTGGGGAACGCGACGCCGACGCGCTCGGCGCCCAGGAGATGTGCCATATCGCTCCATTGTCCCTTATCCGCTCTCGCCGCGGAGCGGAGGGCGCCGCCTCGCCGATCTGAGTGGCGGCTCCCGCACGTGAATGGCGGCTCCCGCACGTGAGTGGCGGCTCCCGCACGTGAGTGGCGGCTCCCGCACGTGAGTGGTGGCTCCCGCACGTGAGTGGCGGCTCCCGCACGTGAGTGGCGGCTCCCGCGTGTGAATGGATGTTCGGGCGTCACTCCGATGCGGAACCCGCCACTCCCGGCCGAAGGCGCCACTCACCTGCCGCAGGCGCCGCTCAGCTGCCGGAGGCGCCAGTCACGCACGGGAGGCGCCACTCAGCTGCAGGAGGCGCCAGTCAGGTGCAGGAGGCGCCAGTCAGCTGCGCGAGGCGCCAGTCAGGTGCGGCGGCAAGAGCCTGGCGGGGCGGATGCTGCGGGTCGGCTCAGTCGATCACGCGGGCGCCCGGCACCGGGCCGGTCACCTTCACCGCGGTCAGCTGCGCCGCCGAGAGGCGCTCCTGCACCTCGAGCGCCGACGCGACGCTGTCGCACAGGAACGCGACCGTCGGGCCGGACCCCGAGACGATGCCCGCGAGCGCGCCCGAGCGCTCCCCGAGCTCGAGCGTGCCGGCGAGCCGCGGCATGAGCCGCAGCGCCGGCGCCTGCAGGTCGTTCTGCAACACCTCGGCGAGCATCGACGGGTCGCCGGCCCGCAACGCCTGCAGCACGCGCGCATCCACCGTCGGCACGTCGTGCGCCGGCGCGATGTCGGCCGCGTGGAGCGCGCGGTGCTCGTCGAGGGCGCGATAGACGTCGGGCGTCGAGAGCCCGCCGTCCGCGTAGGCGAGCACCCAGTGGAACTGCCCGCGCGCGAGCGCCGGCGTGAGCTGATCGCCGCGGCCCGTGCCGACGGCCGTGCCGCCGGCCAGTGCGAACGGCACGTCGGCGCCGAGCTCGCGGCCGATCTCGTGCAGCGCCTCGCGGCCGAGGTGCAGCCCCCACAGCTCGTCGCACGCGACGAGGGTCGCGGCCGCGTCGGCGCTGCCGCCGCCCATGCCGCCGGCGATCGGCACGTGCTTCTCGATCGAGAGCGCGACGCCGCCCTTCACGCGTCCACGCCGGGCGAGCGCCATCGCCGCGCGGATCGCGAGGTTGTCGGCGCCGGTCGAGAGGTGCTCGTGCGGCACGGGGCCGGAGAAGCGCACCGAGAAGTCGTCGGCCTCGGTCGCTTCGACCAGCTCGTGGAGGCTCACGGCCTGGTAGGCGGTCGCGACGTCGTGGTAGCCGTCGTCCTGCAGCGCACCCACTCCGAGGTGCACGTTGATCTTGCCGGGCGCCTTGGCGCGCACCGTGCTCCTCCGACTGCCCTGCGCCACGGCATCCAACCTAGTGCGCGACCGTCCGCTTCCCTGACGCGCCAGCTGTCGGCACCCTGGCGTAGCCTCACGGCCATGGCGCATCCGCCCATGTTCGACGACGACGACCCGCTGCTCGCGCGCGTGCGTCGGCTCGCGCTCGCGCTGCCGGGCGCCGCCGAGAAGGTGTCGCACGGGCGCCCCGCGTTCTGCACGCAGAAGGTCTTCGCCTACTTCGGCTGCTCGACCAAGGATGACGGCGAGTGGGTGCAGCATCCCCACCACTTGTGCGTGCTGCTCGAGCCCGACGAGCGCCTCGCGCTGCTCGCCGAGGGCGCCATCCAGCCCGCGTACCTGGCGCCGAGCGGATGGGTCGCGGTCGACCTCGACGCCGGTGACTGGACGCGGGTGGCCGAGCTGCTCGACGCGTCGTACCGGGTCACGGCGCCGCGGCGGCTGGTGGCCGAGCTGGACGGGGAGTCCTGAGCCGACGTTGAGCCCCGCCGGCGCCCAATGGCGCCGCTCGTACCGGTCGTGCCGCTCGGCGTCAGCCCGCGACGGCGGCGAAGATCGCGTCGATCTCGGCCTTCGCGCTCTGCATGGCCGACGCATCCGGCAGCCGCTCGATCGTCAGGTTGATCGGGGTGCCCGTGCGGTTCGGCTGCTGCGCCGCTGCCGCGAGGCGCGTGCCGTCGCCGCGCCGCCACCGCACGACCGGCTGCGCGGCGGCGAGGTTCTCACCGTGCGGCGCACCCAAGCGCTGCTCGATCTCGGCACGGACGGCCGCGAGCGCGGCGAGCCGCTCCCCCGGCACCGTGTGCGTCCTCGAGACCGAGAACGTGCCGTCGGCCTGCTGGCCGGGCAGCCGGCCCTTGCGGTCCTGCTCGAAGTCGACGGTGATGCCCTGTGACCACCAGGGCTCGACGCCGTGCTCGGTCACGAGCCAGTCGGCGATTTGCCGGTGGGTCCACTCGAGCGCGCCCGCGGCCTCAAGCAGATCGCGCCACTCGTCGTGGGTGCGGCCGGTCGCGGCGCGCATGGCGTCGGCACCCATGTTGCGGTCGATGCGGTCGACCATCACGGCTCCTGCGTGGATGCGGAGGCGGCGGTCGCCTCGGGCGCCGCCTCGGCGATGCGGATGAAGTCGGCGAGCTCGAGCGCCTCGCCACGCAGCGTCGGCTCGACACCCGCGCGCTCGAGCACCTCGGTCGCGGCTGCCGACGATCCGAAGACGCCCGACAGCGCCTGCCGCAGCATCTTGCGCCGCTGCCCGAACGCGCCGTCGATGACGCGGAACGTGCGGCGCCGCAGCGCCTCGTCGCCACGCTCGGGCCCGCGCCGGAAGCCGACGAGCACGCTGTCGACGTTCGGCACCGGCCAGAAGATCTGGCGCGAGACGTCGCCCTCGAGCGCCCACTGCCCCCACCACGCGACCTTCGCGCTCGGCGAGCCGTACACCTTCGACCCGGGCGGCGCGGCGAGCCGGTGCCCCACCTCGGACTGCACCATCACGAGCGCGCGGTCGATGGTCGGGAAGCGCTCGAGCAGGTGGATGAGCACGGGCACCGAGACGTTGTACGGCAGGTTCGCGACGATCGCCTGCGGCTCGAACGGCAGCGACTCGATGGTGAGCGCGTCGTGGTGCACGACCTCGAGCCGTGCGTCGGGCTGCTTGCGCTCGACGGTTCGCGGCAGCAGCTCGGCAAGCCGCGGGTCGATCTCGACGGCGGCGACCCTCGCGCCCGCCTCGGTCAAACCGAGCGTCAGCGACCCGAGGCCCGGCCCCACCTCGACGACGTCGCGACCGGCGACATCCGCGATCTTGACGATGCGCCGCACGGTGTTCGCGTCGACGACGAAGTTCTGCCCCCAGCGCTTCGTCGGCGTCAGGTCGAGGGTCGCGGCGAGCGCGCGGATCTCGGTGGGGCCGAGCAGCGCCTCGGCGCTCCTGCCGGGTCGCGCCTCGCCGGCCTGGCTGTCGATGCTCACCCGTCGAGCCTATGCCGAGCCCGCCGCGAGCGCGCGCCCGGCGAGCTGCGGCCGCAGCCGGTGGCTGGGCACAGGGAACGTGATCGAATCGTGACCGCACGGTCGTGACCTCGACCGGAGACTGGACATGTCAGAGCGTGCGGGGAAGAGCCTCGCGAGAGAGGAGCCGGCCGTGCGCCGATCCGAGAGCCGTCCGCTCACCACCGCTGCCCTCGCGGTCCGGCCCACCGGCCGGTCGCGACGGATGCTCGCCGCCGTCGCGCTCACCGGCGCGGCAGCGCTGCTGGCCGCGTGCTCAGCGCCCGGCGCCGCGCCGACGACGGCGCCGCCGCAGCCGAGCTCGACGAGCGCCGCGGGCGATGCCCCGGTCGAGATCACCGACGAGCGGCTGCAGGCCGAGGGGCTCTTCGAGGCCGTGAGCGACGACGGCTACGCGGTGCGCTGGGTCGAGGTCGGCGCATCCGTCGCCGTCGTGATCGGCGGCTCGGGCGGCGGCGGGGGCTGCATCCCGCAGCCGCATGCGGCCGAGCTCGATGAGGCGACCGAGGCGGTCGTCGTGCGCTTCGACCCGCCGGACCCCGCCGTGATGTGCACGGCCGACTTCACGCTGCACGGCTGGGAGCTGGCGCTGCCGTCGGAGGTCGACCCGAACGCGACCCTGCAGGTGCAGCTCGTGAACCTGCGCGGCGATGACGAGACCACGGAGGTCGAGATCGGCCCCGACGACATCTTCGTGAGCGGCCCGACGGCCGATCCGCAGCCCTCGCTCATCCCCGACCCGCCGACAGAGGGCACGGGCGCGGCGCCGACGCCGATCCCGGACGCGCAGCTGCCGGAGCCCGATCCGATGGTGCAGGACGCGTACGTGCGCTGGATCGAGCCGGGGCGCCGCCTCGCCGTGCTGCTCGGCGGTTCGGGAGCGACGCAGTGCGTGCCGACGCCGATCGCGGCGAAGAACTCCGGCATCGCGGCGATCGAGGTCGCGTTCGAGTTCCCGAGCGGCGACATGGACTGCTCGGCGGACTACCGCCTGTACGGCTGGGCGTTCGAGCTCGAGGAGCCCGTGTCAGCGACCCTGCCCGTCGAGGTCACGGTGACGGGCACGGCCGCCGCCGACAGCTCGATCGTGCTGACGCTCGCGCCGGAGGACGTGCTCGAGGCGCGCTGACGCATCCCGACCCACTCGCTCCGTGACGGTGCGCCTCTCGTCCAGCGCATATCCAGCCGCGAGGTGCACCGTATGCGCACGCGGCATCCGCGAGCGTCGCGGTCCGCGCACCGCGAGGAGTGACGACATGCGATCCACGATCCCCCTGGCTGTTGTCGGCGTCGCGCTGCTGGTCGGCTGCACGTCGACGGGCGCACCCTCCGACTCCACTGCGCCGGCCGTGCCGACGGTCGACAGCTCGGCATCGCCGACCGGCGACGACTCGAGCGAGTCGGCGTCGCCCAGCAGCGACCCGAGCGAGTCGGCGTCGCCCAGCGCCAGCCCGACGCCCTCCCGGAGCGGCGACGACGACGGCCGTGCGAGCCGCATCACCGACGAATCGGTGCTCGCGCAGGTCGACGTCGCGGAGCTGGGCTCCGACCCGCTCGTGATGTGGGGCGAGGAGTACAGCACCGTGCTCGTCTTCGGCGCGGGGAGCGGCTCCCAGGACTGCCAGCCCGTCGGCGAGGAGATCGAGATCGACGATGACGGCACGTCGCTCGAGATCGAGTTCGAGGCGGCGGAGGACGGGCAGACATGCACGGCCGACCTGCGGGTGTTCGGCTGGGAGTTCACGCTGCCGGGCGAGGGCAGCGAGCGCATCACCACGGCGGTCGTCGGCGACTGGGCTGAGGACCGCGACGACATCGAGGTCGACATCCTGCCGGCGCAGTAGCGCCGCGCGTCAGTCCCAGCTGCCGTACGCGCGCACGGTGTTCTCGGCCGTCTCGGCCGCGAGCTCGTCGGCATCGGCGCCGAGCCGCTCGGCCATGAAGCGCACGGTGAGCGGCGTGAGGTACGGGCTGTTCGGGCGCCCGCGGTGCGGTGCCGGCGTGAGGAACGGCGCATCCGTCTCGACGAGGACGCGGCTGCGGTCGGCGACCGCGAGCGCCGCGTGCAGGTTCTTCGCGTTCGAGAACGTGACGGTGCCCGCGAACGACAGGTACCAGCCGTGCTCGGCCGCGACGCGGGCGAGGTGCTCGTCTCCCGAGAAGCAGTGGAAGACGGTCGTCTCGGGTGCGCCGACCCGCAGCAGCGTCTCGACCACGTCGTCGTGCGCGTCGCGGTCGTGGATCTGCAGCGCGATGCCGTGCCGCTTCGCGATGTCGATGTGCGCCTCGAACGACTCGAACTGCGCCCGTCGACCGTCGTCACCGGTGCGGAAGAAGTCGAGCCCGGTCTCGCCGACCGCGCGCACCCTGGGCTGCGCCGCGAGCGCGTCGATGGTCGCGAGCGCATCGGCGAGCGTGCCGGCCTCCGCGTAGCCGGGCGCCTCGTTGGGGTGGATCGCGACGGCGGCGAGCACGCGCGGGTCCTGCGCTGCCAGCGACGCCGACCACTCCGACGACTCGACGTCGCCGCCGACCTGGATCACGCCGGCCACACCCGCCCGCTCGGCGGCATCGAGGGCCGCCCAGTACGGGAAGTCCTCGCCGTCCTTGATCTCGAGGTGCGTGTGGTTGTCGTAGATCGGCACGGCGAGCGGCTCCGGCACCGGCGGCCGCGTCATGTCGCGCTTGCCGTCGTCGAAGCGCTCGCGGATGTACTCGCCGCCCGGCAGGACCGTCGCGCGGGGCGCCTCGTCGAGTCGCGTCGCGGGTGCGGAGATGGGTGCGGTTCCGTCATGGCTTGCAGGCATGCGTCCCAGCCTACGAGCGCCGTCCACAGCGCTATGCCGGGCCGCGTCCAGGTTCCCCCATGGATGCACTGCAAACATTGCCCGGGACGCACGTCTGGAGGTTCTGACGACATGCTCCGATCGCTCGCACTGCCCGCCGCCCTCGTGACGGTGCTCGCCGCATCCGCGTGCGCGTCCGCGAGCGACGTGCCGCGGACGGTGACGGACGCGACGCCGTCGACCTCGACGAGCACCTCGCCGCCCACCAGCGCGACGCCGACGCCAACGGAGTCCGCCGATGAGGGCACCACCGAGCCCAGGGAGTCGACCGACGCGCCCGACTCCACGGAGGCCGCGCTCGAGGGCGATCCGGGCGTGCCGGGCCTCCCGCAGTCGAGCGGCGCCTCGGTCGACGACGTGCTGCGGCTGGGGGCCATCGCCTCGTGGACCGAGCGGCCCGACCTCATCGCACTCTCGCTGCCCGCGTCGAGCAGCTGCTGGGCGTTGGCAGCCGAGCCGATGCTCGAGTCGCCGACGACGATCGTCGTGGAGGTGGCGGCGCCCGAGCCGTGCGAGACGCTCGATGCCGCCCGCACCTACTCGATCTCGGTGCCGGACGGCACCGACACCAGCGGGGAGCTGCAGCTCCAGGTCGTGGGACCGGAGCACGAGTTCACGCTGACGCTGCCCGCGGAGTAGCCCGCGGTCGCCCCGTGGCGGTCAGTGGGCGAGCCGGGCGAGTGCCTCGTCGAGCCGCTCGAAGTCCTCATCCATGCCCCCGTCGAGGCCCGATGCCACCATCGCGTCGCACTCCTCCTTCGACGCGTACGTCGAGGTGATCTCGAGCACGCTCCGGCCGTCGGGAAGATCGCGGAAGTCGAGCACCTCGAGCGTCGGCCGACCGGGCTCGCCCTGGAACTCCCAGGTGTGCACGATGCGCCCGTCGACGACCTCGTGGTACGAGCCCCAGAAGCGCCAGTCGCCGCCCATCTCGACCGTGTAGTCGAACCGGCCGCCGGTACGCGCCTCGAAGTGCTCGATGCGCAGCCGCGACCCGCGCGGCCCCATCCACTGCGCGAAGAGCTCCGCGGTGGTGTGCGCACGCTGCACGGTCGCGGCGGATGCGTCGAACTCGCGCCGGTGCAGGATCGCCTGCTCGCCGATGCGCTCGTGCGTGGTGGTGGCCATGCGGCGAGACTACGCGGCCGCTCGCCCGCCCGCTCGTCCCTCCCGCTGGCCCCTCCCGCTCGTCGAGTAGCAGCGCCCTCACTCGCTCGTCGAGTAGCAGCGCCGAAGGCGCCGCGTATCGAGACGAACATCTGCCAGCGCTCGATCTGATCTCGATACGCGGCCGGCTCCGCCGGCAGCTACTCGATCAGCGGGACAGGGACGAGCAGGCACCGCCGCCCCACCGGCTCGTCGAATAGAAGCGCCCCCACCCGCTCGTCGAGTAGCAGCGCCGAAGGCGCCGCGTATCGAGACGACACCATCCAGCCGACGCAACCTGATCTCGATACGCGGCCGGCTCCGCCGGCAGCTACTCGATCAGCGGGGAAGGCGCGGCCAGCTCCGCCGGCGGCTACTCGCGGGGGCGCGGGGGCTACGCCGCCGGCTGCGCCTGCTCGATGCGCGGGAACAGCGGCGGCACCGTCGTCACGCGGCCCGTGCCCTGCCAGGTGTGCGCCTCGCGGATCGGCTGCGCGAGCACGTCGCCCTCGCCGCCGACGGCCGACCACAGCTTCTGCGCCGACTCGGGCATCACGGGCGCGAGCAGGATCGCCACCGCGCCGATGCCGTGCACGTTCGAGGCGAGCACGGCCGCGAGCCGACCCTGCTGCGCGTCGTCCTTCGCGAGCACCCACGGCGCCTGCTCGGTGATGTAGCCGTTGAGCCGCTCGACGATCGCCATGGCGGCATCCACGGACTCGTCGATCGCGAACCGGTCGATCGCCTCGTCGGCGCGAGCGACCGCATCCGTCACCAGGGCGCGGATGTCGTCGTCGACCTCCACCGCCGGCACGATCCCGTCGCAGTACTTGTGCACCATCGCGATGACGCGGCTCGCGAGGTTGCCGAGGCCGTTGGCGAGCTCGGAGTGGTAGCGGGCGTCGAGGTCCTCCCACGAGAACGAGCCGTCGGAGCCGAACGCGATCGCCGACATGAAGTAGTAGCGGAACGCGTCGACGCCGAACACCTCGGTGATCTGGCGCGGCTCGATGCCGGTCGCCTTCGACTTCGACATCTTCTCGCCGCCGACGAGCAGCCAGCCGTGGCCGAAGACGTGATCCGAGATCTCGAGCCCCGCCGCCATCTGCATGGCGGGCCAGATGACCGCGTGGAAGCGGGCGATGTCCTTGCCGACGATGTGCGTCGCGGGCCAGCGGCGCGCGAAGCGCTCGTCGTCGACGCCGTAGCCGTTCGCGGTGATGTAGTTGAGCAGCGCCTCGAACCAGACGTAGACGACGTGCGTCTCGTCCCACGGCACCTTGATGCCCCAGTCGAAGGTGTTGCGGCTGATCGAGAGGTCGTTGAGCCCCTGCTTGACGAACTGCCGCACCTCGTTCCGCACGTGCTCGGGCTGCACGTAGTCGGGGCGCTCGTCGTAGAGCGCGAGCAGCCGGTCGCCGAACTCGCTCAGCTTGAAGAAGTAGTTCGCCTCGCGCACGGTCTCGATCGGGCGCGAGTGGATGGCGCACACGAGCTGGCCCTCGAACTCGCCCGTGCCCGGCACGAGGTCGTTCGGCGTCTTGTACTCCTCGCAGCCGACGCAGTACTGGCCCTCGAACTCGCCGTGGTAGATGTACCCGGCCTCCTTGAGCCGCTCGAGGAAGATGCGCACGCCCACCTTGTGGCGCTCATCCGTCGTGCGGATGAAGTCGTCGTTCGCGATGTTCAGCAGCTCGAGCTGCGGGATCCACGCGGTCTCGACGAGCCGGTCGGTCCACTCCTGCGGGCTCACGCCGTTCGCGGCGGCGGTGCGCATGATCTTCTGCCCGTGCTCGTCGGTGCCGGTGAGCATCCAGGTGTCGTCGCCGCGCTGGCGGTGCCACCGCGCGAGCACGTCGGTCGCGACCTCGTTGTAGGCGTGCCCGATGTGCGGCACGTCGTTGACGTAGTAGATCGGCGTCGTGACGGTGAAGCGCTCGGGCATGGGCTTCAGTCTAGGCGGGCTCGCGCGGCCCGCTCGGCGTGTGACGCCAGGGGTCGAGCCCGCCCCTACTCCGCCGGTCGAGCCGGCCCGCGCGCGCAGCGCGCCGACCGTGTCGAGACCACCCTCAGGCCGATGGCTTCGCCAGCGCCGCCTGGTACAGCGCGTTCCGCGGGTGCCCGGTCGCCTCCGCGACCTCCGCGGCGGCCTCCTTCAGACGCATCCCGCCCGCCTTCAGGCTCAGCACCTGCTCGACGGCGGCGTCGAGGTCGGCGAGCACGGGAGCCGCGCCCTCGATCACGAGCACGATCTCGCCCTTGACGCCCTCCTTCGCCCACGGCACGAGCTCGGCGGCGGTGCCGCGGCGCACCTCCTCGAAGCGCTTCGTGAGCTCGCGGCACACGGCGATGCGGCGGTCGGGCATCGCGCGCGCGACCGCCTCGAGCGAGTCGGCGAGCCGGTGCGGCGCCTCGAAGAGCACGAGCGTGCGCTCCTCGCGCGCGACGGAGGCGAGCATCCGGTCGCGCTCCCCTGCCTTGCGAGGCAGGAAGCCGTCGAACGCGAAGCGGTCGGTCGGCAAGCCCGAGAGCGCGAGCGCCGTCAGCACCGCGGACGGGCCGGGGAGGCACGTAACGGCGACGCCCGCGGCGACGGCCGCCTGCACCAGCCGGAAGCCGGGGTCGCTCACCGTCGGCATGCCGGCGTCGGTGAGCACGAGCACGTCCTCGTCGCGGGCGCGCTCGACGAGCGCGGGCGACGCCGCCTCCTCGTTGTGCTCGTGGAGGGCGACGAGCTGCGGCTGCGCCTCGATGCCGAGCGCGCGGATGAGCTGCCTGGCCGTGCGGGTGTCCTCGGCCGCGATGACGGGCACGGTTGCGAGCGCTTCGCGGAGCCTGCCGCTCGCGTCGCCCAGGTTGCCGATGGGCGTCGCGCCGAGGATGATCACCGACTCAGGCTAGGCCTCCTGGCACGTGGCGAGGTGGGGGCGTGACCGACGCGCACCCGACGTCTACGCTCGGACCGTCAGACCAGCCCGACTGCCGGCGGTGGCGTCCGTGATCGATCGCGACGAGAGTCCCCTGGAGTTCGGCCGCGTCCTGTCGCTGAGCGACGCGGTGTTCGGTCTCGCGATGACGCTGCTGGTCGTCAGCATCGTCGTGCCGGCGGGACTGTCACCGAGCCGGTTCACGGCCGCGATCGGCGAGCTCGGTCCCCGGGTCGCGATCATGGCGCTCAGCTTCGCCGTCGCGGCGAGCGCGTGGTTCGGGCATCGTCGCTTCTTCGCTCGGCTGCAGCGCATCGACACCGGCGTCGAGTGGCGCAACTTCGTGCTCCTCGGCCTGGTCGCGCTCATCCCGCTCCCGCATCAAGTGCTCGGCGCGTACGCGGACCACCCCATCGCATACGTCCTCTATGCGGCGATCCTCAGCGCCGTGAACGTGATGTTCGTCGTGCTCGAGCTGCATGCACGGCACCGCGGTCTGCTGCGAACGAGCGACTCCGAGGCGGCGCACCGCTTGGAGCTCGCCCGCGGCTCGCTCGACGCCGCCGGGTTCGCGGTCAGCATCCCGTTCGCGTACCTGCTGGGATCGTGGACGCCGCTCCTGTGGCTGGCGCTGCTGCCGCTCGAAGCGCTGCTCGTGCGGCGGATGCGACCGGCGCGCGCCGCCGCCGCATCCGTGCCGGAGGGGCCGGGATCGAGTGCGCCCATCGCGCCGACACCGCCGGATGCCGCTGAGCACGGCGCAGGCGCTCGATGAGCGGCGCCGGCTCGACCGCCGGTACCGATCCGCGGGTCCAGTCGGCGCGCACCCGCAGATCGGTGCGGCCTCGCGCACCGCACCCCGAGGAGTGGTACCGGATCGCGGGTCCGCGCGGCGGGCACCGCAGATCGGTGCGGCCTCGACACGCTCAACGCGCTGCGCGCGCGGAGCGGCTCGACCAGCGGGAGGGAGGCTCGGCGCGCTGCGCACGCGGAGCGGCTCGACCAGCGGGTCGGGTCGGTGCGGCCTCGACACGCTCGGCGCGCTGCGCGCGCGGAGCGGCTCGACCAGCGGGGAGGACGGGCGGGCTCGGTGCGGCGGGGTCCATCCGGGTCGAGGTGGGAGAATCCTCGCGTGACCCTCCAGCGCGACGCCGACCCCGCGGTCGACGGCGACCCGGCGCCCGCGCTCGCCGCGCCCCGGCCTCGCCTCGCGAGGGTGACGGCTGCGTACGGGTCGCTCGAGCGGCGCCTGGCCGAGCCGCGCATCCGACGACGCATCGAGATCGGCGCGCCCGTCGCCATCCTCACCCTCGCGGCCGTCGCCCGCCTGGTCGGCCTCGGGCATCCGCACCTCCTGGTCTTCGACGAGACGTACTACGTCAAGGAGGGCTGGTCGATGTGGCAGCTCGGCTACGAAGGTGAGTGGGGTGAGACGGCGAACGAGCGGTTCGAGGCCGGCGACCCCGGCGCGCTCTCGAGCGAGGCCGACTACGTCGTGCACCCGCCGCTGGGCAAGTGGCTCATCGGCATGGCGATGGCCGTGTTCGGCATGACCGACCCGTTCTGGTGGCGGTTGCCGAGCGCGCTCGCCGGCATCGCGCTCGTCGGCCTCACATACGCCGTCGCGCGCGGTCTGCTGCGGTCGGTGGCGTTCGCGTCGCTCGCCGGTTTCTGGATGGCCATCGACGGCTTCGCGATCGTGATGAGCCGCACGGCGCTGCTCGACGGCATCCTCGCGGTCTTCGTGCTCGCCGGGGCCGGGGCGCTGCTGCTCGACCGGCGCGGCTCCCCCGCCCGCACCGTGCGCGCGCTCGCAGCGCGTCCCCGCCGGTTCGGCGCCGCGCTCTGGGACCGGCCGTGGATCCTGGTCGCCGGCGTGCTCCTCGGCGCCGGCTGCGCGACGAAGTGGTCGGGTGCCGCGTTCCTCGCGGTGTTCGGGCTGTGGATCGTGCTGATGGATGCGCTCGACCGGCGGCGCGCGGGCTACCGGCACCCGTGGGTGGGGACGCTCGTGACGCAGGCGCCCGCGAGCTTCGTGCTGCTCGTCGGCCCGGCGCTCGTCGTGTACGTCGCGAGCTACGCCGGCTGGTTCGACGGCGGCTGGGGCTCGCAGCTCATGCTCGAGCGCGCCGACCTGCGTTGGGGCGGGCTGCTCGCGTGGGTGCCGCTCGGGCTGCAGTCGCTGTGGGCCTACCACCAGCAGCAGCTCGGCTTCCACGTCGGGCTGACGAACGACCACGCCTACCAGTCGCCCGCCTACGAGTGGCTGTGGCTCGGACGCCCGACGGGCTTCAAGATGGTCGCCGTCGACGACGGCTCCTGGTGGATCACCGCGCTCCCCAACCTGCTCATCTGGTACGCCGGGGTCATCGCGCTCGGGTTCCTGCTGTTCCACTTCGGCCGCACCCTCGACCGCCGCGCAGGCTTCCTGCTCGTCGCCGTCGCGGCCGGCTACGTGCCGTGGCTGCTGTTCCCCGACCGCACGATCTTCTTCTTCTACGCGATCGTCTTCCTGCCGTTCGTCGTGATCGGGCTCGCGTTCGCGCTACAGCAGCTGGTGGCGATGCGGTCGACGCGCCGGCCGCCGGCCGTGGTCGGTCTTGCGGATGCGTCGCAGGGCATCGATGCGGATCTCGCGGCCGCGATCCCGCCGGTGCTGGCCGAGCGACGGCGTTCGCGCTGGGCCGTCCGCCCGCGCGCGGTCGCGCTCGCTCGCGAGCCGGAGGACGACGTCGAGTGGCGGGCCGCCGCCTGGTCGGTCGTCGCCCTGCTGGTCGTGACGAGCATCGTCGTCGCCGCCTGGTACCTGCCGGTCTGGTACGGCATCCCGCTGCCGGAGCAGCTCATGCGGCTGCGGTTCTGGCCGCCGAGCTGGCCGTGATCGCGGCGGTCCCCGCCCGATCGCGTTCAGAGGAGTCGGGCGGCCTCGTCGTCGGTCAGCTCGATCTCGTGGCCGTTGTCGCCTACCCAGCGGTGGGTCGGCTGCCCCTCAGCGGGGCGAGGCCGCTCGATGATCGTGTACGTCGCGCCGTCCTCGATCTTCACCGTCATGCGGCGACCCTATCGAGGCGCAGCCGTGCGGGCCGGGCGGAGCCTCAGTACGGCTGCGGCAGCTCGCAGACGAAGCCCTCGCAGCGGTAGGCGGCGGGCGCGGACTTGCCCTCGAGCAGCGCGAAGCCCGCTGCTGCGAGCTCAACCGCCTGCTCGGGCGTCGCGACGAAGGCGCCGGGCTCGCGGCGCAACTCGTGCGGCGGGTCGCCAATGAGCACGAGCGTGCGCGGCGGCTCGGCGATGAGCGCGGCCACGCGCAGGGTCGCCGGGCCGGCGATGGGGTTGCGCAGCGCGAGGCGCGCGTCGAGCACGCGCGCGGCGCGGTCGAGGTGCGCGGCGTCACCGCTGAGCGAGAAGAGCGCGTGCAGGGCGCCCGCGAGCGCCGCCTGTCCCGAGGGGGCGTCGCCGTCGGCGTCCGGGCCGAGCTGCAGCGCGGGCCCCTGCGTCGAGACGCGCGCCGGGTCGGGCGCCGCGTCGAGGATCGCGCGGGCGGCGATCGCCCAGCGCGCCTCGCCGGTCGCCGCGGTGAGCGCGAGCAGGCCGCTCGCGAGGCAGCCGGCGTCTGTGGCGGTCGCCGCGGCGGGCGAGGGGCGGCCGTCGAGGCTCGCGTGCACGAGAGTCGCGGGGTCGGCGGCGTGGTGCTCGAGCAGGTGCTCGGCCGCGTCGCGGGCCAGGGCGAGCGCGGTCTCGTCGCCGTCACGCAGGGCCCGCACGGCGAGCGCCTCGATCGCGAGGCCGTTCGCCGCGGTGACCACGAGCCGGTCGAGCGGCGGTCGCTCGACCCCGGCGTCGGGCGGCGCGAGGTGCCAGCCGCCCTCGACGCGCTCCCCGTCGACCGTCGACTCGGCGTCCTCCGCGATCGCGAACGCGCCGCCGGGGAGTCGCAGGACCTCGCCCAGGAAGCCGACGAGCCCACGCGCGACGGTCTCGCGGCCCAGCAGCGTCGCGACGTGCAGCAGCTGCGCGTTGTCGACGAGCATGCGCTCGAAGTGCGGCACCGACCAGTCGCGCTGCGTCGCGTAGCGGAAGAAGCCGCCGTCGCGGCCGCGCAGGTGCGAGTAGCCGCCGGCGGCGACCACCGCGTCGTCGCCGGCTGCGGCGTCGAGCAGGCGGCCCGCGAGCGCTGCCGTGTCGCCCGTCGGGTCGACGTCGACGAGCGCGCGCAGCAGCGGCGCCTGCGGGAACTTCTGGCCCGTGCCGAGGCCGCCGTGCTCGGGATCCTCGGCCCTGGCGACCGCCGCGAGCGCCGCGCGCGCGGCCGCCGCATCCGGCGCATCGCCTCCGGGGCCCGCCGCCGCGTCCTTGAGCGCGAGCTGCACCTGCTCGGCCGTGCCGGCCACCGCATCCGGCTGCTCGCGCCAAGCGGCCCCGATCGCCCCCAGCACGTCGCGGAAGCCCGGCATGCCCTGCCGAGCCGTCGGCGGGAAGTAGGTGCCGGCGTAGAACGGCAGCCCCTCGGGCGTGAGGAAGACGCTGAGCGGCCAGCCGAGCTGGCGGGTGAAGGCGGATGCGGCGCCCATGAGGGCGGCGTCGACGTCGGGCCGCTCCTCACGGTCGACCTTCACCGCCACGAAGCCCTCGCGCAGCATGGCGCCCACCTCGGCGTCGGCGAACGACTCGCGCGCCATCACGTGGCACCAGTGGCAGGTGGCGTAGCCGACCGACGCGAACACCGGCACGCCGCGCTCGCGCGCCTCGGCAAATGCCTCCTCGCCCCACTCCCGCCAGTCCACCGGGTTGTCGGCGTGCAGCCGCAGGTAGTCGCTCGTGGCGCGCGAAAGCCGGTTCTCGACAGGCCTCTCCATGGGCGGGACGCTACTCGCAGACGCTGGATCCGGCCAGCATGCCGGCCGATGACTGCCCGCGCCTGCCGCCGCGAGAAGTCTTCCGAAGGCCGCGGAATACGACCAACCGGCAACCGGTTGTCATCCGTGTCCAGTTCGTTCGATTTTGAAAGAGGTACCGATCATGGGCCAGCGAGTTCTCATCACGGCAGGCGCAGGCGGCATCGGGCTCGCCGTCGCCAAGGCGTTCGCCGCGCAGGGTGCATCCGTCCATCTCGCCGACATCGACGCCGACGCGCTCGCCGCGGCCACGGCGCTCGACGAGCGCATCACCGCCACGCGGGCCGACGTGAGCCGCGCGGAAGACCTCGACCGCCTGTTCGCCGACGTGCAGCAGCAGCTCGGCGGCCTCGACCTGCTCGTGAACAACGCGGGCATCGCCGGACCGACAGCGCCGGTCGAGGAGTACCCCGCCGACGCGTTCGCGCAGGTCGTGGCCATCAACCTGCAGGGCACGTTCGACGTGACGCAGCGTGCCATCCCGCTCCTCAAGCAGTCCGACGCCGCGTCCATCGTGACGATGTCGTCGCTGGCCGGTCGCTTCGGCTACCCGAACCGGGTCGCCTACTCGACCACGAAGTGGGGCCTCGTCGGCTTCGCGAAGACGCTCGCCATGGAGCTCGGTCAGTTCGGCATCACGTCGAACACCATCCACCCGGGCGCCGTCGACGGCCCGCGCATCATGCGCGTCTTCGAGGGTCGCGCCGCCGTCTCCGGCCGCACGGTCGACGAGGAGATCGCCAGCGCGATGGCGAACCAGTCGATCCAGAAGTTCATCGACCCGGACGACATCGCCGCGCTCATCCTGTTCCTCGCCGGTCCGCACGCGCGCACGATCTCGGGCCAGATGTTCCCGATCGACGCTGACGCGAAGGCAGCCCAGTGACGACGCGGGCTCCCGGCGCGGTCGCCGCGCCGGGAGATCGGACGGGCGCCTCGCGCCGCGGTCTCTGGCAGGGGCGGGCCGCAGTGGTCGTCGGCATCGTGCTCCTGGGCCTCGGCCTGCGCTACGCCGTCACGGGCCTCTCACCGCTGCTCGTCGACGTGCGCGCGGCGCTCGACATCGGCACCGCCGGGACCACGTTCCTCGGCATGCTGCCGACCCTCTCGTTCGGCGCAGCAGGCTTCCTAGCTCCGGTGCTGATGCGCAAGGCGGGCCCGGAGGCGACCGCATTGCTCGCCGTGGTCCTCGCTGCCACCGGCTCCCTGCTGCGGCCGATCATGGCGGATGCGGTGGCGTTCTTCGCCTTCACAGTCGTCGCGCTCGTCGGCATGGGCATCGGCAACGTCGTCGGGGCGCCGCTGGTGAAGAAGTACTTCCCGGACCGCCAGGCGACGATGGTCACCGTGTTCGCGCTGCTCATGCAGGCGGGTGCGACCCTGCCCGCGATGACCGCTGTGCCGGTGGCCGAGGCTGCCGGATGGCAGGCCTCGCTCGCCTCGTGGGGCGTGCTCTCGCTGATCGCGATCGTGCCGTGGGCCATCCAGCTCGTCGTCTCGCGCCGCCGTCGCGCCGGCGCCACCGCCGCGACCGGCAGCGCGCCGGCGAGGCTCGGCTACGCGCAGCTGGTGCGCAGCCCGGTGGCGTGGGGCACCGCGCTCTTCTACGCGATTGCGTCGCTGAACATCTACGCGATGCTCGCGTGGCTGCCGACGCTGCTGGTCGAGCACTGGGGCATCAGCCAGGCGGATGCCGCCGTCGCGTTCTCGGTGTACACCTTCCTGACGCTGCCGCTCGCCCTGGTCGTGCCGCTGCTCGCCAACCGTCTGAAGAACCCCACGTGGCTCGCGATCGCGCTCTCGGCGGCCGGCCCGATCGGCTATGTCGGCCTCATCCTGCAGATCGGACCGGCCGTCGTGTGGGCGTTCGTCGCTGGCCTGGCCGGCGGCGCGTTCTCGCTCGCGATCGCGATGTTCAACCTGCGTACGCGCACGACGGAGGGTTCGGCGGGCATCGCCGGGTTCGCGATGGGCATCGACTACCTCTTCGGCACCCTCGGCCCGCTCCTCGGCGGTTGGCTCTTCGCCGCCTCGGGCGGCTGGGAGCTGCCGCTGTGGGCCTACGTCGCCACGTTCATCCCGATGGCGATCGGCGCAATGCTCATGGCACGCCCGGGCCGCTACGTCGAGGACGCGCTCGCGCCGAGCACGGCTCGCGCGTAGCGACAGCCGAGGGCGCTCGTCGAGGCGACGAGCGCCCTCCTGTCCGTCGGCCTCAAGCAGACGCGCTCAGAAGTACGGCGTGCGAGGCCGCCGCATCCGGTGCCAGTGCACGCACGGCTGCGTCGACCCGCGCCGCACGCCCGCGCACGGCGGCATTCCGTCGGGCGGCTCGGCCTCGAGCACGATCGTGCGCCCGTCGACGTCGATCTCGCGGCTCGTCGACCACAGGTGCCAGGCGGGCTGCATCGCATTGCACAGCACCTCGCAGTCGCAGTAGCCGCCGCTCGCCTCGAGCCGCCCCTCGAGCCGGGTCGCGCGGGGTGCGACGAGGTCGCGGTAGTGCCGGGCGAGGCGCAGGTCGCCGGTGCAGTCGTAGCGCTCGAGCGCCCGGTCGAGGAAGCAGGCGAGGCACTCCCCCGCGAGCGGCACGAGCCACTCGTCGAGGAGGCTGCGCACGTAGGACTCGGCATCGTCGGTGATCGATCGCTCCATGGGGGCACCGTGGCAGGGCTGGGCGCTGGCGTGTGCGGCCCAACCGGATGCCTGTGGAGAGTGCTGCTGCGGTGGTCTCGACACGCTCATGGCGCTGCGCGCCCGGAGCGGCTCGACCAGCGGGGGTGGGGCTAGGGCGCTGCGCGCCCGGAGCGGCTCGACCAGCGGGAGGCGCGTGCGAGGCTCGAGGGCATGGACAGCTCCCGCCGCGTCGTGCCCGTGCCCATCGAGCACCCGACCGTGCCGCACGTCGACGCGATCGTCGACCTTCCCTCGAGCGCGTGGGCGAGCCTCGTGCTGCTGCACGGGGCGGGAGGCTCGGCGACGCATCCGTGGATGGAGGGCGCCGCCCGCGGGCTCTTCGGCGAGGGCGTCGCGGTGCTGCGCGCGAGCTTCCCGAACGCGCAGTCGGGCAAGCGGCAGCCGGAGCGCGCGCCGAGCGCCATCGCGACCTGGCACGCGGTGATGGATGCGGCGGCCGGTCTGCTGCCGCACGTCCCGTGGGCGGGCGGCAAGTCGTTCGGCGGACGGATGGCGGCGGCCGCCGTGGCGGAGGGCATGCCCGCGTCCGGTCTGCTCTACCTCGGCTACCCGCTGCACCCGCCGGGCAAGCCCGAGCGGCTGCGCGAGGAGCACCTGCGCGACCTCCCGCTGCCGCAGCGCTTCCTGCAGGGCACGAACGACCCGTTCCAGTCGGGCGATGCCCTCGAGCGGCTCGTCGGCGAGCTGCCCGACGCGCGCATCGACTGGGTCGCGGGCGGCGACCACTCGTTCCTCGTGGCGGGCGGCGACCGCGACCCGGAGCGGGTCGCCGAGGCGCTCGGCCCGCGGATCGCGGCGCTGCTGCGCTGACCCGCAGCCGGTGTGACTAGGGCCGCTGCTCCGGGATGCGGTAGTCGATCGCGTGCTCGAAGACCTGGCCGTTCTGATCGCCGACGGTGGCGATGGCATACGGGTCGAGGTTGATCGTGTCTCCCGCCCAGAGGTCCGGCTGCAGCGCGAACAGGTGAGCGGAGCCATCGCCGCGACGGATGCCGTTCAGCTGCCCGAGGTAGCCGGGGTAGTCGATGCAGAAGCGCTGCGCGATGGCGTACATCGTGTCGCCCTCGGCGGCGACGTATGCGACCGGTCGGCCGTCGGCGTCGGTAGTCACCTCGCCCGTCGCCTGGTCGATCGGCCCGATGTCCCGCAGCTCGGAGTACCAGTAGCCGCCGATGCCCTCGTCGGACTCGTCGCTGCGCGGCTCCAGGCCCGGCAGTCCCTCACAGCCCTCTCCGCTGCGGCCGAGCACCGCGGCGCGGCCCTCGTCCACGACGTAGTAGCCCTCCGGCACATCCGTCCCGGTGATGCCGGTGGCACTGGGCGCTGGCGTGGTGGAGGCGGCGACGGACAGCGGGGGCGTCGTGCTTGTCGCCTCGGAAACGGATGAGTCGGCGGCGGTGGATGTGCAGGCCGCGAGCACCGCGACGCTCACGGCCGCGGCAGCGAGCGCCGTTGCGTGCCTGACGATCAGCATGCCCCAGGATGGCATCTGCCAGCCCACGAAAGCGAGAACTCGTCACTATCCCCGTCGTCCCGAGAGAAGCGGAGCACGAACGGGACCCCTCCCACCGAAGGGGACCTGGTGCACCGGGTCCCGGTTGGTGGAAGAGGTCCCGTTCAGTGAAGGAGTCCTCGAGTCGCGAAGCGCGAGCGGTCAGCTCACCTCTGCGGGGTCCGCCGACACGCGCCCCGCGGCGCCCTGGTCGAGCGCGTCGATGGCGGCGATGTCCTCGGCCGACAGCTGCACCGAGGCCGCTGCCAGGTTCTCCTCCATGCGCTCGCGGCGGTTCGACTTCGGGAAGACGATGCGCCCCGCCTGCAGGTGCCACGCGATCGTCGCCTGCGCCCACGAGATGCCGTGCTGCTCGGCGATCTCGCCGATGACGGTCGACGCGTAGTCGACCTTGCCCTGCCCGAGCGGCCCCCACGCCTCGATGAGGATGTCGTGCTCGGCCGCGAGCGCCGTCGCCGCACGCTGCTGGAACTGCGGGTGCAGCTCGATCTGGTCGATCGCGGGCACGATGCCCGTCTCGAGGATCTCGGGCAGGAAGCGCTCGTCGAAGTTCGAGACGCCGATCGACGTGGTCAGCCCCTCGTCGCGCAGCGCGCCGAGCGTCTCCCACGTCTCCACCGGGCTGCCGGCCGAGGGCGTCGGCCAGTGGATCAGGTACAGGTCGACGTGGTCGAGCCCGAGCTTCTCGAGGCTCTCCCCCAGCGCCGCACGGGTGTCGGCCGCGCCGCGGCGGTCGTTCCAGAGCTTCGTCGTGACGTACAGCTCGTCGCGCGGGATGCCGGAGCTCGCGATCGCACGCCCCACGCCCTCCTCGTTGCGGTAGATCGCCGCCGTGTCGATGTGGCGGTAGCCGGCCTCGAACGCGTCGAGCACGATGCGCTCGGTCTCGGCCGGGTCGACCTTGAAGACGCCGAAGCCGAGCTGCGGGATCGTGCGGCCGTCGTTCAGCTGCAGGGTGGGGATGGTGACAGAGGTCATGCGGTCTCCTCGATGGCGGATGTGTCCTCGGGCAGTGCAGACGGATCGACACCGGCGACGTGGCGCTCGTCGGGCCCGACGTACTCCGAGAGGGGGCGGATGAGCGCGTTGTTGGCGCGCTGCTCGATGATGTGCGCCGTCCAGCCCGTGACGCGGGCGGCGACGAACAGTGGCGTGAAGATCGGCACGTCGAAGCCCATGAGCGCGTACGCGGGGCCCGACGGGAAGTCGAGGTTGGGCTTGATGGGCTTGCGGTCGGCCATCGCCTGCTCGAGCGCCGTGTACATCTCGAGCGTCTCGGGCGAGCCGTAGTGCTCCGCGAGCCGCTCGAGGGCGGCGCGCATCGTCGGCACGCGCGAGTCGCCGTTCTTGTAGACGCGGTGCCCGAAGCCCATGATCTTGCGCTTCTCGTCGAGCGCGGACTGCATCCACGCATCCGCCTTCGACGGCTCGCCGACCTCCTCGAACACCTCCATCACGGCCTCGTTCGCGCCCCCGTGCAGGTGGCCCTTGAGCGCGCCGACCGCGGCCGTGACTGCGGAGTAGAGGTCGGCGAGCGTCGACGTGACGACGCGGGCGGTGAAGGTGGATGCGTTGAACGAGTGCTCGGCGTACAGCACCATCGACTGGTTGAACGCCTCGACGACGACCGGGTGGGCCTCCTCGCCGAACGACATCCAGAGGAAGTTGGCGGCGTAGTCGAGGTCGTCGCGCGGCTCGACGAGCTCGAGCCCGTTCCGGCGCCGCTGCTCGTAGGCGACGATCGACGGCAGCACCGCGAAGAGCGTGAACGCCTTGTCGAGGTCGACAGATGGGTCGTCGGCCTTGGGATCGTTCGCGCCGACGATGCTGACGGCCGTGCGCACGACGTCCATCGGATGCGCGTGCGAGGGCAGCACATCCATCACCGACCGCACGTTGTCGGGCAGCGCGCGCAGCGAGCGCTCCTTCGCGCGGAACGCGGCGAGCTGCTCGTCGGTCGGCAGGTCGCCGTGCCAGAGGAGGTAGGCGACGGCCTCGAAGGGCTGCGTGGCCGCAAGCTCCTGCACGGGGTAGCCCCGGTACAGCAGCGAGTTGGTGTCGGGATTGACCTTCGAGATCTCGGTGGTGTCGGCGACGACGCCAGCGAGTCCCTTCTTGATCTGAGACTCGGCCATGGTGCTCCTCGGTAGCAGCGGTGCGGGGCCATCCGACTCTAGGGCACGGCTCCCGCGCGCCCGCTTCGACGTGCCCTCGGTCACGACGCGCCGCGTGGCGCGACGCGGGGCTTGACGCACCGCCACGTGGACGGCGACGGTGGCAGGGCACCGCATCCGCGATCGCCTCGCCTCTCATCGCATCCAAGGAGCAGCGCATGGCCGACACCGACTTCCACCTCGTGCAGTCGACCGAGGTGAACGCGCATCCCGATCGCGTGTGGGATGCGCTCGTCGACCGCACGACCGCGTGGTGGGGCGCGCCCTACCTGCTGCTCGACGGCCCGAGCACGATCGACCTGCCGCTGCGCGCCGGCGACGCGGTGGTCGAGCACCTCGCTGACACGTCGGCGCTGTGGGGCGCGGTGACGATCTGCGCGCCCCGCCGCGTCTACGCGTGGCACGGGCAGATGGGGATAGGGCCGGGCTGGGAGAGCGAGGTGCGGTTCGACCTCGAGCCGGCCCGCTCGGGCGCGCGCGTGAGCGTGCGGCAGGACTCGCTGCGGCTGTGGGGCGACGCGGACGTCGCGGGGATGCGCCGCTCGTACGACTTCGGCTGGGCCGATCTGCTCGCACGGCTGCGGATCTTCGTCGAGACCGGGGAGCAGCACGGGTCGGCCGGGCGCAACGCAGCGCCGGAGTTCGCGTTCGAGCCGTCGGGCAGCGCTGGCTGAGCGCTGGAGCCCGACCCGGTCGACGGGACCCCGTCCACCGATCGGGACCCGGTGCACCGGGTCCCGATCGGTGGAAGGGGTCCCGCAAGCGATCCGGCGACGGCGCGTCAGCGGTGCCGGAAGCGCGGCTCCCGCTTCTCGGCGAATGCCGCCATGCCCTCCTGCTGGTCCTCGGTGTCGAACAGCGCCGTGAAGTGCTCGGTCTCGAGCGCGAGGCCCTCGGCGAGCGGCAGCTCGAGCGCGGCATCCATCGCGGCCTTCGCGGCGACGAGCGCCGGCAGCGGCTTCGCGGCGATCCCGGCTGCGAGCTCCTGCGCCTCGTCGAGCAGGCGCGAGGCTTCCACGACGCGCGAGACCAGGCCCGCGCGCTCCGCCTCCTCGGCGTCGATGCGGCGGCCGGTGAGGATGATCTCCGCCGCCTTGGGGTAGCCGATCGCGCGCACGAGCCGCTGCGTGCCGCCGATGCCGGGGATCACGCCGAGCCCGACCTCGGGGAAGCCGAACTTCGCCGAGTCGGTCGCGACGATGATGTCGCACATGAGCGCGAGCTCGAGGCCGCCGCCGAGCGCGTAGCCAGAGACCGCCGCGATCACGGGCTTCCGCACCGCGGCGAACTTCAGCCACTCGCCGAAGTGGTCGTCGGCACGCATCTCGGCGGTCGACTTCGACGCCATCTCCTTGATGTCGGCGCCGGCCGCGAACGCGCGCTCGGAGCCGGTGACGACGATCGCGCCGACGCCGTCATCGGCGTCGAGCTCGCCCGCCGCCGCGACGACGTCGCGCATGAGCCGCTCGTTGAGCGCGTTGAGCGCCTCGGGCCGGTCGAGGTGGATCCAGGCGACGCGGTCGCGCCGCTCGACGCGGATGGTCTCGAAGTTCGTCATGCTGTCTCCTCTGGCAGGTGGAGGTCGCCGTCGGGCGCCGGTGCGAAGCAGGACTCCACCATGGCATTGCTCACCTGGTCGATGGTGGCCGGCTGCCACCTGGGGCTGCGGTCCTTGTCGACCAGCTGGGCGCGGATGCCCTCGGCGAAGTCGGGCAGGAGGCTCACGTGCGACGAGACCCGGTACTCCTGCTCGAGCGCCCGCTCGAGCGTCGGCAGCTGCGCGGCGCGGCGGAGCGACGCGAGCGTGACGGCGAGCGCGGTCGGCGAGCGCCGGCCGATCGTGGCGGCGAGGACGGCGCCCTCCTCCCCCGCGGATGCGAGCCGCTCGAGGATCGCGCCGAGGTCGTCACCCGCGAACGCGTCGTCGACGAGCTCGCGCACGGTGGCGAGCTGCCCTGCCGGCGGGGCGGCGGCGACCGTGGCGATGGCCTCGTCGGCGTCGGTCGACGTGAGCGCCTCGAGCAGGTCGGGGATCCGCGCGTCGGGCGTGAACGCATCCGACAGCCCCAGCAGGATCGCGTCGGCGGGGCCGACGTGCTCGCCGGTGAGCGCGACCCGCGTGCCGAGCTCACCGGGGGCGCGCGAGAGCAGCCAGCTCGCGCCGACGTCGGGCACGAAGCCGATCGTCACCTCGGGGAAGCCGATGCGCGTCGACTCGGTGACGACGCGGTGGCTTGCGTGCGCCGAGATCCCGACGCCGCCGCCGAGCACGATGCCGTGCTGGATCGCGACGACGGGTGTGCGGGCGCGCGCGATCGCGGCGTTGAGCGCGTACTCGTCGCGCCAGAACGCGCGGGCGCCCGCGCCGCCGCGCTCCTGCACATCGGTGCGGAGGCCGACGACGTCGCCGCCGGCGCACAGGCCGCGGTCGCCGGTGCCGACGATCGCGATGGTCGCGACGGATGGGTCGGGCTCGGCATCCGCGAGGGCCGCGGCGATGGCGCGCACCATGTCGTGCGTCAGCGCGTTGAGCGCCTCGGGCCGGTGCAGCTCGACGAGCGCGAGCCGGCCGCGGCGGGCGGTGCGCACGTGCTCGGTCATGGTCCTCATCCTCGCTGATCGAGTAGCTGCCGCGGGCCGCGGCATCCCGCTGATCGAGTAGCTGCCGCAGGCCGCGCCCCTCTCCGCTGATCGAGTAGCTGCCGCAGGCCGCGTATCGAGATCAGAATGGCTGGAGCTCAGCGTAGGTCGTCTCGATACGCGGCCGGCTGCGCCGGCAGCTACTCGACGAGCGGAAGGGGCGGCCGGCCACGCCCTCCCGCCGATCGAGTAGCTGCCGTGGGCCGCGCCCCTCCTCGCTGATCGAGTCGCTGCCGCAGGCCGCGG